>DHTZ01000069.1 GCA_002408885.1 Lentisphaeria bacterium UBA5247 | reverse complement strand
CATAAGCAAAATTAAGCAAAATTCTCCGAACTTTTTGAGCTCAACGCAATTACGATCATCGCGATCCTCGCGGCCATGTTGCTGCCGGCGTTGAGTTCAGCCCGCGCCAAGGCGCTTGAAGCATCATGCGTCAGCCAGCAAAAACAAATATTCATGGCGCTGGCACATTATGCCGACGATTTCAACGGTCGCTTCCCCGTCTCCACCGAAAGCATGAACTATATGACTCGTTTCCGCAAAGCGAGCAACAGCAACAGCGGCGGTTATTCCCTGGTCGAATGTGGTTATATCCCCAAAAACAATTGGCAGAAATTTCTCACTTGCCCGGCCCGTGATTATGGCAGAATATTATCCAGCGGACTGAGCGGCGTCAGCAGTTACATGTTTTATTTCAGTTTATCCACAAACGAATATTACCAGTCCCCTTACCGCAATAACAGCAAAGCCGATTGGCTGCTGCTTGGCGACACCTATGGGCACGTCTGGGACTACGGCAAAACAGCCGCCTCGGCCGTCCCCGGCTTTAACCACCAGAACGGGGCATACTGGACCAGAGTGGATGGGGCGGTCGAATATTATGTCAAAGACGGTTTGAAACTGTACGGCTCCACGTTGGGCGGCAATTATTATGTGCCCAGGAATAAGGTTCTTTTTTGAACAACCCGGTTTCAGGTTGTCTTCACTCCAGGGAATCTTCGCATGTTTCAACAAATCGAACTGATTTTTAATTATTTCTGCAAACCTGCTTGTATTTGCAAATTAATGGAGTATTGTAATCAGATATAAGCTTCAGAAAAAAGTACGATAGCCATGACTCATGGGAGTTACGCGAATAAAACAGTGCGTTCGGAAGCAAGATAAGAGTTTACGTTTTTGGGTTTGATTTTTAGATTTTTACATCCTGATTTCTTCGCTTACTCCTTCCTGGTGGGTTCTGAACATTCAGCTTTCTCCATTTTCTGTCGGGCAGCGATTACGTCGATATCCAAAACTCAGTCAATTTTTGTCATGGGAAAGCTATAAACCGCGGAAAACCGCAAAAAAGGAAAATTCAATGAGAATTTACGTAGGAAACATGCCGTTCTCGACCGACGAGAGCCAACTCACCAACATGTTCAATCAGTACGGTACGGTTGATTCCGTCAGCGTCGTCATGGATCGCGAGACCGGACGCGCCAAAGGTTTCGCCTTTGTCGAAATGAGCAACAAAAACGAAGCCAACGCAGCGATCGAAGCCCTGAACGGCACGGACTGCAATGGCCGTACGATTGTGGTTAACGAAGCCAAGCCGCGTGAAGATCGCCCGGCCCGCAGCGGCGGCAGCGGCGGCGGCAGCGGCGGCAATCGTCGTTTCAATGGCGGCGGCGGCGGCGGCAACCGCTGGTAAGACCGGCCATCCTGTGAGGAGATCGCAAGGTCTCCTCTTTTTTTTGCCTTTTTTTTCACCTTATGGACCGCCGTGTGCGCCGCTCAGTCAGGATGCGGAGCATCCGTCCGCGCCGGGGCGTGCCCGGGCGGGGTGCAGCGACGAAACGCTGCCCACTCGCAGAGCGGAATACTCTCTATGTGTTCTTCGGACGATTTTGATTGATCAATCAGAGCAGCAGATGCAGATTCGCCATCGAAATACCGCTGAGCGTAGCTCCGGTAATCCCCAGAAATCCCTGATCGATCCCACAGACATACAATCCCTGCAATGCGGTTTTTCCAGTCAAACATTTATCCGGCGAACCGTAAATCGCTCCCTCTTTACGTCCGGTATAACGGACAATCGTCTGCGGCGTACAGGCGTCACGAAAAATCGCGTTGCCGGGGTCCGCTCCGGTCATACGGACGGTCAAGGCTTCGACTTCGGCCATCGCCGCGGCTTTTTCCGCCGGGAAACGGGCAGGATTGGCCAGAACGCTGGTCTTGATGGTCGGCGGAGGGCGAAAATCCCCCGGTTCGAATTTGAAATGATGGGGATAACAGAGAATTCCGCTGTCCACGTCCACCGCTGGCTCCGGCCTGCGGTATGTCAGGCGCTCGGTGTTGCAGAAAAATACAATCGTTTCTTCTGATTCCGACAATTCCTTAAACACATGCGTCGATTCAAAAAAAGCCACCCGACCGAAACGCGCATCTCCCGGCAACTCCCCCAGCTCCTGCGTTTCCGGCAACCCGGCGGACGACAGCACTTTCGCCGTACTCAAAACCTCTCCCGCATCGGTCAAAACTCCTGTCACCTGCCCGTCTTTCGACAAGATCCGGGATACGCCGCAGTTCAGCCGCAGCTCCCCGCCGGATTCCTGGTAGCGGTTCAACAGCAGGTCGAGCCATCCTTTGATGCCGTCGCCGGGGCGGAACAGCCCCTGGCGGATTACGCTCTTGTACAGAATCGCAAATTGCGAAAAATCCATATCGTCTTCCAGCGCACTGCCGTAGTAACACGTCGGGCACAACAGCATATCCGTCAGCAACGGGTCCTTGATGAAGCGCCCGATCAGGCTGCGAGCCGATGCAAAATGATTGTTCAAATTCACCTCATTGAATTCCTCAAGCATCCGGTCCAGCCGGCGGAAACCGTCGATTTCGGCGGGGAAACAGTCCGCCACGGATGCCTCGAATGTGGCGAAATCATTGTCGAATCGAAGCGTCCGCTCCGGAAACCGGATCAACGAATGATGCTGTTCACGGACTTTGAGCTGTTCCAGCGTCAAACGCAATTGGCGCAGCATTTTCAGGAGCGGACGGCTTTTCGGATCGCCCGGCCGGGCGAGATTGGTCATGGCATGCAGTCCGGTTTCCAGCAGCATTCCCTGCCGATGATAGTAGGAGTTCATGCCGCCGATTCGTGAATGCCGCTCGCAAATACAGACCTTCAGCCCATAATGCGCCAGCCGGATACCGGCGCCAAGTCCCGCCAGTCCGGCGCCGATGATAATTGCATCATATTTGTTCATGCCTGTTCAACTTTCGGAAACGGGGCATCCAGCTCGGATTTCCGGACGTTCTCCTCCATGGCCGTTAAAGAGGCATCGGCGGCATCAAAAGCCCGATTCGAAATTTGCGGACGGTAATCCTTGCCGTGGGTGCTCACCATGCGAAGAATACCGAGCGCCGTGAATTTCTCCATCGGTACCGCCGGGTAGAACAGTTCTTTTTCCTGGGTACGGACCACAACGCCGGCATCTTCCAGCCGGTAGAGCCCGTCCCGTACCAGCCGCGCCGGAATACCCGTCAATTCCGCTATTTTCTCATCCGTAAGGCCGATGTTATCTTCTTTGAAAGACTGTCCCAGCGCCGCGGCCACCGCCAGCATGACGCGGGTCCGCGCCTTGGGGCTCAATTCCTGGACCAGCGGTTCGAATTCCCGGTCGCCTGAAGTCTGGATGGCGCAGGAAATTTCCGCGCCGAAAAGCACCAGCAGCCAACTCAACTGCAACCAGATCAGGAACAGCGGCAGAGCCGAAAAACTTCCGTAGATGGTGTTGTAGCTGGTCAGGTAAATCTGCAGTGCCAGATATCCCTGCTGCAGGAACTGGAACGCTGTGCCCGCCAGAATCCCGGCGGGAATCGCCGCACTCCAGCGGACCTTGGTGTTCGGCATAAATGAATAGAGGAACGGAAACAGCACCCACAAAATCATAAACGGCAGGCTCCGCGCCATGAAACTGACCAGCGGGCCGCTCAGCATTTCCGGCAGCATGGCCGTCGAAACATGGGAGAGATACCCCTGTACAAATGTCGTCATGCTGCTGGCCGCCAGGATCAGGATCGGACAAATCAGCGCCATGGACAGATAATCGCTGAATTTACGGAACAGCGTCCGGTGTGTTTTCACGCCCCAGATGGTGTTGAAAGCGGCCTCGATGTTCCCCAGCATTTTGATCACGGCCCAGAACAGCATCACCACCCCGATCCCGGCGATCATGCCGCCCCTGGTGGTTTCCAGCAGGTTGCCCGCGTATTCGAAAACATAATCAAGAATTTGCTGGTAATCGTAAAATTTCTCATAAAGCGACTGCTTCAGCGTTTCATCCAGCCCGAACCCCTTGGCGATTCCGAATGCCATGGCGGTCACCGGCACCAGGGCGAAAACGGAAAAATAAGTCAGCGCCGATGCCCACAGGCGGCATTTGCTCTCCCTGAACCCGTGCACCGCCATGACGATGACCCGGAGGACACCCAGCAGGGAATAGTAATTTCTCGATAAGTCGTTGCGACTGTAGCTCCATATATCCACTAAAAAAAACTTACGGTATTTCTCCATGCAAGGCCCTCCAGATTTGATTGCCGGTACTTTACTGCCTGAAAACGTATTTGGCAAGCGGATGGAGAATTTTAGTTGGTTTTGTATCCTCTTTTTTATCTTTTTGCCTTGAAATTACGCGTATTGACTGTATTTTCTGTTCAGTATAAACTGATTATATTTCAAGGACAAGAAACAATGACATTCATGGAAGAACTCATACAAAAATCCTCCGTTCTCGTAGAGGCCCTGCCCTATATCCAGAAATTCCGCAACGAAATCGTGGTGGTCAAATTCGGCGGCAGCGCCATGGAAGACCCCGAACTCGTCAAAAGCACCATGCGCGACATCGTCCTCATGGAATGCATCGGCATGCGCCCGGTGGTCGTCCACGGCGGCGGCAAAGCCATCACGGCGGAACTCACCCGCCGCAAAATCGAAACCCGCTTCATCAACGGCCTCCGCGTCACCGACGAAGAAACCATCAAGGTGGTGGACGAGGTCCTTCACGAAGTCACCAACAAATCGCTGGTCGATGCGGCGGTGGAAGCGGGCGGGCATCCGATCTCCATTTCCGGGCGCAGCGTCCTGACCGCGGACAAAATGTATGCGGTGGACAAGGAAACCGGGCAGAAAATCGACATCGGCTACGTCGGCGACATCACCGATATCGACAGCTACCGGTTGATCGAGGCCCTGAAAAGCCGGATCATTCCCATCCTGACCCCGCTGGCGCGCGGCACCGACGGCAAGATTTACAACATCAACGCCGATATCGCCGCCTGCCGCGTGGCTGAAGGACTGAAAGCGCGCAAGCTGGTCTTCCTGAGCGATGTACCGGGCATCCTGCGCGACGCCAAGGATGAATCGAGCCTGATTTCCTCCATCTGCACCAGCGAAGTGGACGGCATGATCAAAAAACAGGTCATCACCGGCGGCATGATCCCGAAAATCCAGAGCAGCATCCGCGCCCTGGAAGCCGGCACCAACAAAGTTCACATGATCGACGGACGAATCCGTCATTCGCTGCTGTTGGAAATCTTTACCGACAGCGGGATCGGCACCCAGATTGTCAAACCGGACTCGATTCTATGAAAATTGTCCTCACCGGCATGAAACATTGCGGTAAAAGCACCGTCGGCAGGCTGTTGGCCAAGCGATGGTCATGTCCTTTTGCCGACACCGACGCCATGCTGGAGGAATTGTTCGAACAGAATTACGGGGAGAAATTGGATTGCCGCGGTATCTTCCGCCAGTACGGCGAAGAATTTTTCCGCAACCTCGAGGCGGAAGTGATCGAGCGCCTCCGGAACGGGCGGCCGATGAAGTCGCGGGTCATCGCCCTGGGCGGCGGCCTGCCGATGAATTCCGCAGTCAGCGCGCTCCTTCCCGAACTCGGACACATTGTTTACCTGAAGGTCGCCCCGGAGGTGATTTTCAAACGGATCGAAGCGAACGGACTGCCGCCGTACCTGGATGCGGCGCGTCCTTTCGACAGTTTTATGGAATTTTATCGCGAACGCGAAAAAGTATACGAAAACATTGCGGAGCTGACGGTAGCGCCGGAGAATATGCCTCCGGAAGAAACCGCCGCGGCCGCCGCACAAACCATTGAATCGGAAATACGAAAATGAGCGGCAGCGTTTACGGGAAAATATTTACAGTCAGCACGTTCGGCGAGTCGCACGGCGGCGGCGCCGGAGTGGTCGTGGATGGCGTAACGCCGGGTCTTGAACTGGACGCGGCGGACATTCAACAGGAACTTGACCGGCGACGGCCGGGGCAGTCTTCCGTCTCCACGCCCCGTTCGGAAACCGATACCGTTCAGATTCTGTCCGGCGTTTTCGAAGGCAAAACCACCGGCACTCCCGTCATGATGCTGGTCATGAACCGCGACCAGCGCTCCGGCGACTACGGCAATATCAAAGATATGTTCCGTCCGGGGCACGCCGACTATACCTTTTATAAGAAATACGGCATCCGGGACTATCGCGGCGGCGGGCGCGCCTCCGGGCGCGAAACCCTCGCCCGCGTCTCCGCCGGAGCCATCGCCAAAAAAATCCTGCTGAAATACGGCATCGTCATTACCGCCTACACCGCCAAAGTCGGTTCCATCACCGGCAAGTCGGTTGATTTCAGCTTTATCGAACGCAATCCCGTCCGCGCCGCCGACCCCGAAGCCGCCCCCCGGATGGAACAGTTGATTCTGGAAGCATCCGCCGCCGGCGACAGCGTCGGCGGTGTCATCGAATGCCGGGTCAACGGCATGCCGCCCGGCATCGGCGAACCGGTGTTCAACAAGCTCGACGCGGAACTCGCCCGCGCGATTCTGTCGATCGGCGGCGTGAAAGGCATCGAATTCGGAGCCGGATTCGCCGCCGCCGAAATGCGGGGCTCGCAGCATAACGACCCGATGACGCCGGACGGATTCACCTCCAACAACGCGGGCGGCATCCTGGGCGGCATTTCCAACGGCAATGAAATTATTTTCCGCGCCGCCGTGAAGCCGACCAGCTCCATTTCCGGCCGCCAAAACACTGTAACCCTGAACAATGAAGCCGCCGTATGCGAAGTACACGGCCGCCACGATCCCTGCCTCTGCCCCCGCATGGTTCCGGTCGTGGAAGCCATGACCGCCATCGCATTGACGGATCTTCTTAAACAAAACGCCGCTCTTCACGCCTGATAATATGGAAGGAAAAACCAAGTAAATGACAACCGCCGGAAATTCATCCCCCCGCAAAGCCGTTTTCCGAAAACTGTGTGGGTCCTATCAGTATGAACTGGCTCACCCCGAAGACTTGCGCACCGTCATGCAGAACGACGACGCGTTCTGGGCGTTGTTGTCCGCTCCGGTGACCGCGTTAAGCGGCGACCCCCTGTTTTACCGCCACTTGGATTCGACCGCCAGCAACTCCATCCGCGTGGACAAAATCAAAGATGCATTTTACTGGCTCGACAGTGTGCTGAAAGACCTCTCCTCGCTGGCCGGTGAAGCCCCGGCGATCACCCTTGACGAACTCCGCGACGACACCGCCAACGGACGCGAAATCATCAGCACCATCACCAATCAACTGACCGACGAGCTGATCAACGACGGTGTCATCACCCTGACCGAAGTCCGCGACGCCATCGGCCGCTTGTCAGCGGGCAACCTGAAAGGCGACGGCATCATCGTCCGGGCCGCCGTGGCCGGTTCCGTGGCCGAACAGCTTTTCACCGACATCCTGACCGTTCTGGACGGCGCGGACAACCCGGCGGGGCTCAAAGGCATCACCCTGCCCCTGCTCGACAAATTTCTCAGCGATGCTCAGGCATATCTCCATTGGGCGGAAAACGACACCTACGCCACCCTGCTGCCGGGCGTGGACATGCCTCCCATGTATGCCTGTTACCGTCAGGTGGCGCCGAAGGTGGACCAATACTTCGACTATTGCAAACTGGTGCAGATCGACCCGGCAAACGCCAAACGTTTCGTGGAAAAAGCCGACGCGCTTTCGCCGCTGGACGTCCGCAATCAATCCGCCGTTCACGAGGCCATCGAACAAGCCCCCCTCGCCTCGCCGGACCCGTCCTGCGTACTGGATGTCACCCAGGATTTGAACCCGGCCTACCGCGATTCCGTCCGCAAACTGGCGGAAGTGTTCGAGCTGGAAAAAATCTCCCTGCAGGACTGGGATTCGATCAAGGCCAAATTCGCCGGATACGAGGGATATCTGAAAGGCAAAGACGGCAACTCCGCCGAAAAACTCGGCACCGACCGCCTGAAAGAAGACACCGCCAATACCGAAGCCATCGATTTCCTCCGCGGCCTGTTTCAGCAGGACAGTTCCATCATGAACAACATCAAACGGCTGCATTATATCGAAAAACTGCTGTTGTATAAACAGTATTATTTCCGGTTCGTCCGCAGTTTCATTTCGCTGTTCGAACTGTTCAACCCGACGCGGCTGTCGATGCTCCAGGCCGGTTCCCTGATCATGGACGGCAAGCACTTCGACCTGTGCCTGAAGATCACCGATCCGGCCGCCCATAAACAACTGGCCCGGACCTCCAATTTATTTATCCTGTACATGCACGCCAAACGCACCATCAATGGCGTCGCCAGCTCGCAGAAAATCGCCGCCGCGGTGACGGCGGGCACCGACATGGCCTTTTACCCCGGCAAAGCCGGTCTGTTCGTGGACTGGGACGGTTCCCTGTGGGATATTGTGATCGAGGACATTCTGCAAGGCCCCATCTGCTTCAAACAGAGTCTGGCGCTGCCGTTCGTCAAGATCAGCAACATCATCACCACGCGCTTCTCCAAGCTGACCTCGGCGGAGATTATCGCCAACGACCTGACCAATAAAATTGAAAAAGCCGGTACCGCGCCTCCTCCTCCCGCCGCCGCCAAGCCGGGGATGAACGGTTCGATGTGGCTGCTGGCCGGCGGCGTCGGTTTCGCCGCCGTTTTCAGCGGGCTCACTTACATTTTCAAACAACTGGCCAGCATGCCGATCCTGAATCTGCTCTTTTACCTGCTGCTGATTTTCATGTGCATCATGACGCCGCTGGTGATTTATTCGCTGTACAAACTGTACAAGCGTAACTTCAGCATGTTCTTCGAAGCCGCGGGCTGGGCGGTGAACCTGCGGATGAAACTCGATACATTCGCCGGACGCTTCTTCTCGTACCTGCCGGCTTATCCGGAAAACTTCGTCAAAAAAGGACTGGACACCACCTCCATCAAGGTCAAGAAAAATTCGCGCGACAACAAACGGGAATGGTTTTTCCCGGTCGTGCTGCTGACGTTGCTGGTGCTGGCGTTCGGCCTGTTAACCTATTATCTGCATTTCCGTACCACGGAAGAACCGGTCAAAGCCCCTGATTCTTCAGTCCCTGTTCAAACAAAGGAAGTCTCGAAATGAACACTGTGAAATTCGGTATCGCCCGCCGCAACATCAACCCTCAGGTGCCCGTGAGCCTGGCCGGATACTTCAACATCCGCATGTGGAAGTCCGTCAGCGACGATCTTGAAGTCCGGGTATTGAGCCTGGAGCAGAACGGCACCGCCGCATTCATTATTCAATACGATTTGATTACGGTCTCGGACGAACTTTACCAAGGCGCACTGGCCGCGTTCAAGGACGCCGGTTTCAGCGCGATCCGCCCGGACAACCTGATCATGACCGCCACCCACACCCACACCGGCCCCGAAGTCCGCAGCAACCGCAACGGCAGCGCGTCCGAATACCTGCCTTATGTGATCGCCCAAACAGTGGAAGCCGTCCGCGAAGCCATGTCCACCATGACGGACGGCACTCTTTCCCGCGGCATCACCAGCGACGCCCGTTTTATTTTCAACCGCCGTTACTGGATGAAAAACGGCACGGTCGTCACCAATCCCGGCAAACTGAACCCGAATATTCGTACCTCCGAAGGCGATATCGACCCTGAAATTCCGATTCTCGCCATCAGCCAGGCGGGTAAAATCAAAGTCCTGCTGCTGAACATCGTCAACCACACCGACACCATCGGCGGCAACAGCGTTTCGGCGGACTGGGCCGGGTTCACCGTCCGTACGCTCCAGGCCGAACTCGGCGCGGGTTCCGTGGTCATGCCGCTCATCGGCTGTTCGGGCAACATTAACCATTTCGACGTTTCCACCAACATGGTTCAGACCCATTATCCCGAAGCGGAACGCATCGGCAAGGGCTATGCGGAAACGGTTTCCAAAGCGTTGCCGTCCCTGCAAGCGTTCTCCGCCGACCTGAAAACATTCGGTAAATCGATCCCGGTGGACCGCCGCCGCCTCTCCCGGCAGGAAATCGCCGATGCGCAGGCGGTCATGGACAAATATCCTGAAATTGAAGTCGTCGGAGTTTCCGGCGCGGACCTGACTTCGGAAGACCTGGCGCGGCAGACTCCGTTCGCGCTGAAATATTTCGCTTACAACCTGTTAAGCATGCGTGAAAGCACTGAACCGTTCAATATTACCCTCACGGGCATTTCGTTCGGCGAAGCGGTCATCGCGTCGCTGCCGGGCGAACCGTTCGTGGAAATCGGGCTGGCCCTGCGCAAAGATATTTTCCACGGCAAACTGGCATTTGCGGTATCGCACGGCAACGGCGGCAGCAGCGGCTATATCCCGAATCCGTGGAACTACGGACGCGGCGGCTACGAAACCACTCCGCGCTCCAATCCGTTCGACACGATGGCCGCATCGAAACTCCTGAACGTCTGGCGCGAAATCATCCGGTAATCCGCCATGAGCGATAAAATGAATACGTTTAAGCGGGCTCTCAACCCGCCGCCGGAGTATCGCCCGATCCCGTTCTGGAGCTGGAACGACAAACTGGAGGCGGGCGAATTGTCCCGCCAGATCCGGTTGATGCACGAAGCCGGAATCGGCGGTTTTTTCATGCACGCCCGAGGCGGGCTCCTGACGGAGTACATGAGCGAAGACTGGTTTAACCTCACCAAAAGCTGCATTCACGATGCCGGACAACTGAACATGAATGCCTGGGCTTACGATGAAAACGGCTGGCCGAGCGGATTCGGCAGCGGCGCGGTCAACGGCCTGGGGGTCCGGTACCAGCAGAAATACCTGCGCTGCATCGAAACGCCCGGGAACCGGTTGGAAAGCATCGACCATTTTATCGCGGCCTACACGCCGGACGGCCGGTTGCTCGAAAAAGAGGCGGCAGCGAACACAGACCGCATTCTTGTCTGTTATTACGACGTCAACCCCTATTATGTCGATACGCTGGACGCCGAAGTCACCCGTAAATTCATTGAAATCGTCTACGCCGACTATCACCAAAAGCTGTCCGAAACCGAACGCCGCGGGCTGAAAGGTTTTTTCACCGACGAACCGCAGATTTCCCGCAACGGCATCCCGTGGTCCTTCATCTACGAGCGCGAATACCGCGAAGCCTACGGCGACGACCTGCCGCCCCTGCTGCCGCATCTTTTCTTTGACATGGACGGCTGCCGCCGGACGCGCTACCGTTTCTGGCGCCTGACCACCCGGTTGTTCATGAATAATTTCATGAAGGAAATCCATGACTGGTGCCAGTCGCACGGATGGGGCCTGACCGGTCATATGGTGCTGGAGGAATCGTACCTGAAACAGTTGACCTGCAACGGCGCGGTCATGCCTCATTACCAGTATTTTTCGATCCCGGGCATGGATGCGCTGGGGCGCTATTTCCCCTCTTTGCTGACGCCGGTGCAACTGGCCAGCGTGGCCGCCCAGACCGGCAAGAAACACGTGTTGTCCGAGACATTCGCGCTCTGCGGCTGGGGCGTCACGTTCGCCGACCTGAAATGGCTCTGCCAATGGCAGATGGTTCACGGCGTCAACCTGATCTGCCAGCATCTGGAGGGATACTCGCTGCGCGGGCTCCGCAAACGCGATTACCCCGCCTCGCTGTTCATTCATCAGCCGTGGTGGCCGGAATACGTCCGTTTCAATGACTATATTTCACGGCTCGGCGTCCTGCTGGCGGAAAGCACGGTGCATGCCGATGTCCTGATCATTCACGGCATCACCACCGCGCATTTGCTGTACAACAAAACCTATGCCGATGCCCCGACGCAATTCAATCTCGGCGCGATCGACCGCTATTCTCAAGCATTCGAGCGCTTGAGCCAGACGCTGGCCGCCTCGCACATCAGCCACCATTACGGCGATGAAACCCTGATGGAGCAACACGGCGCCGTGGAAGGCGCGCGGCTCCGGATCGGCCAACACTCCTACCCGGTGGTCGTCCTGCCAAAGCTGATGAACCTGTCCGCACGCCAGGCGCAACTGCTTGCCGAATTCGCCGCCAACGGCGGGATTCTCCTGGCGGAACGCAACGATTTCGATACGACGTTCCATATCGACGGCGCCCCGGCAAACGCCCTCCCCCTGCTGGCACAAATCCGCTATTTCGATTCCGCCGAAGCGATCGCGGCGGAACTGCGCAAACACGCCGCCGCCATCGATGTATTCAGAGCCGGAACCACCGAACAGGCGGCGGAAATCAATGCCGTCCGCCGCTCGCTTGCGGATTTCGACGGCCACCCGACGGAAGTCAACTATTTTGTCAATACCGAACGTTTCCGTCCCTGCGAAACCGAAATCGTCATCCGGGCCGCGGGAGCCGAACGCTACAATCCCGAAACCGGCCTCTGCGAACCGATTCACCATACCCGGCGCAACGGTTTCTGCCATATTCCGTTCCGGTTCGCCCCGGCGGCGGACCTGGTGCTTCTGGCGCGCGCCGGAGAAACGGCTTCCGCGCCCCTTCCCCGGGCAGCCGAACACCGGATTCAGGCCGATACTATTTTTCAGGTGGCCGACTTCGGGGAAAATCTTCTCACGCTCGACCATTGTTCCTGCAAAGCCGACGGGCAGGAACTATTTGATCACGGCTACGTTCTGTCCATTCAGGAAGCCCTGCTGAAGCTGGAACGGGAAGCAGACGTTGAACTGGGTTTCACCTTTGAAGCCGCGAGCGATTACCGTTTCGGCCAGCCGCTTGACCTGCTGCTGGAACACCCGGAGCGTTATGAAATCCGGTTGAACGGACAAGAGATTTCCAACCGCCCGCATGGATTTTTCGCGGACAAGGCATTTGAACGGATCGGTATCTCCGGAGCCGTGACCGCCGGACGCAACAGCCTGACCCTGAAAACCCGGTTCCACCAATCTCCCGAAACGTACCGGGGCATCCGTGCCTCACGGATTTTCGAGGGCGAACGGAATAAATTGTCTTTCCATAGTGAAATCGAAGCCGTTTACCTTTGCGGCCGCTTCGGCGTTCAAACGCCCGGCACATTTTCTTCTCTGGAGAACAACGGCATCCGTTATCACGGTTCATTTGCGCTGTCCGCGCCGCCACGACAGGTGGATATCCGTCACCTTGAGCAATCCGGATTTCCGTTTTTCGGAGGCCGGATCAGGCTGGCGCAGGTGTTTGAGGCATCCGCGCCCGACCGTGTCCACGAAATCGTGTTTGAGAACCTGTACGCCAACTCCGCCGAGGTCAAAATCAACGGACGGGCAATCGCCCTGCTGTTGTACCCCGACTACCGGCTCCGAATCCCGGAAGGCGTGTTGCAACAGGGTTCCAACACGCTTGAAATAACGCTGGTGAATTCCCTGCGGAACATGCTGGGGCCATTTCATCTGGAAGCGGGAGAACCCATGGCGGTCGGCCCGAACAGCTTTCAGAAGGAGCCCGATGCGATCTTCCGCCCGATCCCCAGTCAAATCTGGAACCCGGACTACTGTTTCCTGCGTTTCGGCCTGACTCAGCCGAACGCCTGAACCAACGGAGGAACCGCGCACGATGCACCTCCAAACCCATATCATGAGCGGCTGGTGCGCGGCGAACTGTTTCAAGCTCACCGCCCGTGAGCGCTTTCTATCCATGGTCGCCGCCGTCCTGCCCGACCTCGACGGCGTCACCTATCCATTCGGACAGGAAGCGTACTGGGCGACGCATCATATTTATGGGCACAACCTTGTTTTCACGCTGGCGGCATCCGGCGTTCTGGCCGCATTCTGCGTGGCGAGGATCAAGTGTTTCCTGCTTTTCCTCGCCCTGATTCACCTGCATCTGATCATGGACCTGCTCGGTTCCGGCGAGGGCTGGACCATTTCGTACTGGTTTCCGTTTTGCCATACCGAATACTCATGGAGTTTCGGGTGGGATTTCAATTCTCTTGAAAACAAACTGGCCGGGCTCTTTTTCCTGCTATGGTGTCTCTGGATCGCCGTTTACCGGCAGCGCACTCCGCTGGAATGGCCGATGCCGAAGCTCGACGCTCAACTGGCGGCCCTGGCACAAAAGCTGCGCCTTCGCCGGACAAAATCTCCTGGGAAACCGGAAATCTGAAGTGCAATCCAGCGCTTTTGCCGTTTCTCCGGCTTTTTAATACATCAGGTCAAATAATTATAATTTTTGACAATTGCCGATTTTCTTTTCTGCTGTATACTATACCATAGCGGATATTTTTCGTTAATAAACGGTCAACCAAATATAAGGAATTTTTATTATGGTCAAGCCCATCGGTATTCAGCTTTATTCGCTTCGCG
The DNA here is from genome assembly GCA_002408885.1 of Lentisphaeria bacterium UBA5247. Taxonomy (GTDB): domain Bacteria; phylum Verrucomicrobiota; class Lentisphaeria; order Victivallales; family Victivallaceae; genus UBA5239. The sequence continues at coordinate 21,800 of DHTZ01000069.1, read as the reverse complement.
ACCTCGCTTCCAACGACTTCCCCGCCGTTCTGAAAAAAGTGGCCGATATCGGTTACAAATACGTGGAACCCGCCGGTTTCTGGAATCTGCGCCCCACCGAATTCATGAAGATGATTTCCGACCTCGGGCTCGGCATCGTTTCCTCCCATTCCCCCTGGGCCCGTTCGCCCAAGTCGCTCGGAGAAGCCATGGAAATCGCATCGATCATCGGCCTGGACTCCATCGTCTGCGGCTATGGCCCGGATGATTTCAAAGACATGGACGCCATCAAAAAGACCGCCGACAACACCAATGCCATGATGGCGGTCCTCAAACGCAACGGCTTCACACTCTACCAGCACAACCACGATTTCGAATTCCAGCGCCTCGACGGCAAGCTTAAATACGAAATCTACAAAAAACTGACGCCCGGCCTGAAGTATCAGATCGACTGCTTCTGGTCCACCAACCTCGGGACCGAAGACGCGGTCGAAATGCTGAAGATTTTCGCCGCCGACACCATCTCCCTCCATATGAAAGACGGCGTCTGCAAACAGAACGTCGGCGGCAAGGAAATGGTCAACGGCCTCCTCGACCGCAAGGTGGACCTGATGCCGCTCGGCACCGGCACACTGCCGATCAAGGACCTCGTCGCCAACGCCCCGGCATCCGCCAAGGCGATCATCGTCGAACTCGACTACTGCAACATCGATATGCTGACCGCGGTCGAGCAGAGCTACCGTTACATGACCCAGAACGGTCTGGCCGTTGGAAATAAATAACTCCCGGCATCCCCTTTCAACACAAAGCCTCGAACCGGTTTGAATGCCGGTTCGAGGCTTTTTTGCGGCTGCATTAAAGAATATTTATACTTCCTGTACGCCTTCCGGAAGCTTGACTTTTTTGTCGATTTTATCGCCGGAGCGGCGAATCGAAACTTCGATATCGCCATACGGCGTGGGAAATGAACCGTCAACCCGGGTAAGACCGCAAAGCTGAGGCTCAATCCGCACCTGGCGGAAGCCGGGCGCCACCGGTTGAACCCCCAGCACCTTTTCGCTTAAAAACGCGGTAGGGCCACCGGCCCAGCCATGACACAGGCTGTGACGGAGCCCCTGATAGCAATGCTTGCCGAAATCGCCGTGGATATCTTTTTTTCCGGGAACCGGCAGGCTGTCGATGCCATAGGAATCGGCGGTCCAGTCCAGATCGAAATCCTCCCAGAATGTTGTACCGCCGAAGTCCAGCATTCCGCCCCAGTAATTGCGGATCACCTCCAGCGCGCCGCCGAGATCGCCGGCCTGGGCGCGGGCCTGCAGAACAAAATATCCGTAAAAAGTACTGATACCGCTGTTCGGATTCCGGCGCATGATCGACTCGTTGAGCGCCCGGGCATCGCCCACCCCGCCAAGCATCTGCATGGCGGCGGCGATTTTATTATCGCCGCAATCCGGCGCCTGAGTGCGGAGCCGTCCGGCGGCTGTCCGGCAGCGCTCCGCCAAACCGTTGTCGCCGAGCTCCGCCGCCATCATCGCGCCGCAGCTCAGGGTCCACGCCAGCAGTCCATGTAATCCGGCATGTTTCGCCGCCGGATTGTCCGCCGTGGACCAATCGAGGAACCGCCATTCGGTAAGAGCCTCGAGCCCGTCCGCGCCGACGCATTCGAGCAGGCGGCAAAGCAGGTCTCCCAGCGCCTCCTTCTGTTCGCGCAGATAAGCGATATTGCCGGAATAAAGATAGAGGTCGTAATGACAGATGATCCACCAGCAGGAGTAACTGGAAGCGGTGTTCATCCATTTATCGGACGGCGTGCAGTCCCGAATGAAATCCAGGCTCTTCATGATCAACCCGGTTTCGCCGAACGCCGCCAGAATGGTGCGTACTTCCGGATACAGATCGCCCATCCAGACCAGACGGTCGCGTTTGACGCCGTCATAAATGTATTCCTGACAGTTCAGGTGAACCGTGTAAGCGCCGGTCTGCCAGATCCGGTTCAGCCGTTCGTCATCGGAGTCGAAGCCGCCCCGGTATTCCCAGTCCCGGTAAATGGCGGTCGTACAGACGCCGATCAGGCGGACTTCGCTCTCCTCCGCCGGGACTTCCAGCCGGACAAACCGGAACGCGCTCTGCCCGAACTCAAAAGTACCGAGCCTCGGCAAAGGAAAAGTCCCCTGATGAACGGCATGGTCGCCGGTCGGCGTCCCGAGTGTTTCGGAAACCGATTCACCGAACGTAATCCGAATTCTGGAATTCTGCATCATGCCGGAGGTCAATGTCAATAAACCGTGCAGTTCCACGCCGAAATCAAGGATCAACTCGCAGCCGGGCGGAATCAGGCACTGGGGCGGGTTGAAATGCAGATAACTCTGAGGGCGGACAACGCCCAGCAGGGATTCGGCGTTTTCGACCGCGTCCGATTTTCGGACGATGCGGACCGGCGGCACGTACCGGCGAACTCTGTCGTCCGCGACATTCCCGGCATAATTCATTCTTCGCATGGTAAAAGCTCCTGATTATTCGCTTAAATGTTTTCGGAGGCGTGCGGGAGTCCCCCCCTGCCGCAGCCTGAATTGCTTGATCATATAATTACTGTCGCAGAACCCGGTCCGGGCCGCAATGTCGTTCAAACTCAAATTGCTTTTCAGCAACAGTCCCCGCACCATGTGCAGACGCAGTTTGATGCAGTATTCCAGCGGCGAAAGCCCGATCGTCTCGCGAAACAGCCTGGTATAAGCCGAGACGCTCATTCCGGCCAGCGTTGCGAGCTTGCCCAGGCGGATCGGATCGGTCGGGTGCGGCTGTACAGCCGGCTCTACCGCCAGCGCAAACGGCTGGCCTCTAATGATTTTTTCCGAGGAGTAACTTTTCATCATGTATAAATATAGCTACTCCCCGGGAAAATTCCAGTTTTTTTACTGTCCATTCAGTAAATATAGAATGAGGATTGGCTTACGCTGGTCGATATAACTCAATCATGCTCAAACTGGCTCGACGCCAGGTTCACGCAGAATGGATCGAATCCGGTATGCTGAACCGGAAACTCAATTATTTATCACGGTGTACGCGATCGGTGTGCGTGAAGCTGATCGTGGCCACAAAAAATCCCTGGCGTTTTGAACCAAGGCAAATTTCATCAATTGAATGTGCCGGTCAGAACTGGTACTTAACTCGGTCCACCGCGCCAGCCAGTCCATCAGCGTCTCGATAAGCAGGGGCTTTGACACAAGTCGATCCGGATCAGCATCTGCTTTCCGAAGTGCTTCAGGCGTGGTATCGACATACGTCGACGTTGACGATCCCGGCGTCATCCAGCCAGCCATGGTGCGAGCAATGCGGCCCCAGTATCCATGCGGTCTCGTTTAATCGGGCAGTTGAAGTGTCCGTCCCCCATTCCGGCATTCTGTGTACCGCTATAAACCTGACCTGTTAAACGGTTCTGCCCCTGCTTGAAAAATCTGGTGATATCAACCCGGTTGACGGTCCAGAACGGATGGCTGTTCCCCACGTATTTGCCGTTGATATAGACATAAATGGAATCATCGACGATCACCGCCCCTGGAGGCGGGCATCGACGAGTTCTCCAGGGATTTCCCGAAATGGAATCAGCGGTTCGGGCTCGTCATATTGCGCTATATTTTTCTCAAACCATGAAATGTCATGCCAGACGCCGTTCTTATATCCCGCGTTATGAAATCGGCCGATCCGCCGGAATCCTAATTTCTCGTGAAACGCCTCGCTGCGGGGGTTCGGTGAGGTCACGCAACCATAAACCGTCCGAACTCCTTGAATTTTCAGCAGCTCTATCAGGCAGGAATAGAGTTCTTGTCCGAGACCGTGACCGGAACTTTGCGGCACAAGATAAATGGATAACTCCGCGCTCCATTGATATGCCGGGCGTGTTTGAAGCCGGTGAGCATAGGCGTATCCAACGATTTTATCATTTTCAATACCGACAAGATAGGGATAATTTTCCAGTGTATCGACAATGCGCCTTACAAATTCGCTCAAAGTGGGCCGCTCGTATTCAAATGTAATCGGCGTGTCAATATAGTTTTCATAGATGGCCAGCAATTCAGCGGCGTCTTCCGGCACGGCAAGTTTTATTTTCATTTAAGCATGCTCCATTGTTATTCCCGATGCTTGGGGCAAGTGAAATACCATGATTGGCGGGCGCCGCAGCGACAATGTAACGGCGGTCGCAGGGTCTCGAACCAGCTCGCGAATCTCCCGCAGGTTGGCTACGGCCTGATGATGATGCGCACAGCCATCGCTTTCGAATTCCAGCAGAAACGGACAAGGAAACTCGGGGCAGTCGGCGCAACTGTCCAGCCCGCGCGGCGCGGCACAATCTTTAATTCGACAGGGACCGCAAAGATTCCGTCCCTTGCATCCCTCGCAATCCTGCTCGATCATGTTTTCGCGCTTATATCTCGCAGGAATGCCCTCCAGATGCCGCTCATCGCCCTCCCGATGCGCCACTCGCACCGGGCATAAATCGCAATACAGCCCGCAGTAAGCAAGCAACTTCATATCAAACGCCATGGAAACTCCTACCGATAATGAGCTTAGCAATGAAAAACCCCTTGTATATCATGATCAATTGATCTTTTTTTAAATTAGCATTATCGGCAAGTAAATCAACAGCCGCTTGGTTCGTTTTTAACATTTTCAACGTTCGAAGATTGACAAGCGAAAGAATGGGAACGCTCTTTCGTTTTCCGTGCCGAGAACAACGTTACTCGTTCACGGCCGATAGGATTTGAACAATCCTCCCAGTCGCGAAAACTCCATGATCTTGCTGTCCGGTCTTGGGAATATGGCTTTATCATCCTGCCGTCCAATCCCATGTGCAACCGTTCATGGTTGTAATGTTCCAGAAAATGCGGTTCTGATATCGGATATGAAAATGCCTCCCGTATTTGATTAAATGACTGGCTTTCATTCTCAAATATACAGTTTTCCCGAACAAAAAACCATAATAAAACTATCGAAAAACAGAACGATCCGCTAAAAATCATAGATAAACCGGAAAACAAAACAGTATTCTCGTGAATTTCCCCGAAAACAAAAAAGGAGGCTTTCAGTCAAAGCCTCCAGATAAAATCAGAAAAACAAATCCACATGCCGACAGGTCAGGCAGTGTCCTCACGGCTGTTCAGCCGCCTTCAAACGGCACAGCATCCGCTGAACCGCCTCCAGATAGACCGGGCACCATCCGGGCGCCAGGAAACACTCCGTCACCTCATACCCGCCCTTTGGATAATCCTCCGGCATCGCGCCGTAGTGCATGTAACCGTTGGAGTAAGCCGCCAGAAAGGTTTTCGGAAACGGCGAGTTTTTCTTGACCGTCAACCCGACTTCCGCCAGCGCCTCCACCGGAGTACCGGTCAGCACGGCGTCGCCGATACGGAACGCCACCAGTTCGGCGGCAACCGAATCCGAAGCGGAATCAAGGTTGATTTTCTGATGCCGCTCCAAGGTGGCGACATCATCCTCCAGCTTCGCCAGAAGTTCCATCGCGTGAATGTTTTCCAGATAACGGTCCAATTGCTCCCGGTTGGCGGCGTCGCGGTCTTTCAGCCACGGATCGCCGGTCTGCGCGGCGTGCATATAGCGGTAGGAATAATCGGACGGATATTCCGGATCCAGGCGGTATTTCAAATAAAGCGGCAGAAATGACTTGAAGTTCAAACTCAGAAAACGCAACGACCGAAGCAATTCCTGTTGTTTCGCCTTCAACTCCACCAGCAGGCCGGGGATATCCGTGCGCCGGGGGAACTCCACCGTTTCGGACACCGCCGCCAGTGTCGCACCGCCGCAAACGGCGATCTGCCGCCACGCCGCCAACACGCCCGCCCCCAGCACCCGGCCGACCATCCCGGAATCCCGGGGGCTTTCGTTGTCCTTGTAGGCGGCCTCGGTGATGTCGCCCGCCGCCCCCTGCAGGAACAACGCCATCGCGCCGGTATTCTCCTCGATCACCGCCGAAGCGAAACCGGGATAATTGGCGGTGACCTTGCCGTCCGCCACGCCGATCAGCGGATGGCAGGCGAAATTATAAACCACCGCCAGAGGACTGCCGTTCAACCGGTCGATCCGGATGACGCCGATCTCGGGATCGACCGGGCCGAATCCCGCCACTTCCTCGTCCGGCGGACAGGGAATACTTTGGCGGACGGTCCAGGCTTTGCCGCTTTTCAGGCGCAGCGTCCGGTTGATCATAATGCGGTCCTCATAGCCGGAACCGCTGCCGACGGCGACCGGAACTAGGTCATTCGCTGCCTGCCGCACCGCGTCCACTGTCTGCGCCAGCACTTCCGCTTCGCTCCGCAGCATCGGGCCCACGGTGTGGGTATGGGAGGCGTTGACCAGGACCTGATCAATCCGCAATTCATCCGCCAGGCGCCGTTTCAGCTCCGGCAGAAACGCTTCCGTCAAGTCGAAATCCCCGATCCCCACCGCGTCCATGGCGATAATCGCCAGCCGTGTCCTCCCGCCGTCATCCAGCACCAAGGCCTTGGCATACAGCGGATCGTTCAATCGTTCAGAATCCAAAACACCGATTTCGTTGCGGGCTACGCCGCATTGTAATTTACAGTTATCCATAAAGAACCTTCATTTGTATTTGTAATTTATCAATGAGTTATCTTTCCATGACAAATGGATGCCCAAATCACGAGGAGAACCCCCATTACAACGATCTGTCACTTTCCGCGGATTGCCGCAATGTCCTCAAAACACAATTGGAAACTCAATAAATATAAACCTTTTCCTTTTCGTGTTCATAGGTGCGAAAATTCTTTTATTATTTGACTGTCCTGCGCCGAACACAGGAGTGACGAATGATCAATTCCGGCTTCCGGGTAATTTTAAGCTGCGGGACGGGGCGTTTGCCCAACTGCGCCAGCAGCATTTTCAAACATTGAGCCCCCAGCGCATCCAGGTGATGATCCATCGTGGTCAACGGCAGGGGCGTGTTTTCATTCAGCAAATTACCGCAGCCGACCACCGACAGCTCCTCGGGCGCCCGGATTCCGGCTTCGGCGGCGGCCCGGATGGCGCCGAGCGCCATATAATCGTCCATCGCAAATACCGCGGTCGGACGCCGTCCGGTTTTCAGAAGCTCCGCAAACGCTTTATAGCCGCTTTCCTCATCATAATATTCGGCGGTTTTGAAAAGGCGGCTGTCACCGGACAGCCCGAAATCCTCGACCGCGCGCTGCCACGCCGCATAACCCAACGGCGTGCTGCGCGCCCCGGACGGCCCGGCCAGCACCGCAACCGCTTGATGCCCCAGCCCATGCAGATATTTCAACGCTTCGTAAGTCGCGCAATAGCTGTCCACCGTGACCGAATAAAGCTCCTCTCCGTAGATATCATTATTCGCCAGGACAAACGGCACCTGGTGCTGCTTGAGCATCAGTACGGAGCTCGGCGGCAGTTCGCTCAGGATGATGACGCCGTCAAACTCGCCCGCCGCGATAAACTCCCGGATCGAATAATTCGCCATGCAGAAAACTTTCAGCAGGCACCTGGCGGTTTTGGATTGATCGGAAATCCCTTTCAGGATTTTCGTCAGGTAAGGATGCTCCAGATTATCGAAATCCGCCAGCATGACCCCGATATTGGGCAATTGCGGACGGGACGACTGCCCGGCGGCGGCGACATTCCGCCGCAAATCATTGACCACGGTCCCCTTGCCCTGTATGGTATGGACAACCCCCTCGTGGACCAGGTCGCCGATGGCCTTTACCGAAGTGTTGCGGCTGGTGGAGAACATCTTCGCCAATTGGTTGACGGATGGCAGTACATCGCCCGGCCGGTATTTCCCCTGCCGGATCTCTTCTTTCAGCACATCTTTGATCTGTTGATAAGTCGGTATCTCCATTCCGTTACCACCCTTGAAGTGTTATGGTAAACCATGATGATATTATAATACCAAAAGCACGGATGTCAACAGCAGAATCGGAGAATTTTCAATTTTTCCTTAACCAATGTCAACTGAATCAGAACACCCGCCCGCGCCCTCTTATTATGTTTTTCTCCGATTCATTCTTGTAATCTTCCCGTATCCTTATTATATTTGGAATAGAACCGGAGGAGAACCATGAGAACTTTCATCATCATTGCAGGACTGGCGCTGATTTCGGCGACGGGATTGGCGCAGGACCGATTTCTGACCAAAGACCCGCCCCGAACCATTCTGGAAAACCTGAAACGGGGCAACTCCCGTTTTGTCGGCAACCGTCCCTCAAATCTTCACAAAGACAGCGGACGGCGTGAATTGTCCGTTCAGCGCGAGCCGTCGCTGTATGCCCTTGCCACTATTTTGAGCTGTACCGATTCCCGGGTGCCGGTCGAACTGATTTTCGATGTGGGCGTGATGGATGTCTGCGTGCACCGGACCCCCGGCAATACCTGTACGGAACGGGAAGCGGCCGGTATTGAATATGATTTGAAACGGAATGCCACCCCGGTGATCATCGTCATGGGACACAGCGACTGCAACCTCATTGAGGCGGCGCTTGACCCGAAAACCTTTGACCGCCTCCCCCCGAATCAGCAGGAACTGGTCAAGCCGATCCTCCCGGTGGCCGAGCGCGTCAAACAGGAAAACCCGTATCTGAAAGAGCGGGCGCTCTCCGAAATCTGCACCCGGGAAAACGTCATGGAATCCATTCATACGCTGTTCCGTTCCAGCCCGGATATCCTTGAACTGTCCGTCAAAAATAAAATTCTGGTGGTCGGAGCCGTTTACGACGTGAAAACCGGCAGGGTGGCGTGGATCGAGCACCGCCAGGTCTGGAACCTCATGAACTCCGTCAACGACGCCCGCAAAAACGAAAATAAATAGCCCCCTTCCCGATCCGGTTCCGGTATCGGAATATCATTGCGTAAACGTTTTCAATAAAAGATTCCGAAGTCGACTGCCGGCCGGGAGAAAATCATGCGTAAATGTTTACGCGGACTTGCATTTTCACGTTTCGGTTATATTCTTATTAGTGTAAGATCAGCAAATCAAGGAAAACAGGAGATTTTTATCATGATTCTGGAAATTAAACCGGCAGTCAAGCCCGAACTTGATCCCGGCTTTGTCCCGGCTGTTTTATGGAACCGCGCTTTTCGTGAAGCCGTCGCCGCCACCGGCGAAGGCCGCCGGATCGTCATCGCCCTGAACCGTCCGAACGGAACCTGTTCGACGTTCCCGACCGCCATATTCCCGGACGAAGAACAATACAAGGCGCTGAACGTCAAATACGTCGAGCGTATCGTCAAATTCATGCTCTGGATGAAGGGCGGCTACCGGGTCGTCATCGCCGGAGCGCCGGACGTCGCCACCGAACTGGCGAAGATTTACTCCGCGAACGGAGCCCGGGCGTTTGACCACGAAATCATGGGCGAGCGCATCTACGGGCATGCCTTTGAAGTCGTTTCCATGGCGCTCGGAAACGCGCCCGAATCCAAGGAAATCGAAGTCGCCCTGGGCGGCCATATGGACGGTTGCCGGATCGGTTTCGACCTGGGCGGCTCCGACCGCAAATGCGCCGCGGTCAAGGACGGTGAAGTCGTTTTCACCGAAGAAGTCCGCTGGGACCCCTATTTCGAAAAAGACCCGGAATACCACAAGGCCGGCATTATCGACTCCATCGAACGCGCCGCCGCCCACCTGCCCCGCATCGACAGCATCGGCGGCAGCTCGGCGGGCGTACTGGTTGACAACCAGCCGCGCATCGCCTCGCTTTTCCGCGGCGTCAGCAAGGAAGATTTCGCCTCCAAGGTCGTCAACATCTTCACCGACATCCAGAAGAAATTCAACGTTCCGACCGTGGTCGCCAACGACGGCGAAGTGACCGCTCTTGCCGCCGCCATGTCCATGAACTGCAACGGCGTTCTGGGCATTTCGCTGGGCACCAGCCTTGCCGCCGGTTACGTCAACCGGTCCGGCAACATCACCGACTGGCTCGACGAGCTCGCGTTCACCCCCGTCGATTACCGTGAAAACGGTCCGGTCGATGAATGGTCCGGCGACGAAGGCTGCGGCGTGCAGTTCTTCTCCCAGCAGGGCGTGGCCCGTCTGGCCCCGCTGGCCGGGCTGAACTTCGCGGAAGACATGAAGTTCCCGGAACGCCTGGTCGAAGTCCAGAAACTGATGGAACAGGGCGACCAGCGCGCCGCCGCCATTTACCGCACCATCGGGGTCTGTTTCGGTTATGCGATTGCGCATTATGCCGACTTCTACGATCTGCGCAACCTGCTGATTCTCGGCCGCGTCACCTCCGGCGAAGGCGGCGAAATCATCCTGCAGGTCGCCGAAGAAACCCTGAAAACCGAATTCCCGGAACTGGCCAGACAGATCATCTTCCGGATTCCCGACGAACAATTCAAACGCCACGGCCAGGCGGTCATCGCCGCCAGCCTGCCCGAAACCAAATAACATCCAAGGAGGTTTCCCATGAAAACTCTGATAAAAAATGCCCGGATCATCTCTCCGGACGTCGACATCCCGAACGGCGCCGTTCTGTTCGACGGCAAAAAAATTACGGCTGTTTATCTGGAACATGAAGAACTCCCCGCCGTCGACAAAGTCATTGACGCCGGCGGCAAAATGGTAGTACCAGGATTCATCGACGTCCATTTCCACGGACGTTCCGGACACGACTTCTGCGACGGTAATCTGGAAAGCCTGACCATCATCGCCAACGACAAGATCCAGGACGGCGTGACCTCTTTCCTCGGGACCACCCTCACCGTCGGCGAGGAACAGCTCAGCGCGGCGCTGCGCAGCGCCGCCGAATACATGAAAGCTCCGACCGGCGCCAAAGTCGCCGGTATCCATCTGGAAGGCCCCTTTATCAACCCCAAATGCCTCGGGGCCCAGAATCCGGAATTCATCCGCAAGCCGGATATTGAAATGGTCAAACGGCTGAACGCGATCTATCCGGTCAAAAAAGTCTCCTATGCCCTCGAAGTGGAAGGCGCGCTGGAGTTCACCCAACAGCTTCTGGCGCTGGGGATCACTCCGTCCTGCGTCCACACGGCGGCCCCCTACAAAGATTATCTGAACGCCAGCCGGTACGGATTCAAAAACCTGTCCCATTTCTGCAATCAGATGACCCCGCTGCACCATCGCGACATCGGCATGGTCGGGGCCGGGCTTCTTCATGACGAAGCCTATGCGGAACTGATCTGCGACAAACTGCATATCTGCCCGGAAATGATCAAGCTGGTCTTCAAGGTCAAAGGCGCGGAGCATATCCAGTTGATCACCGACGCCATGCGCGCCGCCGGCATGCCGGACGGCCAGTATGACCTCGGCGGCATGAACGTGATCGTCAAGGATAACGCCGCCCGCCTGGAAAACGGCGCTCTCGCCGGGAGCACCCTCCTCTATTACACCGGGTTGCGCAACGTTCACGAGATCACCGGTTATCCGTTGAAGGAACTGATCAAATCGACCTCATGGGCGCAGGCTCAGGCCCTGAACCTGCCCGGCGTGGGTAAGATCGAAGCCGGTTTCGCCGCGGACGTGCTGATTCTGGAAGACGACTTCACTCCCGCCGCGGTATTCGTGGACGGCGAACGCAAGCTCTGATTTCAGTCCAAATTACTTGATAAAAAAACGGCAGGGAATTTTTCATCCCTGCCGTTTTTTTTGATGGATTGCTTCAGCGGCGGTTCAACGTCTCCTGAAGCCTGATCACGTAGAGCAACAGCATTTTGCGCTTCTGTTCGGCGGCTTCCGCCATATTGCTCTCGCCAAGGTCCGGGTACCAGGTTCCCAGAATATTTTCGTCGATGCTGCGCGCCACCGGCGCCAGCGATCCCACCGATTCCAGTAACCGCCAGCCCTGCTTGCAAGAACGGTACACCCGGTCCAGCTCCAGATATTGCAGATAGGCTTTTTCCGCATTTTCCTTTTCAGGCGTACCGGCGGTCCAGGACGGCGAAGGGTTTTTCGGGTCTTTCTTCCGGTAAACCGCCTGTTCGCGCCTGGCGATCGCCTGTTGATCGGCGGCGGACAGAGCTTTGGCGGATTCCTCCAGAGAGCTCCGCCGCGCCTGTTCCAACTGCTTCATCAGGCTCTCGTAGAGCTGAATCAGGCGGTAATCCTCGGTCCCCTCGCGGGTTCCCTCCCACGCCACGGTCGGCACCGGCCCGGACGGGCTTAAGCCGACCCGCGAAAGCCGGGTGCTGGCATCGCGAATCGTGCCGTCCGGCTGTTCCACAAATTTTTCGCGGGCGTCGTAATAAGCCCAGGTCGCCACTCCTTTTAATTCGTTCTGATGCGCCCAGTATCCGTACATGGCCCGGAAAAACGGCGCGTTGCTGTTCGTTACCGAACAGTTATAAGCCCAGACTTCCCGTTTCATGTCCAGCGCCTTTTTCATATTGCGCACGTTGATCTGCGCCGTACCGAGTATCCACACGTCATAATAACTGCCGAGAATGTCGGGATGCGGGTGCGCGGTCACGGTACGAACGTCCACGCTGTTCTCGCGCAGGTTCTTGAAAATCGCCAGCGCCCCGGCGATCCGGTCCGGCAAGTCATAGGGTTCATCCATGACATACAACAACGGTTCCGGCCAATTTTCATGCGCCCGCCATTGGCGCAAGGCGTCTTTCAGTGCCGGAGCGGGCATGCCGCCGAATCCATAGTTGCCCGGCTTGACCGGCAGCCACAGGATCGGATGCTGTTTATTGACCAATCCATGCCGGGCGGCCAGCTCCATCTGGGCTTCCAGCCCCAGGTCGAAAATCTTGCGCCAATGCACCCGGTCATAACGTTTCAGCGGGTCGTTTTTATCGTTGCGCTCCCGGAATTTTTCCGGAATCAATTGTTCGTCAAACGAATAGTTGTAACGGAAATCCGCCTCTTTGCCGTTCTGGGGATTGTTGTACAGCGTGATCGAATTCATTCCGTGCTCGGCCAGGTCGCGGTAATAGAGGTCCCGCAGTTCCGGCGTCAAAAACCGCTCCGGCATATAACCCTCGGAGTGATAGAGCAGAAATGTGATCTCCGGCGGCGGCAGCGTCACGTCCACCACCTGAATATGGACCGGAATGCTTTGTTGAACCCGGCCGTCCGCCCGCAGTTCAAGTTCGGCGGCATAGGAACCGGGCTTCAAGTCGGGAGTGGTTTTCACAAACACCTGCCATGCCACGGTTTCCCCGGCGGCGACGTCCCGCGGCCTGCTGACCGGCAGCACCGAGTCGATCAGGTCCCGGACCATAATCGCTTCCGGGGGAATACCGTCGGACGATTTCACCCGCAATTCCGCCTGCCGGGAAACCCCGGCGGACTTCCAGAGCACCGTCACGGATTCCGTTTCATTGCGGGCGGCGACAAATTCCAGCGACTTCAAAGGCGCGGCGGCTTCCGTCAACTGCCCGTCGAAATGCTGCATGGAGGACATCCGGTAAAGCCCCGGCGCAAACGCTGCCCCGCTCCCGTCTTTTTTGCGGACGGCGACCCGGTCCAGATAACAATAACTGTCCGCCAGCCCGAAATGGCGGATTTCCAGCAGGTAATCGCTCCCCGCCCCCGTCCTGAACGTCCTGCTGAATGTGGTATAGGGAAAGCCCCAGACCCAGCGGTTGAAATACGCGATGCCTTTCTGCCGTTTGCCGTTCACCAGCGGAATCACGTCGAACTGAAACGTCCCGGTATCATCCTTGGCGGCATTGACATCCAGAATGTATTCGGTATCCGGCTCCAGTTTGAGTTGCCGGCGGATCGTATTGTTCTGCCACAGGGCCTTCTGTTCCGTCGGCGTTTTCATGCGCAGGGCATAGCCGTTGGATACTTTGAACAGCGGTTCCTGTTCGTAAATCCCCTCGTTGAACTCCCAGCCGACGGGGCGCCCGTCCTGCCATTCTTCGAAATTGCCGTTCGCCACGATTCCGGCCGTCCCGCAGCTCAACAGAGCCGCCAGGGCTGTTCCGTAAAACCATTTCTTCATCGCTCGCTCCTTGATTTCAAATAACTGTCAACTTTTTCGATTAACTTCCACAATGTCGCTCTTTTCTGTTCAAAAATCGTTTCCTGATCGCCCAGCCCGAGAATCGGGCGGAACGAGTGGCGGTCGCCGAACGAACCGGAATCCGCCAGCGGCGCAAACAGATTGAACGCCACCGAATTCAATACACACGTCATGGTCTTCTCGCATTCCTCCAGAAGCGCCTCCGCTCCCGGAGCCTGCCCGCATTCCCGCAAGCGCCCGACATACCGGCGGCACAACTGTACAATCCGGTAATCCGTCACCCCTTCCCGGGTAGCCTCCCAGCTCGAAGTCGGGATCGGTCCCTCCGGCGACAGCCCGATCCGGGAGAGACAGCAGCGCGAGCGGTCCACACCATCGGCAAAACCGTCGCGCGCATCGTAATACGCCCATTGCGCCACACCTTTCACACCGGTACGCGCCGCCCAGAATCCGAACATGGCGCGCGGCTGGGCCGTGACCCGGTTCGAGGTCGAACAGCAATACGCCCACAATTCCGCCTGCTTGTCTGCCGCGGCCCGGCACATCGCTTCGTCGATCCGGGAAATCGCCTGAATCCACACCCGGTAATAATGCCCGAGCGGTTCGTCGTCAATATTGGCGGAGACCAACGGAATGCCACACTCCGTGTTCTTCAACGCCTCCAGCAGTTCCAGCGCTTTTTCGGTCCGCTCCCGGATCCCGCTCGGCTCATCGATGACATAATAAAGCGGGCGCGGCCACTCCTGCCGCCAGCCGCAATAGAGCTCCCGGAGCAGAACAGGATTCATGCCGCCCCACCAGTCATTGCGGTCGCTGCTGTAGGAAATTTTGCCCGCCAGCCAGAGCACCGGGAAACGGATTCCCAACCCTGCCTCACGGACCGTTTCCAATTCCCGAGCCAGCCCGTATTCAAATTTTTTGCGCCAGCTTTCTTCGGTTTCCTGCCCCGGCGCGGCTCCCCGTTCGCGGCGCAGTTCCAATTCTTCCGCGGAAAACTGCCAGTTGTGCCCGACATCCAGCCGGGAACCGTCGACATCGGGGTTGTTGTAGACCGTAATCGTGTTCATGCCGTGCCGGCGCATATCCTCATAATAGGCCCGGCGTAATTTTTCATTCAGGAATTCACCGGGAATATAACGTTCGCTGTGGTATTGCAAAAACGCGATATCCGGCTCCGGCAGCCGCAGGTCGAGGATATCCAGAATCAACGGGATTTCCTCCAGAACCCGGTCTCCATCCATGACCTTCAAAGCGCCGCCATGCGTTCCGGCTTTCAGTGTCTCGTCCGGGGTAAACGTGATCCACCAGCCGCGCCGCTCTCCGGCTCCAAGCACCGCCGGTTGCGCGGGCAGAAGCACCTGGTCGCGGATCATCCGCACGTCAAAGCACCCGGCGGAAATACCCGGCGGAGGCGCTATTTCCAGCGTCACCCCATCGAATGCCGCATCGCTCTGAAACGCCGCCAACACCGCCAGCGTCTGGTTCAGCGCTCCGCGCATCCTGATTCTGTCCGCCACCCATTTGGCGGGAACCGCCGCCGCCGGATCGAAATCGCGCATGATGGGATGGGTATAGATCCCCCGCGAACCGGTTATCGCCAATGAATTCAGCCGGATGTATTCAATTTCCAGACCGGCTTCCGCCCCGCCGGAAATCCGGAGTTCCAGCCGGTATTCCTCCGTCGCCCCGGTTCGAAATTCAAACGCGAACTCGGTTCGCGGCAGAAACGCAAACCAGCCGATGTCCTGATTGGCGACCTCCCGCCCCTCCGCTATCTCGATGATGACGGCGCGGATGTCCAATCCGTACCCGGGCGCATACGCCGCCATGTTGAATTCATAAGCCGTCTCCGGCTCCAGGCGGAGCAGGCGTTCGAAGCCCCCCGGGCTCAAATCCGGTTCCAGTACAATACGCCTGTTCATGCGATTCTCCTTTCTTTAAAGCCACGGTTCATAAACCGGCCGTTGTTCAGTATCCGGGAAATCGGGGATTTCGCCCCGCTTCCGGCTCTCGACGTGTCCGTCGAACATCAGCAGATTGGCGACATTGTTATGACGAAACGCAACCCCCTGCGGTTTGCCCGGCAGGCCTTCGTGATAGTCGATATGATAAGCGGACGATTCGCTCCAGAAAAGAATGCTCGCCGGGCGCTTGATCATGTTGCTCTTGAATATCCGCAATTTTTTGCCGGTATCGCTGGTTTTGGTGTTGTAGGCGCTGCACGCCAGCGTCTGGCTTTCGCCGTAATCCATGCCCCAGTCCCTCGGTTCCGGCGAAGTGGACGGACAAGCCCACGCCCCCGCCTTGCTCCGGTTGCTCTGATAAAGTGCGGGATTGCCGCTCATGAGATAGCGGTACGGCAGCCAGTCTTCCGCCGCGCCGCCCACTTTTTTCATATAGGCAAGCAGCATGTTGTAATTCAGCCAGGCACTGTATGTTGCAAGGCTGTAACCATTGTTGTAGGCCGGGGTCTGGCCGTCGTTGTCGTCGACGTAGGCGTAACAGGTCAGGCCGACGGTTTTCAGGTTATTGCGGCAGGCGGCCTGGCGGCCTTTTTCCCGCGCGGCATTCAAAGCCGGAAGCAGCAGCGCCGCCAAAATCGCCACTATAGCAATGACCACCAAAAGCTCTATCAATGTAAAAATTCCCCGTCTCATTGTTCCTCCTGTTCCATCTTGAGTTATTTTTTCATAGTCCGAAAGACTTCAGCGCAAAATTCAGCGGGATCGTAGACCCCGAGCGTCAATAACTGCAAAGGGACGGTAATGCTTCTGACCAGACGACAGTTTTCCGGGGAATCCGGGATCAACCTCATATGCGCGAGGTCCTCCAGAAAATGCTTGCCGCCCTCGATCCGCCCGTCCAGTTTTTCCAGATAATACCCGGCGATGTTTTTCTGGGTGCTCAATCCGTCCGTCCCGGCGCAAAGTTCCAGTTGCGCATCCATGCCCAGCAGATAATTCAGGAAATCCTTGACCTGCGGAACCTGCCGGGAATTCTTCGGAATCACCAATCCCTCCAGAAACAACGATCCGTTCTTCTGCTCCGCATACGGCAGGGGGGCGATCCCCATGCGCATCTGCGGGTTTGACCGGATGCGTCCGTATTTCCCCCAGGTGGCGATAAAGCGCCCGGTATTAAACAAATTCCAGTGAAACGTGTAATCATTCACGATCGGGGAAATATGATGCTTGTGCAGCATGTCGTACATGATTTGCAGCCCGCGCCGCGCCTCCGGCTCATTCAAGCCATCGATACGCCCTCCGCCACTGTGAACGAAATGCCCCCACGTGCCCGCGTCCATGGACATGCAGAAAAACGGATACCGGAGCTCGTCGCTTTTCACCCGCAGCATGGCTTCGGTGAACTGATCGCAGGTCTTCAGATTCCGCCAGTCGATCCGGCTGATTTCCGGACGGTCCAGATTGTAGATGCAGACCAGCGGGCTGAACCCCAGCGGCAGCATGTATGTTCCGTCGCCGCGGCGGCAGAATTTCAGAATCTCCGGGAAAAACGAATCCGGGTTGAAATTCAGTCCGTGGATGCTTTCCAGTGAACGCAGGGAGTCCGTTTCGGAATTCACCCATTCCTGACCGTTTACTGCGATCAGATCGTATTCCTCGCCCTCAACCGGTGTCCGGCTGACGCTGAAAACCACATCGGGATTGAATTTCGAATAGCGGATCGCCTGTTCCTCCAGATAATCGGAGAAACTCCAACGCTCCAGCGTCAGGATTTTGAGCTTGTGCCGGGGGATGCTGACCGGTCCCGGACCGCGCAGCGCGGGCGAATCAAGCACCTCGGTCCCCTTCCCCGGAATACGCTTGACGAATCCGTGTTCCGCCAGCAGAGACATCGTTTTTTTGATTGTGATCTCACTGGTCTGGTACTGGCGGCACAACTCGGCAAGCCCCGGCAACAGATCGCCGGGCTGTAAACGGCGGCAGTGGTCCGCAATGATCAGTCCGACCAATTCGTGATAACGATGTTTTTTATTCATATTGCCATTCCATTTATCCACATACTTAAATAATACATGATATACTTAAGAATGTCAATAGATCATCAAAAAAAATCCCGTATTTTTCGGTTCAAGCGCAAGTCAGCTTTTTTTCGGCGGTTCGACGGTGGGAACGGGGTCCTTGGCCCCCAGATAAACGCCAAGCCGTTTGAGCTCGTTGAGATACGAACTGTAATAATGCAGATAAAACGCCAGAGCTCTGGAGAAATTCCGTCCGACAAGGCCATTCAGGAAAAGTTTGCTGATCTCATGGTCGGAACGCAGCGTTTCCTGTAATTTCAGGAAAATATTCCGTTCCTCCGGCGACAGCCTCCCCAACACCTGCCGCAATGCCGCGTATCCCTGCGGCTGGCGGAAACGGATATACATGACATCCAGCGCGTTCACGTAAAACTGCCGGATCAGGCGATGCCCTTTGCCGGTGTTCAATAATTTGGACAAACTGGAATCTTCCAGGCGCGCCGGGACATCATCGTCCGGCAGCATCAATTCCAGCCGGGAAAACAGGACGAAAAACTCCCGCAATTTCCCCTGATAATCACTGAAACGCGCCTTGAGATTGCTCCGCCGGTCCGCCCGGGATTCAATGAACGCGGCAATGATATCGGAGGACAGTTTCGAAATAATCGCCGCCCAGTTCTGAACCAGTTGCGTCGCGTCCGGAACGCCGAACGCCCCCAGCACGCCGCCCAGCAGACTGCTGAACCCGATCGCCAGCGGAACGGCAAGCGGCGCCCGGAGCCAGTTGCCGAAAACCGCCGCGCGCGACAGGCCGCGGAGAATGTTGTGGGTGGAAATATAGATGCCGTTGGCGACGGCGATGGCGGTAAAAACGCCGATCGGGTTGTTCTCCGCCGTCCAACCGACAAGGCGGCTCAGGATCAGCGTCTTGACGACATAGTCCAGCAGCGGCACCGATATCCCGGTGTAAAGCAGCGAATCGGCGACGCGCTGCCACGAGACGAAATCGTTCCATTTCAAAAGCGGCGAACTCCGCCAGCCGCCCCCGGCCGCGATGGACTGAATGATATTCCGGATTCCCGTGATGCCGAACCAGATCGGCGCTCCGAACCACATCAGGAACCACCAGTTCTGCGTCCAGTAAAAAGAAGCGAAGGCGATGGAAAAACCCAGCAGGATTTTCGATACGATCTTGAGGTTGTTGTTCAGGTATTGCCAGAATTCGGCGGCGGAGCGCACCGGCTGCATCGCCGACGGGTCTTTCGTCAGCACGGCGACGACGCCGCGCCCGAGCGTGGCGATATTGCCGGGCATATTGCCGATCTGCTGGACATTGTCGTTGGTCCGGAATTCCAGCGAACGCTTTCGGCCTGGGAGATAATTGTAACTCTTGCAGATTTCGGCGGTGGCGGGCAAAATCTCCCGGTCAGGGTCGCGCCCCTTGAGAATCCGGCGGCGGATGTTTCCGGTCAGGGTATCCACCAGCACCAGGCCGATCCCGCGGCTCTGGCGGCGGTTCTGGTGCGGCGACGAACTGCTGCCGATGGTCGCTTTCAGCGGTGACTTGGAGTAATACTCGATCAACAGCGGCATCCGCTGCAGGATGCCGTGCATATGGTCCAGCCGCGCCTGATTGACGCCTGCCGGGTCGTTTTCAATCCTGCCGACGGCAAAACGGATCAGGTTTTTCAGCTTGACCACCACGCCGCCGTTCAACGCATGACGGAGTTCGTTGACAAACACCTCGTCCCGCCAGCCGTTTGAACCGAAATGTTTCAGGCTGAACATCTCGATGGCGTCGATCCCTCCTTTGCAGTCATAAAGGATTTCCAGCACATCCTCCAGCCGGAGCTGCGCCAGGCAGAGCGTCACCCGGAACGACGTGGAGATTTTATGAAGTTCGTCCAGCAGTTGCGCCGGCGACATGCGGTTGAGCGCGGGAAGCGTTTCAAGCTTTTCGGGCAGAGCGGACAGCAGGCTGGTATCGAGGTATTTGTCCTTGATCAGCTCGACGTTCAGATTTTCCAGCTTTTTACGCAGGATGTACAGTTTTCGCCGGGCGGAGGCGGTACGCAGGGCGGACAGTTCCACCAGGCGGTCCTCCAGCAGCTCCTGCAGTTTCATCACGATCAACTCGCTGATGTGTTCCGGAGACGGTTGACCGCTGGTAACGGAGCCAAGCAATTCCCCGCGCCGGACGGACGGCAGGGCGACTTCATAATCGGTGTTGAGCCGTAAACGCCCCTGCCGGTTGAACCGGCGCAGCATGACCAGCATCAGGCGGCGGCGATATTCGGCGGCCTCCCGGCATTTGCGGATAAATTCCTGCGAACTGGGATTGTCCAGCAGTTTGATCAGGTCGCTTTCGCTGGCGAACCCCTGCGGCGTCCAGATCAGGTTGGCCTTTTTCCCGGCGTGGATCACCGAGAACTCAACGCCGATACGCGCGTCAAGGTGCAGGATGCGGGCGGCGCTCAACAGTTCCTCCGCCGTCCCTTCCGGCAGATGGTTGTGGTAAACCACCTGCAGTTTGAAAATCCCCTTGATCCAGGCGTCCATGACAAGATGGGTCGGCGATTTCCGCCCCTGCGTGTTCGTGTTGTGGATATGATAGTCAAAGGTGATCGGCTGCCAGTTCTCCGGGAGTTCGAGCAGTTTGTAACGCTGCAGCATTTTCCGGATAAACGTCGGGTTGCCCAGGAGGACATTGTGAATGTCGTGCGCCAGCCGAAGCCGGGCGTTCATGTCCTCGCGCCGCGCCCGCACCAGCTCTTTCATCATCTGCAGCAGTACCCGCGCGCTGTTGAATTTCAGCGGGGAGTCCATTCCGTCAATGACTTCGTCACGAAGCGCCTGCAAGGCGCGGAGGCGCTGTTTCAACGCTTCCGCTCCGACTTCCGGCGAATAGATCAGCCGGAGCATCGTCCGGGTCATCCGGATCGCCCGGGGCTCCGCCAGTTCCTTGATGCCGCGCGGATGCAGATCGCCCGACTCCGACGACAGCCGCCCGAGGGAATTCCGGTCGTCAAGGGTTTCATCGACCGCCCGGATCAGGGCATAATCGGCCGGGGCAAATAATAATTTTTTATACAAAAAATTCATTGACCTCACTTTTTTCCATCTCAATTAAGGTAGCGCCGGTATGAAAAAAAGCAAACACATTCAACAATATCCCGTCAGGGCCCCGTCAAAACGGTTTTCACCCCATAAAAATTCGGGAGGCGCGGCCATAAAGCCGTTCCTCCCGAATCGGTATTCTGAAATCCGGTGAAATCAGTTTTTCTTTTCCGCGTCGATTTCCTTGATCGTCACATCGGCGCCCGGAGTCGCACCGATAAAGAAGCGGACGTTGACAGCCTGTTCCTTGGCCCCGTCCTTAATGGTCAGAGTTGCCTTGAACTCCTGAAAATCAGCGGTCAACTCACGTTCTTCGACCTGATTCAGCAGCCAACTCTTTTCGCCATAAACATACACGCCGAACGAAACCTTGCCGGTCCCCTTGGCCTTGACTTCAATTTCGATCTTTTCGCCGGCCTTGGCCGCGTGCTGAGTACTGGTATAGACTTCAGTCCGTTTCCCGGCGCTGACAATCTGCACGGCGTTGTCCACATCGCCGTCGCTTTCAGTAATCTTCACGACATTGACAGTGCCGAAAGGCTCGGCCCACTTGCCGCCTTTATTCTGAATCCAGCCGACCGGAAATCCCTTGCCGTCAATATTCTT
Organism: Lentisphaeria bacterium UBA5247; assembly: GCA_002408885.1. Classification (GTDB taxonomy): domain Bacteria; phylum Verrucomicrobiota; class Lentisphaeria; order Victivallales; family Victivallaceae; genus UBA5239. The sequence continues at coordinate 134 of DHTZ01000069.1, read as the reverse complement.
GAATTCTCCATTAATCTTGATATCGTCCGCCACAACCGCGGTGCAGCCCATTACCAATGCGAACAAAAATCCGAATAACTTCATTGCTTGTCCTCCTTAGTCTTGTTGGATTATGTGTTCTGCGTAATGCGTTA
>DHTZ01000030.1:29698-32776 GCA_002408885.1 Lentisphaeria bacterium UBA5247 | reverse complement strand
CTGGCGACGGCACTGGCGACGGTGATGGCGACGGTGATGGCGACGGTGGTACAATTACCGGAAAATTTGCCATGATCCTACCAATTCGCTGGACAAAAACCACTGCCACTCCGGGCTATTTCCTCTGCGGCCAAACTGAACACCTGCGTTGCCAGACAAACAACTGGCGAGGCGGTAAGCAACAGGTATCGGGATATGCCACCGTACCAATTGAGGACGGACAGCTCACTTACTCCGGCATCACGGTTCCAGTCAATCGTTCGAGCAGCCTTTATCCGAATGACGGCGAACCGTTTGCCACTTATTATCCATCATCCGGGAACGGTTATGAATTCCAGCGGCTTTCACCTTTTTTTGATACCCGGGAGGAAGCAGACGAGTGGCGGGCAGAACATCAGGAATTATTTACCGAACGGCTCAGTCAATGGCAGGATTATTATTACGGCAAATATTTCATTGTCTGTGTTCAGGAACAAAATAACAACGTCCTGAAAGAAAAGGAAATTAACGACTGCGGGTTTCTCTACTGGTCAAACCGGGATGTAACCGCCCGAAGAACGATCCTGTTGATTCACCGGGTACCGCCTCGGGAGGCAAAACTGGGATTTCCGTTCACCATCGCCTGTTCTACCCATGAACGCCCTCCGGTCAACAGCTACTACTACAACGGCTGTAACTGGGAATACAGCCGAGAGCGCGACAATGTGTATGACACCTCGTTCGCACTCTATGGTGGTTTTTCCAGTCACTCAGAAGCCGCGGCATTGGTGAATGCCATCCATGCGTCCAGCGAACACATCGGTCAATGTTACGGGTATTACGGCTGGGAAAATAACACCGTCTCTTATATATGGGAAAAAGAAATTTACGAAAACGTTGATTATTCCTATACCAATATCAGTGAACACGCCTGTGAATCCGACATTCTCAACGCGTTGAAACCTTATCTTTTTACAGGAGCAGCCGACCATGCTTAAAGAACTTCATGAACTTGTTCACCGTTTGAATGAACAGGAAATCCGGCAGATTTGCGACAACCTGCCGAAACTCGCCGAAATCTCCGCCGTCCTGACGGTGCCGCTTGAGGAGCTGCAATACCAGATCCGCCGCTGCCCCCACTGCCGCCGCCATGCGGTCCTTTCTCCGTTTTTCCGTTTTCTGGTTTCTATCGAATGGAGCGCGGAGACGCTCGGCAACCTGCGGGAATGGTATGGCGGCGCCGTGGCGGATTTTGCCGCCGCCGTATATGTACCGGACCGGACGCCGGAAGCGCAGTTGCAGGAGTTATCTCCGGACCGGATTCCAGTTCTCGGGCAAACCGTATCCACCCCGGTGGTTTCCGTTCAATCCGCATCCGCTGGAGTCGATTTTCCACGGCCATCCTGCCCTCAATGCGTCCTCAAACACCTGGCCGACGCCGGAATCCTGATGATCGAGGCGCTGCACGGTTACCCCATCCACCGCGGCTGGGCGATCGGCAACCTGAGCCAGGCTGAACAGGAATGTTACGCCATGTCCCCGGAATTCGCCGCCGATATCCGCGCCATACGGCTGAAAATCATGACCGAACCGGAATTCGTCCCGGATTTCAATCCGTTGCTCGAACGCGCGTTGGAACTGGCAGGGTTGTCGACTTCGGCTCCGGCAGTCACCGTCCTGACCGTCACCCGCGACCGCCCTGCCCTGTTCCGTCTGCACGAGCGAATGCTTGAACAACAGACCTTGCAGAATTTCCAATGGATCGTGGTTGACGACGGGCAGACGCCGGCAGCCCCCGCGCGGAAATGCACACTGGTCCAGCGGCCTTATGAACCGTCGAAGCGCTTCACGCACCGCGAAAACCTTCTGGCCGGATTGGCCGAATGGCGCGGCGGCATCCTGGTTTTCATGGAGGACGACGATTTTTATCCGCCGGAATACCTGGAGCAAACCGTCCGGCTGGCTCGCTCCTGTACCGGGCTGTTCGGCTGGAAAAATCCGTTTTACTATTGGCCCCGTGAAAAACATCGGGAGATCAACAGCCGCACCGATCTCTGCATCACCGCGTTCAGCGGCTGCCACTACCGCCATCGCGAACGGCTCATCGACATCATCCGTTCCTGCCGGAGCAATTTCGTCGATGTCGATCTCTGGCGGCAAATGTCCGACCGGACCATGCGCGACTACCCCGGCGCCCCGGTCCCGGTCGGCATCAAAGGAATCAGCGGCAACGGCTTCAGCCGTGAACACCGCAAAACCTTCTCGAATACCGACGGCGGTGTTGAAACCTGGTTCAGGGAACAAGTCGGGGAAATATTTTTTGCGAAATACCAAAACATGATGGAAAACACATCTGCAACCCAGAAAGGATAATCACATGCAGTACCAATACAACATCCAGACCAATTCCCTGATCACTCCCGCCGGCGGCACCGGAACCGGCGGCGTAGGAGCCAGAGTATCCAATGTGCCGGAAATCACGTTTTCCACAATGCCCGAATGGACCATCCAGTTCTGCACCGTTGAGAACGGCAAACTGACGCCCCTGAACCTGACCGGGGCCGCCGCCTGGCGCGCCGCGATTGATCACGATTACGACCCGGAAACCGACCCCCTCTGCCGCAGCCTGAACGATCAGATCGACCAGTCCGATGCGGCGGCAGGCAAAATTAAAATCCGCCTCAACGCCAATACCGCCGCATTTCTCGCCGCCGTGAAAGACGTCCGTTCCTGCGATGCCTGGTTCGAACTGTGGGGGCTCGATCAGCAGGGACAGGCCATTCATTACTGCAAATTCAAAATCCGGGCACTGATGCCGCTGGACCCGTCCTCGGGAACGGAACCGGAAGAAGTGGAAGCCATCTGGGCGGATCGCACCTGGGTCGAAGCCCGAATTCAGGGAATCGAAATACCGGAACCCAAACTGTCCGCATTAAGCGACGTCGGCAACACCGAAAACGCCGCCAACGGACAGGCTCTGATTTACGATGCCGCCGCTGAGCTATGGAAGCCCGGCAATGTTTCTTCCGAAACCGCGCCCTCCACCCTTGCCGAGCTCTCCGACGTCGGCAACACCGAAAGCGCCGCCAACGGACAGGC
>DHTZ01000030.1:0-29554 GCA_002408885.1 Lentisphaeria bacterium UBA5247 | reverse complement strand
ATGGAAGCCCGGCAATGTTTCTTCCGAAACCGCGCCCTCCACCCTTGCCGAGCTCTCCGACGTCGGCAACACCGAAAGCGCCGCCAACGGACAGGCTCTGATTTACGATGCCACTACCGGACAATGGAAGCCCGGCAATGTTTCTTCCGAAACCGCGCCCTCCACCCTTGCCGAGCTCTCCGACGTCGGCAACACCGAAAGCGCCGCCAACGGACAGGCCCTGATTTACGATGCCGCCGCTGAGCTATGGAAGCCCGGCAACATCGAACAGGCGTCCTATACCGCCGGCGACGGCATTCAAATCGCCGGAAACGAAATCCGGGCAAACGCGACGCTGGCACGTCAGGCAACGGTGGAAACGGCAATGGCCGGAAAAGTGGATAAAATCACCGGCAAAGCCCTGTCCACCAATGACTACGACAATGCCTCAAAAAACAAGCTGGCCAACCTTGCCGCAGTTGCCGTTTCCGGAAGCTACGCCGATCTGCTCAACAAACCGGCGATACCGGAAACCCTTGCCGACCTTGCAGACGTATCCGACACTTCCGCCGCTACGGACGGTCAGGCCCTGCTCTACGACGCCGCCGCCGAACAGTGGAAGCCCGGCAACATCTCCTCCGGCGGTTCATCGCCCGAAGTCACCGTGACAGGAACACCCGCGGTGGCGGTCAGCGCGCCGGACGAAGCAACCGGCACCATGCAAGTACGGCCGGTCAAGATCAACAGCGATGGCAGCGTTTCATGGGACGGCCCCGCAGTAACCGTCTTGTACACATGGGGCGTACCGGAGGCATAACATTTCATGCATTTCTTATAAAAAAGTCGAGAATGCGCCACTAACCGGCTTGACTTTTGCGGCATGCGGTGGAATCTTTTCCCTGCATGCTGTTTTTTATATTCGAGGTTTTTCTCATGCGATCCAGACTAAGTATATTGTTGATTTGCTGTTCCATCGGAGCCGCCGCTTTTGACGGCGAAAGCTATGCCAGAGGCATGGAGCTGTTCCGCCAGGACAAATACGTCGAATCGTTGAAACTGCTGTTAAACGCCGCAGCCACGGACGAACGCGCCTTTCTGCCGCTCGCCTATCTGTACGACAACGGCCTCGGCGCCCCCCGGAACCTTGAGCGGGCCGTTTATTACTACGAACGCGCCGCCGCGCTGGAAAACCTGAACGCCATGCGCCGCCTGAGCGAAATTCTGTTTGAACAAAAACAGAATGACCGCGCCGTTCAATGGCTGGAAAAAGCAGCAACCGCGGGCGACCTGAGCGCCATGAAAAAACTGGGCTCCTGGTATCTCCGCCGCCGCAACCTGACCCGCGCCCGCCAATGGCTGGAAAAAGCATCCGAAACCAATGACGGAGAAGCCTGGCGGCTGTTGGGAGAAGTCTACCAACGGCTGAATGAACCGGCGCGCGCGCTGGACGCCTTTATCAACGCGGTGAAAAACGGCGATACGGCCGCCATGGAATCCCTGGGCAACGTCCATTTGCGCCGGAAAGATTTCGGCCAGGCGGCCGCATGGTTCGAACGCGCCGCGGCCGCCGGAAACACCCAGGCCCTGACTTCGCTCGGCATGTATTATCTGGACGAAGCCAACGGTACGCCGGACTACCGCAAAGCGCGCCAATGGCTGGAGAAAGCGGAAAAATTCAATCTTTTCTCGCGTTACCGCCTGGCCCTGCTCCACTATGAGGGGCTGGGGGGGCCGCGCGATTACGAAAAAGCCCGCCTGCTGTTCGAAAGTTGCGTCGGACAGGTCGATCTGGCCAAATATTATCTCGGAATGATCTATTATCATGGTTACGGTGTCGAAACGGACCGCCGGAAAGCGGAAGAATTCTTCCGCCAGTCCGCCGAGCTCGGCCTGCAGGAAGAAGCCGTTGAAATGCTGAAAAAATTCCCTCAACCCGGAGAACGCGGCGATGACTGAGAAACAACCGCTGCAGGAACTCTTGGACCTGCTGGAATCATCGCGAAGGATACGCGCTTTTACCGGCGCGGGCATCTCCACCTTGTCCGGCATCCCCGATTTCCGGGGCGACAACGGGGTGTTTTCCAAAACGTTCAAAGGATACGATGCCGAGGAGATTCACGAAATCGGGCTGTTCCGGAAACACCCTGAGATTTTCTACGAATACGCCAAAGACTTCACGTACAACCTGTCCGCCCGGGAACCCAACCTGGTTCATTATACGCTGGCGCAAATGCAGCAGCAGAACCGCCTCGGCACCATCTACACCCAGAACATCGACAATCTGCACCAGCGCGCGGGCAGCCTCGATGTCCGGGAATTCCACGGGTCCATGGTGTCACACCATTGCCTTGAATGCGAAACCCGGTTTTGTTACGCTGAAATCGTCCCCGTGGTCAGGAGCGGACAAGTCCCCCATTGCCGTAAATGCGGCGGCCTGATCAAACCGGACATCGTCTTTTTCGGGGAGTCCCCCGATTCCGAATTGTTGGAATCCGCTTTCGCAGACCTGGAACGGACAGACCTGCTGCTGGTGCTGGGCAGCAGCCTCACGGTGCCGCCGGCGGCAAACCTGCCGATGGCTACGTACTATGGCGGAGGAAAAATCGTCATCGTCAACCGACAGCCGACCGGGCTGGACCGCCACGCCCATCTGAAATTCGACGATCTGCAGGAAGTCTTCTCCGCCGTAGCCGAATGGCTCAAAAGACAGGCATAAAATTCAGCGCATGTGTTTTTCAGCCGGGGTTCCTGCCGCAGACACATAAAAAAAACTCCCGCACGTGCAATGCGGGAGCCGAAAGGTTTTCTTTACAACCGGCGATACGCAACGCGTCGATGCATTCAGATTTTCGAATGAAAATCTCGAATGCATTGAGCCGGTTACTATTCGAAACAGCATCGATTCAACGGCGAAGAAACTTCGCCAGGTATACCCGGATGAAAATCCTTGATAAACCCCCGCAAAATCCCGAATCGGAGTTGAATTCCGGCCAAAATGATTTATATTAGCGATTGTAAAATCACTTAACAAAGATACCAGATATTTTAAGTAGAGGTAAAAAATGAAAATTCCGGGTTTCATCGATTTGCAGGTAAACGGCTATATCAATGTGGACTATTCCGATGCGTCGCTGACGGAAAAAGATTTCATCCGTTCCGCCAAAGCCCTGCACGAAAACGGCACGGCGGGCTTTCTCCCCACCGTCATCACCAGTCATGAAGAGATTTACCGCCGCAACCTCCCCATGCTGGCCCGGGCCATGAAAGACCCGGACCTCGAAGGCTGCGTGCTCGGTCTGCACCTCGAAGGGCCGTTCATTTCCGACCAGCCCGGCGCGGTCGGCGCCCACAACCCCGCCGCCGTCAGCAAACCCGATTGCGATTACCTGAAACGCATGTTCGACTGGGCGGACGGACAGATCAAGGTCCTGACTATTGCCGCGGAAGCGGAAGGGGCCGAAAAACTGATCGCGTGCGCCAACAGCCTCGGCATCGCCGTTTCCCTGGGGCATCACCTCGCCACACCCGCCGATATCGAAAAATGCGCCGCGGCGGGAGCCAGGCTCCTGACCCACCTCGGCAACGGCTGCCCCAATATGATCCACCGTCACAACAATCCGATCTGGGCCGGGCTGGCCGACGACCAGCTCACCGCCATGATCATCACCGACGGGCATCACCTCCCCAATACGCTGATCAAAACCATCATCCGCGCCAAAGGGCTTGACAAAGTCATCGTCACCAGCGACGCCTCCCCGCTGGCCGGTATGCCTCCCGGGCGCTACTGCACGCTCGGCAACAACGCCGTGCTCGAGCCGAGCGGGCTGCTCCATAACCCGGAAAAACAATGCCTGGTCGGTTCGTCCGCCACCATTCTTGTCTGCGCAAATTACCTTGCGTCGCTTGATTTTCTGTCGCCCGATGATATAGTTAAACTTGCTTTCAGCAACCCGCTGAAGATGATCGGCGTGGCGGAAAGCTCGATTAACTCTAAAACCCAGTACCAATGGAACCCGGGGACGAAACAGTTCGTCCGGGCATGAGGTGAAAAATGGAACAACTGCACCAGCAAATCCGCAATAAACTCGAAGAACTCCGCAGCTTCCTGCAGGCGGACGGCGGCGACCTTGAAATCGTGGAAATCAAAGAAAAAACCGTCTACCTGAAACTGAAAGGCGCCTGCGGCGGCTGTCCGCACGCCACCATGACCATCAAAAGCGGGCTCGAACGGATTCTGAACGAAGAAATCGATCCCGGAATCGTCATCGAACGGGTGCTCTGATTTATGGAAGCGGACTACTCTGTTCGCGGGACATTCAGAGAACTGAAGGTTCGGTTTTCGCTGGCCGATACCACGTCGTTGTGTGCGGACGCAATCCGGACCTTCGACGCGGACCCGCTGGCGGCGGAAATCTTCGCCAACGCCCTGACCACCGGCGCCCTGCTGGCTCCCCTGCTGGAAGGCGCCGAGAAGTATTCGTGCCAATGGGAATACCCCGGACTGCTCGGAAAACTGCTGGTCGACGTCAATGCCCGCTGCGATGTCCGCGGTATTCTCAACGCCCCCCACCTGATTTCGGAAAACCTGAAAGCCGAGGAAATCTTCGGCCATGAAGACGGCCTGATGAAGGTGATCAAATTCGACAACGGCAGTATCATCAACTCGGGCAGTACCAAGGCGCCGCTGGCGGACATTACCGGCGACGCCGGTTTTTTCTTCTCGACCAGCGACCAGATCGAAACCGAATTCGCCTGCGCGGTCCGCTTTAACGCCGATCCAACCCAGCCGGTCCGCAAAGCGGCCGGGCTGATGCTCCAGGCCATGCCCGACTGCGACCTGGCCGCGTTCGACCCGATCCGGGAACGAATCCGCCAGAACCCGTTCCGCGAAATTCTGCTGGAAGAATGCCCGCCCGGACAAAAACTGGCCCGGATTGCGGCGGCCCTGTCGCAGGATATCCCGGAATTCAGTTACGGCCCCCTCCCCGGTTTCCGCTGCAGTTGCAGCCACGGCAAACTGCTGGGCTCGATGAAGCTGATGCCGCGCGCCGACCTGGCGGAGATTTTTTCAAACCGGGATTCGGTCGCGGTCAAATGCGAATTCTGCCGCCGCGAATACCGGTTCAACAAAAACGAACTCATCAAAAATGGCTGAACATTCCTCATGCGAAATCACCATTGACCTTCACGGGCTGACCGTGGAAGACGCCCTGCGCAAACTCCACGGCCCGCTTTACAGCACCCGCTTCCGCAGTATCAGAGTCATCCACGGGCGCGGTTCCGGCGCCTTGAAAAACGCCGTCCGAGACTTCCTGCGCGACTGCGGGCTGCCGCTTCAGGTGATCTACGGCGAAGACCTGAACCTGCCCGGCCGCGACGGCATCACGCTGGTCTATAAATAAGCTTCTTAAAGCATTTTTCTTTCCCCGAAATCTTTTTGACAAATATCGATCGATTTCGAGGGGGCTGTCCTTTTGAAAATTATTTTCAGAAGCCCGCCCAAAGATAGCCATCGCCTTCGCCCAAGCAATCACTTCTCCGCCAGCACGGCTTCCCGCGCCGGGGAAACCCAATGCGAAACCGGGCCGCGCAACGCAATCTGCATGTCTTCGACCGGAATCACTTCAACCGTCCAGATTTTCCCGTCCGCGCCGTCCGGCACCGGCACCTTGATCCACCGGTCCGGCGAATAGTTGCCGGAATAATCGAAAACCGCCTTGCCGTCCGGCGTGCGGATGATCACCCGCGCCGGTTCCAGCGGGCCGCCGTCCGCGCCCTGGAACTCAAACGAACGGGCTCCGGGATTCACCATGAAGGACAGGACCGCCCGTTCCTTGCCGTGTAAAATATAGGGATCGTGCTCCCAGCAACTGAATCCATAACCGGCGGCGTTATTGATCTTGACCTTGAAAAATGCGGCGGTGAAGCGGACAAAATAGACGCCTTTTCCATCGACCGGAATCTTCAGTTCGACAGGGTTTTCGTTTTTGAATTCAATCGTGCCGTTTTTCACCGGATTCAAGAGACTGTCCAGCAAGGTCCATTTGAGTTCTTTGTTGCGGCGGTTAACCTTGCCGGGCTCAATGGTCATGGAAATCTCCTGCTGTTGATCGCCAACCACGACGGCAGCGGTACCATGATGACGAATCAGGGTGGACGCTTTACTCTGAACAGCGCCGCCAGCCGGAATCAACGCGGTCTGGCGCTCCGCCACCTTGAAGTCTTCGCTGACCGCACTGTCGACATCCCCGGAATAATTTACGTAAACCCTGAAATTCCGTCCATCGCTTTTCGTTCCCGGACGGCACCGGAACGTAAGCGGAATCCGGCGGCGCCCCTGCGCTTTCAGTTTGAACTCCGCCTCATTCAATTCCGGCGGGAATTCCCATCCGGGCGGCAGGTCCGCGGTTATCCGGACCGGCAACTCAAAGGGAGCCGTATTGGTGATCACGATGCCGTTGTAAATGACTTCGGCATCGGCGGCTTTCGTCACGACGGCGTCGCGCGGATCGATCTCGGCCAGCAGAGGATTGGCGGCCTCCAGATAATCAAGCGAAGTCAGTTTGAACGTATTTCCGCCGACATTGATTTCGGTTTCGTAAAGCATCCGCAACAAATTGGAAGCCGTTTCCCAGCCCTTGATCGTAACCGCAAACGTATTATTCTTTTCAGGCTTGACGGCAATATTCGCCCGGTGGGCGTCATTCAACAGCACCAGCGTACCGTTGTCCGCGCCTTGGTAGTGAAGGTGTTCGGTATACGACGGCAACAGCCAGTCGTGCGGATGATCAAGAGACACCCGCTTGCCGCTGACCAGAAACGCGGCGGCATTTCCAAGCGCCAGCCATTTTTCGCCCTGATTGCGGGTTTCGTTGCTTAACGAATCGGGGCCGCTCAGGATTTTCTTTCCTTCGGCGGCGGTTTTCTGCGAAATTTCGGCCAGTTCGGACAGCATTTTTTTCCCGCCGCTTTCCGGCAAGTCAACCGCGCCGATGACCCGGTACCGACCGGGGGTAAGCGCCAGCTTGCCGCCGGATTCATATTTACCGTCGCGACAGGCGATCAGTCGAGCCTGCCTGCCGTCGATGACCGGAGCCGTGAGCGCTCCCTCGGACTCCATCACCACCTCCGCGGCAAAAACGCCATGGCGGAACTGCACCGTCGCCGTCCCCTGCCCGGTCAGGGCGTAACCGGTCGGTTCGAGCACATAAAATGTCCGGTTTTCCGGATCGCGCGGCCCGCCGAATCCCTCAAGCTGTCGCCAATCGGGCGCATCGTTCAGCCTGGCCGGTTTTCCGGTTCTCGGAGAAAGGACCTGCAGGCGACCGGCGCTGTTTTCAATCAAAGCGCCTTCGGCGCCATACAGGATATCGGAAGAGGCCGAAAGAACGGGAAATGTTTTGGCGGCGGTATCCGCCAGCGCGACTTTGAGCTCCGGCTCCAGCAACGGACGAATCACCGGCGGCGCTTCATCCCGGATTTCCAGAATCAACGCGCGGTCCGCCGGGACTTCCATATTCAGCTCCGCCAGACGGTCCAGACTTCCAATCTTCTTCACCGGCAGGGGCCAGCTCTGCCAGACCGTATTTTTCGTTGTTTTCAAGGCTTCCCGATCCAGCAATATTTTGACCGGCTGATCCTTGCCGGAAATATTGGCGAGCGTGATCCCGATATTCCCTTCGTTGTTCCGCCAGGCAGACCCGGGGACAGACGGGCCCTCCCACGGGAACGACAGATTCTGCTCCAGCGCAACTTGATATGGCGCGCTGATGACCGCCACCGCCGCGTTTCCGGCCAGTTCGGCCTTTGGGACCTGTGCGGTTTCGATCCCCTGCCCGCCGGTCAGAAACGGATAGCCGGAGCGATACCAGGCCTGAACCAGTTCTTTCGTATACCGGTCATGAATCCGGTCGTCGGGCGGTCGGATAACCATATCGCTGTAACACAGTTGAACGCCCCAGATGAAGCTGAGCCCCATCTGCCAGCGCAACATGCCGGGCGTGATCCGCTGTCCGCAGTCCGAACCGTAGGCAACGGCGAAATCATGGTATACCAGGGAAAACAGCGGAAATACGTCACTGTTCTGGCGTGTTTTCCACCCGTACCGCGTAATATCCAGCGTCAGAAACGCATCGATCTGGTTGATATAGTTTTCGGAAAACCCTTCCGTTACCAGAAAAGGCGCCGCTTCCACCGTTGCACAGGATTCTTTGAGAGAACTCAAGAGCTTCCGGTTCCCCTCCACCCAGTAATTGCCGCCGTGAGGCTGATGCAGGTCCGTGTTATAAGAAAGTTTCCCGGCACAGGCCAGAACATCCAGATACTGCCCGTCGGCGCCCCATTGACCAAACATTTTCATGGTTGCTTCCAGATATTTTTCACGCCACAGCGGCGATGCCGGATTCATCCACGACGAGGGCTGGTTACCGGCCAGCATCCAGAGGTAATGCGCCCCGAATTCATTCAGTGCCGCGGCCTTTTCCATCCCGTAACGGCGGTATGACTCGGTATCCTGGTCCCAGACGGCGCAGCAAAGATACGGGGCCACGCCAACCCCGAGCCGCCGAAGCGCCTGCACCCCTTCGCGGAAGTTCGCCATCGAGGGAAAATACTCCAGATTGTTATCGTCAAAGCGACCGACGCCGTAGCGGCACCAATGCGTATTCACCGGCACCTGCAAGTATTCCTGCATCATGGCGATTTCAGGAACGACTTTATTGGCCCCGTGATAAAATTTAGCCCAGAACGCACACTCAAGAACTTTCGGCGATACCGGGTTCTGCGGCGTCCGCAATTTTCCGTTTTTCAACCATTCCCGGTTCTCCACCATGCTCCGGTACAGGGCGGCGGCCTCTCCAATCCCTCCACAGAACGTCCCGAGTTTCATGGAATAGGGAATCGTATACGAAAACTCCGCTTCGCGCTTGCCGCTGTCCGGCGGCCAGAACGGCAACGCCGGATAGTGGCTGGCGGAAAGGCTGAAGTTCCGCCGTCCGCCATTCAACTCCAGAGTCTTCTGATAATCGCCGCCGTCATCCGCGGCCAGATACATGCCGGTTTCATCCGCGGCGCTCCCGCGGTAAAAACCGTTGACCTTAAAGCCGCCTTTTGTGGGCACCAGATCATTGGCCTTGAGCTTTTCGCTGCCGTGAAAGGCTGCGAACTGCATCGACCAGCGCCCCGGATGGTTGATGATGACCTGGCGAAGGCGTTCCGCCGGATTACGAACGACCCGCCCGAGGTATTCCCCGTAATAGAGATAGTCGTCGCCAAGCGATTTCACGCCGTCAACCAGCGGAAATACAACGCTCTTTACCCAGGGCGCCGGATTGCCCGCCGTTTTCACCTGAAGCTGCCAGTCGGCAATGCCGGAATCTTCCGGCAGTGTCACCGTGACTTCAACCTTGATCGTTGATTGCCCGACGGTTACGTCGTCCCACAACAGCACCATCCGATCGCCTTCGTTCCGGACTTTCACCTGGTCATTGCCATATATCTTCCGATCACCGTCAACCAGTTCCAAGCTCCATAAAGAGCCCTTGCCGGATGCCGGTTTGTCGAATTCCACGGCGCGCCCGGTCGTCTTGTTGACGATACGCTTCAATCCATAATTGTATTCCGGCGAAAAGACAAAAGCCGCCGATTGGTTCTCAAGCACCACGTCTTTCGCCCATGCAGGCGAAAGCAGAACGGCCGAAAAAGCCGACAGCAACAATAATATTTTCTTTGCCATAACGATTCCTCAAATATGGTCAGGGTAAACGGTAAAGATAAAAATGGAGCGGGTGCTCCGTCGTACTCGGATAGGCATTATCCACAATAAATGACTCCACGTGTCCGTCAATCAGGGCCTTAAGGCCGCCCCCCACATAGGGATTGGAGATTCTGTTGATGTGCCGCAGGTCCGTCCGCTCATAATTATTCGTCCAGGAATACGGACTCGGCGGGTCTACCGCTTTGTCGAAGATTCCATCCGTCAACAAAATGATACGGGAAGGCTGCCGGATTTTGGCAAGTTTGCCATGAAAGCCGGTGGCGTTGGTTTTCCAGATATTGGTATTATAGGCATAATGCCCCCACGCGCCGCCGTTGCTTCCCTGAAAATTACGTAAAACGCCGTTCGGACAGGTCATGACCAATTTCTGGCGGTTGAAGTAATGCAGGTAAAAGTATTGAAACCAGGAATCGAATCCGGTATACCCGCCCGAGCCACAGTCGTTCAGTTTTTCCGGCGGAAACGCCTGAAAATCCTGTTCATAAACTGAAAACTGCATGGCGATCTGCCGATGATTGGAAGTACAGGCGATGGTGCGCCCTTTCTCCCTTGCCGAATTCAGCGCGGGAAGCAGCATAGAGGCCAGTATGGCGATGATCGCAATAACTACCAGGAGCTCGATAAGTGTAAAAATTTTCCTTCGTTTCATTTTCGGATTCCTCCAGTATTCCTATTGGTTAACTCTTTCAGTGACAAGACTCCGTCATTTCCGTGAAATTGCGGCGGCAGCGGTTTGATGTTCTGCCCGGTTCGTTCCAGGCTGATCGGCAGCCATTCCCACAGAATATGTTTTTTATCGTGCGCCGGACAGCCGCAGCTCCGGCTCAGGCGGAATTCAGGCTCCACCCGGACCGGATCGGCAATCCTGCCGCACCGGTGCCCCTCGATTTTGTCCAGCAGGATGCCGACCGCCTGTTCGGCCAGCTTTCGGACCGGCTGAATGATCGTGGTCAGGGGGACCCGCATGATATTGGCGATTTCCAAACCGTCGCACCCGGCAATAGCGATATCTTCGGGCACTCTGTACCCATGATCCTGCAACCATGCCATAAACTCGCCCGCCAGCAGATCGCCGTTCAGGAAAAAAGCGGTTACTTTTTTCTCGCGGATCAAATGATCGATCTGCTCCGCGAAGCCGGCGTTCCAACTGAATTCCAGAATATCTTTCTCCGGCACCGGCAACGCCGCTTCCCGGCAGGCGCGCTGAAACCCGGCGTATTTCATTTCATTGTACCGCAACTGACTGCATGCAAAAACAATTCTCCGGTGTCCGTGATCGATCAGATGCCGGGTCATGGCATACCCGCCCAGTTCCAGGTCGGTGATAATATCATGGTCCTTCATCCTCTCGGACACGAAAACCATCGGGATGGGATAATCCTTCTGCCGGATGTTGTTCAGCGTATAATTGCTGATAATCCCGGACATGCCGCGCGAAATAAAATCATTGATGGTATCCAGTTCATGCTTCGGATCGGTAACTCCGACAAAATACGCCTGATAATTCTCCACCCGGAGCTTGATCGCAAGCTGCCGGTTGAATTCGGAATTCACCCCGGTCTGGTAACACCCGGAAATAATCCCGATGCTGCGGTCGCGCTTGCCCGTCAGTTGGACGGCTGAAAAATTGGGGCGGTACTTCAGGTTCCGCGCCAGGTCCAGTATCCGTTCGCGCTTTTCCTTGGAAACTTTGATGCTGGAATCATGCCGGTTGTTCAGCACGGCGGACACGGCCGGGCGGCTGACCCCGGCAAGTTCCGCTATTTCTTTCATTGTAACAGGCTTAGGCGAACTCATTGCATTTCCAGAAAATTTAATTACTCGAGTTATTTAATTTTAAAATACAGTCAATTCCGATTATTGCAACCCCTCCTGATCATTTATTCGTCAAAATACTTGCCTCCTTGGAATACGCCTTCCTTCAAGGTGTTGAACTCCCCGCGCCGGATTCCGGTGAAAACCTGAAGATATTTATTTCAATCGGCGTTGAATTCCCTTTCCGCCGGTATTATCTTATGCCAACTCAATGAAAGGAACTCTTTATGAGCGATATTCTTTACTGTTGCAAGATTGCCGACAATACCGGCAACGCGGACCTTGCCGATGAATTGCTGACCGCGCTCGGCTATAATTTCAGCACATGGGAGGACCGGGAAGCCGGGTTCACCTGCCATACCCTTTATTTCGACACGCCCGAAGAAGCGGATTCCGCCCGGATCGCCGTCGAAGCCGTCCGCCCGCTCTGGGAAGAGTTCGGCTGGTATCCAGGCGCCGTCGAATGTTTCGAAATCAAGCGCGAAGACTGGGCGGAAGTCTGGAAAAAGTTTTTCAATATCCAGCACGTGACCGACCGCCTGATCATCCGCCCGAGCTGGCTGGAATACGCCCCGAAACCCAACCAGGTGGTCGTGGACCTCGACCCCGGCATGAGTTTCGGGACCGGACAGCACGCCACCACTTCGTTCTGCCTGCGCATGATCGACCGCATGGCGGGGCAGCCCGGCATGAAATCCTTTCTCGACGCGGGGTGCGGCTCCGGCATTCTCTCGATCGCGGCCAAAAAGCTCGGCTATGAACCGGTCGAAGCCTTCGACAACGACCCCGAAGCCACCCGGATCGCGATTGAAAACGCCGAGAAGAACGGTTTTTACCGCAGCGACATCGAATTTGAAACCGCCGACCTGACCCAGTTCGGCCGCCACGCCGGGGCTTACGACCTGGTGGCGGCAAACATTCTCGGGCGGGTCCTGCTGGCGCACCGCGAACTGATTACCGGCTGGGTGCGTCCGGGCGGATACCTGATTCTGGCGGGCATTCTGCATGAGGAATTCCCGGAACTTCAGGCCGGTTTCGAGGAACTCGGGCTGACGATGGAGTATTGCCAGAGCGAAAAAGAATGGACCGGAGGGTTTTTCCGTAAAACAACCTGAAACTCAGGTGAGCCATGATCGATATCGAGTTTGAAAACCGCCGTGGAGACGAACTTCGGAATTCGGGCGATTATTCCGGGGCGCTCCGGTGTTACCGGCGCGCCGCTTCCGCGGAGTGCCCGCAGGCGATTTTCAAACTCGGTCAAATGTATTATCAGGGGCTCGGCATCACCCGCGACTACCGGCTGGCGGCGGCGCTGTTCCTGCGGGCCGCCGAGGAACACGTGACCGAGGCTCAATCCAGTCTGGCGGCGTTGTTCCGTTATGGGCGCCATGTGCCGATCGATTATGACCTGGCGCAACGGTGGAGCGCCGTGAACGGTTCCGCCGCAGAACTGCTCCAAGCCCTGAACCGGACGCTGGAATTCATCGAACCGGACATTATTTTCGAAGCATTCCGTCCCGGCGAGCCCCCCGCCGCCCCTGTCACCGCTGTATCCGACGAGCCCAAGCCGTACATCGTCCCGGAACTGGACGCGGCCGGCTACGCAGTCGGCGAACACGGGCGTTCCGACCGGATCAGGCGGGGCATTCTCCGCCGTTTTTCGCCGGAACAGGCATGCGCCATGCTTGAAAAAATGATCGGGCTCAACGCCGACCCCGCTGTGCTGGCCGACCTGAGCGCCGATCTTCACTTCATCCACAAACAACAACAGGAGGGTTTATGAAAAATCTCATCTGGATTCTGATACTGGCATTGTTCTCACCGTTTTGCCAAGCCGTGGAACTGATGCCGCCCCCGGCCAATTTACAGGCCGGAGAATTGAAACTGACCGCAAGCGAACTGAAAAGCGCGATCCCCCTGCTGGAAGCGCGGGTCACGATGGGCGGTTATCTGGAACGCAACGACCGGCTCAACGCCCGGACGCTGGAGGCATTGAAACGCGATTACCAGCTGGCGCGCGAAGCCGCTCCGTCAACGGAAATCAATTCCTATAAAATCTACCGTCCGGAAGTACCGCTGTACCGGCAATCCGACGCCGCCGTCGCGACGTTAGGACAAAAGCAACTCGACGAACTCCGCCGGACCGCCAAAAGCGTCGCGGAAAAAAGTGACAGGGCTTACCGCATCGGAACCACAAACCATCTGGTCAAACTGCGGGATGAAGCCGAACATCAGAAGCTGGAACGGGTATACAAGCATTTGTCAAGTTCATCGTCCGAAGCGCTCAACGATACGCTTTCCCCGCTGCCGTTTTTCCTGCAAAGCGCCGCGGCGCTGGGCAAACTCAGCAGACAGGAACTCGATATGCTGATCCGGTTCGAACGGGAACAGGTCCGGCTGTCCCAGGCGGGAAACGACCGCGACACGCTGTTTGCCCATGAGTCCAAAGCCAATCTGGAGCGGCTGGAGCGCGCGGCAAGCCTGAAATAATCCGGACAGAGGGGCGCGCCGCCCGCGGATTCTTCAGCCATAAATCCGGGTATTCGCGGAACCGCGTTGACAAAACGGGCTTGCCGTGCTACATTTCCGTCCATAACCCGGAGAATAAAAGTCATGGATAATAAGTTGAACTTCACCGTCGCCCGCGAAGACTGTATCCGTTGCAATGCGTGCATCAAAGACTGTCCCCACCATATCATCGGTTACCGTGACCATTATCCCGATATTCCGGCGGAGCGTGAAGACCAGTGCATCCGCTGCCAGCACTGCCTGGCCATCTGCCCGACCGGCGCCATATCGATCCTCGGGCTGCGCCCGCAAGACAGCCGGCCGGTGGAAATAACGCCCGCCGTCGAACCGGACGCGCTGAGCCGTTTTGTCCGCGGCCGGAGAACCATGCGCCAATACCGCCGGACCAACGTGGACCGCCGCCTCATCGACACCCTGCTGGCGGATACCGCCCATGCCCCGACCGGCGGAAATACCTGCGACCTCACCTTTGTGGTGGTGGACGACCGGATTGTCCTGCACCGCATCCTCGAAGCACTGATTGGCGGACTGGAACAAGCCATCGAGGGAAAGGCCGAACTGCCCGAGTTCATCGCCAAAGCGGTACACGCCTACCGTCATCTGGATACCGATGAAATCTTCCGGGGCGCGCCGCATCTCCTGATCGCTTCGGCGGGCGAAAAGGCTTACTGCGGCGACGCCGACGTGGTCATTGCGCTGAGCTATTTTGAACTGCTGGCGCAGTCGCGCGGACTGGGCACCACCTGGTGCGATTTTTTGAAGTTCATCCTCGACCTGCGCCCGGAACTGGGAGATCTTTTCGGAATCGCCACGGACCGGCCCTACCGGGCGATTCTGTTCGGACTGCCAGCGGTTCAGTACGCGCGCACGGTCCAGCGCGACAGCGCGGCACGGATCAGAACGATCACCGCCTGACCGGTTCAAGCCGGAGCCGGATCGTATCGGCTTCCACCCGCGCCTTGAGCATGGCAAGACGCTTCTGTTCAAGGGCACAGGCCAGGGAGGAGTCATTTTTCCCGACCGGCTCATCGGTCAATTCGCCGATTTCCTGCCAGGCGTCACCGGCAAAGAGCGCTTCGGCTTCGGCCAGAACGGTTTTCTCCGCCGGGGTCAGCCTGTCGGCCTGTTCCTTCAGGAATGCGATCCGGGCTTTCAGGCCGACAGCAAGGTCGTAATCGTACATTCCTTCGCGAAAGTTGATCAGCCGCAGCGAGGGGCGCATCAATCCCTGCTGATCCTGGTAAACCAGCGATCCGGTCCCGTACATCATCAGGTTCGGTACGGAAAACCCGCTCCACGAGGTCAGCGCGGAATCCCCCAGCGCTTGCTGCTTGCTCCAGGGCCCGTTGACGTTGTAATACAGCCAGCCCTGATAGTTCCGGTGCAGCGTGGTCCACGGAATACTCCGGCTCCAGGCCAACGGATACCAGGATTCCCACCAGATGTGATACCACCAGACTTCCTTGCCCATCGAACGCAGGCGTTCGGCGGCTTCCGGTTTCAGCGCGGTCCCGATCGGAATCCAGATATCCACCGGCAGGGAATGAATGGCCGGGTCGTTGCAGTCGCGCAGCGTGGCGGCGGTGCGGACGCCGTACTTGCCGTAGCGTTCTTTCAGGGCGCCGAGGATTTTGCGGACGGTGTCGTATTCGCTTTTGTGGTTTTCACCGGAGACGGTGACTTCGTCGTAACTGTAGATAATCGCCCGTTCGGCAAGCCCGGCCGCCGCCAGTTTTTCCATGTAGGCGTCGGAATATTTGCGAAAAATCCCGTTCAGCAAGGTATTTTCGTCATACTTGGAGAAATCAGTCTGGTTGACATAGATCATGTTGAAAACAGTCATCCCCTGATTCACCAGCTCCGACAGCAGACTGATATCCAGCGGAGTTTTCCGCCGCCGGTCGTAAATATTGCCGGAGTCGGTATAATGCGGATTCATCCGGTAGGAAAGCCAGAACTCACGGTCCGGCTTGCCGATGTTGCCCCCCACGCCCAGCAGGATCGGCAGCGCGGCGTATTTCGGCATCGCCACCGGCATGACCGTGACCACCACCGGCGTCGAGACGGACTGTTCCAGGTATTTTACAGTCAGGCTGCCGCGATAAACGCCCGGTTTCGTTCCGGCAGCGGTGCCGACGCTCAAGATCAGGGGTTGCGCCCACTGTTCGGGTTCCAGCGGGTCCGAGCCGTTTACGGCGAGGACCGGATCGGGATACCACCCCGGCACGAATCCCCGTTCTTCAAGACGGTAAAACGGCGGCAGGTTCAGGTAGCCGACCCGTTCGATCTTCACCTCCAACCCGGGAATGGAACAGGATACCTCAAAGGTTTCCGCCCGGTCAGCCGGTTTACGGAAAAAGACCGCCTGAACCGAACGGGTTTCGTTCTGCCCCATCGCGAGATCGATCTGATTGCCCCAATGCCCGGGGAACTCCAGATTGCGGAACGGAATCGGTTCAGAAACCGAGGCCGCTTTGACCCCGAATCCTTTGCCGGGAAATTCCGTGCCGATGATTTCAAGCATACGGTCGAGCCCGGCGTCGGCGGAAATGGTTTTGTGGGAAATCAACGGTTTCGGATGATCCGGGTCGGCCAGGGAAAGAATCGAATCATAATGCGGCAGCTCGCCCGGTATCCCTTCGAGCAACTGGATGTTGTCGATGAAAATCACGAAATCGGCTGCCGGACGGGTCACATGAAATTCAAATGAACGGATATTCGACAGCCGTTCAACTGCCGGTTCGCCGATCAGTTCCGGCAAATTGAGCTTGACGCGGTACGCGCCTTTGCCGAAATGGTAGGCGGCGCTGATGCGTTCATGCCGTTTGCCGTATTGGATCAGAATACTGAAAGGCGTTTCGTCCTGCTCTACCTTCAGGTCGAATTGCAGGAAACGGTATTTGCTCCAGTCCCGGACCGGCAGCCGGAGGTCTACGCCGGGATAATAATTGACATTCATGGTTGCAGAGTCATAGGCGGGCGCTTCGATGCGCAGCGACCGGGCGCCCATTGTCGCCCATTCCGTGGACGGCTCCGCTTTGGCGTGTTCTTTGTTCCAGAGCAGCCGGATAGGCGGTGGGGAACTCTCGAAATCGAACAACAACTGCTGTCCGGCGGCGGATATCGCGGCCACGACGCCGCAGAGGAGAAGAAATTTTTTCATGAGTTTATGTTCCTTGATCATGATAGGGTTATCGGGTTATGGATAAGAATTCTGGATGAATCCGTCCGGATTGACGGTAGTGGAACCGGTAAAACCGGCCCGTCCCCCCGCGATATGCCCGTCCAGCAACAGCGCGTTATAAGCACCCGCATGGCGGTGGTCCAGATAAGAACTGCCGCTGGAAGACGGCCAGCGCCAGCGGTTGGCATTGCCCTTGACATCGACCAGCAGGACATTGGCGGAAGGACGGGTAAAACCGGAAAGTTTTTTCTCATTGCAGTAATAATTATAGCCGATATTCAGGCGGGCATTGGATTCTCCCGCGCCGGCGAACGCGGGGCAATCCCACAATGGCTGTTTGATGTCGTACCAATTTTTCTCGGTGGAACAGTATGGCATGACCAGATCGAACCAGCGGCGGGTATCGCCCGAAGCCGCGGTCCCCTGCCGCGGCAGATAACCGGCGTTGTCATCATGATAGAGGGTAATGGTGGTGCCGAGCTGCTTCAGTTGATTGGTACAGACGGTTTTCCGGGCCTGTTCGCGGGCTTTGTTCAGCGCCGGCAGCAGCATGGCGGCGAGAATCGCGATGATCGCTATAACGATCAGGAGCTCTATAAGTGTAAAAATCATTGTTCTTTCGGAAGACGGTTTTCGGTTTATTGATCGGTTCATTGATCGGTTCCTTCTGCATGATGTTTCATGGTATGATTCTCGATAAAGCGATTCTGACGCTCGCGCTCTGGACGTCCGAACGGGTGACGCCGAACGCGGAAAACTCCGGGAGCTTCTCGCCCGAAATACGCTCGTAGGCTTCGTGCATTTTCCGGTTGACGACAGCGTCCTTGAAATACAGCAATACGTGGTCGGCCTGCAAGTCTTTTTTTAGAAAATACATGGCTTCGGCAGTCAATTCGCCGCATTCTTCCAGTATCCGGACGGCCGCCCGTTCATTTTTCAACGCCTGAGTGCAAAGATAATGAAGCCCTTCGGACAGGCTCGCGTAAGGACGGTCAATACCGGCATAGTGGTTGTAACGGCTGAGCTGGGCCGCCTGGGTCAGCAGGTTTTTGACGCAGCGCTGTTTGCCGCAATAGCATTTCTCCTGGGATTTCATGCTCAACTGGTAGTGCCGGAAGCGATGGAGGTACTGTTCCATATCGCCATTGATCTCCCGGTTTTCCACCATCGACAGATAAATATCGTCGCCGGGCGCCAACAGCACCAGACGTTCCTTGAGGTCGAAATTCCGCGCCATTTGAAACAGGATCAGGTCGTAGGACGTATGCAACCCGACCGGAAAGCGGTATTGCTGGCGCAGCGTCATATGAAGCTCCCGGATTCCCTCGTAATAATCGCCGGAGCGCCCATAGGGAAATCGGCACAATTCGATCCCCGCCAGAGTGCAGTCCGGGAACGATTTCTTCAGAGTGTCGAGCGCGCCGAGAATCTGGCGCAGCATGTCGGTAATTCCAGCCTCCGGTGGTATGACCAATTCAGCGGCATGAAAGATATTGGAGTTGATATCGGCGGCAGTCAGGGTGACGTTATTCCGGTAGAGTTGGACGGCGATGCAGTAGATGCAATCGGAACAGCTCCGGTAATGGATGGAGGAGCGGCCGCCGCGCGGATTCTCCTGGGTGTTTTCGGCGATCAGCCCCTGATGCTTGAGTTCCTCGGCATAGGCGATGACGCTGCGGTAGTTCAACCCGGTTTTTTTCTGCAATTCTTTCCGGGAGATCGTTCCGGCGCCGAAAATGGCGGCACGGAGGCGTTGTTTCTTGTGTAAAATTTTATAACCTGCGGTCATTTTCACCGGCTTCAATATCTCTGTTTTCGATTGTCACAATATTATAACCATAAATGCACCAGAAAACAATCGATTTCTGTATTTCTGTTGTTTTTTACTCGAAATACAGGCAAAAAAAAAACACAGTACGCTCAAAATGAACATGCATTCCTGTTTTGGCATTTTACAGATACGGAAGCCCCGGATCGTCAGTCGCGGCAGATTTCCTGAGCCAATCGGACCGACGCCATCGCATCCACCACATAATGCGCGCCGATTTCGTCGGCATAATTGCGGTCCACCACCGCGCCGCCGATCATGAACGGCACGGTCATGCCGCGTTCGCGGGCAAGGTTCACCACCTCTTTCATGCGGACCATCGTCGTGGTCATCAGCGCGGAGAGCCCGACCAGGACCGCGCCGTGCCGGACGGCGGCCTCGACGATCCGCGTGGCGGGAACGTCTTTGCCGAGGTCGATAACGTCGAACCCGTAGTTTTTCAGCATCAGCGCCACGATGTTCTTGCCGATGTCGTGAATATCGCCCTCCACTGTGGCGATGATGATCACCGGGTGGATTCTGGACGCCACATTGTCTTCGGCCAAGAGCGGTTCCAGCACCTGAAACCCTTTGCGCATGGTTTCCGCGCTCATCAGGAGCTGGGGCAGGAAGTAAACTTTTTTGTCGTAAAACTCACCGACCTGGTTAATCCCTGAAATCAGGCAGTCGTCCATCAGGAATTTCGCGGTTGCACCGCTGTCGAGGGCGCTTTGGACGGCGGCGGCGATGCCGTTTTCGTCGCCGTCGATGACGAGGCGGCGAACTTTTTCGGGCGGCGTTTCGTTGGCGGCGGCGGTGCGGACTTTTTCTCCGGCGGCGGCCGCGTATTTGGCGACGAAACGAAGCATTTTCGGGTCACGCCCGCTGAGGGTATCCCCGGCGTCGATCAGCGACATCAGCATTTCGTCGGACGGGTTGGCGATGGCCATATTCAGCCCGCGCCCGATCGCCATCCCCAGAAAAGCGGCGTTGATCAGCCCCCGGTTCGGCATGCCGAAGCTGACGTTCGACAGCCCGCAGAGCGTGTTGACGCCGAACTCCCGCGAACACCACTGGATCAGGTCCAGCGCGATCTGCGGCGATTCCGGCGCGGACGACACCGCCATGATCAGGGCGTCCACGCAGATGTCTTCCTTGTGGTAGCCGTATTTGCGCGCTTCCTCATAAATCTCTTTGACGACCTCGATCCGCCCTTCCGCCGTGCCCGGAATCCCGCCGTCGGTCAACGGCAGCAGAATGAACATGGCGCCGTATTTGGCGGCGATGGGGAGCGTCTTTTCAATCCGGACCTTTTCGGCGGAAATCGAGTTGACCAGCGCCCGCCCCGGGTAAACCCGCAGCGCCGCTTCGATCACTTCCGGCTCCACCGAGTCAATGCAGAGCGGTCGGGAACAGACGGGGCCGAGGACATTCAGCGCCTCCAGCATTTTTTCTTTTTCATTGATGCCGGAAAGCCCGAAATTCACATCCAGGATCGCCGCCCCTTTCTCGCTCTGCGACATGGCGAATTCGCGCACCATATGCATTGAACCGGAGCGTAATTCCGCCTGGAACGCTTTTTTGCCGGTGGGATTGATCCGTTCCCCGATGACGGCGAACGGGTTGCTTCCCCCCAACAGGCAGCAGCCGCGGGGGCCCGAAACCGCGCTGAGCGCCTCGCGCAACGGCGGCTCCGATTTGAACCGGCGGGCATTGGCGGCGAGTTCACGGATGTGGTCCGGCGTGGAGCCGCAACAGCCGCCGATCAGGTTCGCGCCTGCCACGGCAAGTTCTCCGGCGTAAGCGCCGAACTCGGACGGGGTCATTTTAAAAACGGTCTGTCCGTTGATCAACTGGGGCAGCCCGGCGTTGGGCTTGGCGACCAGCGGAATGGTGGCGTAAGGCTTGAGCTTGCGGATGATCCTGATCATGCTGTCGGGGCCGGTCGAACAGTTGCAGCCGAAGGCATCGGCGCCGAGGGACTGAAGCGTGATCAGCGCGGAAAGCGGATCGTTGCCCATCAGCGAACGTTCATCTTCATCAAACGTCATGGTGACGATAAGCGGCAAATCGCAGCTCTCGCGGACGGCGAGGATGGCGGCGCGCGCCTCCTGTACGTCCATCATGGTTTCGACGGCGAACCCGTCGACGCCCCCGGCGAGGAGCCCGGCAACCTGTTCCTTGTAGATATTGATCATCTCTTCGAACGTTTTGGAGAAATCACCGGTCGGGGCGATGTCGCCGAAAACCAGCCCCTCCCCCATGGCCTCGCGTGAATATTCCGCCAGTTTGCGGTTGATTTCGAACCCGCGCTCCGCCAGCCCGAATTCCGCCAGCTTCAGGCGGTTGCCGCCGAACGTGGAGGTGTAGACGATATCGGACCCGGCGTCGCGGTAAGCGCGCTGGATATCGATGATCGCGCCGGGGTTTTCCAATACCCATTGCTCGGGCGAAACGCCTTGCGGCATTCCGCGCTTGACAAGTTCGGTGCCGGTGGCGCCGTCGAGGATAAGCATCTTCGACGCGACAAGCCGGCGAAATTCACTTCTGGTCATGTCGCCTCCTGATAAATATCCCGTAATATATCACCGGAAACGCGACTATTCCAGTAACGAAGCCGCATTTTGCGGAAGGCTAAGAAATGCAGGAAAATTTCGCAAGAGATTGTTGACAAAATAAAAACCATGCAGCATAATATTAATTGTACGAACAATTTAGTTAAATCCCAAAGGTCGTCAATATGGCTGTAACCATGAAAGAGATTGCCCGAATCGCCGGAGTATCGCAACAGGCGGTATCGGCAGCTTTCAACATGAAAGGAACGACAAAGCTTTCGGAAGAACGTAGGCAGCGAATTCTCCAGATTGCCAAAAATTTGAACTATACCCCGAACAGCGCGGCACAACGCTTGAAAGGCGGCGCCACCAAAATGATCGGGGTATTCGGGGTGTCATATGTATCGGTCTTGCAGCAGTCGCTGCTACTGGATTTTTCTCTGATTTTGGACAAAAAAGGATACAGCCTGATTACCTGCTACGGACGGAGTGAAAAAGCCGCCGCCCGAGCAGTCAATGAAATGATTGCCAAAGGAATCGACGGCCTGATTATCACAACAGTGGAAAACCCACTCGACAATTCAACGGTACCAGCGATTCCCCACGTGTTTTGCCCGCCGGGGCGGGCGCCGAAATTTGATATCACGGTAGACCGTTTCAGCGGAGCCTTTGAAGCGACGGAAAAATTGATCGCCCAAGGTTGCCGGAAGTTCGGTTTCATGTTGCCTGCGGTATCGAACATATCAGTACAGCCGGACTGTGAAAAAAGAGAAGGGGTTGAGGCGGCCTTGAGGCTTCACGGCTTGACTTTGCCTGACGAAGCCGTCATTGAAATTCGCGAATATTGCGGAATGGCGTCCGAGATGATTCATCAAATCCAGAAACTTAAGCTGGATGCGATTTTGTGCAGCAATGACTATGTAGGGAGTTGTTTGGTAAGCTTATTGCTCCGAAATGGTATCCGGGTGCCGGAAGATATCAAGGTGACCGGATTTGATGGTCTGCTGATCTGTGATTTATGCCCGGTTCCTTTGGCGACAGTCATTCAACCAAACCAGTTATTGGCGCAAAAAGCGGTTGAAATTCTGTTGGAACGAATCCAGCACAAAACAGTAAAGGATCCTCCCAGGGGAATCAGTCTGAAACCGTATTTTTACCCGTCGGTCAGTGCCGGCTTTGAAAATTCACGACTGGAAAATATAAATTTTATTTCAGATACCTACTCCACGCTGGAGTTGAATTGGAACTTAAACAAAACACCTTAATCAACAGGAGAACTTCGTTTATGAAAAAGAAGCTTTTTACACTTATTGAACTTCTTGTGAATACTTGTTGCTATGTGTGCAATTTGTCATATAAGTAATAAATTTGGTTTTGCCTCAATATTCAAGGGAGATACTTGATTTATATGAAAAAAAGCGGCTTTATCCTGATTTATTCGGAATAAAGCCGCTTTTTTATTGGTGTGGGTTTATCAGTTTTGAAATGGTATCGAGTAACCCGGGATATTTAAGGGGACTTGAATCGATATCTTGATCGTCGTTCTTGAAATAAGTTTTTTGAGTTCAACCAGGTCACTTTCGTTTTCGCCGTGTATGATTATTCCGGTACTATTTTCATTGTCTCTAATTACAAGGTTCCATCCCCATAAATTCATTACTCCGGCTATCATAGCGGCGCCGTGACTTTGCCAGGGATTTCAATCTTGCGGGTAGTATTTTCTATTGTGTCATCGTCTTTGAAGATGATTCGTTCGATTATTTTTACCATAATATGATTCCTTTCTATTGGATACGGATGGGGTTTGATGGGGCTTCGGATTTCAGAGTTATTTGCTCATTCTCCAAGTGGAGAAAACCCGTCAGGGATTGAGCGGTACCGGACAACATTGCCATAGAAAATATCATTGGCCCCGCCAATGGCAGGGCTTGCCATTGGCGGGGCCGGCGGAAATTCGTGATCCGCTAAAACACCGATAATTTTAATTATTTCCCCGTAACATATTGTGAGTCATCAAGATAATGAACAAGCCCAGTCGGCAATGATTTTCCCGATATTCCGGTAACCATCAATCTCCAACACTCTGCCCCCAGCCTTATAGTAAGAGATTTCCATTGAGAAAACCGGCATTTCCAAAGTCTGGTTTGCATACTCGCAGAGGTTCCAATATTTCCCCCAAGCGGAATACGGCTTATAATCTGAATGTTTAATAAAGGGATCAGCCGCATAATCCTGCAAAGCGAGATTCAATTCCCGCAAATATTGATATAACGGTTCTTCCTGTTGTATATCTTTTGGTATGAAAACATAAAGATTTTCCTCGTCGGCTCCCGGACTGTGTAAATCGCAAATAATAGAATGCTTACCGACCCGCTGACGCCACTCATCCAGGTCACAGGAAATGGTTTTAGTTTCATGCCGCATCATGGCGTTTGGGCCCCAGGCGCGATTAATATCCCTCGGAAATGGATCTTTACCGTAATCGCCTTCAATAATTCCATCCAGGTTAGCAAACGGAATAACCCAAACCGGAATAGCGGCATCGAGCTCCGCCAAGTGGCGTAAGATCCCATCCAAAACCCATGCTCCAGAAGTTTCCATTGCATGCTGGCGCGCAATAAGATAAAACCCGAAAGGCCGTTCCGTGGCAGAACCAAAGTTATTGCTAAGCCGATAATATGGTCGTCCTGCGGCAGATACCCCGATCTCGTTTTGCTGCCAATAGTTCCCGGTATCCTTCAGTAAAGCATTAAGTTCTTTCTCGCCATATGGATAGCAAAAGGCTATTTCCAGCAGACTTTCTGGAGATTCAACATCCCAGTACAAAGAAATATAACCATCATCCCGAAGCAATTTCCGGGCTTCGGGCAACCGCTGCCAACTACCACCGGAATAACGATACACCGGCAGAAAGTTTCCCTTGTTACTTCCCAACATGGTATTGATATTCTTCAGAATAAGGCGGGTGACGGGGTATTCATTTACCTCGATATTCTCCATGCCAAAATAAAACCACAAGCGTTCAAGTCCGCCATGTGGCGATGGCGTAAATTCCACTACTGGAAAACCCTCGGCCGCATACTGGTTGACGGCTGTCACGTTCATGCCGGGTTGGGAATCAATGATTTTATATATTTGCAATCTCAATGCTCCAATAATTCCAATACCAGGACATCGCCATATTCAAGACTGCATGTTACTTGCGTTCCATCTTGCCGGATCTTCTGTCCCGTCACTGACTTCACCTCAGAGATGCCGGCAGGCAGGTAAATTGTTTTTTCTCCAGATGACGCGGCGGAGACAATCAGCAGATTTCCCGCGGATGCGGCAGGGTCGTCGCTGGCAATCCAGCAATGGGCTCCGGCTTCCTGTGCGATATTGCGGGCAAAACGCGGAGTTACGCTTCCGCCCTGGCCAATGAATATTTCCGTATGGTCGTCATAACGCTTGACAGCCATCGCCGGAATCTGTGTTCCAGCATAATTCCCCAGAATAACCGCATTGGAATCGGTTACTTTCCACACCGGCCCCAATCCCCATGGCCTGTACTTTGCCAGCAGCAGATTATCAACCCCTTCCATCAAAGAGTCCTTTGAGTTCTTCAAGGCAATAATGGGCTTGCCATCTGCTTGCGGTGCGCGTTCCAGTTGAAATCCTGCGACTTTACCAATATCATTGGTTGCTCCTATACCGGGAGCCCACATCCAGACCAATATCCGACCTGAATTGGCAAATTTCTTTCGTATTTCGGCGGCTTTGGCGGGAGTGAGCTCAAGCGAATCGACAAACCAGAGAACTCTGGGAGCCTTGAAATCGGGATGGAATATATCATCCAGCAGATAAGCGTCGCAATCAACCCCGCTACGGATAATGGCTTCCCGCGGCGAGTTTTTCACAGTATGGGCAAAAGCCCGGGTACTGTTCAATGCCATATATTCCCAATAATGCTCCGAATAAAACAAAGCGATACGCCTGTCGGAAAGAGGACGCGGCTTGCGGAGGTCATAAATCCGGTTATTATTGGTCCACGCATTGATAGCCATTGGAGTATCATACCAGTTTCCATCCATATCAAACGCATGAAAAGCTCCGCCGTAAGCGCTGGCAAAAAGCTGGGCCCGCATGGTCCGTTGCTGAAACTCCTTTTCATCATGCGTTTTGTAATAAATTGAATTTCCCCACGGCCCCCAGTTCCATACCCAGGGAGTGCGGAAATCCAGTTCGACGACCGCAAGTTTACCGTGAAGCCGCAAAGAACCGTTCAGCAGAAATGGCATGACGGGATTTTCCGGCGTGCGGCCACCGGGGCATGAAGCGAAGAAGTCGACTTCGGGAGCGGCATACATCTGCCTTGAGCACTGTTGGGTCAGAAAAGGATAATGAACAATGGCGCCTTCCGCGCGATATGAGCCAACCATCAGTCGATTATTTGTCGCTTTTTTGATTGCCCGGCAAAAACTGAGATATTGTTTTGACATTCCATCTCCGCGGGATTCAATGAAATCGGCAATGCGGTCACGCCCGCCTGATTTTCGTATCATCACCTGACCTTTTGAGAACAGTTCTTCATGAGCGGGGATCTGGATATCATCAAATGATTTTACTGCGGAATCGTTCCAAGATGCCCGGAGCTTATCGATATCATTACTATATTTCTGACGCAAAAAATTTCGAAAGGACTTAACAGAAGCAGGCGAATAATCGGCAAGAGGATAGATCGCTTTTCCCTCTTTTGTGGCCGGAATTTCGGCAAACAGGTCAAACCACTGCATGTCTACGCCGCGAACCATAAGAATCCCTGCGAGTGCTCGTGATTCCGGTGTCTTTTCCAATTCCTGAAAAATATCGAATATCGCTTTTGAAGCATCCTCGGTAAACTTTTCAGAGAAATACGAGGGGATCCACATCGCCATGGACCATGGCTCATGCGGAATGGGAGTCAATACTTCAGGCGGCTCGTTGGTCAAACTGCGGATTCTTCCCCCGCCGCTGAAAACCCCCTTGCGTCCGTCGATCCATTGTACAACTTCGTCCTGGTTGGCTTCACTCCAGCCTTCACGCGGCGTAATGAAAAAATCCAGAAGAATCATTGCATCAGGAGAATACTTCAATATTTCGCGCATGGCCTTTTGGATAATCTCTACCCGATACGTTCCATCCTTCTGCCAAACGCTGTTTGCAGTCCTGGGATGGGCGGGCAGCCCGAGGTAAACCCCGATGGTAAAGAGATTGAACCCGGCCTTTTGCATTGCCGGAGTCTTTTTCAGAAATTCAGGATAATTCGCAATCGTGGTGGTGAGGTTGTTCTTGTATATTTTCAACGGAACGGCTTCTCCGTTTACCAGAAATTGTACCTGATCACCATTCGTTGCCAATTTTACCTGAACCTTTTCGCGTTCCATCAAGGCTTGGGTGAGCTCTTTGTCGTCGAGGTGTTTGTTGCTGAATGGAGTCTTCAGTGGAAAAATCGGCATTGGATCCTGCTTGTCTACGGTAGCCAGTTCAAAATGGACAATTTTCACCGTCATGGGATTTCCCGAGAATTTGATGGTCGGGCGCGCGCTTACCGC
Source organism: Lentisphaeria bacterium UBA5247 (assembly GCA_002408885.1). GTDB lineage: Bacteria > Verrucomicrobiota > Lentisphaeria > Victivallales > Victivallaceae > UBA5239. The sequence goes on along the minus strand of DHTZ01000030.1, from coordinate 2,340 downwards.
TTCCGGCGGGATCTGGATATAACTTTCCCGCCATATCAGTTTTTCCGGAGAAGAATTTTGCCCTTCGGCGACATCACTCGCGGCAATGACTTTGCCATTTTTGTCAAGAAGTTGAAGCCGCATAGTGAATAAACTCCCGGATTGAACTTCCGTAAGATAAAAACGTGTGGTTATTTTCAGTAATTTCCCCGGTTTAATCGGAGTTGAGTCAAGCGCTACAAATTCATTACTCCACTGTGCCGGCACTTTTGAACTTGCAGTCAACCCGTCGCAATCCGAGGTTATACTGAATCCCGGAGCCGCTTTCCAATATTTTGCATCCAATAAAATCCGGTCATTAGCAGCCCTGTAATTCCCGGGAATTCCCGGAAAATATTCCGGATTAATCGCCTGCAACAAGCCAAAGAATCCGCTAAGCAAAAGACACAACGCCACTTTCATATCATTTCTCCTGATTGATTTTTTCGATTCTGATTTTATGGTTAACTGGAGGCAGCGAGATTTCACGCTCCAGTATTTCCCGATGTCTGATAAGTTCTTTTTTCAATGTTTCAGCTATTTCCGGCCCGTTGGCGCCCTGTAAATTCCGCAGTTTGGGAAACAATTCAAAAACAAGAGAAGTTTCATATCTTTGTTTGCATTCAATCTGTTTATAAAGAACCGCAAACGTTGAGTTGAAAGGGTTGATTCGGAATTCATCGGCAAGGTTGATTCCTTCCTGCAAGGCTTCCGAAGAAAAGTTTTTGGAGAAAGTCCCCCAGGTGACTTTATAATTTCCGGAGGGAAGATTGACAAACTTCAATTCAAAGCGGTTAAACTTCTCCTGAAATGGAAGAAATGGAAGAATATCTTCTGTGCCCGAAGAATGGCAGAAAGGATAACGGGTACTTTCCAGGACAAGCTCATTGTTTTCTCGGGAAGCGACTTTGTGTCCTTCGGAAAGTGATACGTCTCCTTCCATATCCACTGTAATCCGGGCAACTTTCTTCTCCATCCCCAGTGATTCAAGAAAAGCATAAGCTATTACCAGTTGGCCATTGGGGCCAGGATGAATGCCATCGGAACCGGCAAAGACATATTGATTTCCATATTCTTTTTTGCATTGCGTCATGACTTTTGACATCAATTCAAATAATTCCACCTGCGGGATTTTTTCCGTTTTTGAAATTTTACCCGTAAATTCGGCAAGTTTTTTCAGGGTCAAATTATATGTTTCCGCGTTACATTTTCCCGCATAGATGCTATTCGGTTTTCCATAAACGGGATCCATTACCGTGGGTGTGGCAAGATAAACGGCACAATTCATCTTCCGCAAAGCCCGAATCGCCTTGGTCACCCCTTCCAGGTAATTGTTCCCCATCCAGTCCGTATACCTGCCGTAAAATCCATCATTCATCCCAAATTGGATGGTTGCAACGGTAGGTTTCCAGGCCAGGACTTCATCAATACGTTTATTGAAGCCCAGCGCGGTATCCCCGGGAAAAGCAAAAGAACGCACCTTCAGATTTCGCTTACCGGCACAGGCCTTCAGGTAAATCTCCATCTGAACCGCATAACTATTGCCTGCCGTGATAGAATCACCAATAAAAGCCAGACGTTCTTCCCTTGGAGTTTCTTCAGCATATATCGCAAAAATCGGGACACATAAGAAGAAAGTCAAAAAAAATCTTTGCATCTTAATTTCCATTAAAAATCGGACCAAACGGAGCGGTCCGCTTTACGCCAGAAAATCGTTCCCTGGCATAAAGATGCTTCATACATTTGTACGGTGGGAACAGCATTGACTTTCCTTGATTCTCCGTGTCCCTCAAGAAATAAATAGTTTGCGGAACCATTTCTTTCATGCCGAAAAATGAAAGCACCAACTTCGCCCAGGGTCGTATCTGCTCCGTTTTTCGTGTCCCCGAAGTAAACGGTTCTGGCTGGATTTTTAATTTCTTTGTTCGGATGCCATACATCTGCGCCATTTCCGGTTGGATTGGAAGCATTGTAATACAAATATTTATTCAGCCCATAATGACTTTTCAGAAATCCATACATAATCGCTGCGGGCTGGGCAACATTTGCCACCGAGGGGCACTTGAACGCCCCCGACAAGGGACTCCTCAAATTATCGTTACTATAGGAAATCACCGGAAGATAACCGCCGGCTTCGGTCATAAGATTAACCCAGTTCCCGCCGTTCCCGCTGCCGGCGATTCTCTCGGTTGCATAATCATTTGAATATAATGCCGCCGCATTAAAGAGCTGTCGTAAGTTATTAAGGCAGGAAGTCGTTCTGGCTTTTTCCCGTGCCGAATTCAGTGCCGGCATCAACATCGCCGCCAGTATGGCTATAAT
>DHTZ01000059.1 GCA_002408885.1 Lentisphaeria bacterium UBA5247 | reverse complement strand
TTTTCATAAAGTGCAGAAGAACCTGAAAGTTCATGAAGAACCGTTAATTCCATCCTATGCATCTTGGCGCTTTGCTGTATGACAACCTCATGCGGCATAATAATTTCCGGTACGGCGACAGAAGGCTTGCCAAACCAATCCGAAGCTCTGGCAATCAACTCCACGACGGTAACGCCCATTTTAAAATAGTTCAAATCAACCGTCGCCAAAGGCGGATTTAGAAAACGCGCACCGGGATAACCGGAAAATCCCATCACGCAAATGTCTTCCGGAATTTTTACTTTGATTTCCTCTGCCGCACGCATCAGGAGCATGGCATAAAAGTCGGAATAACACATGATTGCCGTAGGCGGACTTCCCATGCGGAGTATTTTCTGGAGATTTTTTTTGATTTCAACCGGGTCATAACCGGAAAAAAACGTCAGCTCCGGGGTGGACAATCTCTCCTTCCCTATGCTCTCATAATATTCGTCATATTCGAATCCGAATCCTTGAATCCTTCGATCCGAGAGGGTCGCAATCCGCGTATGGCCGGCTTTTTTCAAGGCGCGCAGCCCATCCAGCCACGCGCCTTTGCGGTCCGGTCGTATGCCTGCAAATCCGATATGACGAACATCTCCGGTATGACATCCGGCCATAATGACAGGGCACGTTGCCGCTTTCAGAAACTGAATATATTTTTCTTCACCGGTATACTGGCCCCCGAAAATGACAACGCCGCCGATCTCCTTGCTGCGATAGGCGGGAAACGACTTATCGATAAAATCAACCGGGCAAAGCTCGAAAACATATCCTTTTTCCCGGGCGGCCTGTTGAATTCCGGGCAAAATGTAATTTCGTGCTTCCGCGATGTCATTTTTCTCCTGGACCAATGCCAAAATCAAGCGTTGATTGGTATTCGGCATATTGATAAATGTTCCTTTGGGCCGTATGCGAAACAGAAGATTGTCTTTTTCCAACAGTTTCAGCGCAGCGCGAAGTGTAATTCTGGAAACGGAAAATTCTTTTGTCAGGTCTATTTCCGAAGGAAGGCGCATGCCATGTTTATATTTGCCATTGAGAATGGATTCTTTCAATTGCAGATATAAACGGTCTTTCTTAAATGGGGTTCTCATTGGCTAAATTCCATTATATTGTATTATATTGTATTTCATTGTACTAATTATAGTCTTTTTTCATGATTTGTCAAGACTCCAAAAGATAAAAACGAGATTTTTTGTTCGGCGCAGGCGACATTTTTGCCGTTCATGTATAGAATGAGAGAAGGTTGGGCAGGTTGTCGAAACTGGACCTCCAGCGCTCGGTGGGCGATGTGGATATGCCAGTCCCCCGGGACGCGCCAAACTGTCCCGAGAAGCTCTGTCTGGCCACGTAATACCATCGAACGGTCTGTTCAACCGGGTCATGAATCGCGGGCCAGGCGCGCAAGAACTCCTCGTATAATTCGCGGCTGTAGGGCAGCAGGGCGGCTCGGGCCATGAACTTGCCGAAATAATCCGGATCGGCGATCACCCGGAAGAAATTGACTACGGCCCGATTGACATCGTTGTACCGTAATCCCTCGGCGCAAATCCACTTCGTTTTTTCTCAATTTGCGCTTATGATCAATCTTTGCAAGACATGATGGAAATACAATTTTATCAATAATTTTCACACTCATAAGAGGCATTCTTTTAATTAGAGATCATAATAAATGAACATTATCTGATAAGGTTATAACGAATCCGGAAATAAAGTCAATGGGCAATGCCCCAAAAAATCGAAATTTTTTGAATCCCCTGCCGGAAACGGCATTTCACCGGACCGGGTTAAAGCGGGACGGCGGATAACCGCGCATTCTGGTGTAAAAACGCGACAAGGCGTAAATGTCGGGAAATCCGGTCGTTTCCGCAATCCGCCCAATGGAAAAACTGGAATATTCCAGATAATTTTCGACCAATTCTAGGCAAACCCGGTCAAGATAACGCTTGACGGAGGTGTCGCCGTTCACTTCGCGGCATCGGGCCGCCGCGCGGGCGAACAGGTATTTCAGGCGGGATACGCTGCAATTCAGTCTGGCCGCAGCCATCTCGACATTGATTCTTTTCCCTTCGGACAAAACCATTTCACGCAGTTGAATGATGGGTTCCGGCAATACGGTGCTTTCCCTCGGTTCGCGGTAAACGTAATGCACGACGTTCGATAAGAGATATTCGAGCGCATCCTGTTTGCGGTTGACGCTCAGGGACCCCTGGGTCTCATTCACGACCAGCTCCAAGAGCACGCCTCCCAGCCACCGGGTGAAAGGAGAAGGAGGAACCGGCGTGGCCCAGTCGGCCGACAGCCGGACGTCGTCGGCGATCTGGAATTTGAAAGAATACGATTCGGTGCCGGGGCAGGGCTTCAGGAAACCGTGGGGTGCCTGCGGCGGAACCAGGAAAAACATGCCGGGCAGGAGCATCAGCATCTTTTCTCCGTCATGGGTGGCGATGTGTCCGTCCGTGCAGAATTCCAGTTGCCAGTACGGGTGATCGTGAATCGTAAGCATACGGGTGATTTCGTTCTTGTCATGACACCAGTGCAGGAGTTTCAGCCGGAACAGATTCATTTTTTCTCCGAAATGCTAAATTTTTTCTCTGAAATACCATTTACTTTACACTTGAAGGGCAGTATAATCAAACCATATCGCAAAATTATGACAGGATTTTGAAATAATGAATGAGATTCGCGCAAACCTGGAGAAGCACCTGCGGAAACTCTGCCTGGAGATCGGTTCCCGCCATGTCGGGTCCTCCGGCGAGGCCGCCGCCGCCAACTACATTGAAAAGGTTTTTCGGGAGTACGGTTATCCGGCAGTCCGCGAAAGTTACCCGGTCACCGGCTGGAGCTTTAAATCTTTTGAATTGATTAACCTGACCCGCCGGACTTCGGTTCCGGGAGCGGTTCCCTGTTTTTTCTCGCCGGCGGCCGAAGCGGAAAGCAAACTGCTGTGGCTCAGGCGTTCCGAACTGGAACGGCTTGGGGAGCTGCCGGTGGCGGGGCGTATCTGCATGGTGGCGGCGGTGTCGACACCGGGGGATGTGAAGGGGCGCAATCAGATTGCCGGGGAACTGGACGCTCTCGGAGCCGCCGCCGCGGTCTTTATCAGCGACATCCATACTTCCCTGGCGGCAAGCACCAAAATCCAGCGTTCACCATTCCTGAAACAACTCGGCTGCTGCGCCGTGGCGGAAGAAGGCGCGCTTGAACTGGCACACCATTGCGACGATGTGTACCGGCTCCGGCTCGAAGCCTCCTCCTTCCCTCATGAGAGCTGCAACGTTATCGCCCGGACGGTCGGTTTCGGCCCGGCAAAAGGTGTGATCGGCGCCCACTTTGACACGGCTCCGCTGACACAGGGAGCCGGCGACAATGCGTCTGGCGTGGCAATCCTGTTGGAACTCGCCCGGCTGCTGCATGGAAAAAACAACGGATGGAATCTGGATTTCGCGGCATTTTCGGCGGAGGAATATATTCCCGAAACCCTACCGCCGGGAAGCGGCGATTACGTGGCACGCCATCAACGGGAAGACATCCGCTGGTTCCTGAATTTCGATGACATCGGACTGTTGTTCGGAGAACCGCAGATCCGTACCGTACTCAGCGAAAAGCTGCCGCCCTTGCACTCCGGGGCTTTCCCTATCTGCCCGTCCACGCATACCGACGGCGACGACAGATCCTTCAAACAGATCGGCGTGCCGGGGATCTGGTATCGGGACGAGTCGTTTTTCCGGCAGTTTCACACGGAGCGCGACAGCATCGATACGATTGATTTCGGAAAAATGGCGGCGGCTGCAACCGACGCCCTTGAAATATTCCGGCAACTTACCGGCAAGGAGGAATAAGTTGAAAAGAACGATTTTTACTTTGATTGAACTCCTGATCGTGATCGCCATTATTGCGATCCTGGCAGCAATGCTGCTTCCGGCACTGAACAAAGCCCGGAATAAAAGCCGCAATGCTTTTTGTATCAATCAATTGAAGCAACTTGGTACAGTTGCGTCCTTTTACCAGGGCGATTACGAGGATTATTTTTTCCCGAACTACTTCGGCAGCAACTACTGGTCCGTGTGGCTCTGCAATAACCGGTATATTACGGGTCCGCAATCGCTGACCTGCCCCGCCAATACCTCTCCCGCGCCGACGGAAAGCACCATCGTCACAGGCGAATCTCACTACGGCTACAATTTTTTCCATATCGGCGGATCGAGCAGGTATACGACACCCGCCAGGAGCGATCTTCCGGCCAGGCTCACCGAATTGCGGCATCCGAGCCGCATCGCGATAATTACGGATGGTTATTGCCCCGAAAACAGCATCAGCTGGGCTTATCTGGGCGACAGCAGCGCCGATGGGGCTTCTTATTCCAAGGCCTGGCCCTGGCATGACGCAACAGTCAATGTCCTGTGGGCCGCCGGGCAGGTGAGCGGCGTTCGGGCCCGCGACTATGTCGAAGCATACCAACCCTACATCCTGGGACGGAAAACTAATGTTGGAAGCAGATGGAAAAGAATTGCCGATCCAGAACGCTGACAAAAAAAGGAGTGAATTGAGATGAACAAGTCCAATAGAAAGATTCTGGTTGCCTGGTTGCTGGTTTCCAGTCTGGTTGGTTGGTGTTCTGTCCGGGGTGAGGATAAAACCGTAAATTACCGTTTTTTTGAAGGCGGCCAATCCCGGTATCGGATTGTCCTGCCGGCAAAAAGCGAACCGGAAGAACGGGAGGCGGCGGAATTGATAAAGAGTATTTTTTCGCAAATCGGCGATGTCGCGCACGATGAAAACAATTCCGGGAAGTTGGAAATCCATATCGGCAGCACTCCGGCGGGACTGGCGGCCGCGAAACGGGCGGGACTGGATAAACATTTCGAGGATGCGTTCCTGATTGATCCGGTAAGCCCGGAATGCCTGGTAATTACCGGGAACCGTCCGATCAGCACGTTCTACGGCGTGGCGGAATTTCTGGAACAATACGCGGGCGTGATCTGGGTGTGGCCGCATGAGGACGGCACGGTGATTCCCCGGAACCGGGCGTTACGGGCCGATGTGAAAAAACAGATCAGTGAACCGGCATTCCGGGAACGCCGTATTTCGGGTGTAACGCCGGGCTGGGGGCGGTATAACAAAATGAATCAGGAAACCAGGGATCGCCATGAAATGCTGTATCTGTTCAACCACAATATCAACCGGGTGATGCCTCCGGCCATGTTCGATACCCATCCGGAATACTTCAATATGCTGCGGGGAGAGCGCCGCCGTCCGGTCCGGATGCAGCGGCAGGCATGCACGTCCAATCCGGACGTGGTCCGGTTGTTTATCGAAGCAGCCAAACGGCAATTCAAACAGTACCCGTGGATCGACTCCTTCAGCGTTTCGGCCAACGACGGCGGTAATTTCTGCGAATGCGAAGAATGCCGGAAGCTCGATATTCCCGGAGTTCCGGGTCATACGGACCGCTATTTTACTTTTGCCAATGCGGTGGCCGACGGAATCCGGGAGGAGTATCCCGATAAGTTTATCGCCTGCCTGGCCTATGGCGATGAAACCAGGCGGCCCCCGGTAAAAATCAAATTACGTCCGAATGTCATGCCGTATTTGGTGATTCCCTCGCTGGCGGATGTCCATGCCGATGTTGCCGCCTGGAGCCGGCATTGCAATCAGCTTGGCGTTTATTTTCATCTTCATACCAAAGCGGTGCCGAAATTTTACCCCGGCAGATTCGCGGAATATATGAACTTCCTTAAAAAACATAGAATAGTCGCCGTTTACTCGGAGGTCTATCCGGAAGCGGTCAACCGCAGGGCATCGTGGGAAATTGATGCGCCGCGTTTATGGATCCTCGGCAAAATCTGGTGGGACCCGGAAACTGATGTTGAAAAATTACTCGATATCTTCTGCGAACGTTTCTACGGTCCGGCGGCCGCCCCGATGCGGCGTTACCTCCGGCAATGCGAAAATGCCTGGAACCGGACTGCCAATCCCTATGATTTCAGGCGGATTTATGAAACTTATGAGCATGACCTTTATAACGCGGAAGATATTCGAGTCATGACCGGGGCTTTTCAAGACGCTTTACGCCTGGCCGCGAATGATCCGGCGGTTAGTAAACGGTTGGAGAGACAGCGGAAGGTTTTGTATCCGGTGATTGCCGCGCTGCAGTTCGAAGATTTCCAGGCGGAACTGTCCGGCGTCAGCGATCCGCGGCAGATATTGGAAGCTTTGAACCGGCGGGCGGTCAGAGCCGCGGAATTCAATCCGGAGTTTCCGCTTAAAGATGTTCCAAACGCTACCGCATCCCGGATTGATGAGCTGATGGCGTCGCTCCGTACCAACCCAGGTGCGCAGGCGCCGGAGTTCTGGCGGAAAGCGTTGGACAGCTATCCTTTGCTGGCTCCGTTTATCAAGCCGCAACTGGAAACGGCGAAAAGCATCGTCCTTAATCCGCTGTTTGCAAAGCGCAAAGACGGTTCACTCCGCTCCTGGAGTACCTGGTTCCGCCCCAATACGGACAGCATTATCGAAATCGACACAACAGCAACCGGCAATGATACTCCCGCGGTCTGTTTCCGGAATTGCATCGCGGCCTCCGTCAACCAGTCGTATCCGGTGCGGGTCGGCTCGCGTTACCGGGTCAGTTGTCGGGTCAAGACCCAGGGAAGCCCGGCTTATCTGAATGTCCATGGCAAAACCGCCGACGGGAAATGGCTGGGCAAGGCGGATCGTTACACCGCTGAAGCTGATTCCTCGCGGACGGATTGGCAGCAGCTCACCATCACGGTAACGATTCCTGACCGAAGCGCAACCATGACGGCAGGCATGGGGGTGGGGCAACAGAAAAAATCCGAGTCGGCCTGGTTCAGCGATCTGAAAGTTGTTCCGCTGTATATCGTACCGAATAAATAGAGATTCCCGGAAATTTGAAAGGAAGAAGAAAATGATCCGTAACTATCAACCGTCCGATCTGGAAGTCATCATGGATATTGCCAATCGCGCCTGGCGGGAAATCCGCCGTTATTCGCGGCAGGCCCTCGGCGACCGCATTTCCGGTTTGCTTCATACGGCGGGCGACGATGCCAGCAAGGGACTGGAGGTAAAAACCTGGATTGAAAACAATCCGGATTGTGTCCGCGTGTGCGAGGAGAACGGGCGCATTGTCGGTTTCATTACGTTCCGAATGGGCTGTGGTTCATGCATCGGCGAAATCATGAACAATGCAGCCGATCCCGAATGCGGAATGAAAGGTATCGGGCAGCAGATGTACCGCGATGTTCTCGATTTATTCCGGGCGAACGGAATGAAGGCGGCCAGGGTGGTTACGGGACTGGACGATGCCCATGCGCCCGCCCGGCGCGCCTATGAACGCGCCGGTTTTGACCGTTCCCTACGATTCATCACCTACTACAAGGAGTTGGAATGAAACCCGTCATCGGCGTCAATCTGGTGTTCCAGTCCCTGAACGAAGGCGGCCGCCATTTTTATATGGTGACTGACAATTATGTCGACGCCGTTTACCGGGCGGGCGGGCTCCCGCTGTTGATACCGCCGCTGCCCAACCTTGAGGCGATCAGCGAATTCATGGAACAAATCAACGGAATGGTTTTCATCGGTGGACACGATTATCCGCCCGCATGGTATGGGCAGGAGCCGCATCCGCAGACCAGCCTGGAGCGGGAACGCGCCGACTTCGACCTGGCGCTGATGAAGGCCGCATTGGCCGGGAAGCTGCCGGTGCTGGGAATATGCGCCGGATGCCAGCTGCTGTCGATCGCTCACGGCGGACGGCTAATCCAGCACGTCGAAAATCACCGGAACGGCATGCACGGCGCTGTCATCGAAAAAGCCGGCCGATTCAGTTCCATCATCAACGCCCGACCGGGCGACGTCATAACCGTCAACACTTCTCATCATCAGGCGGTTGATCCCGCTTGCCCGGGAAAGGAGCTGTCCGTCACGGTCTGTGACTACGGGGGCGGCGTGGAAGTCATCGAACGCACCGGTGAGCTGATGGTAATGGGGATACAGTTTCATGTGGAACGGATGCCGGAACTGGCGCCGCGTTTTTTCGGCGCGCTGGTTTCCGCCTGCCGGACCCCGTAGAATGAAAGCTCCCGCATTTGCACATTTGTCGCGACGCCCGGTTCCGCTTTTCCAGCAATGCCGACGGCAAACCCGTCACCCTGTTTCGGAAATATCCCGGCTGGACCGCGGTGTTCAGTTCGGCCTGCCTGTTGCCGGTCGAGGCCGTGCGGGCTTTGGCGCGGGATGCCGGCGCTCCGGCTTACAGTGATCATAAGGCGGCGAGGCGACGCTGCCCGAAAGTTGCTCGCTGGTCGTGATGAAGCTGGAAAATCCCGACGGCGAAGGCGGATTCAGCATATGGAATTGTCCGACCGATGGACCGGCATCACATTCGCCGATGGGATCGGGGAAATGAGGAAGCCGGGATCGGCGGTCAGCCAGTCGCGGTTTGAAATCGATCCGGAGGCGAAATATAAACGGAGCGCCGCTGCCGCGGCAAGGGCGACGGCAACTGGTTCATGGGATTCGTCCAATATGACGCGGCGGGGAGGCCGATCAATAGCCGTGAAGTTCATTTCCTGCCGGATACGGATACCGGGTTGATAAAACCGTGCGGCGTCAATGATACGGTCGTTTATGTGCAGAACGCGGAGAAATGGCAGAAAATTCCAAACGGATGCATCGCCTTTGAAACCGATAAATCCTTCCGGGACCTGCCGAATCGCAACCTCAGCGGGAACGGCGTCAAAGAGATCGCCAGAGACGGCGACGGATGGGCGGTGACGCTCGCCGCCCCGGTCGGGAAGGCGTATCCCGGCGGGACGGCGGTTCGCCGGCATCGGCCCTGGACACAGCAAAATTTTGTTCAAAGTGCAAAAATGCCATCCGACTGGAAAAACTTTTCCGGTGAATGCAGGGGCGTCTCCGGGGACCATCCCCGGCATCGCCAATGGTGGCCGGGGGCAAAAACTTTTTCTGTAGTGCTGCTGCCCAATTTGAAAGACGGGGATTTCATCCAGTTTAAAGATATCAGGCTCGAAAAGGAAATCCTGACGAAGTCTGAATAACAGGCTCCGGTCAGTGATTTGCGTATACTTTCAAGCGGTTCAAATATCCGCCGCAGTCCGTTTGCCGGACGTCAATAGTCGATAATCGAAAAGCCTCTTTGCGCTTCCAGCTTTACATGCTTGCCCTCCTTGACCTGGTCCAGGGCGGTCACCACATTGGACGTCCAAAGGTCGATGATCGCGCGGATACCGGCAAGAGGGGTAAATTCCTTGGCATTAAACAAAGCCGTGGTTCCTTTTTCGCGGTCGGCGAAAACCGCCAGCACTTTGCCGTCCCGAGAGTCCCGGATAATGGACTCCATGGCAATCGCGCCGCCAGTGTCGTCGGATATGCTTTTGGCTCCCATCTTCAGCGGCACCACCAGCACGCCGATGGGGGTCAGGCTGCTGAGGTTGGATACGGCGCCCAGGACCGGTTTGTTCGGCACCGCCTGGACGATGGCGAATTCCAGCGCCAGGGTCTTGGCGCCGGACTGTTCCGCCAATTTGAAATACTTGCTTTTGGAGAAAGCTTTGTGGAACGATTCGCTGGTGTATTCGGCCAGGTATTTGAGTTCTTCATCCTGGGATTTTATCAGATAATAGCCATTAGCCGAGCCCCACCAGGAAGTTTTCAACTGTTTCGGCGAGATGACGACTGCAATGGTGATTTTGTCATATTCCCGGATTTCCGCCGGTTTGCCCCAGGCTTTCTGGAAACCGGGCGATTTCGTCTGTTTCATCAGCTCCGCATATTCAGGCGGAATGAAGACGGATTCCTCCGCCGGCGGCGAGGTGCACCCGCTCAGAAATGAGAAACCCAACACCGCTGTCATCTGCAATAAACACGTCGACCATTTCTTTTTCATACCCGATTTTCTCCTGAATGTTTTTGTAAAGACCCAGTCCATAAAATATACATTGCCACTTCAGTTGGGCAGTTTTAATAGAGCACCGGGAAAAGAGGATTGCAAATGAGAAATGCGAAAAAGAAAACACTTTACGGATGGAAAAGTTTCGTTTGCGGGGTATTGTACCTGCCGTACCTGAGCATTGATGGTTTTGATGCTCCAGAGGTCTTCCGCCCAACCGTAATCGCGCGGCGAACGCTCCGGATATTCAGTCAGTCGCGGCAGAAGTTCTTTTTGGCGATAGCTTGGGCGTCCCGGCGAATAGCTCCGCTCCAACCCGGAAATGCCATTCTCCCTGAAAGCTTTTATCCAGGAACGAATCGTCAAATGGCGACGGTTCAATGCCTCCGCTATCCAGGTAATCTTTTTGCCTGCCGCGCAGTGCAATAGGGCCAAACTTCTTTCGCGCATTTGATTCGAACCGTTGACCTGCAATTCTTCCAGTATCTTCTGCTCCGTTCTGCTCAATTCCAACTTGACGATTTTCATATTGCCTCTCCGGTTGAAGATAATATAGCATTTATTTATAATTAGTCAAATATTTATGATGCAATGCTTATTGATTATGCCCTCAGACGTAACTGACAGCTCCTGTTTGGTCGCCAGGATCGCCTTGGCAATACCATCCCAATTTTGCTGTGCCGGCAACGCGGAAACCAGTTCCTTGTCAACCTTGCCCGCGCCAATCTTGACCCCGTTGGCGGCGGATCATCCATCGTGGCAGTGCTGGCGCTTATATACGCGATCCAGCCACTCTCCCAGGCGATGACGGTTTTGCCCTGGGTTGACTTTGTCAGGGTGGTGATGACACTCTCACTGGTGACGGTCTGCTTGACGACATTGCCGGCAGCGTCGAACTCGGTAACGGTGGCCTGCGTGGCGCTGAAGCACCCAGGCAGGCCGATTGCGATCGCCAGCGCGGCGATCAAAATCAAAAACAGTTTACGCATTTGAAAAATCCTTGGTTTGTGGTTGATTGATGACAGTGGTTTTGTATCCGCGCCAGCCTCCGAGCTGGCAGAGGAGCGCCAGCGCCGCCGCACGGGCGGTTATGCGCAGGATCACCCGGCGACGCGCACGCCTGGTCTGCTCCGGGGAAACGGGCGGCAGCGTCGCGCACGCATACAAAAATGCGTTGACGATCATGCGGATATTGGCAATGCTGAAATGCCACCAGGTCCGCGGCTGGCGGGCGAACTCCCAGTCGTGGATCAGGCACTCCGGCTCAAAGTACTCCAGCAGGTTGGTCACCCAGCGGCGAAAGAGCGGGCTCCAGGCATCCGGGCCAATGCCATTGTAGTAGTTTTGGAGCTACTTGACCGGCGCGCCAAAAAATCCTGCAGGCGCGCTCAGGTTGTGGCGGATGATCGCCTGCCTGAGCTGTACGATTCATAGACATCGTTTCAATTTTTCAATAGTTTTCCTGATGGGATATTCAACGTGAAATTTAAATTTCATGGAATTGTAAAATCCATAAAGACAAGGATTCACAGAAATATTTTCAGAGGATGCACCATTTTTATGAATGGCACCATTTTCACCATTTTCAATAATTTAATCACATGAATGGCACCATTTTTATTTTTCTATTAATTTATAGGCTTAAATCCAAATTAAATATTAATTGGGATTCTTTCCCGTCCCAATTTATTTTTCCTATAATTTGAATCTTTGAAATATCATCACTATGTTTGATTATAACCTATGATTCGGCGGTGCCGTTGATCGTTTTCCCGTGCGCGGATGTAGCGCAAAGCCTGACGCTGACCAGTACCGGAGCCGGACAGTTGCTCGGAACGTCGGGCGAGGGCATCGCCGGATTTCTCCTGCACCGTTTCAAACGGCATTTCATCTGGAGTTTCGGGGCGAATCCGCCGCCGGACGCGGTGTTGTCGATCTGGGACCTGGCGCCGTTTGCCTGGTTGGTCAACCCGGAATGGGCCGTCATGAACGAATGCCCGCGTCGCCGGTTTGAGACGAATCCGTTGCGCCGTGGCAAATTCAACGGATATCTTGACATGGTCGCGCAGCGCCTGGACCGCGAAGCCATCTTTGCGGACTTTGCTTCCCGGCTAAAGGCGAAATAAATAAAAAACAAGGCAAACTGTATTTTCAACAGTTTGTCTTGTCTGGTATCGGAATACGGAATTGATATCGGTTCGCGCCTTGATTTATTCAGGCGCGGGCCGATATTATTTTTTCAACTCTTCCTGCAATTCGGCATCGGCATCGGTAACTTGGCGGGTCTGCTCGGCACGGAATTCTTTCAGCCGGGCGGAGAGCTCGGAATTGCTCAGGGCCAGAATTGAAACGGCATAGAGGGCGGCGTTTTTGCCGCCGGCTTTGCCGGTGGTGACAGCCGCGACCGGAATGCCGGGGGGCATCTGTACCGTGGACAGCAGCGAATCCAATCCGTTGAACGGTTCGGACGCCACCGGGATGCCGATGACCGGCAGCGTGGTGTGCGCCGCGATGACGCCGGCCAGGTGTGCGGCCATACCGGCGGCACAGATAATCACTTTAATGCCGTTTGCGGCGGCATTTGAAGCGAAATCACAAGCCGCCGCCGGTGTCCGGTGGGCGGACATGACCCGGGCGGTATAGGATACGCCGAAATCATCGAAAACCTGAAATGCCCCCTTCAGCACCGGCAGGTCGCTTTTGCTTCCCATGATGACTGCGACTTGCGGTTGCATCATTTTTTGTCCTTCATGGAACTGCGATAGGCTTCCGAATCGTCTTCTTCGTCGAAAATATCGCTGAATTCAATTTCGTTTTCGGCTTCGGATTGGAAGTATTCTTCATCGCTCATGACACTGTCGTTGTCTTCCAGTTCGCTGACGATCTGCTGGGCGAACATGCTGACGGTTTCCGCATCGGTTTCCGACTGATCGCTGAGGGGGGTATCCTCTTCCGGAATATCCGAAAATTCGTAAGAAAGCTTTCCTTCGGCAATTTCCAGCAAGGCCACGTCAAGCCAGTTTTCGGATTTGCATTTGACCATCGGGCGCATGCCCAGGGCCAATTGGCGCGCGCGCTTGGAAGTAACCAATGACAGAATCTTCGGGTCATTGATAATTTTTTTGGCTCTTTCCAGATAGATGTTATTCACTTTTTCTACTCCTTAGGTTCGACTTTTTCTAAAGTCAGAAACGGGAGCGCATGCGGCGCTCCCGTAGTTTTAGCGCGAAACCCCCGATTAATAATCGATCACATCGCGGTGATTGTCGATCAGAGTCAGGTCGCCGCTGTTGATCTTCAACAGGTTTTTGGCGAATTCCGGCTCGGCATCGAGAATATAACGTTCAACGATCGCTTCGCGGTCGGCATCAGCCTTGGCGTCGCGCAGCAGCAGCATGCCGACATAGATGAACGTTTCGTTTTCGACCAGATAGCGGGCCATCAGGTCATGATAGGTGCTGTCTTTGCGTTCGGCAATGGCAGCGATGGCTTTGAGATGCTTTTCGAGCATGGCCGCGATTTTGTCTTTCAGGCGAAGCAGTTTGCCCTCATAGCCGAGGCTCATCAGTTCCTTGATGCGTTTTCCGCCGTCGCGCTGCATCACACCGCCGATGGAGGCCACAACCTGAAGCTGGGTGGTTCCTTCGTAGATGTTGGTGATGCGGGCGTCACGGTAATAACGCTCGGCGTTGAAGTCCTTCATATAACCGGTACCGCCATGAATCTGGATGCAGTCGTAGGCAACCGAGTTGGCGATTTCGGTGGAGAGGGCTTTGCTCATCGGGGTGAGGAGCGCGGCGAGCTTGTTGTAATACTTCTGCTTGTCACGGATTTCCTGCGTGAGCTGATCGGCCGGGAGACGGTCGGTCATGTGCGTGTAGACGGTGCGCAGATCGACGGCGCGGGTTGCTTCGTAAAGCAGGGCGCGGGCGGCGGTGACGCGGGTCTTCATGCTGGCGAGCATTTCATAGATCGGCGGGAACTGGTCGATGCTCTTCTTGAACTGTTCACGCTCGGACGCATATTTGCGGGCCAGGCGGAACGAAGCTTCGGCGATGCCCAGCGCCTGAGCGCTGATGGCGATACGGGCACCGTTCATCAGGGACATGACATAGCGGGTCAGGCCGCGGCGGCGCTGTCCGCACAGTTGTGCCGGGACGTTGTTGTACTGAAGCTCGCAGGTGGCTACGCCGTGGATGCCGAGTTTGTCTTCGATACGGCGGACAACCAGTTGCGGGCAGGCTTCGCAGATGAACATCGACAAGCCGCGGCCGTCGCTGGTGCCGTCTTCGGAACGGGCCAGAACCAGGTGAACCTTGGAGCAGCCGTTGGTGATGAAACGCTTCATACCGTTCAGATACCACTGGCCGGTCTTCGGGTCCTGATGGGCGCGGAGGCGCACGGACTGAAGGTCGGAACCGGAATCCGGTTCGGTCAGGTCCATGGACCCGTCGAACTCACCGGTGGCGAAACCGGGAAGGTAAGCAGCTTTCTGTCCTTCACTGCCGAATTCGGCGATGGTTTCGGCGATGTCCTGCAGGCCGAAGAGGTTCTGCAGCGAGGCGTCGGAACGGGACACCATTTCGGTCATCATGGTGTAGATCGAAACGGGATAGTTAAGCCCGCCGTGCTGATACGGCAGCATGACGCCCATCACCCCGGCCTTGGTCAGGTCGCCCAGGTTCATCTGGGTGAGGGGGTGATAAGTGACTTTGTTGTTTTCGAAATGCGGTCCGGCTTCATCGACTTCGCGGGAGCGGGATTCGATGTTTTCGCCGCAGATTTCGCCGATCACGGAAACGACGCGGCGGTAGCTGTCCAGGGCGTCCGCGAAATCCGTCGGTGCGTGATCGTAATCTTTCGCATATTTATAATTCTGCTCGCGCAGGGTGACTGCTTCGTTCAGGTCAAGGTGGTTGAGGGTGAACTGCAGGTCTTTATTGTCGAGAAAATAGTTTTCCATGGTGCTTCCTTCCCCTTATTGCTTGGCCTTGAAGGCTTTGATCATCTGCGGGATGACGGCGTTCAGGTCGCCGACGATGCTGTAGTGCGAAACCGCAAAAATCGGGGCATCCGGGTCGGTGTTGATGGCGATGATTTTCTTGCTTTCGGTCATCCCGGCACGATGTTGGATCGAACCGCTGATGCCGCAGGCGATGTAGAGCTTCGGGCGCACCGTGACCCCGGTCTGGCCGACCTGGTGGTCATGGCTGATCCAACCGGCGTCAACCGCCGCGCGGGAAGCGCCGACTTCGCCGCCGATGGCTTCGGCCAGCTGATAAATCAGCTTGAAGTTGTCCTTGCTGCCGACCCCGTAGCCGCCGGCCACGATGACCTGGGCGCCTTTCAGGTCCACGTCCTTGTCTTCGCGGACGCGTTCGATGACCTTGATGACGGTTTCGGCTTCGGTGAGGGCGACCTTGACTTTGACCAGTTCGCCTTTGCGGCCTTTCAGGGGTTCGTCCATCTTCATCACGCCTTCGCGCACGGTCACCATCTGGGGGTCATCCCAGGTATTGACGATGGTGGCGATGATGTTGCCGCCGAACGCGGGACGGATCTGCATCAGCTTGTTGGTATAGGACTTCTTGTTGACTTTGTCGTCGAAGTCGTCGATGCGCAGGCTGGTGCAGTCGGCGGTGAGGCCGGCGAGCTTTTCGGAGGCCACGCGGGGAGCGAGTTCACGTCCCTTGAGGGTGGCGCCGAACAGCAGAATATTCGGTTTGTGCTCATGGATCAGGTCCATGATGACTTTGGCATAGGGCAGCGTGGTAAAGGGTTCGAGGCGGGGATCTTCGGCCAGGAACACTTTGTCGGCGCCGTATTCATAGAGGGCGGGGACGCATTTTTCGAGCTTGTCGCCGAGAAGGACGGCTTCGGTCTTGACACCGAGCTCGGCGGCGAGTTCGCGCCCCTTGCACAGCAGTTCAAGGCTCACATCGGCGATTACGCCGCCTTCCTGTTCAATAAAAACCCAGACGTTTCCAATTTTAGCCATAATCTCTTATCCTAAGGTATGATCGGTGATGAGTTCATGCATGAGGTCCGTGATGCCCTGTTCCGTGGGCTCTACTTTTTTGCTGTCGGTGGCGGTAAGGATAACGCTCATGACTTCTTTGACCTTGGTCGGGGAGCCGGCGAAGCCGATACGGCCTTTGTCGGCGCCGACGTCTTCGGCGGACCATTCATGAATCAGCAGTCCCTTTTCGGCGAGACGCTTTTCGACTTCGGCAAGTCTTTCGGCATCGGTGTATTCGGAGTTGCCCTTAATGACTTCCGATTTGGTTTTGGCTTTCTTGTATTTCATGATGCGCATGGCATTCTGGGGGCGGGGGATATTGGAGTCGATCACCGTCAGCAGGCACGGGGTGGGGGCTTCGAGGACTTCGTAGCCGCCGTCGATTGCGCGCTTGGCGCGGATTTTGCCGGGTTCGAGCTTGACCACATCTTCGATGTAGCAGATCTGGGGCAGGGCGAGTTTTTCCGCCAGCTGGGGGCCTACCTGGGCGGTATCGCCGTCGATGGCCTGGCGTCCGCAGAGAATCAGGTCGAATTTACCGTATTTCTTGGCGGCGCAGCTCAAGGCATAACTGGTGGCCAGGGTGTCGGCTCCGGCGAATGCCCGGTCGGTCAGGAGAAAGGCTTCGTCGGCGCCGCGGTAGAGCGCGTTGCGCAGGACTTCGGCGGCGTTGGGCGGGCCCATGGTGCCGACGATGACTCTGGCGTTGTAACGGTCTTTCAGTTGCAGAGCCAGTTCCAAAGCATTCAAGTCCTCGGGATTGAAAATCGCCGGAAGAGCGGCGCGGTTGACGGTCCCCTGTGGGGTCATCGCCTCGCCGGAGATGTTTTGGGTATCCGGAACCTGTTTCACAAACACGATAACGGTGTAACTCACAGTCATAGACTCCCTTGATTAATGGTTATGATTGTTAAGATTGTGACAATAAACATTTCGCTAATATAACATGTTAAAATAAAAATTACAGTCGCAAATCAGAAAAATTATGATTTTTCCCTTTTCAGGCTTCCGCCGGTTCGGCGCTTTCCCAGATGCATTGCCAGATATTTTTCAGCAGGGTCGAAAGTTCGTGGCTTTCGATGATCATGGCGTAGCTTTC
This sequence comes from Lentisphaeria bacterium UBA5247, assembly GCA_002408885.1. Taxonomy (GTDB): domain Bacteria; phylum Verrucomicrobiota; class Lentisphaeria; order Victivallales; family Victivallaceae; genus UBA5239. The sequence goes on along the minus strand of DHTZ01000059.1, from coordinate 26,805 downwards.
TTTCAGCGCCGAAATGACCGCGACGTTGTGGTCATAAATATAGAGCCCCGCCACGTTTTCGAAGATCGGTCGCGGCAGGTAACGCACGCGCCGCAGGTGGCGGGGCTGGTGATTATTGCTCTGGGGAGCGGTTGAATCCGTCAGCCGTGTTTGCGGAACTGCGATGGCGTTTTGCCGAAACGGCGGTTGATGACTTTGGCGAAATAATTCTGATCGCTGAACCCGGCGCTTTCCGCGATTTCTTTGATGGAATAAGTGGTGTCGCGCAGCAGCTTCATGGCTTCCTGCAGGCGGAATCCGATCAGGTATTCGCTCGGCGGCATGCCGAAATGGCGGCGGACGAGCCGGTTCAAGGTTGAACGGTGATGTCCGGTTTTTTGCGCCAGCGCCCGGATGTCGAACGCGGGGTCCTGAAAATTTTCCTCCACCATCGTCTTGATCTGTTCCACGGTCTGGTCTTCGGCGGAACTGCCGCTGAAGCGCGACAGCGAAAGAATCTCATAGCAGGTGGCTCCGGCTCGGTATTCGCCGTTGGTGCTCAGGTCGCGCAGTTCGCGTTCGAGCTGGAGAAATAGCTCTGCCGGGCAATTTCCGGCCGGGCGCGATTCGCGTTCCAGCCCGAACGCCGAAATCAAAAAATCCAGATACGGCCCGTCGAATGTCATCCAGTAATACTCCGCGGATTCCGACAGGAGCGAAATGCAGTGGACATCGCCCGGCAGGAAAAAGCAGACTTCATTCGCTTTCAGCGCCCATTCGCGGTCCTGATGGCGGAAGCGCAGGGCTCCGCGGACGCCCCAGAACAGTTCAACGAATTCTTTGCGCACCTCCCGTTCCAGCCAGTTCCGGTCCACGAGGTAGTGTCCGGCGGACCGCGCGTGGAGCGGCGCCCGGAGCGAACCCTTTGAAAAGGGGCGGTATGTGGAACGTAATTTCATGGTTATGCGACCGGATTGCTAATTATAATACATTTTTACCATTGCGAATTCAAGCCGTAAATGGTAAAATATGATTAATTCATCTGAACCCATTAGCCCATATCTGGAGACAGTCAAATGAAAAAAGGACCGAAAGTCGTAGTGATCGGCGCCGGAAGTTATTTTTTCGGCAAACCGGTAATTTACAACATGATTCACAGTGAAGTGCTGTGCGGCGGCACACTGGCGCTGGTCGACACCGACCCTGCCGTGCTCAATACCATGATGAAGCTCGCCCGCCGCGCCAGGGAATACGCCGGATGCGAACTGGAAATCATCGGCTCGACCGACCGTCGGGAGGTCATGAAGGATGCGGACTTCGTGGTGCTTTCGTTTTCGTTCCGCAATGCTTATTACCGCGGCATCGACACCCGGATCTGCCTGAAATACGGCGTGACCATGTGTTCCAGCGACACCATCGGGCCCGGCGGCATTTTCCGCGCCATGCGCGAACTGCCCGAAGCGCTCCGGGTGGTTGACGACATGCGCCGCCTGGCCCCCAATGCCTGGCTGATCAACTTCATCAACCCGACTTCGGTGCTGGGCATCGGACTGATGCGTCTGGCCCCGGACGTCAAAAGCTTCGCGCTTTGCGACGGCAACCATGAGCCGTATGTCCGCGCCCTGTTCATGCAGCGGATCGGCCTGCTGCCGATGGATGCGCAAACCGTTCCGCCGGAAATGGACGCCAAACTCGACCTCGGAATCGCCGGGGTCAACCATTGTACCTGGCTGTTCCGCCTGAATTACGATGGGCGGGACTATCTGCCGAAGCTCCGCGAGCATGTGGCCGAGCAGGCCCGCAAGGAATACGAAACCGAGCCGAGCCCCAAAGCCAAACCGCGGCTGAATGCGAATTACGCATTGGAATTCATGGATGTGTACGGCGCTTATCCGACCGCTGTCAGCCACACCAAGGAATATGTGCCGTTCTTCCAGGGCTACGGCGTGACGCCGGCCACGCCCGAGCCGATCATTCCGTTCGACGGTTATAACCGGGCGGATGAAATGGCGGAAGCCTGGGCCGCGACCGAACGGCTGGCCAACGGCGAGGATTCGATCGAAGAATTTTTCGAGAAAGGACGCGGCGACCACGCCACCGATATCATCGAAAGCATGTGGGGCAACCTCGGCAAGAAATTCTACATCAACTCCGCCAACCGCGGCGCGGTTCCGAACCTGCCGGACGACGCGTTCCTCGAACTTCGCTGCGAGCTCGACATGAACGGCCCGAAACCGATCAAGGTCGGCGCGCTGCCGCGCGGTATTCTCGGGCTGACGCATCAGGTGCTGGACACCCACGAGCTGACCGTGGAGGCGATTGCATCGTGCGACCGTCAGAAGCTCTTGCTGGCGATGGTCACCGACCCCATTGTGAACAACATCGGCGACGCCCGGATGATCATCAAGGAACTGCTGGAGGCCGAACGCGACCACCTGCCGGACGGCTGGTACGAATAAGACACATCCAGTCGAGCCTGAAAAGCCGGAGCGGTTTTCCGTTCCGGCTTTTTTGTGGCGTTATTTGGGGATTTCGAGGAAGTCCCGGAGGGCTGGAGAGGGGATTTTGCCGGAGATTTTATAATACATCAGATAAATCTGTTCGGAGTTCGGGTTCAGGAGATAGGCGGCGCGGATGAGTTTGCGCGCCAGGACGGGGTTGCCGTCGTTCCAGGCGTCGACCGCCAGGTCGAACGTCATGCGCGAACGCGCCGCGTCGGCCGGCTTGACGAACCGGAACAGCCGGAACCGTTTATCGGCGCCGTATTTCGGGGGGATGGTGATTTCGTACAGGTTTTTCAGGCGCAGCGGCGCGACATCCATCAGATAGGCGGCGCTGGTGGCGGGGATCACTTTGGCGTTGGCCATATAACGGTACGAATAAGGATGCAGGGGGCCGAGCCCGGTGCCGCGGAAAAAGGCGATGAAATCGACGTTGTGCTCCGTACAGAATGCGGTAAAGTCTTCCGGGTAAGGAGAAAACAGGGATTGAGTGTATTCCTTGAATATCTGCCGCGTTGCCGGGAATTCGAACTTCGGCTGTACCACAATGGCGGCTCCGGCGTAGGCTTTGAGCATGGGAGACAGTTCCATGGTGGACAGGAAAACCCGGTTTTCAACCTTGGCGTCACGCAGATAGCGGATCAGCCCGGCGATTTCGGACAGGCTGAAACTCTCGTAATTCCGTATCCGGCGGAACAGCGAATCCGCCTCCGCGTACAGGGTCAGGGCCGCCAGCGCCAGCAGCAGCACCCGCTGCCAGGTGCGGCGGAGCAGCCGGTGCCATGCCGCGAACAGAAGCGCGCAGGAAAGGCTGAGGAAGATCACCGCCACCACGTGGAACCGGAACAGGAAAATGAAGAGGATGAAAAACACCGCCGCCGGCACCAGCGGCCGGAGCATCCGGAAATCCCGGAGCCGGGCGCGGAAGCGGGGATTGAACAACCCTCCGGCAAGCAGGATGCCGGTCATCCAGAGCATGCCCGGGAAATATTGCAGGACATCGCGGAACGTGGCCGAATGCAGGGCGGGGGTCCAGAGGACGCGGGCATTGAACGTAAGCAGGGACGGGTCTTTCGGCTTGATATTGAAATGGCGGAGCTTGGCGCAGACCAGTTCCGTGAAATGGCTGTAATTGCCGGCAAACGGACTGTTCAGTGCGAGAATCAGCCAGAGCAAGCCCAGCCCGCCGAGTGCCGCCAGCGCCGCCGTCCGGCGCTTCTGTTTCAGGGTGTTCAACAGGATGAGCACCGGGAAACACACCAGCAGCATGGGCGACAGAATCATGCCGTGGGCGCGGTGGTACGGCACCAGCACCGCCGCCAGGATCAGGGCGATGTAAAACAGCAGAAAGAGGTGGAACCGCCGCTTGCGGGGGCGTTTGTCCGCGAACGAACGGATGACCTCCAGAAGCACCCAGACCGCGAAGACGAATTGAACGATGTCCCAGAACGCCACTGCGGCGAATGCCGAAACCATGAATGCGGCGGCGTAAACGGCTTTCGGTTTCCTCAAATACCACCCGGCCCAGGCGAACGCCGAGACCAGGAACGGCAGCGCCATGACCTCGCAGAGCAGGTCTTGTCCGGTCGCCCGCGCTACCGCCGCCGGAGCCGCCGCGTAAAGCAGCGCGCCGAACAGCGACCATCCCGCCGGGACCCGCAGCGCCAGCAGCCACAGCAGAATGAAACCGCCGGTCAGGCTGACCCACAGCCGCGCCTGAAACCGGACGAAACCGGGATCGCTGATCTGCTGAAGGCCGGGGAGGGCGTTTTTCAGTTTCAGCCCCCAGCCGAGGAACGGTTCCAGCCCGATCGGCATTTGTTCGGAGAGCTTGACGTGTTCCATTTTGGCGAGGCCGGGGTCGTATTCGGGGATTCCGCCCTTGTAAGCCGAATCCAGCACGTAGGAGTACATGATCGAACTTTCCACCAGAAACGGCGTGAAATCGGCGTCGGCGGCCTGCCGCATGGCGGCGATGTCGCGGTGGCAGACGATGCTGCGGACCGTGAACGACGCCGCGACGGCGAGGATGAACAGGAGCAGGATCGACCGGCGCGGCAAGGCGGCGTTGGCCCGTAAAACGTTCAAAATTTTATTCATAGAAATTTTTTCCTGAGGTGCGACGGCGGAATGCCGAGTTCCTCGCGGTATTTGGCGACGGTGCGGCGGGCGATATTGACCATGCCGTCGTCTTTCAGCAGTTTTTCGAGTTTACTGTCGGAGAGCGGTTTTTCGGGCGTTTCGTCTTTGATCAGCTCGCGGATTTTTTCCTTGACGGTACGGGAGGAAATCTCACCGCCGTCTTCGGTCCGGTAGCCGCCGCTGAAAAAGAATTTGTATTCGAATACGCCCCACGGCGTTTTCAGGTATTTGTTGGCGATGGCGCGGCTGACCGTGGCGCCGTGAATGTCCAGTTTATCCGCCACCTGCTGGAGCGTCAGCGGGCGGAGGCCCTCAATGCCGTTTTCGAAAAAATCATGCTGGGTGTCGACGATGACCCGGGTGATCCGGTGTATGGTGTCCTGACGCTGGTCCAGGCTGCGGAGCAGTGTTTTGGCGTTGGCGAGGTTGCTGCGGATATAGTCGCGGGTCTCGCGGTCGGTGGTCGGGTCTTCCAGCAGGTCCATATAGGTCTGGGAAATGCGCAGGCGCGGGATGTAGTCGCCGGTGTCGGCGATCTGGTATTCGCCGTGCTCGTCTCTTTCGATCGACATTTCGGGGACTACGTATTCGGCGGAATCCGGAGCGATGGCGTTGCCGGGAAACGGATTGAGTTTTTTCAGCTTGTCCAGCAGGCTGTCGAGTTCCTCCATCGAAATCTTCATGGCTTTGGCGATTTGGGGCAGATGGTTGCGCCCGATCGCGTCGAGGTGTTCGCTGACGAGTTCGCGGAGCAAGCGGTCCGGCGGTGCCTGGCGGTCAATCTGCAGCAGCAGGCATTCGCGCGGGTCGCGCGCACCGATCCCCGGCGGGTCGAAGGCCTGTACCAGATGCAGCGCTTCTTCCACGGCGTCGGGCTCGCAGTTGGCGGCCATGGCGATATCCGGCAGGTTCGAACGGAGGTAGCCGCTGTCGTCAATGCTTCCGATGATGATCTCGGCGACGGGGATCAGGCGCTCCGGCATGTCGGACAGCCGGAGCTGGGTCAGCATTTGATCCTGCAAAGAGGGGAGGTCCACCAGCGAATTGAACATGTAATCGCGCCGTTCCTGGTCGTCGCTGATGCGGGAGGCGTCGCCGGGTTCGTATTCGCCTTCGTTCCAGTTGCGGGCCAGTTGCGAAAACTGCGCCAGTTCGTCGCTGCTCAGGGCTTCGGCGTCGTCGAAACTGCCGTCATCGTCAGCCGACGGCTGCCGGGCAGGGGGATCGCCGGAGCCGAACAGGTCGCCGGCCAGCTCCAGATGGCGGTCGCTGTCCTGTTCCAGCAGCGGGTTCATGGCGATTTCCTGAGAGATCTTTTCCTGAAGTTCGAGCAATGGGGTCAACAGGATTTCCAGCGACTGATATTGTTGCGGCGATAAAACCTGCTCCTGTTTAAGGGTTTGCGTCTGGTTGTGGTTGAACGTTTGCTCGGCCATACGGAATGCTGTTTGAAAACCTTAGAAAAAAATATTGATATTTATGCTAATTACTCTATATTATAATACCGTGACGGAGATTTTCCAAACGGGAAAGAATGAATTTGGAGACTAAATGAAAATCGGAGTTACGGCGTTGGGCAGCGGCAGTCGCGGCAACGCTTTTGTGATACAATGCGGCGAGGGCGGTCTGCTGGTGGACGCGGGATTCAGCCGCCGGGACCTGCTGAACCGTATGGCCGGAGCCGGGGTGGACCCGAAACTGCTGAAGGCCCTGCTGGTGACCCATGAGCACGAAGATCACGTGCGGGGCATGCGGCTGTTTTGTCAGGATTATTCGCTTCCGGCGTGCATGACCGGGCGGACCGCCGATTACCTGCGCCGTAAAAAAACGATCGCCGAGCGGGTGATTGAATTCGCCGCCGGGACCGTGTTCGAAGCGGCGGGGTTCAGCGTTCTGCCCTTTCAGGTACAGCACGACGCGGTGGAACCGGTGGGGTTTGTGCTCAGCCGGGGCGGGTTCCGGATCGGGCTGGCGACCGACCTCGGGGCGATCGACCTGCTGGCGCGGACGCGCCTGGCGAACAGCGACGTATTGATTCTGGAAAGCAACTATGATTTGAATATGCTGCAGCGTTCGGACCGTCAACTCTATTTGAAGCGCCGTATCATGGGGCGCAACGGGCATCTGGACAATCAGGCCGCGCTGAATGCGCTGGAGAATCTGATTTCTCCGCGGACGCAGGTGATTTTCCTGGTGCATATCAGTTCGCAGTGCAATACCTATCAACTGGTGCGGGAACTGGCGCAGGCGAAACTGCGCGAGCTCGGCCGCGAAGATATCCGGCTGGAAATCGTGGAACAGGCCGAGCCTGTCGAAACCGTATGGATGTAATGATGAATGATTCGCTTTTGAAAATCGCCTGTTACCGGTGCGGACAGCGCCTGGACCTGTCGGACCTGGAACCGTTTTCAAAGGTGGAGTGCCCCAATTGCGCCGCCGAAATCACGGTGCCGCGCTGGTTCGATTCCTCCTATCTGCTGGAGGATGTCTGCGGCAGCGGGCTGATCTGGAACACCTACCGGGCGCTGGACGTGACGCTGGACCGCGAAGTGGCGATCAAAGTGCTTAACCCGGAATTCGCGGAAAAAGCGCCGGGGCTTGACGAAATTTTTCTGGAAAAAGGACGGATGATGGCACGGCTGAACCATCCGGCGGTCATCGGCATTTATCACTGCGGCGAATACGAGGGGCAGTCCTATCTGGTCATGCAATTCATGCCCAACGGAAGTTTGCGCGAGGCGGTGGACGGCCTGATTCCCCTGACGTTCGGCGAAAAACTCAAATGGATGAAGCAGGCGGCGCTTGGCTTGCAGGAAGCCCAGCGGCTGGGAGTGGAGCATTATGACATCTGCCCGGACGTGATTCTGCTGGATTCGGAGCGTAACGTCCGGATCGGAGACTTCGGACTGACCGCCGCGTTTTCCAACCTTGGATTGTACCGGGAGCGGCTCGATTATTTCAGTCCGGAGCGGCTCGGCGGCATGTTCGAAACGTACAGCAGCGATGTCTATTCATTGGGCGTGACCATGTACGAACTCTTTGCCGGAACGATGCCGTTTATGGACAATGACAGCCCGAAAGAAGCGCTCCGCGAGCGCTCCGGCAAAATCGATCCGCCCCGCGCCGTGCGCCGGGACATCCCGGAGCGCCTGTCGGTCCTGATCATGAAAATGCTCGCCCTGACGCCGGCGGACCGCCCCGGATACCCTGAAATCGTCAGCGTATTGGAGGAATGTACCTTGTTCCCTCCTGATTGCAGCAGCGATACCGGATCGTTCTGGAAAAAATTGTTCGGATAAATTTGAATAACGGAGGTCATTATGTTCTGGCGTATTTCAATGGCTTGGGGAATATGCCTGGCCGTGACGGCGCAGACCATCATCGGCGGTGGTGACTTCCTCCACAATTACAATTTCAAGAACGGCTTGAAAATCGATCAGACCCTGTGGGGCTATGCGTTGTTCCCGCAGCGGTTGCCGGTGGACGGTTCCCGTTATATCATGACTTCGTTCAACTCCGGCGGGCGGGGAGTCAATGCCCTTACGTTTCGTTTCCTGCGGCGGATTTATCCGGTCGCCCCGCAGACTGCCGGATTGGACCCGGAGAAACGCTATGCGGCCAATCTGCTGAATTTCACGCTGTCCACGCATCGCCCCGGCAAAAGTGCGCCCGGCATCGAACGCCTCTGCACGGCGGGCGAACGGCTGAAGGCGGTTGTCCGCGGGGGGAAAGACGACGGAACGGAATCCGGGACGATTTATTTTTCCAACCTGAAAAACTGTACGAATCTGTTCCGGATCAGCGAAGAAAAAATCGTGCTTTATCCTCGAGACGGCGTCATCACCTTCGAACGCGACGGACGCCGGGAAATTCGTTCTCTGGAAAATATTCCGAGCTATGGCTACTACGGTTTCAGCGGGCAGGGCGGAGCGGAAAATTTCATCGTCTGCGAATTTACCGATATCACGTTCTGGAATCGCCTGGACCCGGCTCCCACCCGGCTCGACAATAATTATTTCCGCTATATTTACAGCGGCTATCGCGACGACGGACGGCTCAGCGTGCCGGAGACGGCCTATTGGCGCGGACGCTGTCTGTATGACGGCGGTTACGGCGTGGAGCGGAATTTCCCCGGCGCGGTCGCGGAGTTTCAAAAATCCGCTGCTGCCGGACACGTCTTCGGCATCTATTATCTGGCGTTATGCCATTATTTTGGCGTAGGGACGCCGCGTTCGGAGGAACAGGCGGTCGCATTACTGCAAACCGCCGCCGGGTTTCAGTATGATGCCGCCATGACGCTCTACGGGATTCTGTCCGGCGACCGGAATATGCTGATGAAATCCGCCGCGCAGGGTAACGCCGAAGCGCTCTGGCGGATCGGCGCACTGGAAAAAGCCGCCGACCGGGGGCATGTCAAGGCGCTTTATCAGCTCGGACTGTCGGCGCTGGAAGCGGAGCGCGATATTGGCGCCGCCCGGAACATCTTCACTCAAATGCTGGAATCGCGCTTTGCGCCGGGCATCGTCAAGCTGGCTGAACTGACCGCCGATTCCAAACGGGCCTATGAACTTTATGCTCAGGCCGCCAGGCTGGGGGACCCGGACGGGATGTTCAATGCGGCATGGCTTCTGTACCGCAACCAGGACGGAAAGCGTGAGGAAACCTTGGCGAAAGCCCGTGAATACATCGACTCCGGAGTCGCCCGGAATGATGCCCGCTGCAAAGTGGCGCTGGCGCTGTTCAGTGAGGATGCAAGGGTGGGGGCGGAGTTGTTTTTCAGCGGTTCGCGGGAGCCGGCTTTGGAGCAATGGCGGGCGGGGGCGGCTCCCTATGGAAACTATGCCGCCGGAATCTGTTATCAGTATGGTTTTGGAGTGGATGAGGATCGCCGTACGGGGCGGGCGCTGTTGGAAGCCGCGTTCGCCGCGGGCGTGACCGAAGCCGGTTATGAACTCGGGCGGCTGTTGGAGGCGGACGGACAGGACGAACCGGCGGTTCAGGCTTATGAAAAATCGGAACTGCCGCAGTCCCGGCTGGCGCTCGCCGGGCTTTTGCGGAAACGGCAGGCCGCGCCTGAACGCGTGGCGGCGCTGTTGGCTTCCGCCGCCCGTGACGGCGATCTGGAGGCGATGCGGCTGTACGCCGGGTATTTGTCCACGGTGACGCCGCGGAATTTTACGGAAGCTTCACTCTGGTGGGGGCGATATCTGGATGCCCGGATCGAACAGGACAATAATTCGGCCGATGGACCGTACTGGCGCGAATTGCCCTGTTGTCTGCCGGTCGAAATGCGCAACAGCATGCCCGTTGACTACGAATCCGACCTGGATGATCCTGCCCGGATACGCACATTTTATCAGAAATACGGTAATTGAATTCGAGAACTCTTTTTTACCGCAAAATATCTATAAAATACTCAGCGCCGGACGGGGATGCGATACACTTCCGCCAACTCTTTTTTGATGCCGGAGCAGGTGTAGCCGTCGGTATGGACCATGGACGCGACCAAGGCGGCGTCCGCATGGGCTTTTTCGAAGGCGTCGGCCAGATGGGCGACCGTTCCGGCGCCGCCGGAAGCGATCAGGGGAACACCTACGGTATCGGCGATTTTGCGGGTGATTTCGAGTTCATACCCGGTTTTCATGCCGTCCGTGTCGATGGCGTTCAGGCAGATTTCACCGGCGCCGAGGTCTACCGCTTTTTTGGCCCATTCCACGGCATCGAGTCCGGCGGGTTCCCGGCCGCCCCGGGTGACGACTTCGTAGCCCGACGGGAAACGGGCTGAAACGCCGACCCGTTTGGCGTCCATGCCCAGCACGATGCACTGGCGTCCGAAAGCCAGCGCCCCGGTCCGCAGGATATCCGGCTGGTCCACCGCGAGGGAGTTCAGCGAAACTTTGTCGGCCCCGGCCAGGAGCGCGGCGCGCATATCGTCTACATTGCGCAGGCCGCCGCCCACGGTGAACGGTACGAAGACCCGTTTGGCGGCTTCCGCCACCATGCGAATGTCGATCGGACGTTTTTCCGCCGAGGCGGTGATGTCGTAGAAAACCATTTCATCGGCGCCGTCGACGCTGTAACGTTCGGCCATTTCCACGGGGTCGCCGACATTGATGTTGCCTTTGAACTTAACGCCTTTGGTCACGCGTCCGTTACGGACGTCCAGGCAGACGATCAATCGTTTCAGGAGCATAATGTACCGTCCCATTCGAGAAAGTTTTTCAGGAGGCGCAGGCCGGCCGTTCCGCTGCGTTCCGGGTGAAACTGCGTGGCAAACAGGTTTCCGCGCCCTGCGGCGGCGGTGAAATTGAACCCGGCGTATTCGGTACGCCCCAGTGTGGTGTCCGGTTTGCCCGGCCGGACATAGTAGGAGTGGACGAAGTAAAAGGCCTCGCCGGGATTAATGCCGTTCAGCATGGGGTGTCCGGGCGTGAAATCGACGCCGTTCCAGCCCATGTGCGGAATTTTGACCCGCTGCCCGGGCGGAAAGGAAAATACCTCGACGGTGCCGGGGAGAATTCCCAGTCCTTCCACGCCGCCGTCTTCCGCGCTTTTTTCAAACAGCATTTGCATGCCCAGGCAGATGACCAGGACGGGTTTGCCGTCCGCCACCGCCTGCCGCAGGACCCGGTCGAAACCGCGTCCGCAGAACCCCGCCATGCCGCTGGCGGCGGAACCGACCCCGGGGAAAATGATTTTGTCGGCTTTTTCAGCCCGGCTTGCGCTGGTGACGACTTCCGCCTGTCCGCCGATCCGCTCGAAGGCAAGGCGAACGCTGGTCAGGTTGCCGGCCCCGTAGTCGAGAATCGCGATCATGGAATCACTCCCACTCGATAGTGCCGGGGGGCTTGGATGTAATGTCGTAGACCACCCGATTGACGCCGCGGACTTCATTGATGATGCGGTTGGAAATCCGCCGGAGCAATTCATCGGGCAGGTCCACCCAGTCGGCGGTCATGCCGTCGCTGCTTTCCACCACCCGGAGGGCGATGACGTAGTCGTAGGTGCGGAGGTCGCCCATGACGCCGACCGTGCGGATCGGCAGGAAAATGGCGAACGCCTGCCAGGTTTTGTAATAAAACCCGGCGGCTTTGACTTCTTCGACCATGACCGCATCCGCCTCACGCAGAATGTCGAGCGTGCGCTTGGACACCGCGCCGAGGTGGCGCACCGCCAATGCGGGGCCGGGAAACGGCTGGCGCATGACGACGTCTTCGGGCAGGCCGAGCTGGCGGCCGACTTCGCGGACTTCATCTTTGAACAGCGCGGAGAGCGGTTCGAGAAGTTTGAATTTCATATCTTTGGGCAGGCCGCCGACGTTGTGGTGGCTCTTGATCATGGCGGAGGGGTTGCCGTTGATCGGCACGCTCTCGATCACGTCGGGATAAGTGGTTCCCTGCGCCAGAAAAACCGCGTTCGGGATCGTGGCGGCGGCATCGTCGAAAACCTGTACGAATTCATGGCCGATGATCTTGCGCTTGGCCTCGGGTTCATCCACTCCGGCCAGTTTGTCCAGAAAACGGTTGGTGGCGTCCACGGTGACCAGGTTCATCTGGAAATTCCGGGCGAAGAGTTCTTCGACGCGGGGGCGTTCATTCTTGCGCAGCAGTCCGTTGTCCACGAAAATACAGGTGAGCTGTTTGCCGATGGCTTTGTGGATCAGCGCGGCGGCCACCGACGAGTCCACGCCGCCGGAGAGGCCGAGAATAACCTGATTCGCCCCTGCTTTTTCACGAATCTCGGTTATGGTACGCTCGATAAACGAGGACATCGTCCACGAACCGTTGCAGCCGCAGATGCGGCGGCAGAAATTGGCGATAATTCGGGATCCTTCTTCGCTGTGGACCACTTCCGGATGGAACTGAATTCCATAAATACGGCGTCCCTCGATGCGGATCGCCGCGTATTCCGTGTTGGTGGTGCGGGCGAGGCATTTGATGCCGTCCGGGGTCTTGACGACCTTGTCGCCGTGCGACATCCAGACCTTGAGCGAGGCGCTGACATCTTTGAACAAATCCGAGTGATCGGTGATGTTCATGACGGCGCGGCCGTATTCGCGCGCACTGCCCGGAGCCACCTGGCCGCCCAGTGTGTGGATGATCAACTGCATGCCGTAACAGATGCCGAGCACCGGCACGCCCAGCTCGAAAATACCGGGGTCGATTTGAGGAGCGCCGGGTTCGTAGACACTGGCGGGGCCGCCGCTCAGGATAATACCCGCGGGCGCTTCGGTGCGGATGGTTTCGGGGGAGGTAGAGAAAGGCATCACTTTACTGTAGACATTGCATTCACGGATGCGCCGCGCAATCAATTGACTGTACTGTGAGCCGAAATCCAGGACCAGAATCGTTTCAGATTTAGCTGACATGTAGGGGTTCCTCTTAAATTAGGCTGCATAATATAGCGTGGAACCCTGGGTTATTCAATATTTTCACCGATATTTTTTCAATTATTTTCACTGCGGGCGAATGGAGCTACAGCGATTCGGCGAACGCTTTGATGTCCTCGAAGGCTTCCCGCTGCTGCCAGCGGGTCATGTCGTAGAAGAAACCGTGTTCCGTGCGCGGATATTCTTTCCATTTGGAACAGATGCCCAGCGCGTTGTGTTTTTCGACGAACTCCAGGGTCATGGAACCCGGAAACATATGTTCGTTCTCCGCTTCCAGGAAAAACAACGGCGGATTGGAGGCTTTCAGATACGCGATGGGGGAGAGGCGGCGGTAGACCGCCGAGCCTTCCGCATAAGGAACCCCCGCGATATCCTGCATACTGGTCCAGATGGCCGGGAAGATGTCTTCCCACGGTTCAAACGTTACCGGCGTCGCCTGGAGCGCCGCGCCGCAGGGGGCGACCCAATCGCCTTGGAATGCGATTTCGTCGCCGCATTCGCCGGGGGCGGCCAGCGCCAGCAGGGCCGCCAGATGCGCCCCGGCGGAGGAACCCAGCACCAGGATTTTGCATGGACGGTTGCGTTCGCGCAATTTCTCGATGAACAGCATATAAGAGCGGCGAATGTCGGAAATCTGCTCCGCCGCCGTTACGCCGCCGAGCCGGTAATCGGTGTTGGCGCAGGCGAATCCATAGCGGTTGTATTCCGTGATCAGCCGGTGGAAAACCGCGCGGGCTCCTGCGCGCCAGCCGCCGCCGTGGACAAAAAACAGGGCGGTATCCCGGGTGATTTCAGCCGGAAAGAAAAAATCAACCACCCGTCCGGCGACAATCGGTTCATCCAGATAAACGGAACAGAATTCTATAGCCATGATACACCTTGATTGCTTTTAAAGTTCAAATACGTTGGGTAAAGTTAGCACGGATTGTTGCTTTTTTCCATCCGCAAATCGATTTTCCGGCATGAATTCCTGATAATATGCGGCGGAAGCTATTTGGTTTTGAGCATCTTTTGACCATGTACAGATTCTCCGGTGAAGCGTGTGGCTAAACGTAAGCGGATGGGGTTTGAACACGCCGATTCAATTGCTTCAACTCTTGAGAGGGGATCATAAAGCTATGAATTCGAAATTAATTCAGTATTAATGAATTATTATGTCTTGATAGTGAATTTTTTATGATTATTTTCATTTTACGATTGAAATCTCATTCTTTGCCGTTATAATGATAACTAATAGGAACGAGGAATCTTTCTGTATGAACGAGAATAATCTGGTTAACTCCGTACTCAAGGCGCTGGACGTGCTGAAATTGGTAGGCGACAGCGACAAAGGATTGCGCCTCAGTGAAATTGCCGATGCATTGAGCATGAAACTGCCGGCGACGCACAACTTGACGCGGACGCTTCTGGCCCGCGGTTTTCTTGAGAAGCGCAACAACAATCGTCTTTATATCGGTTCATCTTTCATGGAAATCGCTGAAAACCAACTCCATAAAGGGTTGGTCCGTTCGGCGGATCGGGAACTCCAGCGTCTGTATGACTCTTTTCCCGGCGGAGTGGTTGTTTTTGGGATTGCGGCTAATTCCGAAATTCGCCAGATGATGCGCATCAGCCCCGACCGGCCGCAGGTGCTTCAGCGTCTGAACGGTGACGCATATCATCCTTATGCAAATGCGTCCGGGCTTGTCGGGATGGCTTTTCTGCCGGATTCAGCGGTACTGCAGATCGAGGGACACCATCCTTTTGCCGAATATGGCGCCCATCTGTGGAAGAACAGCAAGGCGCTGGAGGGATTTCTCGCCGCCGCGCGTAAGGATAAGCTGGTGATATGCCCGTTCGATACGGACCGTTTTTTTCGGGCGGCAGTACCGATTCTGGATCGAAACAGTCGTTTGCTTGGTGTAATCGGCATGAGCATGCCCGCGGTCAATATCCATCAAGAACTTAAGAACAGTATCATAGATGAACTGAAACAGGCGGCAAAACGTTTGGAAAAGGATTGACGCAATGACCGGGAGACATTCTTATGGATTCATTTGCATGAAAAGAGCTTTTAGCTGTTGAATGGTTTTTACTTTGGTGAATTCAAGAAAGCGGATGAGGCTTGCGGAAGAATACATCAACACGGCATCACCGTTTCTACATAACGGATGAAATACACCTGATTTTAGCTCGATATTACGAAAAATCAACTCAAGGAGATTTGGATATCATGAAAAAAATGGACGGAAAAATCGCATTTATCACCGGCGCGGCGTCGGGCATCGGCAGAGCGACCACGGGCAAATTCATCGCTGAAGGCGCACGGGTCTATACCATCGATTTGAACGAGGAAGCACTGAAAGCGATGCAAATGGAATTCGGTGCCGATAAATTTGCCTGTCAGGTCGGCAGCGTGGCCGATGAAACGGCGGTGGACAAAGCGTTTGCTGATTGCGCCGAACGTTTCGGCAACGTCGATATTCTGGTGAATAACGCCGGACTGGGGATTCCGACCCCGGACCTGAGCAATACTTCGCTGGCGGATTACCAAAAAATGGTCGATGTCAATATGACCGGAGTTTTCCTGGCCTCACGGGCTGCGCTCCGTCAGATGAAACCGCGCGGCAAAGGGCACATCCTGAACCTGATTTCGATGGCCGGACAACGGACGAACCCGGGAGCCCCGGTGTATTGCGCGTCCAAATTCGGCGCGCGGGGACTTTCCGGCGGTCTGGCGGACCAGATGATCAAGGCCGGCATCAAGATCAGCGACATCAATCCGGGACCGGTGAACAGCAATTACTGGGGGGACCGCGAAGTTCCCCGTGATAAATTCCTGCAGGTGGACGAGGTTGCGGATATCATCCTGTTCGTTGCCGCCACGCCCGGACACCTGGTCATACGCGAGATCAATTTCGATAACATGAAATGGCTGGCCAAGTAAGCGAGCCGCTATACGTGTACCCCCCCTCGTTAACGAGATATGCGAGCGCAGCCTTTTTCGGGAGAATGCGCTCCACATGAAGGATCAGGAAATCATGAGCATTTTTTTTACCGAACAGGAACGCACGGACATGAGAGGCGTGATGCGTGACCGCGTTTTTTCCAATCTTTATTGGGGCCTCTTGAACAGAGTCGGCAAATACAGCAGTTCGCCGGGACTTGGCGGCGGTGGCGCCGATACCGAATATTGGCACCATGCCGCTGAATACCTTGCCGATGCCGCTTTCGCAGCGGGATGGAAACCAAGCCCTCAATTGAACAACTGGGTGCGTTCCACCACGCTGGATCTGGCGCGAATGCCGTTGGCGAATTGGATCGGGCCAGCGTTCCGCGAACACTCGGAGCCGCCGAAGGGACACCTCGAAACCACGCATTTGACCATTGCCGCCGGCTTGGCGCTGGATCTGGCGCCGCATGTTTTTACCGAGGCGGAAAAGGAAGAACTCCGTTCAATCCTGCGTTCCCGTTCTTTGCCGCTCTGCCGTGAATGGCTGGAGCACAATCATCACCTGACGAACTGGCGTTGTATTCTTCTGGCCGGTTGTGCCGTTTCCGCCGCGATCCTTGACGATGCCGGGACCCTGGAATGGGTTGCCGAAGATTATAAATTCTGTCTTGAAGCCATTCAGGAAGATGGTTCCTATGGAGAATCGCTCCAATACAGTAATTATTGCAGCTACGGACTGATGATGATTTACGAGGCCCTGACCCGGCGTGGGTATCGGCTTGACATGAGCCGTTATGGGCGCGCCGTGCATTGGTTCTGCCATTCATTGTTGTACCGGAAGCCGCTTGCCGGGTGGGGCGAATACCCGCGCCCGCGTTCGGTCAATTTCAATGATTCTGCCGCGCTTTTCGGCGCAGCTCCAGACCTGCTGACCCATATTTCCCGGCATTTAAAAGATTCATGTCCGTTGGAAGCGGGCCTCTCCACGTGGATGTTCAAATATCTCTACAGCGAAAATCCGGGGCAGGGGCCTTTTGACCGTGCCACCTTCGGCTTTTTGAACCGTCATGGATTTATGGCACTGGTCAATTACAGTGCCATGGCCGCGTTGGAAACACCTGCCGGACTCCCGTTGTCGGCTCGATTTGACAACGGCCACGCCTGTGCCCGCAGCGATTGGGGCGAAACGCCGACCGTATTGGCCATGAGCACCTCCGGCGAGGCCATGAACACAACCGGACACCTCCACGGCGATCTGAACAGCATTATTCTCGCATATCGCAAGGAACGGTTGCTGGCTGACGCCGGTCACAGTTGCTACCGCAATCTGATTCATAAACTTGAGCGTGCCACTTCAACTCACAATACCTGTACATTTGTTACCGCCTCCCAAACGCTGGAACAGCAATTCCCTCCTCCGCGTTGGTTTGATCAAGAGAAGAAGTTGCAGTTGCCGGTGCGGCGTCAAGGGCGATTTCTGCTGGCGATGCGGAGAGATGAGGTCACTGTTTTTGGCAATGATGCGGCGGAAGCGTATGGGGATCCGATCGAAGAATTCACCCGTTTTGCTATTCTCTGCGGTGAAAATGTGGTGTTTGTGGTTGATCGCATAGTCTCCGCCGAACCGGTTATAACTCATTGGCACTGGTTGTTCAATAACCGTGACGGCGAGCTTGAATTCAAAAATCCAGGATTTGACCGCATTGTTGTTCGTCGCGGCAATGTTGGCATGAAATGGTTCAATCTTCACTCGGAGGCCGTACCCGGAGGGGAGTCGCACGGTTATATCCATGATGCTTATCACCCGTTGCCGGGTCGGCATGGCGAAGGGCGGCCCGGCAGCGGGTTGTTATTTCGCTGGCAGGAGAAAAAAGCAATGGAGGGGCAACGTACTGTAATCCATGCCGGGGCCATGGATGAATACGGTCCGATAGCGGACTGGCATTTGCGCAAAGAAACAGACTTGAGTTGTGCCTTGGAAGGACCGAACGCATCTTGTAACTGGCATATAAATGCGGCCTTTCCGAAACGGATTGTGATTGAAGAAACTGTAACAGGCAGGCAGTTTAGCATAAATTGCGACAGCAATGGCCGATGGACGTTATCATAAACGGTTATCCACAAATCTTCAGATTGTAAACGCGCACACCGCGTGTATGATATTATTCTTTTTCGCCGGTAACGTCAAAGACAGCGAAATCATAAGGCGCAAGTTTGAAGCTGATGGTATTATTCTTGATTTCCATCGGAGTTCCGGCTTGACGGTCGATGACTTTCGCCTTTTTCAATTCTTTCGGCAGCGTCAGTATGGCGTCGGCATCGCCGAATTGAATATTTGATACCAGTACCAGGTAGCGTTTCTCCGGGGCTTCCGGGAAATAGGGATCGTGCTGGATCATTTTTTCATAATAACCGACTTTAAGGTTTTCGTGGTTGGGCTTGAACTCTTTGTTTTCCCAATATGGAACGAATTCCACGATTTCGCGGTCCGTATCAACCAGGCCGAATCCTTGCCGGATCGCGTTGAATTTGTTGACTTCCTGAACGTCACACCAGACCGGCCAGTAATGCTGATCGAATTGAATGGTGTAACTCAACATGGTTCTGGTACCCCGAGCCGGAGCGGGAAACAACTTGCGGTCACGGCCGCGCAATTCCGGGAGCAGTACCTGCGGCATGCCCCATTGGCGCGGGAAATGAACCTTGTAATGATCAATATCTCCCCAAATGTGGGCGTAGTAGAAATCACCGTTGGTCGAGGCATCCCGTTTTTCCGGTTCCTGGTACCAGTAAAAATCGGTTTCCCCGTAGATGATGAAATCGAAAAACGACAGTGTCGCGGGGAAACGGACACCGCTGTTATGCGCGGTCAGCAAACCGTTTACCGGGTCTGCTTTGCGGATAATGGCACGGGCGCGTTTGTACATGCCGCGATAGGCGTCGACGGCAAAATAGGGGCGTATTTTTCCTTCGTGATCTTTGACCGCCGCGGTTTCTCCGGTGATGCGGAAGTTGGGCATGGGGACGTTACCGTCCGAATAAATGCCGGGGATATTATATTCGTTGACGAAGGTATGAACGGAGTGGAGCCGCTGGTTGACCAATTCCGGGATCGGTGCGGCTACCGTCTCCGGGCTTCGTTTGGTGGCAGGGACCTGGCCGTTAAAAAGTCGGCGCCATTCGGACAGGTCTTGAATGACAATGGCATCAGCCGGGATTGTCGCTTTGACCGAACGGTCGGGTTCGTAGACATTTTCTTCAGCAATTTTTTTCAGGTAGGGGTCCGTGAAAACATAGTTTTTGCCATCTTTTTCGGCATAGGTGGAATGAGTGAAATGCGACGGGATGAAATAGGCCATCCGGTTTTTTCCCTGCGGGGCATCGAAATCCGCGATCTTTTTCAGTTGCACCGGATCCCATACCCATTCATTGTTGTAGATGGCTACGGCGCCGATCCGCCAGAAAGACCAATAAATCAGTTTATCCGGCTTGAGTTTGGTGAGGTTGTTGTAACGGGTGCCGAATGACCAGCCGCGCCAGTCTTTCGGCAGGGTATTCTGCGGTGTGGGCGACAGATAAAAGCGATACGAAACCGGCCCGGATATTTCCGTATCCCGATTGATCAGATTGATCGAAAACAGATTGTCGGCAGGGGTAAAGATCATTTCTTCGCCTGGAACCGAATTCCAGTTCCGGACGGATTCGAAACTCCAGCCAAGCCCATAATGCGTATTGCCCAGCCAGCAATTATTCCATGCGTTGAGTTTGACCGGTTCTTTTCCCTTGATGCATCGGGTAATGCGACGGCGTTGCGCATTGATTCCCGCCTCGAGCTTGTTCTCCGGTTCCAATGTGGCATGCAAAAGCCGGTCATCGGGCAGATTCATGGGAAATACCAGCGCGAACTTATTCAAGGTGATTTTTTTCAGTGGAACCAGTGTTATCGTGAAAATCATGGTGTAATCGTAATCCATTTGGACTTCTGTTTCCACCTTCAGGCCGGATGCGTGTTGAACGGTCTTGCCATAAATCGAATTTTTGCCATTTTTCGCCAGAGAGCGGGCCTCCGGCGTCAGGGCGATTGCCCCGCCGGCTTCCGACAGTTCAATTTTGACCGGAGCGGAAAGGATATCCTGTCCTTTCGCCTGGATTACCGATGGCAATCCGTTGTCGCCGATTTTGATCAGGTGAAGCCCGGTGGTAATGGAATTGCCGGCGCATTGCAGCGGTTTGAAGCGTCCGCCCGGTTCCGTGTAGTCGGGAGAGAGGCTTTCCATCCCGTAGGAATGAGTGGCCCAGGCCGGTTTTTCTGACGCGCCAGACAGCATGGCGGCAAGCGACACGACCATGCAGATGAATGATTTGTGGTTCATTTTTCGTTCCTGTTTATTTGTGATTATTAGTTCTGTCCCAGTAATTCGGCGACGCTCCCACCTGAGCAGTACCGCCCACGGAGCCGAGCTCCGGATAGGGGTTGAGTGAATCCTGACATTTTATGCCCTCGGCGTGTCCGTCGATCCAGGCGATGTTGGCTGTTCTGTCATGCCTGGCATAGGCGCCGCCGCCGATTCCTCCGAACGTGGCCGAATAATAGGAATTCACCCCGTAACATCCATAATCGAGGCCGAGATTCAAGTGCCTTGTGTCAATCATCAAAATAGTTTTTGAAGGGGCTTTGATCTGCGATTCCGTGGCCGGCATGGAGGGTGTACCGTAATAAGCGCCGGTGGCAATGTGGTGGTAGTTATAGCCGTACTGAATCGTACCGGCGGCGGCATCGGCAATGGCGGGATCCGTCTTCAATTGCGCCGGGCAATAAAAAATCCGGGCGTTTCCGAGATAAGTACGATTGATATAACCGCCCCAGTTTTCCGTACCGTACTTCATCGGCATGAAATATCCGTCGAAATCGCCGGTATAACCGACGAATGCCATACCGAGTTGTTTCAAATTGGATATACATTCGGCGTTTCTGGCCTTACTACGCACTTTG
This sequence comes from Lentisphaeria bacterium UBA5247, assembly GCA_002408885.1. Classification (GTDB taxonomy): domain Bacteria; phylum Verrucomicrobiota; class Lentisphaeria; order Victivallales; family Victivallaceae; genus UBA5239. Next base: position 5,869 of record DHTZ01000059.1, on the reverse strand, counting down.
GTTAGTGCCGGCAACAGCATCGCGGCCAAAATGGCGATGATGGCGATCGTTACCAGCAATTCGATCAGTGTAAATTTCCCCGTTAATGCAAGTTTATGCTTCATTCCGGATTCCTCCTTTCGATTTTTATATATACATATTATAACACCGAAAGTGACTTGCAAAAGAAATGTTTCATTGTATATTAACGGTGGATTATTGTAAAAAATAACTTTTATGAATATATCGCATTGCCAAAAATTCGATTTTCAGCTTTCGCCCCGCGATCCCTGCCAGCTGATATTCATGCCGGTAATGGCGCCACTCCATGTACCGACTTTTCTGGATATTCACAAAGCCGTTCACCTTATGCTTATTCGCCGTGGTAATATCTCCAGCACCATTCGCGGCAAACGGATATCGCTGGGAGAGGGGGAATGCTCCCTGATTGGCTCGTGGGAACCGCACGGAACCCTCCGGCGAAGCGCCATGAGTGCTATACTGATCAATATCTCGGAGGACGAACTGCGCCGTTTCCTCTTTACCGGTGGTAATCGATTATGGGCTCTGTTGCGTTCCGATCCGAAAGCCCGTATGCAAAAGCTGAATGTTTCGGCCATTCGTTCGCTGACCCATGCATTGGGCGACCAGCTGGAGGCTATCCAAGGTAAACCGGACGAATGGACGCTTCTTCGCCAATGGCATGCTGTTTGTGGTTTTTTCATCGAACTTGAAACGTATTTGGAGGAGGACGCCGGGGGGGAACCGGACCGTCGCCTTGCGCCGGCCCTTGAGTTGTTGCACCGGAATGACGGACATCCTCTTTCGGTTGCAGAGGCTGCGGCGGCCTGCTCTTTCAGCCCCAGCCGTTTCAGTCATCTTTTCCGGGAATTTTTCGGTATGTCCTTCGGCAGTTATGAGCTGCAATACCGGCTGAACCGCGCTGCCGAATCCTTGCTGGAGTACCGCTTGTCCCTGAAGGAAATCGCTGAACGCTGGGGATTTTTCGATTCCGCCCATTTCAGCCGTTGTTTCAAGAAATATTTCGGTCATACTCCCGGAAATTTCGCTGTCAATTCTTCACGTAAGCGGTGAATTTGATATCACCGCAGGGGACCGATGATGACGTAAAGCCTTGGCCATAAATCAGCAATAACAGGCAAATCGGTTCTTTTTGAACTGCGCCCTTTGCACTCGAATTTCACAGGCGGAACATGGCACAGTCACGGGGCGGAACCACCGGAATATACCCCAAAGCGATAGCCAATGCACGAGTTTCGTCACCCTCGTAAGTTCGATCCATAATCAAATAGCGATGCGCATGGTTGGCCGCCGTGAAGCTCAATAGCGTTCGTCCTTCCGGTCCGTCACTGGCATTTCCTGGTGAGAGCGAGAACGAAACAGCCGAACAGTCAGATGCGGTGACCATATGAATCTTTGTGGTGAGTCCTCCGCGTGAGCGTCCAATGCTCTGCTTCCCGTTTTTTTCAGTGCTCCGGTTCCATGAGGATGTACCTTGATGCTTGTGCTGTCCAAGCATACCGCTTCCATTCGAATACGAATAACATCTTCCTGCTGAAGCGCTTCGAAAAGGCGCCGCAAAACACCATTTTTGCTCCATCGATTCATGCGAGTGTAAACCGTATGCCAATTACCATAGGATTCCGGCAATGCCCTCCATTTGCAGCCGTTTTCCGTGACATACAATATCGCATTCACCAATTGGAGATTGCTCATGCTCACATTCCCGCGCTGGCGCGGCAAATATTTCGCTATTTTTTCATATTGTTTTTCATTAAGTTCCATGCTGATAATATAGCATTGGATCTTATTTTACGCAATGTGCAAGTTTATCCGTGGTCGCCTTTGAGGTAGGGCTGTCTGTCCCGGACAGCCGTTCTCCCCACACCGAATATCCTGTTGCCTTCGGGTAACCCGGTAAGTCATTGCGGAGTGAACGGCGCTCTGCGGAGAGAGCGCCCTGCCAGGTCAATCTACTCCGATAAACTTGCACATCGCGTTATTTTTCAAATAGTATTAACAGAATCTAATCATCAATCACTTCTCATGAGTGGCACGGTTTTCAATGTTGGTGATTTCCGCCGGCGCTCAGTCACCATTTCGGAGAGTTACTCCAGTGCCACTCCCGAGCGTCTCCAGTTGGCCTCCTTCGGTTTGCTGTTTCACCAACCGAAGGTTACTATACTCCATAAGCTGTTGTTTTTCTCATTGTCATACCGCGCTTTCGCAGATTATGCCAAAGCGCCCTGCTGACAAACAACATACCATCACGATTTTTTCATCATCAATCCCGACTGATCGATCAATTAGCTTGCTCCAGCAGGGCGGCGATTTCCCGGCGATGCTCCAGCAGTATCGCGCCGCGGTCGGCGTAACGGTTGAGGTTGCGGCAAAGCTCGTCGCTGACGGCCAGCGCCGACTCTGCCCGTTTCAGCCATTTTTCCCGGTCTTTTACATTTTTTCGGCCGGAGTTCACCGTTTCATAGGCGTGTTGGAGCATAGTCAGGTATTCGTAATCCTCAAAGCCGTCGCGGATGAATTTCAGGCGGATGGTTGGGATCACACCGTTTTCGGCCGGCAACACCAGCGAGCCGTCGCCGCTGCTGCGGATCATGTTCGGGAAATTTTCCATCTCGACCACCGGGCCGCCGCGGAGCGGAGTTTGAATGGAATAACGCATCCGGCGGGAGTGATTCGGCGTGACGAGATCAATTCGGCGAATTTCAACTTCGGCGCCGGGACTTCGCAGCTGAATATTGAAATCCAATTTGGACACCGGCGTTTCCGGGGTGAATTCCAGAGTATGAAGTTGCCATTCCGGATTGGCCGTGTCCAGCGGCAGGACGAAACGCTTCCGGCCCTTTTTATAAGCGGCCGGATTAACCGTCACGACCGCTTGGAACACCGCGTTTTTACCGGGAATAAAATGTTTCACCCGGCTCTCCAAGGTCAGGCGCATCGGCAACACTTGTTCCAGCTTCGGCGTTTCCACCGCGGATAATTCAGCCATCGTATCGCTTGAATTCAGGCTGTAAACCCGGTTGACCGGATAATTGGCCAATTTAAGCAGTCGGACGCCGTTTTTGCCGAGCCGCAGGTCGCGCAACAGCGATTCTGAGAAAATATTGGCAACCCAAGCGGTGGTCGAATAATACAAAATACCGTCCGCCTTGAATTTCCACATCATGAAACCGCCAAGGCCGCGAGAGGCGACGCCGGTATTTTCCAACAGATAGTTTGCCGTCGGCGGGAACGGCCAGTTGCAGGGATACCACCAAACCTGAACGCCGCGGGCGCGGGCGTCCTTGACCGCCTGGGAATTCCGCGAATGCATGTAATTCGGAGTCGGCTGCACCCAGATATCCACCTCCTCCGAGGTTCCGGTCCGGATGCCGCAGGTGTAATCCAGCGCCGTCGCCATTAATTTAAGCTCCGGAAAAGTTTTTTTAACCGCGCCGAATGTAGCTTTCATTTTGTCGAAATCCTTTTGTTTGCGGATTTCATCGTAGCCGTAAAGGTAAGCCAGGTCAAGCGAACCTTCCTTCTTCATGGCTTCAACTTGAGGAGCCAACACTTTCAGCAGCAATTCCGTATCGATATTGAGATAACCCAGGCTGAACATAGCGCCAACGTCCTGATTTTCCCGGCGCTGCCAGCCCGGAATCGGGTAGCGGGCGCTGCGGTAAAAACTGTCCGACGGAATCCGGTGGCGGCGCAAAATGTCAACAGCGGCATCACTGCGTTCAATCAGTTTCAGGGTCGAAGGCGAAAGCCCGTTCCGGTCGGGATTTTCCGAGAACATATACGCTTGGGCCGCGTCGGCGTCGGCCTGCGATTCGGCGTAAAGGCGTTCAAAAGAATTTGCTTTGCGCCCAAAACGAAACTCGTTGGTGAATACCCGGCGGGCGCTCAGTTTATCCGGCAACGTGAAATTCCAGACCGTCACCCGCAGCGGAACCCGGAAAAGCTCGCGGCCGTCTTCCAGGAAAGTCACTTCACCCCGATATTCACCCGGAGCCTGATCTTTGGGTACGTTCACATCGATCCAGACCGGTTGCCAGCAATCCGGCTCGACGTCGAATTCTTTCAGATAAGTCAAAAGCGGGTCGGGAATCAGCAAATCAAGCTCGGCCGGATAGGCCGGCGGCGGAACCTTGACGTAACCGATCACCGCGGCGGAAATCGCGGAAGCCGGCAATTGATTGCCGCGGCGATCATTGAGATCGCCGCAACTGACGCTGACCTTGGCAAGCTTCCGTTTGGCGTAAACGGCGATTTGAGCGCCCTCCGCCTCATTGCGGGCGACGGCGATTTCCGCCGGAGCCATTAGCCGCCCCGGAAAAGCTTTTTGTCGATAGATTTTATCGACTCCGTCACAACTGCCGTAGACCGCGACGCGACCGTTCAGCATCGCCGCCAGAATTTGTTCCTCAAGTTGCCGCGCCATGGTATTTTTCAGGTCGTAAAGCTCGGAAAACTTCTGTTCCGCTTTGAGTTTTGACCATTCGGTTTTAAACTTGTCATAACGCGCTTTGGCGGCGGAGAGCTGAGCTTCCGGCAAATAGTTGTAATCGGGAAATTCGGGAACTTTCTCCAAACCTTTGCCGGAAGCCGTGAAACGCAACCCCAGCCAGTCAAGCGGCTTTTCGCATTTCGACTCCGCCACATGGGTGTTGTCTGCGCCGTTGTAAATAGTCAACCGGGCGGAGCCGGCTGGCTGGACAAGGCCAAGCCCGCCGATCGGATAAGCATAAGTATGCCGTCCCGGTTTGAGCTTAATGTCCTTTTTCATCAGCAGGGTATTCGGCGGGGAAGCCAGAAACAGCTCGAAGACTGCCACCGCCTGGGGATTTTCGGTCGCAAGCTCAAGTTCCACCCGATCGTAAATTTTGAAATCCCCAAGGGTCAGCGGCACGTCCACCGTGCATTGCCGCTCGTTTTCAGCCATGCTGAAACGAAAGCTTTTTTCCTGTTTTTCCATGGTTCCGCCCGTACATTTGAGTTCCTCGCCGGTATGAAGCTGATCCACGGTTTTCAGCAACGCGGCCTCGACTGATACCGCCAACGCGGCAAACAACATCAGAAAACAACAACGCATTTTTTATTCCTTCTCATTTTTCACTGTTTGCATAATTTGGCCACATGCGCCAACTGCTGGCGCCAATGGATTGGACTTTGTAATCGACATGCCCGTCACAGAAACTGTAATTTTGCCGGTTCAGCGGCCCGGCGGCGGAGCCGTTCCCGCCATGCGGCGTCCAACTGGCATAGCCGGTAGTGGGCGGCACCAGACTGACGCCATTGGCGGCGTATTGAAAATAAGGATTATAGCCGTCGGCCGTCAACGCCACCAGACTCGGCTTTCTCAGCATGGTGATTTTTGGGCAGACATAAGCGATGCCGTAACCACCATCCTTGCCCCTGCCTTCATCCAGGTAAATATTCATGCTGTAGGTCATCGGCACATAAGGATGATTTGCGCCGTTCACGAAATAATCAAACTATTGGTAGTTATTACAATTAATAAAATTTTTAACATATTAATCCTCCATGTGTTAAATGTTATTTCAAAGAAACTTGCCACCGGCCGCTTGGCCGGGCGTGGTCCGCGGCGAAACGCGGTCCCGATTTCGCCTTACGGCGACCAGCGCTGTCCGCGCGCTGGACGGCGTGCGGGTGCGACCCGCGGCGATGATTATTGTTTTATTTCATCTTGCCGATAAGTCATTTCCGTGACCACGAACGGGTAAACCGCATTTTTCGCCAGGTCATAATTGGTGGCGAGACTCATCGCCGCCTCGAACTTCACCGCATACGTGCCGCGCTCGCCGTCCTGTGTGAACGACCGGATCAACTGACCCTCAATCCG
>DHTZ01000070.1:45607-48641 GCA_002408885.1 Lentisphaeria bacterium UBA5247 | reverse complement strand
TTGCTGACATAGTGAATGGAGGGGCGGCTCTCGTCATCGGGCGGCGTCCGGATATCTTCGACGATCAATTTCTGCTGTTTCAATTCTTCCGCATAGGCGATCACACTGCGGTAATTCAGCCCGGTTTTCTCGACCAGTTCCTTGCGGGAAATGACTCCGGCCCCGAAAATCGTAGCACGGAGCCGTTGTTTTTTATTCAAAATTTTATTGTTGGCAGCCATTTTCATCTTCAGACGTAAGTTCGGCAATGTTTGGAAATAGTATAACCACAAACGCCCGATAAAGCAATACTGTTATGTATTTCAGCCGTAATTTTGACTTAAAAAACAGGAATATAAGCCGATTCAAGCTCAAACATGATCTGTATTTCAACGAAATATCGGAATCCGCCCAAAAAACAGGGCGCGGTTTTGACACCGCGCCCTGAATGGTTTTGTGGGACCGGGGGATGAATTACATCATGCCGCCCATGCCGCCCATTCCGCCCATGCCGCCCATTCCGCCGGGGGGCATTGCCGGAACCTTGTCATCTTCCTTCTTGTCCGCAATCAGACATTCGGTGGTCAGGAGAAGGCCCGCGATGGAGGCCGCGTTCTGCAGAGCCGAACGGGTCACCTTGGTCGGGTCGATGATGCCGCACTTGAACATGTCGACATATTCGCCGGTGGAAGCATCGAAACCTTCGGCGGTCTTCATTTCCTTGACCTTGGCCACGATGATGCTGCCTTCGTATCCGCCGTTGGTGGAAATCTGACGCAGCGGTTCTTCGATGGCTTTTTCAACGATGCCGACGCCGATGGCTTCGTCACCGGTGATATTCAGCTCTTTCAGCGCCGTAGCGGCACGGAGCAGAGCCACGCCGCCGCCGGGGACGATCCCTTCTTCCACGGCCGCACGGGTCGCATGGAGGGCGTCTTCGACGCGGGCTTTCTTTTCTTTCATTTCGGATTCGGTGGCCGCGCCGACGTGGATGACGGCTACGCCGCCGGCCAGCTTGGCCAGGCGTTCCTGGAGCTTTTCGCGATCGTAATCGGAAGTGGTTTCTTCGATTTCGCGATGGAGCTGGCCGATCCGGCCCATGATGGCGCTCTGGGTGCCGGCGCCTTCGACGATGGTGGTGTTTTCCTTGTCGATGGTGACGCGCTTGGCTTTGCCGAGCTGTTCGATGGTCACGCTTTCAAGCTTCAGGCCGAGGTCTTCGGTGATGCAGGTGCCGCCGGTCAGGACGGCGATGTCGCCGAGCATGGCTTTGCGGCGGTCGCCGAAGCCGGGGGCCTTGACGGCGCAGATATTCAGGGTGCCGCGCATCTTGTTGATGACCAGAGTCGCGAGGGCTTCGCCTTCGACGTCTTCGGCGATGATCAGCAGCGGCTTGCCTTCCTTGGCCACGGACTGGAGCAGCGGAAGCAGGTCGTTGAGGTTGCTGATCTTCTTTTCGTAGATCAGGATATAGGCATCATCGAGAACGACTTCCATCTCTTCGGTGTTGGTCACGAAGTACGGGGAGAGATATCCCTTGTCGAACTGCATGCCTTCGACCACGGAAAGAGTGGTTTCGATGGTTTTGGCTTCTTCAACGGTGATGGTGCCGTCTTTGCCGACCTTTTCCATGGCGTCGGCGATGATTTCACCGATGGTGGTGTCGCTGTTGGCCGAAATGGTGGCGACCTGGGCAATCTGCTCGGAGTCGCTGACGTTCTTGCTGATGGTGATCAGCTTGGCGATCATCGCTTCGACAGCCTTGTCGATGCCGCGCTTGAGGCTCATCGGGTTGACGCCGGCGGTCACGTTCTTCAGGCCTTCACGGTAGATGGCTTCGGCCAGCACGGTCGCGGTCGTGGTACCGTCACCGGCAATGTCGGAGGTCTTGCTGGCGACTTCCTTGACCATCTGGGCGCCCATGTTGGCATAGGGGCAATCCAGTTCGATTTCCTTGGCCACGGTCACACCGTCCTTGGTGATGGTGGGGGAACCGAATTTCTTGTCGATCACGACGTTGCGGCCTTTCGGGCCGAGGGTGGTCTTGACGGCTCTGCTGAGCTGGGTCACACCGGAGAGAACGTTGCGGCGGGCTTCATCGCCGAACATAAGTTGCTTTGCCATAATTTAAAACTCCTTTTATTGGATAAGTTGATAATCAGCCAACAATCGCCAGGATGTCGTCAACACTGATGATTTTGTATTCCTTGTCATTGTACTTGACTTCGGTGCCGCCGTATTTGCTGGTCAGGACCAGGTCGCCGACTTTGACGTCCATCGGGACTTTCTTGCCGTTGTCGTCGAATTTGCCGGTACCCACGGCGATGACTTTATATTCCTGGGGCTTTTCCTTGGCGCTGTCCGGAATCACGATTCCGCCTTTGATCTGTTCGGCCATTTCGCCGGCTTCCAGAAGAACCCGATCGCCAAGAGGTTTAATGTTGACATTTGCCATTTTCACTTCTCCTTAGTTTGGTTTGATGTGAGTTTTGACTTGGTGTTAAATGAATAAGAAAGCCGGCGGAATCACTATCGGTTCCGCCGGGCTGTTTTTTTATCAGTCCACGATCTCGGCGTCAACCACGCCGTCGTCCTTGGGCTTCTGCTGTTGCTGCTGCTGGTTCGGCTCGGACGCCTGAGCGCCGGGCTGACCCTGCTGTTGCTGCTGCTGGCTATAGACCTGTTCGCCAAGCTTCATCAGGTGCTGTTCCAGTTCGGCCATGACGGTCTTCATGCCTTCGGTATCGTCGGCGGCAATCTTTTCCTTCAGCGTTGCGATGCCGCTTTCGATCGGGGCCTTGACGTCGGCCGGGACCTTGTCGCCAAATTCCTTGAGCTGTTTCTCGGTCTGGTAGACCATCGAATCGGCACGGTTTTTGGTTTCGATCTGTTCCTTGGCCTGCTTGTCGTCTTCGGCATGGGCCTTGGCCTCGTTGACCATCTTTTCGATTTCCTGCTCGGAGAGCCCGGAGTTCGCGGTGATGGTGATCTTCTGTTCCTTGCCGGTGCCCATATCCTTGGCGGTCACGTTCAGGATGCCGTTGGCGTCGATGTC
>DHTZ01000070.1:0-45428 GCA_002408885.1 Lentisphaeria bacterium UBA5247 | reverse complement strand
GATGCCGTTGGCGTCGATGTCAAACGCGACTTCGATCTGCGGCACGCCGCGCGGAGCCGGAGCGATACCGTCGAGCTTGAAACGCCCGATCGTCTTGTTGTCGCGGGCAAATTCGCGCTCGCCCTGAAGCACATGGACGTCCACGGCGGGCTGGCTGTCGGCCGCGGTGCTGAAGACTTCGCTGCGCTTGGTCGGGATGGTGGTATTGCGGTCGATCAACCGGGTGAAGACGCCGCCGAGGGTTTCGATGCCCAGCGACAGCGGGGTCACGTCGAGCAGCACCACGTCGTTGACTTCCTTATTGAACACGCCGCCCTGGATGGCCGCGCCGCAGGCCACGACTTCGTCCGGATTGACGCCCTTGTTGGGCTCTTTGTCGAAGATGTCCTTGGCTTTCTGGATCACCGCGGGCATACGGGTCATACCGCCGACCATGATCACTTCATTGATCTTGGCCGCGCTGACGCCGGCGTCCTTCATACAGGATTCGCAGGGTTTCGCGGTGCGGGCGACCAGGCTGTCGGTAATCTTTTCGAGCTCGGCACGGGTCAAGGCACGGTTCAGATGGACCGGGCCATCCTGGTTCATGGTAATGAACGGCAGGTTGATTTCGGTGCTCATGCTGGTGGAAAGTTCGCACTTGGCCTTTTCCGCGGCTTCTTTCAGGCGCTGGAGGGCCTGCGGGTCTTTGCGGAGGTCCACGCCGGTATTTTTCTGGAAATCGATGGCAAGCACGTCGATCAACGAATGGTCGAAGTCGTCGCCGCCGAGGTGAGTGTCGCCGTTGGTGGCTTTCACTTCGAAAACGCCGTCGCCGAGTTCGAGGATCGAGATATCGAACGTACCGCCGCCGAGGTCGTAGACCGCGATGGTTTCATCGGATTTCTTGTCCAGGCCGTAGGCCAATGAAGCCGCGGTCGGCTCATTGATGATCCGGCGCACTTCGAGACCGGCGATCCGCCCGGCGTCCTTGGTGGCCTGGCGCTGGCTGTCGTTAAAGTAAGCCGGTACGGTAATGACCGCTTCCTTGACTTCTTCGCCCAGATACGCTTCCGCGTCGGCCTTCAATTTCTGAAGAATCATCGCGGAAATTTCCGGCGGTGAATAGAGCTTGTCGCCGATTTTGATGTGAGCGTCGCCGTTCGAGGCGGCCGCCACTTCATAAGGGATGTTGTGGAGTTCGCCCTGAACTTCGTTGAATTTCCGGCCCATGAAACGTTTTACCGAAAAAATCGTGTTTTTCGGATTGGTCACCGCCTGGCGTTTCGCAGTCTGGCCGACGAGCCGTTCTCCACTCTTGGAGAAAGCAACGATCGAGGGCGTGGTACGGTTGCCTTCCGCATTCGGAATCACCGTCACATCCCCGTGTTCCATGACCGCCATACAGCTGTTGGTGGTCCCGAGGTCAATTCCTAAAATCTTTGCCATAGTAATAATCTCCTTTTCAGTAATAAATAACTAAAATAATGGATATATAGAGCAAGATGCGTGCCAAGATTAAAAAATCGGCAATCTCGATGAGGAAAAATCGACTTCTCCGCAGGTCAGACGCACCGTCTTTCCTGCGCCGGGCACTTCAGATGGCACAGTTCCGGCGGGCACGTGTCACACTTCGCGCCAATTTGTCACAGTTACTGTGACTTTCGGCAGCGGTAGACAACGGCGGGCGGCAGGTTTTTCCAGACGACGGGGAGAACTTCGAGGGATTCGAAGCGATGGCGCAGTATGCGCCGGAAATGCTGCGCCGTCGGCATGCAGACCCCATGAACATAGGCGAAAGTCGTGAAATAGCCGCCCGGCCTCAGGGTCTCCCCGACGGCGTCCAGAATATCGGACTGGAGCTGTTTGGGGAAATTCGTCCACGGAAGCCCGGAAATAACCGCGTCGGCCCAGGTCCGCCCGTGATTGTCGAGAATCAACCGCAGGTCCGTGGCGCTGGCGTTGATCACCTTCACCCGGGGGAAACGGCCACGCAATGCTTCCGCCATTTTCCGGTCCAGTTCCACCGAAATAATCTCGGCGTCCGGTTTGGCCGCCGAAGCGATGCACTGGGTAATGGCGCCGGTCCCCGGCCCCAACTCGATCACGCAGTCGAATTTCTGAAACCCGATGCCGGTAATCATTTGCCGGCAGAGTTTGGGGGAACTCGGCCAGACAGCCCCCACGGTCATGGGATGCTTCAGGAAATTCATCAGTAAACGAGTATTATTCACAATCGCTCAAATGCCTCATGTTATTTACAGTAGATGGAAATCATCAGTTCGTGGTCATAAAGTTCAATCTTCGCCGGAGGCACCCCCTCCCGGAAGTCTCCGCGCTGCAGGACCGCCACGCCTCCCGGCGGGGCCGCCTCGATCATCGCCCGGATATCCGCGTAACCGCCGTTCAGGAAACGCCCTTTGCCCTCGGGATACCGGAGGCCGTAATCAAATTCGCCCTCGCTGCCGAATAAATGGATATCATCGCGCTTCAACTCCCAACAGACGGCATGGATAATATTGCGGTGAGCGATGACAGCCGCTTCCGCCGGAATTTGCGCCGCGATCTTTTTCAGGATCAGCCCCTGTGCCTTGCCTTCGAAAAAGCGCAGCGGCGCCGCCAGCATCGAAACCATGAACAACGGCACGGCAAAAGCAATCAGCCAGCCGCCTCGTTGCCGCCATCCCGTACCGTTCAGGCTCAGCCGCAGGCAGACGATCGAAGCCGCCGCGGCGGCGCACCCGAACAGCCAGGAGAGCGTTTCGCCCTGCCGGTAAATTCCGTCGCAGACGCCGGTCTCCACCAGCATCTGCGCGGCGGCAAAGCCGCAAACCCCGACGGTCAACAGGATGATCAACCCTTTCTGGTGAATCCACCAGTATTTTTCCGCCGCGGCAGCAGACAGAAACTCCCGGAGCAAACCGGCCGTCATAATGGCGATAAACGGAAAACAGGGCAGGATGTAAGTCCCCAGTTTCCCGCTGCAGGCCGAGAAAAACAGAAACGGCACCACTACGGCGCACAGCGAGAACCGGAACAGTTTGTCCCCGCGCACCCACTCTTTCAGCTTGTTCCTGCCGAAATAAAAAGCGGCCGGCACCAGCAGCAGCCACGGCAGCCACCCTGCCGCGAGGATGGGAATAAAATACCAGAACGGTTCATGGTGCTGCCCTTCGCTTTTGCCGAAGAAACGGTTCCAATGCTCCTCCACCACGAAATAATGCCAGAAGTCCGGCTCCCGCAGGTGAATGGCAATGCCCCACGGCAGGATCACCGCCAGCGCCGCCAGCAGCGGAATCCACGGCAGGGCCAGCATGTCGCGCCAGCGCCGTTCCCACGCCAGGAACGAGATAATCGCCAGCCCCGGCACCACAAACGCCAGAAATCCTTTCGTCAAAAAAGTCAGCCCGCAGAACGCGCCGAACAGAATCAGGTAAAGCAGTTTGGCCCGGTTGAACACCGGGATGTCCTGCGCCAGCAGAAAAAATACCATCGATCCGGTCAGGAACAGCGTCGTCATCGCGTCCAGCGTGGCAAACGTCCCTACCCCGTAAACCAGTCCGCAGGTCATGAAAATGCCCGCGGCGAAAAATCCAAGCTCATCATCCCGCTTCATGCGCCGGACCAGGAGCCAGATCAGCACGGCGGTCAGCCCGATGCTCAACGCCGACGCGAAACGCACACCGAACGCATTTTCTCCGAAAACCAACAGAGACGCGGCATTCAGCCAATGCCCGAGGATCGGTTTTTCGAAATACCGCACCCCGTTCAAATACGGAACCACCCAGTCGCCGCCGGCGATCATTTCCCGCGGGATTTCGCCGTAGCGGAATTCATCCGGCGTCAGCATCGGCCGGATGCCCAGCGGTACGATATACATCAGCACAAAAGCCGCCAGCAATCCGAGGAAATATTTTTTTTCAATGGTCAAAATATGCTCCAAAATAAAACAATGACCGTATAAGATAGCCCGTGATGCCCGTTTTGCCAAATACACAGCCACGAAAATTCAAGTTTTATTCTCCCCCGGAATGAAAAATAATACCGCCCGGCGGAAGCCGCGGCGGCGGAGAGGCTAGGCCGGATCGGCATAAATGCAGCCGGCAAATGACGATCCATTCACAATATGCCGTCGATAAATGCGAAAAAATTCATCCGGCCCATACTGGAGGACAGCCTGAAGCCGGATGAAGATGATTATCAGGATTGATATAAAACCGATCGCCCGGTCAACGCCCGAACGCTTTTCCGATGGCGTCGACCGCCGCTTCCACCATTTCCTGCCCGCCTTCGGAACCGACGGCGCAGCAGTACATGCAGGCGCTGTAGCCGCCGCCCTGTTCCGCTTCCGCGGTCGGCAGGTAGCCGATCGGCCTCACGCCGCGCCCGGCCAACTGGATCACCATGGTGGAGAGCGCCGGGCTCCGCGCCTGAATCCGCAGGGCGTAGTTCAGGAACAATTCCTGCGGACAGGTGCAGAACGCCACATCACCGAGACGGACGACATGTTGTTCGATGGAGCAATCGGGGCGCGCCTGCTGTTCCTCATAACGGTTCAATATCTGTTCGGCGCGATACATTTTCGCCTTGCGGGCCGATTCCTGCCGCAAACCTTCCCCGGGCGGAAGGCTCCTCATCTGTTCAAGCCCGGACTTCACTTCCCGGTATTCCGCGGGAGTGATCCGCCGCCGGGCGACGTTCAGGATAGCGGCATGGTGGTCCAGGACGGCGGAAGAAAGCATTTCTTTCCGGCTCCAGCTCATCGCTTCGTCAAGCGCGGCGGTGATCCGTCCGGCAATCGCCTGCCGGTTGGTCCGGCCGCTGAGCTCGAGCATGCGTTCTTCGTCGGGCTTCTGGAGCTGCTGGCGCGGCGCGAGATCGCCGGCGGCGCAGCACAGCGGCAGCAGTTGAAAGTTTTTGCCGAAGCGCCGGAACAGGTCCTGACGCACCTCATGCCAGAAATCTGCGGATACTTCGTCCAGCCATTCGGTGGCTTGCGCCGGGCAAGGCAGGGCGGCGACGGCCCCGGTCGGCTCGCCCGCCGCGCCGTAGGTGAACACGAAATCGATCCGGTGATCGACATAGCCTTCAAATCCCTTGAATTCCGGGGTATCGGTCGAGCCGTACATGGCGGCGTTGGCCTCGACCTTTTCCCCGGTGATGCGGGGGAGGTTCAGGTCATGAAAATAAGTCATCCGCCGCTGGTGGGCGCAGACCGCATAACCGTGACCGTAACTGATCCGGCCCGGCGAACGGGTCCGCCACGCCTCGGCCGCGGCTTCGACGGCGGCCTGCGCCACTTGTTCGAAATACGCCCGCGGGGAGAGTGTGCCGGGAGGGAACGCCCCCTCGTGCCACATCGGGGCGAGGTACGGGGCGGTATGGGTATGGGTGGCGCTGATGATGAGTTTCGCGGGGTCGAAGTCCGGCAGTTCACGGGCCAGCCGTTCGCGGCAGCAGTCGTGAAAATCGTCCGGAATGCCGACCAGGTCGCAGGAAACCCAGATCAGGGCGTCATCGGCGGTGGAAACGGCCCACGCAGTCAATGTCAGCGGGTCAAGAATCTTCGTCGCCACCCGGACATGGAACTGGCCGCAGAGACAGACCGGCAACGGCGGCGTAATGTCGCGCCGCGCCCATCCGATTGATAAAGGTTGTTCATTCATTATTTGTCATGGACCTGTTCATTGGCAGTTTTCCGGGAACCCTTTTTTGACTTCGAGGCCAACCGATTCATTCGAAGCGGATCAGCAACAGATATTTGAAATCGGGCAGCATGATTTTCAATGTCCCATCCTTGCGTTCGAACCGCAAATCCTTTTTGCCGTTGAATTCGGGCGAATACGCCGTTACCCCAGCACATTTCAGGTCAGGAATGGTGATGGCGCCACCGCGGATTTCCGGAAAATTGAAGTGAGCCGTTTCCGGACGACCGCCGGTCATCATTCCGGAATAGTTCAAGACATGCAGTTGCGGGACGCCGTCCTGCAGGAACTTTTCGACCACGACACCGGGTGGAAGCTGTTCAGTTTTCAGAAATTGCCCCCCGGAATCGACCAGATTGCGGAACAGCTCGACCACCGCCGGCCTACGTTCATCGCCATCGCCCCGATCAATAATCCTCGTTCCATTGAATTCATTGAAATAAATCGCCGGAGCAATGGAACCGGCCAAATACCACGCCTCACCTTGTCCGAAACGGTTATGAATCAATCCGGGGCGTGTCCCCGGCATCATGGCGCCAACCACTTTCGCTCCGGCCCGCGGTTTGATTTCGACCAGAGCGTCAACCTGACCGACCTCCCGTTCTCCGGTCTTCAATATGGCTTCTCCGTCGGCGAGCGCGAGGAAATCACACCCCAGGACATCAGCCAAGGCGAAATTCGGCCGGCGTTCCCCTTCGGCATCGTACAGGGAAAATTCATTGGATGCGATCAATTTCCCGCCCGCGGCTACGAAATTACGCAAATTCGTCACGGCATTGTCAGTGAGCAGGCCGAAATCTATGGCAACAATGACCTTGACCGAGTCCGGTACCGGACGCTCCAGATTCAAATCTCCGTATGCGCGGTATGGAATCTGCGCCAATGTGAGGTTGTTGGCAATCGCTAAATAGACATTCTGGCGTTGAATACGCCCGCGCGGGGCGCGACGCAAATTCAGGTCCCGCGACGAGAACACCACCGCAACCTCGCCGGCGCTCTGCAGCCCGGAGAATAATTTCTCATGCAGCATTTCCCATTGTACCAGCCCTGTCCGTTGCTCCTTCAAGGTTTCGCTCTGATACCAGCTCCAATATTGATGCCCCCCCTGGGAAAGATTCAGCAGCCAGACGGAATATAACACATCATAATTGGGAAAGGCGGTAATCGTGAATGCGGTGCCGAGCTTCTGTTCGGCGACGTATCGGGTCAGTTTCATCGCCGCAATGAACATGGCCCAGTATTTCCGATAATTGCTGATGGTTTCAAGTCCGAATATTTCGCCGGTGTCGGCGCTGGATTCCAGAGATATGCCATGATCGTACAAGGCTTGCTCGTTATAGGGTACCGAATAATAGCCGAGCAGGACGCCATCCGGCACGTATTGCCGCAAAATGGCGCGATAGTCATCGTTTTCTTTTTTGACGCATTCGATTCGCCATTGGAGGAATTTTCGATAGACCGGCGAATCCAAGTTCCGGAACCATGCGGAATCGCCGGGTTCCGGCATGGTCAGCCCGGTATCGGCGGTGAAACGGGCCCGGCAGTCCGGGCAGCCGCAGGAATCGTACATGTTGCTGGTTTCATCGATCATCAGAGCGTCCGGGCGCACCGTTTCGACCAGTTGCGCCAAACGTTTCCGATATTCTTTGCCATACTCGACATTGTTCTGGCAGATCCAGTTCAGTCCCCAATACTTCCGATTGCCGTTATCGAGCACGCTTTTTACCATCCAGTCCGGATGGTCCCGGTAAAATTCATTCGGAGCCAGGCCGCTGGTCAAATGCAAATAAACTTTCAATCCTTCGGCGTGAAAGGCATCGGCAATGATTTTCGTATTCTGTACCAGCTCCGGAAACTTCAGCGAACCTTTGGTGACATCAAGGGGGCCGGTGAACGAATCGATGTCGCGCATCAGGAAACGCTGCCCTTCGGTCAGGATACAGTTGTAGCCCGCGTTTTTGATTTTTTTCGCCGCCGCGGCCGCAGTTGCCGGCGTAATCCATGGAAAGTTCTCATCGCCGATGACATCGCTGTGCTTGATGATCGCCATGCGCAACGTTTTCAACACTTCGGTATTGTTCCGGTAGACCGGATAATCCGCATCCCGGAGCGTAAAATTGAATTGTGGCGCCGGTTCATTGGGAGTCCCGGACGAGCCGGATTCGAATACCTGCCGGATGGCAAGACGGTAAAACCAGACCTTGTCGTCCTGGCCGTTGCCGCCTGCCGCCGTGAGCATGGCGCACAGATACATCGCGCCTTCGGGGACCGTGACTCTGACGGCGGCCTTGCGCAACGGTTCTCCGGTCACCTGAAAGATACCGGGAATCCGGGCCAGCGACAGCCATTTCCGGTTTTCCCCTTTCCACGCAATCACCAGGTCGCCTCTGCTTTTTCCGGCCTGCTGCATTTCCGCCCGAATCACATACGTTTCTCCCGCCTTTACCGGAAGATCGTATTGCAGTGCGACAGATTCGGCCCCGGTCGCCTGAAGCGCCGGACCGTACTGCCCGGCCGCAGCTCCGACCGTCCCGGCGTCATTTTTCCGCCAGAGTGTCCATGCCGATGGCAGTTGTCCTGTGCCGAGTTCGGAAAAATCCCAATTCCATTCCGGAGGAGCAAATCCATTCGCGCCGGGCAACTTTTGCCGGTACAATTCCCGAATGACAGCACGGGCGGCCTCGCCGGCGCCACGCGCATTGAAGTGACAATTGTCCGCCGCGCCTTCCGGAAATGCCGGATATTCTCCGGCCCGGCAGTATTTGAACAGTTGTTTGCTGTTTTCTGTTCCGTAGCGTTGGTAGATTTCTTCGGTAATCGCCGTCAGATCCAACAATGGAACATTGCACTCCCGGGCCACCCGGCGCACGGCCTCCGGGTAGTCTCCATGCAGATTTTTGACGGTGCGGTCGGGGTTGAATGCACGATACGCCACCGGAGTACAGAGTATCGGAACGCCGTTGCGGGCTCGGACTTCTTCGACAAAGCGCTTCAGATTGGCCGGAAAATCGACGCCCGGGTCGGCGTACTTGTCCGGATGGGCGGCCACGGCATCGTTGTGCCCGAATTGAATCAGTACGACACTGCCGTCGGTGACGGCATTGAGAACGTTGTTCCACCGGCCTATTGCCCGGAAACTTTTACTGCTGGCGCCGCTTACCGCAAAGTTGTGAATCTTGGTTTCCGGCAGCGCGAATTGCTTCAACGCCTGTCCCCAGCCGACCAGCGGCATTCGCGATTCCGGATAATCCGCCACAGTGGAATCCCCGGCCAGCAGGATGACATTGGTGGCCGCGGCAACCTGAAAAACATACCCTGAAATCAGAAATAACAGTAATTTTTTCACTATCATTTTACAGTCCCTTAAAGTAGCCATTTTTTCCTCCATATCTGAGCGTGGCTTATTTGATTTTTAAAAATATTCATTTCCGATTTTTCTATGGCCGCTTCGATTTACTCGATGCCCAAGTAGTTGGACCAGTCACGAGTGCCCGCCAGAAAAGTTCCGAGCGGCAAATCGTTCCCGGAACTGCCGGGGTAATTGAACGCTTTCTTCAACGTTTTGGCGTGAAGATCGAAAAACAGCACATTGATCTTTTCGTTGCCGTGGCAGGGCAGATTGTCCAAGCCGTTGCCATAAGGACTGTCAGAATAAATCCAGGTCGAATCGTTTCCGCTCCATTTGGGAATATTGCTACCGAAACGAAGATACTTGCCGGCGAAAACCGCAGGAGTAAACGCGCCGCCGTAACCGGTAGTGGTCAAGCGGTAGTGATAATGCAGATCTTGATTATCTTTGCCGGGCACGATCTCTCGAGACGGGCAAAGCGCCAGATTGAGATCATCCGGCATGTAGCCGAGTCCCCATTCATTCGCCGGCAGCCAGACCTTGCTCGGCCGGGTCGTGAGCATCCGGAATACATATTGGCTCCCCGTAGAGTTCCGTGCGGAGGGGGTTGTTTCCCAATTCACCAGATAGCCGTCGGAATCCTGCGCATAAAGGCTGATGTACGAGCCGATCTGCTTCTCATTGTTGAGGCATTTGGTCGTCTTGGCGGCGGCGCGCGCCTTACCCAATGCCGGGAGCAGCATGGCGGCCAGGATCGCGATGATTGCGATCACAACGAGAAGTTCAATAAGGGTAAAATTTCGTTTCACCAGCAACATCTCCTTTACCTTATACAGTTTGATGGTTTTTGATGCAATTCTGATAATAATACCAGCTTTTGCGCCTGGTTCGTTTTTTGGTTTCCAGGTCCACGTGATTCAGCCCGAACTGGTAGCGCAGGCCGTTGTAGCATTCGAACGTGTCCACGATCGACCACAGGAAATACCCGTGCACGTTCGCCCCCGCCGCCAGCGCCCGGTTCAATTCGCGGAAATGCTCCCGCAGATAGGCGATCCGGTCGTGGTCTTCGAGGTCGTCGCCGTGCTTGACCCGGTCGGTGGCGAAGCCGTTTTCGGTCAGGAACACTTTCGGATTTCCATATTCATTCTTGAAATACATCAGCGTGTCGAACAGCCCCTGCGGGTAAATCGTAAA
This sequence comes from Lentisphaeria bacterium UBA5247, assembly GCA_002408885.1. Classification (GTDB taxonomy): domain Bacteria; phylum Verrucomicrobiota; class Lentisphaeria; order Victivallales; family Victivallaceae; genus UBA5239. The sequence continues at coordinate 35,201 of DHTZ01000070.1, read as the reverse complement.
TCCGTAATCGCTCTGCGCATAATACACCTGCGCCCGTTCGGAGTCAAGGAACTGTCCCTGTTTGTAACCGATTATATTGGGATAATAATAATTCACGCCCATGTAATCGACCGGTTCATGGCAGGCGGAGAGTTCCTCCTGAAGCCGGTCGCGGAAATCGCAGGCCAGCCCCGGATGGGTCAGCAGCAGTTCCGGGTATCGGCCTTTCAGGATGCCGGAAAACCAGGCGTTGCAGACATAGTCCTCCTGAATCCGCGCCGCCAGCACATCCTTTTCGTCCGGCGTCCGCGCGTAAACCGGCACGAATGCGCTGACCGCGCCGATTTCCGACCTGCCGGGCGGGACCACGGCGCGGTAAACCTTGACGGCGGCGTTGTGCATTTTCAGCACATTGCGGGCATAGGTGAAATAACAGGCCGGGTCCTGGAAGTCGAACCGCGGGTCCTGCGCGGTAAAGCATCCCATGGCCGACGGCTCGTTGATCGTGCTCCAGTAGCGGACCCGGTCCCCGAACCGCCTGAAACAGACCTCCGCGTAAGCGGCAAAATCTCCGACGATGCGTTCATTCAGGAAACTGCCTTCGCGGCTGAGGCATTCCGGCAGGTCCCAGTGATAAAGATCGGCAAAAGGTTCAATGCCGTTTTCAAGCAGGGCATCGATGACCCGGTCGTAAAAATCAAGCCCTTTCGGATTGACCGCCCCGCGCCCCTGCGGGAGAATGCGCGGCCACGACAACGAAAAACGGAAGCTTTTCAACCCCAGTTCGCGCATGTTTTCGATGTCCTCGCGAAAGTGATAATAAAAATCGGCGATGGTCGTATTGTAGTGGTGCCCGTCCCAGAAAAGGTCCGTCCGGTCGCGCATGTTGGCGTCCCAGATGCTCGGCGTCTTACCGTCCACATCCACCGCGCCCTCGATCTGGTTCGAGGCGGTGGCGCACCCCCATACGAAATTTTTCGGAAATTCAAATTTAATCATTCATTACCTCGCTGTTCTATAATTTATACAGGAAAACCGGGGCTTTGTCAATATCCCTGCCGGACGATTTGAAAAATCTTTTTAATACCAGAGGTAATAATTTCGCAACATTTTTTAAATCATGGATTTATAATCAGATAAATGCGGCGCGAAATATCTTTTTTCAACCCTCCCGGTGATTTTACGCGACAGGGACGCCTTAATTGTCACCTCCCCGGGTATCGCCGGGATTGAAAAATCATTCCGGACAGTTACATTATGGGTATGATGCGGAATTACTCGGAAAAAGAATTCAACAGCAGGCACGGCACTATTGTTCCGGTGCCGCTGTACCAACTGGTCCGGGACCGGATCCTGCTGGAGCTCTACCGTAATTCGTACCCGGCAGGAAGCGTACTGGGAACCGAAGGAGATCTCTGCCGGAAATTCCAGGTCAGCCGCAAAACCATCCGCCACGCGGTCCACGAGCTCGAACAAGCCGGCTACCTGAAGCGCAAACAGAAGGTCGGCGTCGTCGTAACCGAAAAAGACCTCCGGGCGAGGCCGCCGCAGACGGGAACCCGCAAGGTCATCCTGCTGCTCCCCAAATGGAATTACACCATCGGCAACCGTCTGGAACGGATCATCGCCCACCGCCTGGAAATGCCGGAACCGTCCGGGCAGGCGTTCAACGTGGAAATGTGCCTGTTCCATGATCCGCTGCCGGAAAAACCGGACAACCTGTATGCCGTTATCGCGGCGGACCCGCCCCTGCAGCATCTTTCGACATTGGAGCGGTTTGCCGCCGAGGGCGTCCGCGTCATCGCGATCGAGCCCCGGATCGACTTCCACATGTCGGTCAATATCCGCCCGGACATCCGGAAGGCCGCCCATGACGCGGTGGGGTATCTGTACCGTCACGGACACCGCCGGATCGGCCTGCTGAGCCAGGCATTCATTCATTTTACATTTCAGCAATGGCTGGAAGGCTTCCTTCACGCCATGAGCGAGTATGAGCTGCCCGTGCTGCCCCGCGCCATCCTGAGAAATGAAGAACTTGCGGAATGCGCCGATTCGGACCTCCGCCGGATCACCGCCTGGCTCTGCCCCACGCAGTCGAACGTGGAATGCCTGTCGTACCGGCTGGAGAAATCGGGACTGTCCGTTCCCGGCGACGTGTCGATCATCGGATCGGACGACCCCTCGGGGACGGAGCTGTCCGGACAGAAATTCCCGGTCACGGTCTACATGCCGTATTCCGGGGAACTGGCCCATCTGCTTCGCCGCCTGCTGGAAATGGACCCCGGCACGGTGACGCCGGGTTCCGTCCTGTATTACCCCATGACCGTCATCCACCGCCAGAGCGTCTGCAGATGCCGTTTGTGAAAATGAAAAAAAATTACGAGAACCTTGCTTCGTCCGATTGACTTGATTTCATGACGAGTGTAAATTGTCATACGTTCATTTGGGGGAAATTTTTATGTATAAGGATTTTTTTCAGAAAAACCGCAGGGAAATCCGGAATCTCGGAATCCTGTTCCTGCTGGTTTTATTGGCGCGGCTCGCGGTAGCCGCATTCGGTTTCGATGAGGGTTTCGCCCATTATTCCCGCCCGGATACGGCAGGATACCTGGAGCCGGCGCGGGCGCTGGCGGCCTCCGGCGAATTCAACATCTCCGCAACCTCGACCGAACCCATGACCGGCCGCCCCCCGTTGTTTCCTCTGCTGCTGGCCGGAATGCTGAACATATTCGGCGAAAACGCAATCCCGGTCGTGATCCTGCTCTGCTTGCTGAGCTCCATTGCGATCATCCCGGTGTACCTGACAGGGCGATTGTTCGGGCCGCCACAGGTGGCGCTGGGAGCGGCGGCTCTGTTCGGGCTGAACCTTACCGCCATCGCGCACGCGCCCATGCTGCTTACCGATACGTTTTTCACATTTTTCGTCGGTTGGCAGCTTTATTTTTTCAGCCTGTTCTTTTTCCGGAAAAAGCTGCGCTGGTGCTTTATCGCGGTGGCGATTGCGGCATTATCGGTGCTGATCCGTCCGATTTCATCTTTCTGGATCATCCCGGCGGTATTTCTGATCCTGATCATGCCGGGGCTGGGCTGGCGGCCGAAAATCGCCGGAATGCTCGGCTCGGTCCTGATCTTCCTGGCCATTCTCACTCCGTGGATGTACCGCAATCACCAGTTGAACGCGGGCTTTACCATTGACACCAATACCGGCGCCATGTATTACCAGAACGGCGCGGTACTGCTGGCCCGGGTGAACGGCACCTCCTACGAGGCGGAAAAACAACGCCTGATCCGTTCGCTCGAAATCGAATTCGCCGATACGGAAAAATACCCGGACCTCGCCGCCCGCCAGCAATATCAGATCGAGCAGTTCCAGGAATTAATCGGTCAGTATCCCGTTCAATATATCCGCCTCCATTTTTCATCCTATGTCCTGCTTCCCGACGCCCCGACGTTCCTTGAACTGCTCAAGATTTCGCAAAGCGACCGGGGCACGTTCGACGTGTTGAGAAGCCGGGGGCTCATCGCCGCGGTCGAACATTATTTCGACGGTAACTGGGGAGTCATTACGCTGTTGATCCCACTGGTGACGTTGTCGCTGATCACCTATTTCGGCGCTCTCTGGCAACTGGCCTGCTGGATTATCCGCAAACAGATTTTTCTGTTCTTCTTTTTCCTGGCCTTTGTCGAATATTTCCTGTTCCTGCCGGGGCCGATCACCATGCCGCGTTACCATCTGCCCGCCCTGCCGCTGATGTCGGTTATGGCCGCGCTGGGAATCTATGCGTTTTATGAGTTCCGCCACCGTTTGGCGATGCTGAAAAGCGGCCGCTGCTGGAGCCGGTTCATCAACGACGACCTGTTTATCCTGCTCACGGTCTGGTACATGCTGCTGTCGGTTTTTTTCGCCTCCTGGTCGGCGATTCAGGCGTTCGACATTTCATGGTGGATTCTGCTGCCCGCGATCTTCATTCTGTTCCTGCTGCTGTGGGCGTTCATCACCTACACGTGGCTGCTGCTCTGCGACCTTATCTACGGCGGCGATTACATGAAATTCATCGACCAATGCACCTGCCGGTGCGCCGCGCCGACGCCTCCGACCGGAGAAAAAATCCTCAGCGACACTTATATCTGCGTCAAAGTCGGCACTTACCGCGCCCGGATCGTCAACGGATGCCGTTTTATCGCGCAATACGAAAAAGGCAAAATGAAAATCGTCAAACGCTGGTTCCCGTTTCTCGGCTGGGTGGACAAACGTCCGGGAAGAGAACTGTTCTGGCGGGCCATGATTTTCGCCGTGCTGTTCGTGCTGTACCTGGGGTTCACCGCCGGATTTTATTACGTCTTCATTCAGATACTGCCCTGGAACTGGTGGAGCTGGCAGATTGTGGTTTTCGTGCCGCTGTTCCTCTTTTTCTATACCGCGTTGCGGATGGCGTCGCGTCCGGGGAACCGGTAACGACGCCGGGAGGCCTCAATTCTTTTCAGGCCCCGCCGCATCCAGAACGCCCTGCCTGACCGCCGCATCCGTCAGGAACCGATATCCGACCTGCGCCATAGCGGCCGCGGCTTTCAGCATTTGCGCGTTACCGTGACTGCTGCCGGCGGCGTTGCAGAATTCGGTGGAATGAGCGGCAATCTCTTCATGCGCGATGCCGAAATAAGGATGAATCCCGGGCTTCACCTGGGAAAAATCACCAAAATCGCTGGACCCGCGCCCCGCTCGCGGCGGGATCACCGGATTCATGCCCAGCCGGTCGGCGGCGTCAAGATAGATTTCATTCATTTTCCGGTTCGGGCGGCGTGAACGGTAAGGAACATTGTGAGGGCGGATCTCATAAGTGGTGCCGGTCATCAACGCAGCGCCCTTGACGATATCGCGGAAGCGTTTTTCCATCCGGTCCAGCGTGTCGTCGCAGGTGGAACGCAGGAAAAAGCGGCAGGACGCATGATCGGGAATGATGTTGGGGGCATATCCGCCCTGCCGGACAATCCCGTGAATCCGGGCGTTTTCCGGCAACTGCTGGCGCCAGGCGTTGATCCCGTTAAAAAGCAGCATGACCGCGTCGAGGGCGTTCAAGCCCAGTTCCGGCGCACCCGCCGCGTGGGCGGCCTTGCCGAAAAATTCAATATCAAACCGCCGGATGGCGGTGGAGCCGGTATCCGGCGTAGTTCTCCAGGATGGATGCACCATCATCACCGCGTCAACCCCGTCCAGGCAATCTTCCGCCAGCATCCGCACCTTGCCGCCGCCGGATTCCTCGGCGGGGGTCCCCATGACCAGCACCCGGCCCGGCAAATGGTGGAGTCTCAATAAATCCGCGGTAGCCCTCCCCGCTGCAATCGCCGCGGCGCAGATCAGGTTATGGCCGCAGCCATGCCCAAGATCGGGAAGCGCGTCGTATTCCGCAACATAACAGAACGTATGCCCGCCTTCGCCGACGGCCGCCAGATAGGCGGTCTCCAGCCCCGCATACGGGGAAGTCACCTGAAAGCCAAGATCGCTCAATAATTCGACCTGCAATCGACAGGCGTTTTTTTCCTGAAACGCCAACTCCGGCGTTTCCCAGATGTTCCGGGCAAGTGTTTCATATTCCGCCTGATGTTTTCCGATCAGCGACTTCAATTCATCCAATGATTTTTCCACATCCATAAAACAGCTCCCTTCATCTTGATAAAATCAGACGGACCGTTGCAAACCAGTTTCCGGGCGGCGTCTACTTCCAGCTCTGGAAGCGGACCTTGGTGGGCCTGTACTTGTCTTTCGGCTTTTCCAGGCCGGTCGGATGACCGACGGCAATGACGCACAAAGGAATAATTCGTTCGGGCAGGTTCAACACCTTCGCCACGTGCTCCATGCGCTGTTTGACGGGAAAAACCCCCACCCAGACCGCTCCAAGGTCCAACCCTTCGGCGGCCAGCAGGATATTCTGAGCAGCGGCGGCGCAGTCCAGCATCCACATATCCCGTTCCTCGTCTTCCAGAAATTCGCTTGAATTGCCGCAGACGACAATGGCGGCGGGAGCGGTCGTCAACATTTTCCCCAGACGCAGCCCGTCGCCGAGGAGGTTCAGCGTTTCCCGCTCGGTGATAATGACAAACTCCCACGGCTGCTGGTTACGCGCGGTCGGCGCCGCAAACCCGGCCTTGACCAGCGTTTCCAATTGATCGGGGGGCACCTGTTCCGCGGTGTAATTGCGGACGCTCTTGCGCTGGTGGATGACGGAGATGACGTCTTTTTCGCCCTTCGCCCCTTTCAGGCCGTTTAACTGTATCTGAGGCCGGAACAGGGCAATCACCACGACCAGCAGCAGGACCAGGATTAAAACACGCTCATAAGTCATCAATTTTCCTCCTTTGGAAAGTTCTTTTTTCTGTTCTGATTTTTTGAAAAAGTCCACCAACGCTCCGCAGGGGCAGAACCAGCGGCACCAGAGCCGCGGCTGAAACATCGCCACCAGCAGGAAAAACAGCGCCAGCAGAATAATATACCACGGCGCATGAAGCGTGAACACGCTGAACGGCTCCAGCGGAATGATCCTGACGCCGCACAACAGCGCCAGTACGCAGCAGCCAAGCGCGATCCGCCGGATATAAGGACCGTAGCGGAAATTGATTTTGAGCGGCTTGACGTTCCATTTCCGCCCCAGCGAAAACGTCAGGTCCTGCGCGCATCCGTAGGGGCACAGCCCCGAACAATAAATGTTCCGCCCAAAGATGACCGCCATCAGGAGAACCGCGCCGAACAACATCAGCGGGATCGAAAGCCGCCAGTGCGGAACGCTTCCCGCCCAGTTGAATATCTGGGCCGTGGATAAAAACACATACGAGAGAAACCCCAGCACCACAAGGTTGATCAGGTTCAGGAGCATTCGCCGCCGCGGGGTCTGTCTGGCAAAAGCGGCAAACAAATTCAGGAGCAGCACCCCCGCCGCCAGCATGTCGGTCCAGCGGATGCTGACCGATACGGGAGCGGGCGGCACCGGTTTACTGGCAACCATCCCGAGCCGCCTGCGGAGCGTTTCCTGCGCGGCCACGGATGAAAATGTCGCGCCGGTGACGGCGTCGATTTCAAGGGCGGCAGCTTCCTCCGGCGTTTTTCCGGCGTATTTATCGAACACGCCCGAGCGGAGAACCCGTTCCCAGAACGGCGGGTCTTCGGCATTCGGCAGGAATTCGACGGCGGCAATCCGTCCGGTGGCGGGATCGAGCTTGATTTTGGCAGGGGTCGGGCCGTTGAAGCCGGTAATATCATCCGCCGCCGGGCTGGTCAGCAGGACATGGTCCTGTTCTTCCGTGGCGGCGGCGGCAGGCGCGGCGGAAACGGGCGGCGGCGGCTGCCGGAGTTCCTGCGCCAGAAAATAAATCCCGACAATGGCCGCGGCGAAAACCAGCCGCCCGAAGCGCCGTCCCAACGCAGACTTGTCCGCCCAAAATTGTTTCAAGAATTGTTGCATCCCTTAATGTACATCCGGTTTTGCTATTTTTAAAATGTTAGTTTGAGCTAATCTTGAATTTTTCTTCAAGATTTCGGACCGGCTGAAAATTTTTTTGCCATAGCCCTTGATTATCATTCAAGCTGGTGTATAATTCCTGATCATGTTTTTCAGGAGATTTCAAGATATGACAAGATCTATATGCTGTCTTTCGGCCGCGGCGTTTCTGCTTCTGCCGGTCGGATGCGGCAAACAAAAGGTGGAAGAGCAGGAAAAAGAATCACGAATCGCATATGTCCTGCCGCCGCCCCGCCTTCCCAAATACCGCCATCCCGACACAAACCCTCAATTCGGCCGCCCTTACCATTACGGCTATGCCGTATCGGGAAACGTCCCGGAACTGCCGGGCAGCCGCCTGGCCCGGAGCGGAGTACTGGTCGACCTCGACACCCGTCAGGTCCTCTGGGAAAAAGACAGCCGGACCCCGACCCCGATCGCCTCGCTCACCAAGCTCATGACCATCTACCTGGTCATGGAACTGCTGGAGCAAGTCGATAAACCCGATCTGGATTCACTGGTCACGGTTTCTCAGGAGAGCTGTTCGGCGGCTCCGGTCAAGGCCGGACTGCGCCCCGGCGAAAAAATCCCGTTGCGCAACCTGCTGGGCGCGCTGATGCTCCGCAGCGCCAACGATGCCGCCCATCAGATTGCGGAATATTTCGGAGACGGCGACGCCGACAATTTCATCAACCGGATGAATTCCGCCGCCCGCGACATCGGAATCCCGTCCGCGGCGTTCTACAATCCGAACGGATTGCCGATTTACCGCAAGGACGCTGAAACCCTGATGAATCTGTGCAGTCCCCACGACATGGTTTTGATTGCCGAACGCGCCATGGAATTCCCGCTGGTGCTCGAACTGACCTCGGCCCAAAGCATCGCTTTCCGCCCCGGCGTCAGCTTCAACAACACCAACCATCTGCTCTCCACCTATGCGGGGGCGGATGGATTGAAAACCGGCTATACGGGCGCGGCGGGGCATTGCCTGGCGTTTTCCAGTGTCCGCAACGGGCGTCGCCTGGTCGGCGTCGTGACCGGATTCCAGAAGCGCCCGGATTGCTTCGAGTTCAGCCGCCAACTGCTGGACTGGGGTTATTCCCGCCCGAAGCCGCCGGCAGGCGGGGTCAACGCGCCTCTGCCGCAAGAATCCGGGATATGACGGTGGTGGTGGAGAACCCTTCGACAAACGGGATGAAATGGAACTCCGCTCCTCCGGCTTCGAGGGCGGCGCGTTCTTCCGGGTTCAATTTTTCCAGGCAGTAATCGCCGCCCTTGACGTAAATATCAGGGGCAAGAGCGCAAAGCTCGGCGGCACAGACGGAAGAATTGAATACGACCACCGCATCCACCGAAATCAGGCTGGCCAGCATATAAGCGCGGTTGAATTCATCGATCACAGGGCGCAGAGGGCCTTTCAGCGCCTGTACGGAGGCGTCTGAATTGATCAAGACCAACTGCACGTCGCCGAGGTTGCGGCTCTCGAGCAGGTATTGGGAATGCCCGCGGTGGAGAATGTCAAAACAACCGTTGGTGACCACCAGCCGACGACCGGTGATCCGAAGCTGTTCACGCCATTGAACCGCTTTTTCAAGCGTCATTATTTTTTCTGCGGGACTTTTCAGCATCATTTGCTCCTGTAAAAAATTAATACCTCGCGGCGGCACCTGGCCGCGTGCGGTTCAGCGCCTCTCGGATCGCTTGCCGTAAATGAGGGTACATTTCCTCCATTTCAACATCCTCGGCCCCGGTAAAATCTTCATATTCAAACGCCGGAAAAACCGCAGCGCCGTAAAGCCCCCACTGACCGGGGCAATCCGATAACGGAACGGCGGTCTGCCAACAGCCGCCGGGAATCAGGTTCTGCGGACGCTCTCCCTCGGAAATGCCCGGTCCGATGACCGTCTGTTCAAGACGCCCGTCCGGGTAAATGACCAGTTGCAACGCGGAGACGCCTGCATGATAATACCAGATTTCATCGGATTTGACCCGATGCCATTTCGAGCGTTCGCCATGCCGCATCAGGTAATAAATACTGGTTCCGTGTCCACTCCGGTAGAGTTCACGGAAATGCCCGCCTTCAATCGCCAGCGGCGTCAGCTTCAATTCGTTGATAATCCGTTCAGCGTTCATCCCATCCGCGCCTGAGCGTCAGACCAATCCGAAGTCTTTCTTTTCTTCGACCGTGATCAACGGGCGGACGCAGATGCCGGCTTCGCGCAACAGCGCCAGCGCGTTGTCGGCAATGGAGTATTCGCGGTGATAGACCACTTCCTCGATCCCGGCGTTGATAATCATTTTCGAGCATTGCAGACAGGGGCTGAATGTCGTGTAAAGCGTGGAACCCTTGACCGCGATCCCGTGGTAAGCGGCCTGAACGATCGCATTTTCCTCGGCATGGCTGCAATAACACTCCGACAGACCGGTTCCGGAAGCCACTTCCGGGTTGCCGCAGCGGGGGCATCCGCCCTCGAAGCAGTTCCGGATGCCGCGCGGCGTGCCGTTGTATCCGGTGGAAATGATCCGGTTGTCCTTGACGATGACGGCAGCCACCAGACGGCGGCTGCAATTGCCGCGCCGCGCCACCACATGCGCAATTTCCATGAAATAATTATCCCAATCGGGACGCTCGATCCTGTCACTCATGGCATTCCTCACTGTTTGTTTCTTTGATAATGTAGCTGTGCGACGCCGATTTTCAATGATGATCGGAAATTATTCTTCAAATCCCGCTCCGGGGATTTTCGGCGGCATTTTTTCTTACAGGGGAATGATCGGGCAAGCGTCGGACAGAAGATCAGGAATCCGGCACGGGCGCCCCTTGGTGTTGACACAGGCAAGAGTCACCAACCCACGAACCAGCAGCTTGTCGCCACAATAGATTTCCGTGGTGATTACCATGCGGACATTGCCCAGATCCGCCACCCAGCTTTTGAACGTCAACAGATCGTCATAGCGGGCGGAAGCAAAATATTTGCAGTGGACCTCGCTTACCGGCAGGTAATACCCCAGATCTTCCAGTTTGCGGTAAGGAAGTTCGGCGTCACGCAGCATTTCGGTCCGGCTGCGCTCAAAGAATTCCAGATAGTTGGCGTAATACACCACGCCCATCTGGTCGGTATCGCCATAGGAGACCCGATAAGTGGAATAATGCGCCCGGACCCGGTCCAGAATCTTATCCGCCACCTGAATTGCTTCCAGCCCGGTGGAATCGATCAATACCGCGTCCTCCGCCTGTTTGAGCGGAGCCACGGCGCGCGTCGAATCCTGCAGATCGCGTTGCGCGATTTCTTTCGCCACCGATTCAAGGGTTGCGCCGTCAATCACTTCACCGTTCTGGCACAGACGGCGGCGTGCGCGTTCTTCAGGAGAAGCAGTCAGGAAAAATTTATAGCGGGCATGGGGAAAAATCACGGTTCCGATATCCCGCCCTTCCATGACAATCAAGCCGAGCTGTGCGAATTCGCGCTGACGCTCCAGCAGATAAGCCCGGACGGATGGAACTGCGGAAAGCGGACTGCTCAATGCAGTCACCTCCGGCGAACGGAGTTTGTCGCCGGGAAATTCACCATTGACACGGATTTCATACTTTCCGGCGTCATTGGCGACATAGTCCAAGACCAGGTTTCCCAACAGCCCCTGCAATGCCTCGTCACTCAAGCGGTCGGCGGTCACGCCGTACGACGCAATCGCTTTCCAGGCGACGGCGCGATACATCGCGCCGGTATTGATGTAAGGGATGTTCAGACGGTCGGCGATGGCATTGGCAATCGTACTTTTGCCGGATGCCGCCGGTCCGTCAATGGCAATAACCCGGTCCTTCATGGCGTTCTGGCCCCGGTGTTAACCGCGCCGTCCGCGCAAGCGTCCATTTTTCAGGAAGCCGTCATAGTTACGCATCGTCAGGTGCGATTCCAACTGGGTCAGGGTATCGAGCACCACGCCGACCATAATCAGCAAGCTGGTTCCCCCGAAGAACTGGGCCACCAGCGAAGGCACCCCGAAGTTCGTGCTCAGAATCATCGGAAAAATCGCCAGCGCCATCAGGAACAAGGCCCCGGCAAATGTAATACGCGACATGGATTGATCCAGGAAATCGGCAGTCGGCGCGCCGGGACGGATGCCGGGAATGTAAGCGCCTTCCTTTTTCAAGTTTTCGGAAATCTGGATCGGGTTGAACTGGTTCGCCACCCAGAAGTAGGAGAACGCCAGAATCATCGCCCCATAGATGACCATGTAGGAAATGGAATCATACTCAAACAGCCGGGCGGCGAACGCCGTTGCTTTGCTGTAAGGCAGAAAATTGATGGCAATCGGCGGAATCTGCAACAGTGCGCTGGCGAAAATGATCGGCATCACACCGGCAAAGTTCACCTTCAGCGGCATATAAGTGGTGCCGCCGTGAATCTGGCTGCCGACGCTCTTGCGGACCATCTGGATCGGAATGCGGCGCATCCCCTGGGCCAGCAGAATCGTAGCCGCGGTGACGGCGACGAACACCAGCACCAGGATCAACACTTTGACCGGGCTGAACGTAACGTCTCCGGCAACCTTGTCGCCCATGGCCATGTCGAACAGCATCTTGACGGCGCTGGGCAGGCGGGCGATAATATTGATGGTGATGATCAGCGATACCCCGTTGCCGATGCCGCGCTGGGTGATCTGTTCCCCCAGCCAGGTCAGGACCATGGTGGCGCAGGTCAGAACGACCACGCTCATGATAATGAACATGACATGGTTGCCGACTACCAGCGAAGTGCCGGGAGCCGGCATGTGCAGACGGGTCGGGTCGATCATCGCCATCGCCGCCATCGATCCTTGGACCAGACAGACGGCGAGGGTGAGATAACGGGTATACTGCGAAATTTTCTGACGTCCGGCATCGCCTTCACGCTGGAGTTTTTCCAGCGAAGGGATAACCGGAGTCAGGAGCTGCATGATAATCGAAGCGGTGATGTACGGCATGATGCCGAGCGTGGCGACTGCAAAGTTCTGCAGCGCCCCCCCGCTGAAAATGTCGAGCATCTGCATGAGCTGGTTGCTTCCGGCTGCGGAGTTGAGCGTTTCAACATACTCTTTCAACGCCGCAGGGTTGACACCGGGACATGCGATATTGGCGGCAAACCGGTCAATGACGATAATTCCGGCAGTGAACAGCAGTTTAGCCCGCAGTTCTTTGATTTTCAACATTTTGATAAATGCAGCAAACATATATACCCGCTGTTTTGAAGGTTAAACGATTTCGCAGACGCCGCCGAGTCCTTCGATCTTGGCCTTAGCCGCGGCGGAGAATTTGTCGGCCTGGACCGTCAATTTCTTGGTCAAATCGCCGTTGGCAAGCACCTTGATCGGAAACTGCTTGGCAGGCAGCAGCGCCTTGGCGCGCAGAGCTTCTTCGTTGACCACGTCGCCATCATTGAAGTTGGCTTCGAGCAGCGAAGTGTTGACCAGGTTGAATTCAATCTTGCTCATGCTCTTGAATCCGCGTTTGGGCAGACGCCGGAAAAACGGAATCTGACCGCCTTCAAAATAAGGACGATATTTGGAGCCGGAACGGGATCCGGCACCTTTTTCGCCCCGGCCGGCAGTCCGGCCCCAGCCCGAGCTGTCGCCGCGGCCGACGCGATGGCGGCGCTTCTTGTTGCCCGGTGTGGGTGAAAGATTGTGTAATTTCATGATAATTTATCCTGAATTAAATAATTGATTACTTGCTCAAACCACGCTTGGCCATGATCTGCTCACGCGAAGACAGGGATTCGATCGCCTGGAAAGTGGCTTTGGCCACGTTCACCGGATTGTTCGATCCCAGCGACTTCGCCAGCACATCGTTGACACCCGCCAGGTCCAGAATGGCACGGACCGCGCCGCCGGCGATCAAACCGGTACCGGTCGAGGCCGGACGCAGCAGGATCTTGGCTCCGCCGAAGCGCGTTTGCACTTCGTGCGGAATGGTCGAACCGTGGAGCGGAATATCGATTACATTCTTACGCGCAATCTCGCCGCCCTTACGAATGGCGTCGGAGACTTCGTTGGCCTTGCCGTAACCGTAGCCAATCTTGCCGCTACGGTTGCCGACGACCACGAGAGCGCCGAAGCTGAAGTTACGGCCGCCTTTGACGACCTTGCTGCAACGGTTGATGCTGATAATGCTCTCATCGAACTCGCTGGTCATTACGTCATCATTCTTGAATTCTTCATTTCTTTTCGCCATGGTCAGCTCCTAGAACTTGAGGCCATTTTCTCTGGCGGCGTCGGCAATTGCCTTCACACGGCCATGAAACTTAAAACCGGAACGGTCGAAAACCACATTGCTGATATTCGCAGCAAGGGCTTTTTCCGCGGCCATTTTGCCGAGCACCTGAGCGCCGGCGACGTTGGGCAGAGCGTTCTGCTCCTTGAAACTTTTGTCCAGCGTTGAGGTCGCCGCCAAAGTCACTCCGTTTTCGTCGTCAATGAACTGAACATAAATGTTGTTCGCAGTGATACTGACGCAGAGACGCGGACAAGCCGCGGTCCCGGAGATTTTCGAGCGGATACGCAGATGGCGCCGGATACGATTTTCTTTTCTAGTTTTTACCGTCATGTTTTATCTCCAATTATCCGACCGATTTACCTTCTTTGAGCACGATCTTTTCGTCGGCATACCGGACCCCCTTGCCTTTGTACGGCTCGGGTTCACGGAAGCGCCGGATCGTCGCCGCCACTTCGCCTACGGCCTGTTTGTCAGCGCCTTCGACGGAGATATTCGCGTCTTTGACCGTGACTTTCACGCCTGCGGGCACTTCGAACACAATCGGATGCGAATAGCCCAGGGTCATGGTCAGAGTGCTGCCGGCAAGGCTTGCACGATAACCGACGCCAACGATGGTCAGTTCTTTCTTGAATCCGGCGGTCAACCCGATCATCATATTGTTGATCAGGTTCCGGGCCAGCCCCTGCATGGCGCTGGAGCGGTTCGAATCGTCCTGACGCACGACAGTAAGTTTGCTGTCATTCACATCCACCGACACCAGCGGCGGAATCTTCACGGAAAGTTTTTCCTTTCCTTCAACAGTCACCATTCCGTTAGCCACCGTAACGTTGAGGCCTTTCGGAATTGTGACCGGTCTTTTTCCTATACGAGACATAATCTAAATCCTCATGCTTCAAGTTACCAGATGTAACAAAGAATTTCGCCGCCGACATTCTGCCCGGCCGCGTTGGCACCGCTCAGGATGCCTTTCGGGGTGGACAGGATCACGGTGCCCAGGCCATTCCGGACTTTCGGAATTTCCTTGCTCCCGCAATAGCTGCGGCAGGACGGCTTGCTGATCTTTTTCAATCCTTCGATGACAGGCTTGCTGCGGAAATACTTCAGCGTCAGCACCAGCGTCTTGTGAACGCCTTCACCTGCACTGTTTACGTCGGCAATATAGCCTTCGGCTTTCATTACTTCCGCGATCTGCGCTTTCATGATCGAATGCGGCATCACAACTTCTTTCAGAGAAGCGGCGCCGGCATTGCGAATGCGTGTCAGCATATCGGCGATGGGGTCTTGAATATTCATGTTGCTTCTCCTTGATTACCAGCTGGACTTGGTTACGCCCGGAATCTTGCCGGCCGATGCCAATTCACGGAAACAAATACGGCAGAGCTTGAAACGGCGGATGAAGGCACGGGCCCGGCCGCAGTTCTGGCAACGACTATAGTTACGGGCTTTGAACTTGCTGCCGCGTTCACTCTTTACAATCAAACATTTTTTTGCCATTGGAACACTCCTGTGTTATTCCGCGAACGGAACTTCCATCAATGTCAGCAGTTCTTTAGCCTGTTCCGCATTCCGGGCGCTGGTCACAAACGTGATATTCAGGCCGAGCGGATACTTGAGTTTATCCTGGTCAACTTCGGTGAAAACCGAAATGTCCGGGATACCGACATTATAGTTACCGGCATGGTCGAAACCTTTCTTCGGAATCCCGCGAAAGTCGCGGACGCGCGGCAACGTGACGTGGACGAAACGATCCAGGAAATCATACATACGGGCGCCGCGCAGAGTCGCCACGACCCCGACCGGCATGCCGATACGCAATTTGAAATTGGACACGTTCTTACGTGCTTTGGTGGTGACGGGCTGCTGGCCGGTAATCGCGGCAAACTGCTTACGCGCTTCGGTAAAAGCGTCGCGGTCACTGGTGCTTTTCAGACCACTGCTGAGCACGATCTTTTCCAGCTTCGGAATCTGCATTACGTTTTTGAGGCCGAACTTATCCTGCAGGACAGCGCGGACTTCATCATTATATTTTTTCTTCATATCAGGCATGATATCACTTCTCCGCTTTTGCTTCCGCCACCTTGTTGACGTTGGAAACATGAGTCGAAACACTGCGTTCGATCATCCCGCCGTTCGGGTTGGCTTTGCTTTTTTTGACGGTTCTGCGGCCGATACGCTCCTGTTTTTCCGGAGTCATATTGGCGAGCTCGAGGACCACGCGGTCTTTTTTCGGCAAAATCACCTTGACAGTAGCTTCTTCCCCTTTCCAGGAACCGCTGTTGACAATGACTTTATCGCCTTTCTTCACATGATATTTCTTCAACATTTACAATACCTCCGGAGCCAGGGAAACGATCTTCATAAAGTTCTTTTCCCGAAGTTCGCGGGCCACAGGGCCGAAAATACGGGAACCGACCGGATTGTTATCCTTGTCAATCACCACCGCGGCGTTGCTGTCGAAACGCAGGACCGAACCATCTTCGCGACGGATCGGAGACCGGGTACGGACAACCACACATTTGACGACCTGCCCCTTCTTCACGGTGCCGTCCGGGAGAGCTTCCTGGACCGCAGCGGAAACGATGTCGCCGATTCTGGCATATCTGCGTTTCTGGCCGAGAACGGTGATGGCCATGACGCGTTTGGCACCAGAGTTATCAGCCACGTCCATTTTTGATTGCATTTGAATCATAGTGCTGAATCTCCAGGCTTAGTTGGCATGGCTGATGATCTCAACCAGGCGCCATCTTTTGGTTTTGCTCAGGGGACGGGTTTCGCTGATGCGCACGGTGTCGCCCTTCTTGGCGGCATTCTGCTCATCGTGAGCAACGAACTTCTTCCGTTTCTTGATCACCTTTTTGTACAACGGATGAGCTGTACGGCGTGAAACTTCCACGACAATCGTCTTGTCCTGAGCGTCGCTGGAGACAACCCCTACGCGCTCTTTACGATTGCCACGTTTTTCAATATTTTGAATTTCTTCCATAATAACATCCATTCAGTTTAGCCGTTTGCCTGAGCGGCGGCACGGGCTGCCTTCTCGGTTCTGATACGGGCGATATCGCGACGAACCTGACGGACACGCGCGATCTTTTCCAACTGGCCGGTTCTCGACTGAATTTTCAGATTGAGCTTTTCGCGCAACAGTTCATTGACCTGGCTGTCGAGTTCGGCATCGCTCATCTGTTTGATTTCACTGTATTTCATAACATTACCTCATCGAGCCAGAAATTTACAACGCAGCGCCAGCTTGTTAGCGGCACGGGCGAATGCTTCACGGGCAATGGTTTCGGAGCAGCCGCTGACTTCAAAGAGGACATGACCCGGCTTCACCGGACATACCCAGCCTTCGACCCCGCCTTTTCCCTTACCCATACGCACTTCCAACGGTTTCTTGGTGAAAGACTTGGCCGGGAAAATCTTGATCCAGACCTTACCCGTACGTTTGAGGTGGCGGTTAATCGCAATACGCGCAGCTTCGATTTGATTGTTGGTAATGTGAGCACGGCTCATGGCCTGAAGACCATATTCGCCATAGCTTACGGCGTTATTAGAATGCGCAACCCCGGCATTACTTCCGCGCTGCAGCTTTCTGTACTTTACCCTTTTTGGCATTAGTGGCATAATCTTGTTCCTCAGTAGTCTCGTTATGACAAATCCAGACCTTGATACCGATCTTTCCCGCGGTCGTATTCGCTTCGATGAAGCCGTAATCGATGTCGGCTTTCAGCGTGTGCAGGGGAGTACGGCCTTCCTTGTACTGTTCGGAGCGCGCAAGTTCAGCGCCGCCAAGACGGCCGGCGACATGAATCTTGATGCCGTCCACGCCCATATCCATGGCGGTCTGAATGGCTTTCTTCATGGCGCGGCGGAATCCGATACGACGCTCGAGCTGCAAAGCGATGCTTTCGGCCACGAGCTGCGCATTGGTTTCTGCGCGGCGGATCTCTGCGACGTCGATGATGACTTCCTTGTTCTTGCTCATCTTGCCGATTTCGCCGCGGAGCAGATCAAGTTCGGCTCCTTTTTTGCCGATCAGCAGACCGGGACGGGCGGTGAAAATGGTGATGCGGACCCGGCTGGGGGACCGTTCGATTTGAATCCGGGCGATCGCCGCTCCGACGAATTTATCACGGATGTGCTTGCGGATCTTCAGGTCTTCATGCAGCCATTCGCCGAAAAGACTCTTTTTGGCAAACCAGCGCGATTCCCAGTTCTTCGTTAAGGCTGTTCTCAAGCCGATAGGATTTACTTTTTGTCCCACGATTTACCTCTTATTGGTTATCCGTCAAAATGATCGTAAAATGACTGGTCCTTTTACGGATTCGGCCTGCCGACCCGCGGGCCCTCGGACGGAAACGCTTGATGATCGGCCCGGGGCCAACCAAAGCACTCTTGACCTCAAGTTGATTGCGATTGAGATCGGAATTGTTTTCGGCGTTGGCAAGTGCGGAACGCAGCGTCTTGCCCAACAGCCGGGCCGCCTTACGGGGGCTCAACTCGGTAATCGCCAGCGCTTCCTGCACGGATTTACCCTGGATCAGACGCGAAATATGACGCGCCTTTTCCGGCGAGATCCGTACGTTTTTGGTTACTGCTTTTGCTTCCATAGTTTTCTCTAAATCATTTTATTAATACTGTTCTCTGCTTGTCGTGGCCTCCATACCGGAGACCAGATCCCTAATGCTTCCGTCTGTAAGCACTGCCGCAGAAAGATAGGGTCTTACCGCTATCACCCGCAGACTGGCTTTCTTCCCGATAAAAAAACTCAATCCACAGAATACTCCATGAGCCGAGCCGACGGGCAGCACCACAATTTGCAAATCCTCCTCCACCGCCAGCAGTCTGCATCTGTTGACTTTCGGCTCGGGAGACGGATTTGTCAGGTCCCAGAAGCGGCGGGCGTGGTCACGCAACCCGTCGAGCTTTAAAGCAAGCTCGGCGCTCTGCACTTTTCCCAGCGGGAAAATTTTGACCATGGACTCCACCTGATCACAGAATTCAATCGTCTGATGCGCAAGCCGACGACCGTTTTCAGAAACTCCCGCCAACACCTCCAACAGCTGTTCTTCCCTTTTGCCGACGACATGCTTTTCCCTGCTTGCCAGGGTCGCGGCAATACTCAACCGGAGGCGACGGTAGTCCTCATCCTGTTTCTGATACCTGTCTATTATTTCAATCAACTTTCTGTACAGCAAATCTCTTTCACCAGCCAGAGCTTCCCTCTCCGTACCGGGCTGCCGCACACCGCTTTGAACGACTTCCCCCGGGACGCCTGACGTACGTTCCGGCGCTGTCGTCGCATCTAAGAATCTGACAGTGCCGGTCATACCGGTGCCCGCGGGCCGCTGCTCCAATT
The DNA here is from genome assembly GCA_002408885.1 of Lentisphaeria bacterium UBA5247. Taxonomy (GTDB): domain Bacteria; phylum Verrucomicrobiota; class Lentisphaeria; order Victivallales; family Victivallaceae; genus UBA5239. Next base: position 16,123 of record DHTZ01000070.1, on the reverse strand, counting down.
TGTCTTCCGCCCCCCCGGCAGCATAAACGCCGAGAACAGACGGAATACTTAACATAAACACCTTAAACACACTTTTCCAGTTCAAATCGAAAAAAAATACAAATTTAACCATCGTATTTTTCATCGCTTTTTACCCCTCCAAATGCATTAAAGTTGTAAGTCCATAAAGCTTAAAATTTTAAAACAAAACCTACTGCGATCACTTGAATTAAGTAATCACAGAATATTTAATATAGCACAGCATCAGGGAATTAACAGTTCTCCGGCAAAAAAAATCGACTTTTTTTTCAAACCTCTCCCTTTTCTCGCTTTTTCCCTGAAAAAAACAATCATTTTCGCCTGAAAAACAGAGCCGCCCGCCGGATTAATTTGCATTCTCCTCCCGGAAATTGTATATTGCCGGGCAATCATTGAGAAAAAATTCCAAAAAAAAATCTCCCAAAAAAATGACTGGAAAGAAACCTTATATTAAAATAATGAAAGACGGCCCCTGCCTGCTTTTCGGCGCGGAGAAAGCCGTCCAGAAATTCATCCTCCCAAACTGGGAAGGGATTTCCGCCGAATACGCGGACGGGCGTTCGTTTGATATCAAGCCGGGGCGCCCGGCGGCGCTCTGCCGTTGCGGACAGTCGAAAGACGCACCGTTCTGCGACGGCGCCCACACCGAATCGCCCGCATTCGACGGCTCCGGGACGGCCGGATTCAAGCCGTTCTCCGAATGCGCGGAAGTCATCGACGGGCCCGACGTCACTCTGCTGGATCATGAGAACTTATGTGCGTTCGCCCGCTTCTGCGACGCCGGAGGACAAATCTGGAACCTGGTCAAAGCGGGCGGCCCCGAAGCGACCGAACTGGCCATCCGCGAAGCCGACCTCTGCCCGTCCGGGCGCCTCGTGATCCTGGACAAGCAGGGATGCGTACTGGGAAAACAACTGCCGCCCGGCATCGGCTTGCTCGAAGACCTCGCCCTGCGCATCAGCGGGCCGATCCAACTGACCGGAAATATCCAGGTCGAAAGCGAAGACGGCCAGAGTTATGAAGTCCGCATGAAACAGACCCTCTGCCGTTGCGGGCGGTCAGAGAACAAACCGTTCTGCGACGGACGGCACGCCGCCGAGCCCGGCTGGTGCGCCTGTTATCCCTCCCCTCCCCCGGCGGAAAAGAATGATTAAACACCAATCCCATCAGGACTGAATCCCGTTTGGCGACCCGCCGCGGCAGGCTGCCGGACTTCGTCGAGGATTTCATTCAAGTCGGTATGGCTTTTCAGAAAAGAAACCCGGTTGCGGAGTGCCCCCGGAAATCGCCGCCCGCGTAAATAATCCAGAACCACCTTGCGCGCGATCCGGAATCCGGCTTCATCGCCATAAAAAATCGTCATTTCACCGATATGAAGGGCGATTTCATCGGCCAGTTCGTCCAGTGTCGGCGGTCGGTGATCCGGGTCCCGCACCTCATCAAAGAGCCACGGATTCCCCATCGCTCCCCGCGCCGCCATCGCCACCGTACAGCCGCTCCGGCAAAGCGCGTCCTCCCAGGAAGCCCGGTTGACGATGCCGCCATTGGCCACCACCGGAATCTTCACCGCTTTGCGGACTTCTGCGATGATATCGTGAAACACCGGACCGGAATAAACCCGCTCCTTGATCCGTCCATGAATGGTCAGGGTCTGCGCCCCGGCGTCTTCCAGCTTCCGGGCGAGCCGGACCGTCTGTTCCGGATCGTCTTCGCTGACGATGCGGGTCTTGGCGGTGACGGGAATACGGGAATGCTTCACCAGCAGTTCCAGCAGCCGGGCGGCTTCGTCCGTCTTGCGGCCGAGAACCGCGCCCGCGCCCTTTTTCGCCACTTTCGGAACCGGACAGCCAAGGTTGAAATCGAGCAGGTCAAAGTGATAGGTGTTCAGGACTTCGACGGACTTCAGCAGCATGGCCTCATCGGCGCCGACGAGCTGGACGCCGAGCCACGGTTCTTCTTCGCCGCGTGACAACATGCGGGGAACATTCGGATTGCTGTAAGCCAGAGAGCCCGCGTCGATCATTTCGGTAAAGGCATAATAACAGCCGTGCCGCCGCAGCGAACGCCGGTACGGCAGGTCCGTGAAACCCGACAGCGGGGCCATAATCAATGTATTATCCGGATAAAAAATCATGAAACGGGACGGAATTACTTTTTTTCTTCGATGGAGTCTCCGTTCAACTCCTCATGCATTCTCTGGAGTTTACGGATGGCTTTGTTCTGAATCTGGCGGACACGCTCGCGGGTGCAGCCGACGGCTTCTCCGACTTCCTCGAGCGTCAGCACTTTGCCGCCCTCGAGGCCGTAGCGCATATTCAGGATATCGCGCTCGCGCGGGGCAAGGCGGCCGATCATCTGGTGAAGGCTTTCCATGGATTCGGCATGCCCGAGTATGCTGTCGGGAACGCTCGCCTGAGCGTCGGCGACCAGGCTGCCGATTTCATCGGTTTCGCCCTCTTTGATCAGTTCGTTCAGCGAGGATGTGGTCAGGTTGACGCGGCGCAGTTCGGAAACGGTTTTGGGGTTCAGGTCGATCATTTCCGCGATTTCGTCATCGGTCGGCTCGCGGTCGTTGATCTGCATGAATTCCCGCTGGGCGCGCTGGATGCGGACGATCTTGTCGATCGACTGCGCGGGAATGCGGATCGTCCGGCTCTGCGCGGCAATCGCCCGCCGCATATACTGCTTGATCCACCAGGTGCTGTAGGTGGAAAATTTGGCGCCTTTGGAGGGATCGAACTTTTCCGCGGCGATCATCAGCCCGATATTGCCTTCGGCGATCAGGTCGTGCTTGGCCACGCCGCGGTTGAGAAACTCGCTGGCCAGTTTCACCACCAGCCGCAGATTCGCCTGAATCAATTTGCTCTTGGCTTCTTCGTGAATGCGGGGATCGGGCGAACGGATTTCCTCTGCGAGCTGTATCTCTTCTTCCTGCGACAACAACGAATAGTCGATAATATTCCGCATGTAAGCTTGCGAAATCGTCATAGGATTGTCATTGGCGGCCGGTTTCTTGCGCAAGCCGCTGACATTGATTTTGGTCATTTTAGCCATAAATTTCCTGCGATCGTTGTCGATGCATACTTAAAGTACAACCGATTGGAAATAAGTCAAGCAGTTTATGCCGAGAAAATGAACGGAAAGACCCGGCAAAAGGGAAATTCCGATTCAAAATAACGCCGCATCCGCGCCAGATGCTCCGCATCCGCGCAAAGCGCAAACATGGTAGGTCCACTGCCGCTCATCAACGCCGCCGCCGCGCCCTGTTCCAGCATCGCGCGCCAGATCAGCCGCAAAAGCGGGAATTTCGCCAGAACGGCAGGCTCGAGGTCGTTTTGCATCTGCCCGGCAATTTCGTCCAGGCTCCCGCCGCGGAACGGAGCGCCCGGCCCGATCCGCGCGGGGTCGAGATTCCGGTAAGCCCAGGCCGCGCTGACCGGGAAAGCCGGATTGACCAGCAGCAACGGCAAGTCCGGCAGCCGGAAGTCAAACGGCGTCAGATTCTCCCCGATGCCGGTGGCGGAAGCCGGACAGGGGTTCAGGAAGAACGGCACATCGGCGCCAAGCCCCGCCGCCAGCGTACGCAATTCCGGTTCCGTCAACGCTCCGTAATGGCGGTTGAGCAGCCGCAGGACCGCCGCGGCGTCGCTGCTGCCGCCCCCCAGCCCCGCCGCCACCGGAATATGTTTGCGGATGGTGAAAATCCATTCCGGCGGGATATTCGAAGCATTGCCGTATGCGCGGGCCGCCTTGCCGCAGAGGTTGTCGCCATCCTCCGGGATATCCGAGCCGGGGCAATGAACGCGCAGGCAGCCGCGCCGGAACTCCAGTTCGATCACATCGTACAGTTCCCACAACGGCAGGAAACTGATCTGGAGTTCGTGATAGCCGTCGGGACGGCGCGCCGTCACTTTCAGTTGCAGATTGATCTTGGCCGGAGCCTTTTCAGACAAACTGGAAGCCGTATTTGTCGTTGTATTCATGGATCTGACTGGTTATATCCACCGCCAGTTTCAACGCGCGGAGGCCCTGTTCGCCGGATACTTTCGGCTCCACCAGCGTGCCGGTATCAATGGTCTGACGGACGGCGGCAAGGAAGTCCTCAAGTTCATCGGCCAAGGCATTTTTCTCGTTCAGGCTGATTGCTTTCTGGGCAAGGCCCACCCGGTTTTTCTTGAACACCATGCCGGAGTGGTTGCCGTAATCCATCGAAATATAGGCGTCGTCCTGGAAAACCCGGAAACGGCGCATCGGTTCGGTGCTGACCCGGCTGGCGGTAATGTTGGCCGCGCTGCCGTTGACGAATTTGATCCGGACACTGACCAGATCCTCGGTCTTGCTGAGAATCGGAATGCCGATGGCGTCGATGCGCTCGATTTCGCTGTTGATCATGGTCAGGATCAGGTCCAGATCGTGAATCATCAGGTCAAGCACCACGCTGACTTCGGTGCCGCGGCGGTGCTGGCCGGGGCGCGCCGGCGGATACTGGCTCAGGCGGTGAGCTTCGATAAAACGGGTCTTGGACTGGCGTTTCTCCAGATAATCCATCGCGGGATTGAAACGCTCCACGTGGCCGACGCCGAGAACCAGTCCGCGTTCGCGGGCTTCGCGGACCATATCGGTTCCCTCCTCCACGGTGACGCACAGCGGTTTTTCCATCAGCATATGCTTGTTCATCCGCAGCAGCGGCATGCCGATTTCGTGGTGTTTGGTGGCGGGAACCGCAATGCTGAGCGCTTCGCATTCCTCAGCCAACGCTTCGGGAGTGGGAAAAACCTTCAGGCCGAATTCCTCGCTGACGCGGCGGGCGCATTCGTCCGAAACATCATAAATTCCGACAAGTTCGGCATTTTCGCTGGCCTTGTACAGCCTGGCATGATGCCGCCCCAGAACCCCGACTCCGACAACTCCGACTTTGACCTTACGCGCTGCTGCAGACATATTCCTGGTAAACTCCGTTTGATGGTTGTTTTTCTGTTTCATATATACTCTATACTCCTTTTGCGGAAAAATCCACACTCCGGATGCCCATATTAACTGAAAAATAATGATAATGCAATTGGCTTTAGCCGTAAGAGCGTGTATTTTATTATGAAATTCATCATTAAATATCAAAAGGAAGGCGGAGTATCATGGCATACAAATACAAACGCGTACTGATCAAAATCAGCGGAGAAGCACTGAAAGGGAATCTCGACAGCGGTTACGATCCGGACGCGGTACAGCATCTGGTCGAACGAATCCGGCCGGTCGTGGACAACGGCGTGGAACTGGTGCTGGTCTTCGGCGCCGGCAACATCTGGCGCGGCGTCAACGGCACCGGCATGGACCGAGTCAGCGCCGACTACATGGGCATGCTGGCCACCGTGATGAACGCCATCTGCATGAAGGACGCAATGGAAAACGCCGGCATCTCGACCATCGTTCAAACCTCCATCCCGATGGAACCGGTCGCCGACCGTTACAACCGCGACGCCGCACTCCGGGCGCTGGACGCCGGCAAAGTGGTGATCTTCGCGGGCGGCACCGGCAGCCCCTTCTTCACCACCGACACCACCGCCACGCTGCGCGCGCTCGAAACCAACTGCCAGGCGGTCCTGAAAGCCACCAAGGTGGACGGAATCTATACCGCCGACCCGTTCAAAGACCCCACCGCCGCCCGTTTCCAGACAATCTCTTACGAAGATGCCCTGGGCCGCCGCCTGAAGGTCATGGATTCGACCGCGTTTTCCATGTGCAGCGACAATGATCTGCCGATCATCGTTTTCAATTTTTCCAATCCGGAAAGCCTTGACAAAGTGCTCTCGGGCGACACCTCCATCGCCACCGTGGTTTGCCGTCATCAACCTTAATTTCAGCCAAAGATATCAGACATGAAAATTCATCCAATGGCAGTAGTTTCCCCCGAGGCCAAAATCGGGCGGAATGTGGAAATCGGCCCCTTCGCAGTAATCGAGTCCGATGTCGTCATCGGCGACAATTGCTGGATTGACGCTCATGTCAAAATCGACCGTTACACCACGATCGGCGCCAACACCCGCGTCTATTACGGAGCCCTGGTCGGAGCGCCGCCGCAGGACCACCGGTTCAATCCGGAAACCGTGTCCTACACCGAAATCGGCAGCGACTCCGTCATCCGCGAGTACGTAACCATCCACCGTTCCCCCTTTGCCGGGCAGAAAACGGTCGTCGGCGACCATGTGCTGCTGATGGCGTTTGTCCATATCGGGCATGACGTGCAGATCGGCAACCACGTGACCATCGCCAACATGACCGCCATTTCCGGGCATGTGGTGATCGGCGACGGCGCGGTCCTGAGCGGCTACATCCTCGTCCACCAGTTCTGCCGGATCGGCAGCCTGAGCATGCTGGGGGCCCGTGCCATCGTCGTGCAGGACATCCCCCCCTACTGCATGCTCGCCGAAAGCGGCTGCATCGCAGGCCCGAACACCATTGGACTGCGCCGCGCCGGGCTGACGCCGGAACGCCGCGCCGCGGTCCGCAACGCCGTCAAAAACTATTTCTTCTACGGGTACAACTCCATGACCGCGGTTGCCGAGATCACCAAGAAAGAAGTGACGCCCGAAGTGGAAAAATTTCTTGAATTCGTCAAATCCACCAAACGCGGCATCGTCTCCGGCGACCCGGATATGATTTACCGCAAGGAAACCCAGGAAGACGAAGACCGGTAAAATCGTCAAAACAGAGTTGTTTTTCGACGATTTCCTGTTATATTAATTATTATACTTTCATATTCAGATAGAACCGAATATTGAGGATTGCATAGAAATGGCTAAAATTCACCCTAGTGCCGTGGTTGACCCGAAAGCTCAACTTGCCGATGACGTTGAAATAGGACCCCTGTGCTATGTCGGACCCGATGTGACCATCGGCAGCGGTACCAGACTGATCGCCCAATGCCATGTGACCGGCAATACCACCATCGGACAAGGCAATACGATTTATCCCTTCGCCTCCATCGGCACCAATGCCGAAGACTATGCGTTCGCCGGCGGCAAATGCATGGTCCGGATCGGCGACAACTGTATTTTTCGCGAAAACGTCACCATCAACGCCGGGACCAAAGACGGCACCGAAACCGTCCTCGGCAACCATATTTTTCTGATGGCCGGAGCCCATGTCGCCCATAACTGCATCGTCCGCGACGGCGCGGTGATGGTCTGCGGCTCCGTGCTCGGCGGGTATGCGGAAGTCGGTGAACGGGCGTTCATATCCGGCGTTTGCGCCATCCATCAGTTCTGCCGGGTCGGACGGCTGGCAATCATCAGCGGCGGCTCGGTCTTTTCCAAAGACATCCCCCCATTCATGATGGCCGAAGGGCGCAACGGCGGCGTAAAAATGGTCAACGTGGTCGGGCTGCGCCGCGCCGGGTTCTCCGTGGAAACGATCCGGGTCATCCAGAACCTGTACAAAATCGTTTTCCGCAGCGACCTGAACCTGACGCAGGCTTACGCCAAATGCCGCGAAGAACTGCCGCAAATCCCGGAAGTCCTCGAATTCCTCGAATTCGCCGAAAATTCCAAGCGCGGCATCCTGACCAACCGCGAAGACGGCCACCGCAATTAACCAGACCCCCCCGAAATAATCAATAAGGATTACCAGAATATGCTGAACAGTTTGAAGAAAAACCCCAAGTTTCAAGGCCGCCGCGGTCCCGTCGTACTGCTGATCATGGACGGCGTGGGGTTCGGTAAATATGCCGAAGGCGACGCCTGCCTGAACGCCTACACGCCGGAACTGGACCGCCTGATGAAAGGCTGTCCCTCCACCAGCCTCAAAGCCCACGGCACCGCCGTCGGCATGCCCTCCGACGCCGACATGGGCAACAGCGAAGTCGGGCACAACGCCATCGGTTGCGGCCGAGTCTTCGCCCAAGGCGCCAAACTGGTCGAGGAAGCGGTGGAAAGCAAAGCCGTTTTCGCCGGCGACACCTGGAAAAAACTCGTTGACAACGCGCTGGCGCACCAGTCCGTGCTTCATTTTATCGGCCTGCTCTCCGACGGCAACGTGCACAGCAACATCTCCCATCTCCGCGCCATGATCGGCGAAGCCAAAGCCGCAGGCGTGAAAAAAGTCCGTGTCCACGTCCTGCTCGACGGCCGCGACGTGCCGGAAACCTCCGCGCTCGACTACCTCCTCCCGTTCGAAGAATTCCTGGCCGGATTGAACAAAGACGGCGTCGACTACCGGATCGCCTCCGGCGGCGGCCGCATGGTGATCACCATGGACCGTTACGGCGCCAACTGGGACATGGTCCGCAAGGGCTGGGAAGTTCATGTCCACGGCAAGGGCGACTTCTTCAAAAGCGCCGAAGAAGCCGTCACCAAACTCCGTGAAAAAACCGGCGCCATCGACCAGGACCTCCCCCCGTTCGTCATTTCCGACGACGGCCAGAATCCGGTCGGCGCGATTCAGGACAACGATTCGGTCATCTTCTTCAACTTCCGCGGCGACCGTTCGCAGGAAATCACCAACGCCTTTGAAGACGACGAGTTCACTCCATTCGACCGCGGCCGCCGTCCCAAGGTCCAATACGCCGGCATGATGGAGTACGACGGCGACCTTCATGTGCCGAAGCAGTTTCTGGTCAACCCTCCGGCCATCGACCGTACCGTAAGCGAATATCTCTGCGCCAGCAGCGTCCGCCAGCTGGCGGTCAGCGAAACCCAGAAATTCGGGCACGTCACCTATTTCTATAACGGCAACCGCGCCGACAAATTCGACAATAAGCTCGAAGACTATGTGGAAATCAAATCCGATATCGTGCCGTTCGAACAACGCCCGTGGATGAAGTCCGCCGAAATCACCGACTGCGTCTGCGACGCCATCGCCTCCGGCAAATACGATTATCTCCGCCTGAACCTCCCCAACGGCGACATGGTCGGCCATACCGGCGTTTACGCCGCGGTGATCGTGGCGATGGGCGCGGTGGACCTCAGCGTGGAACGCATTGCCAGAGCCGTCCGCAAAGCCGGCGGCATCCTGGTGATCTCCGCCGACCACGGCAACGCCGACGACATGTACGAGCATGATAAGAACGGCGCCGTCAAGCGCGACAAATCCGGCGAAATCGCCCGCAAGACCAGCCATTCGCTCAACCCCGTCCCGTGCATCGTTTACGACCCGGAATACAAGGGGGAATACGAATTGACGCTGCGTTCCGGCCTGGGCATCAGCTCGCTCGGCGCGACGACGATCGAACTGCTCGGCTACGAAGCCCCCGCGGGCTACGACCCGAGCGTCGTGATCTGGAAATAACCGGATCGCAAAGGTCTGGATGAAATGAGGGTCTGGCCGCTGGTTCTTGCACTGTCCGGGTTGTTGTCGGGAGGCTGTCTGCAGCACTCCCGGATCACCGCCCTGAACCTGCCGGAACTGTCGGCGGACTCCGAGCCGCTCCCGTTCACCGAATCCCGGAGCGGCGGTTTTTACGGCGGCACATTTCCCGGCAAAATTCCGGTGGGACAACGGGACAGCGGCCTTTTCACTTACGAGCTTTATTACCTGCTGACCGTGGCCGACGGCCGGGCCGACACGCTCTGCCGCGAAGCTGGCTTCAAACTGCATGGAATCGTGGCGGAGCGCCGCCAGGGAGAACTTGCCGGCATCCGGTTCCTGAAAGAACTGACCGGGCGCCTCCGTTTCACGCCGGACGGGGTGATTCCGTCCGGGCTTTCCGCAAGTTCGTCTTTTTCCATTCCGGACCCGGCGCGGGCAATTCAAACGGCGCCGGATCAATCCGGCGCCGCGTTCGCCGTCCGCTACCAGCCGCCGGGGGCGGAACCCGCCAATGCCCTTTCGCTGGTATTCGAACTGCGCCTGAACCCTTATTCTTTATCCACCACCACGACGGAATAGCGACCGAATTCAGCGGACGGGATCGAAACGACAAACCCGTTATCGGCCTTGCTGTACTGCGCGGCAAACTTCTTTTCGCCCTCGAAATCCGGGGAGATCAGTTTGACGCCGTTGACTTTCTTCAAATCCCGGAGGACGAATTCAATCGGCTTGCCGCCGTTGCGCTCGGAGAACGGCTTGAAGCGGCACGGCTGATTGGTTTCCGGGAATGTTTCGCCCGGCTCGTATCCGTCGAACGAATCCAACAGGTGAAGCGTGCGCCGGTATTGACCGTCGAAATCCCCGTCCGTATCATAAACGTTGAACAAGACTTTGGACGGCAGGCCGCGGACTTCGGCGCGCAGGTTCTGATTCAATTCTTTCCGCACAAACTGCGCCAGCGCTTCGCGTTGAGCGGGCTGGAAGCTCTGCCGGTAGCGGGCGGTTTTCTGGTACGGGATATTGTGCATGCCGATTCCCCAGTTTCCGGTGAAATAAAAGGTTTTCCCTTTTCCGACCGTATTGACGATCAAAGCCGGACCGGCTTCCTGTACCGACGCCTCCACCTTGGCGGACGGCAGCGCCTCCACCTTCAGCATTCCGTCCGGGTAAACATGCACCGCATCGTGGTAGCGGAACGATGCCGGTTTGGCATTCCATTCCCCGACCGAGGCGACGCCCAGAAGCTGTTGCAGCTTATCGTTCTTACTCCGCTCGGCGCTGAACGGGTCCTGAACGAAGCATTCTCCGGAAGCGACCACGATGCCGCCGTTTTCCACGTATTTCTTCAGCGTATCCGCCATTTGCTCCGAAACGAAACCGGCGGACGGCAGAAAGATCATTTTGAAACGCGACAGGCGCTTCACATCGTCAAAGTGAGCCCGGACCAACTGGTCCGCCGGCAGGTTGTGCCACGCCAGCGCTTCCGAGAAACCCGACCAGTTCTGATACGGAATTTCGGTTTTCGGGACATAATCGCGCGCCAGTTCCGGGAAGAATACGCCGATATCGCTGCTGAGCAACGGCTTGATCAAATCCTTTTCATGCTTTTCCTCCCAGGCGAACCATTGCGGCTCGGCCTGGTAATCGCGCATCCAGTAACGGTGCCCCATGCTCAGCGTCAGCGCCCAGAGGTAGAACTGTTCCGAATTGTCGATCCCCCAGAGCGACGGATAGCCCAGCGAATAACTGCACGGCCAACCGTTCACCTCGCCGTTGGCGTTGTACAGCGCCATTTCGCGGTAATACGCCGGCCAGTAGGTGGTGGAGAGATAACCGGCGGCCTTTTTGCGGGGGTGGAATCCTTCTTCCATTTCAAAGAAGCCGAGGGTCAGGCCTTTCAGCCAGTTTTCATTGCCCATCGCCCAGATCCGGCGGTGGTATTTCGAGATTCCCGCCAGGCAACTGGAGAGCGCCATCTGCGGTTTGACTTCACGCAGGCTCGAGAGCAATCCCTTGAAAAATTCCCCGCCCGAATCATAACGGAAAGCAATGTATTCGCGCCACTCCGGCAGTTCCGGGTTGAACGAGCCGGACGGATATCCTTTGCCGAAACGCTCCCGGTACAGTTTGCCGGACCCTTCGGCGTTGCCGCCGGCGTAGATATCGGACAGCCATTCCACTTCGTCGGTCATCCAGCCGTCCACATTGCATTTCTGCGCGTACTCCGCCATCCGGGCAAAGACCTTGGCGCGGAATCCGGGATGGTTCATATCCATGAAACAGGCATCGCTGTATGAGGTCTTCGGCGGGCGCATCGACGGTTTGCCGGTCCGGATATCCTCCGACACCCATTTCCGGTATTCGGGATTGTCCATGGCCTCGATCGGCACAAACGTGCTGGTGGTGTGGTGGAACAGCTTGAACCCGGCGTCTTTCACCGCCTTGGAATACGGCAGCGCCACATCGTAGTTCACCTGGGTTTTCCATTGCCCGCGGCCGTCCGGCAGACCGTCGAGGAACTGCATGGAACCGTGGTCCATGATGGTGTTGACGCCGGATTTCTTCAGGGTTTCCAACTGCGCTTTCAGGGCTTCCGGGTCGAAATCGCCTTTGCGCGGTTTATGGGGGATCGAAATCATGCGGATTTTGTAAACCCACTCGGGGGCGTCGCTGTCGGCGCTCTGCCCCATGACCATGCAGCCGGAAAATGCCGCGAGGGCAATACACAATGTTTTTCTCATATCAGAATTCCTCTTTTTCAAAGTTCCGGTTTCCAGAACGGTTCGTTTGCATTGCTCCAGGTATTAAAGGGATACGCCGTCGAATACGGAGAGTTGGTGCTGCTGAACGTATCCTTGTTGCCGCCGCCGATGGGAAAATACTCCACGTGACCGTCGATAAACAGCACATTCGCCCCATTCAGGTGCCGGTTGTCCACCATCGCATACGAAGTGGAAACCGTCCACAGCTTCGCCAGGATGAAGTATCCCCGCGCCGTGTTGCTGGTATAATAAGCGTCCATCAGCAGGGCCACACCGGACGGCTTGCGGATTTTATTGATTTTCGGTGCGGAATGAACGTTGTCGGAATCCACGCTTTTGATAAAGCTGTTGGCCATGCCGTAGGCCGGGTGCTTGGCAAAGGTTTTGTTGTAGTTGGCAGGCTGGGATACCCATTCGCCGGTGGCTCTCCGGTAATCGCCGTACGAATCTTCCGCCATGCCGGGGCACAGAAACGTTTTCCCCGCCGCGCCGCCGTAAACAATCATGGTGGAGGTCCAATGCCAGCGGTCGGTCCCGGACGATCCCTGGTAATACGGCGGCAGCCAGTCGCTGTATTCCTGCGCGTACTGATTGAAGCTCAACCCCAGTTGTTTCAGGTTGCTGGTACATGAAATCTGCTTCGCTTTGGACCGGGCATTACTCAAAGCCGGCAGCAGCATCGCCGCCAGGATCGCGATAATGGCGATCACGACAAGGAGCTCGATAAGTGTGAAATTCCGCTTCATTTTTGTTTCCTTTTGGGTTCATTTTCAAATGGTCCGGTGCTGTCCCGCACAATCAAAGTGGATTTACAGCAAACTTTGGAACGCAACCCCCTGGGATCGCCGATCCGCTTGACCAGCAGTTCAACCGCCAGCCTTCCCATGCCGCAGAAATTCTGATCCACGGTGCTCAGCAGGGTGCCGCCGGGGATGGAATGCCCTTTGTTGTCGATTCCGATAATGCTCAAATCTCCGGGGAGATTCAGTCCCATGTTCAAGGCGCATTCGCGCAGGTAGGTCGCATAGCCGTCGTTGCTGCAGACGACCGCGCTCGGAGGGGTTTTCAGTCGCCGCCACATCTTGAGGATGTCATTCACTTTCTCAAATGAATTTTTGATTTTATCCAGCCGCGGGATCTGGATATAATTTTCGTCATCGAATTTGATTTTGAAATGCTCACAGGCGGATTTAAACCCATGCAGCCGTTCGTGATAGTTGGCCATCACGCCCGGCGGGAACGGAGAATTTTCTCCCGGCAGCAGGGCGAGAAAAGCAATCCGTTCATGCCCGAGCGCGACCAGGTGCTCCACCGCGTAAAACATCGATCCGGCATTGTCCGGCATGACCGAATCGTACTTCATCCCCAGATCCGTGGTGTTCAGCAGAACGACCGGGATGGTCGGAACCTGTTTCTGCCGTTCGAAATAAGCCAGATAGGCGGAACCGCAGATGATGCCGTCAACTTTATTTTTCCGGATAATATTGGGCTCGTCATCGCGAAAGAATTCCAGAAAGAAACTGTACCCGGTCTTGTCCGCCGCCTGCTCGATCCCCTCCACAAAACGATGATAAAAATCGCTGGTCGATTCCGCGAAAGCATTCAATACGAAACCGATGTTCCAGGTACGCCGGACACTGGCCTGGTTGATGTAACTGTTTTTCTGCAGATATTCGCGAATCAACTGTTTTTTGGCGGAGGATACTTTCGTCGTCTGCGGATTGTTCAATACCAGAGAAACCGCGGTCTGCGACAGTCCGACTTTTTCAGCTATTTCACTTTGATTCATCGCTCGCTCCTGCATGTCCGGCTCCTTACTATATACAGTGATTATATAGCCGGACAAGCGGATTTGCAAGACCCCGCAGGTAATAATTAAGGTAATATCGAGAGTACTTATAACCTTCCCCTCACCACCTTCTCTACTCCCCACTGTCCCGGAAATAACGTCAGAATGCAAAGCATCCGTCCGTACCGGGCCGTCCCCGGGCGGTTGGCACCAATGCGACGGCGAAACGCTGCACGCCCGCAGAGCGGAATCTCGGTTTCACCCTGCGGGCGACCAGCGCTGTCCGCGCGCCGGACCGCGTGCGGCAACGTGCCGTCGCGAAGTTTTTTCATCAGGACATGCCGCATCCGGCCGCGCCAATGCCGCGGGGAAATGCTGTCAACAGAACAGGATATTACATTTTTGACAAAAACAAAACCGGGGCTCCGACCGTATTTGTTAAGTTATTTTACAAACAAGCAAAGCTAATTCGATAATAGAACCGTTCTATTAAACAGATGCGGATTCACCCGATTTTTTTACAAATATTTCCAATACTGAATTTGCAAAAAAAAGATTCTATAGTATATTCTCAATCTTTTGTGTGCCAGATTCTGAGCATTTTTGAGGATAAAAACGGAACCCTAACAAGAAGGGAAAAAACAGCAATGAACGCTTACGGCAAAAGAATTTACGAAGATGTCGTCGCCAAAAACCAGGACCAGATCGAATTTCTCCAGGCAGTCAAGGAAGTGATCGACTGTCTGGGTCCTGTTCTCGATAAAAACGCCCGCTACGAACAGCACGCCATTCTCGAACGGCTGGTCATCCCCGAGCGCATCATCATCTTCCAGGTGCCGTGGATTGCCCAGGACGGCAAAGTCGTGGTCAACAAAGGATACCGCGTCCAGTTCAACAGCGCGATCGGGCCGTACAAAGGCGGACTGCGCTTCCACCCCTCCGTCAACCTCAGCATCCTGAAATTCCTCGGGTTCGAGCAGATTTTCAAGAACAGCCTGACCACCCTCCCGATGGGCGGCGCCAAAGGCGGCAGCAACTTCGACCCGAAAGGGCTCTCCGACATTGACGTCATGCGTTTCTGCCAGAGCTTCATGCGCGAACTCTACCGTCACGTGGGCCCGGACTGCGACGTGCCGGCCGGCGACATCGGCGTGGGTTCCCGCGAAATCGGCTACCTGTTCGGCCAGTACAAACGGATCGTAAACGCCCACGAAGGCGTCCTGACCGGTAAGAATATGAACTGGGGCGGCAGCTTGATCCGTCCGCAGGCCACCGGCTTCGGCAACGTCTATTTCACCCGCGAAATGCTTCATACCCGCGGCGAAGACGTGGCGGGCAAAATCGCCGCCGTGTCGGGTTCCGGGAACGTGGCACAGTATACGGTCAAGAAAATCCTCGAGCTGGGCGGCAAAGTCGTCACCCTCTCCGACTCCTCCGGCGCCATTTACGACCCGGATGGCATTGACGACGAAAAACTCGAGTTCGTCATGGAGCTCAAAAACGTCCGCCGCGGACGCATCGGCGAATATGCCGAGAAATTCAAATCCGCCGTATACGCCGCCGACCAGAAACCCTGGCAGATGGTGGACAAAGTCGATATCGCCCTCCCCAGCGCCACCCAGAACGAACTCGACCTGGACGATATCAAATACCTGATCACCAAAGGCTGCACCTGCGTTTCCGAAGGTGCCAACATGCCGTCCACGCCGGAAGCGGTGGAATACATGCTGGCCAATGACGTGCTGTTCGGACCGGCCAAAGCCGCCAACGCAGGCGGAGTGGCTACCTCCGGACTGGAAATGTCCCAGAACTCCCTGCGCATGTCCTGGACCGCCGAAGAAGTCGACCAGAAACTCCAGCGGATCATGACCAACATCCACAAGTCCTGTATTGAGGCCGCCAATGCCTACGGCTTCAAAGGCAACTATGTGGCGGGGGCCAATATCGCCGGATTCCTGAAAGTCGCCGACGCGATGGTTGACCAAGGCATCTGACGATTTCAATTAAGAAAGCGGGAAGTCCTCATTTGTGAAGACTTCCCGCTTTTTCTATTTTTTCCCCTGATCATATATCGACCCCAAAGCATCTTCGGCTCCGGTCGGAGCAATAAACTTACGGGTCACGATCTGCAACTGACAGCCTGTTTTTCAGCCAAATTCAGATCGACAGGTTCAGGGATACGGCAAGCAGGACAACCGCTTGTCAGCGATATATTTGTAATCCTAATCAAATGTTAATGTCCCAAATTTTGTGA
>DHTZ01000022.1 GCA_002408885.1 Lentisphaeria bacterium UBA5247 | reverse complement strand
AAAAAATTAACGGAATCAGGATATCCCAAACGATGTGACTTTATATCAAGATCAAGACTGTTTGGTTGAAAAAGGGCAGATCAAGGCCGGACAGAATGTTTTTCAACCCGTACAACCGTTTTCACGTAAAAACATTGCGCTTCCTGTCGTCATATATCCCTTTACTGAAGGCGTAAGACCGAGAAAAACAATTAATACAGGTTTCTTCCGTTGGGCAGATCTGGATGTTCTATAATTTATAATTGGATTTTTTGATTAAATAAACAAATCAAAAATGTAGCAGTCGGCACCTGGAATGGGACTTTCAGCAGTCACCAAATATTATCTTGAACCATTTGAGACGGGTTGCCGAGTATCCTTCAGAGCGTAATCAACCGTTATTATCTCGGAAATAGTTCCGATTGACACGCTCTGCCCCCATTCCTCCGGGTGCTTTACCGGACGGCGCCGGCGGCTGAACGGATGTTCCCGGTATCTCCCGGCAAGGTCGCCATGATTACGTAGGGGCGGTCCGTCAGTTCCGCGACCGCTTCCACGGTAAAACGGGCGGGAAGCGTCTGTTCCGACAATTCGGGTGAAATGATTTTCAAATTCCGTCCCCGCAGGAAAGGCCTGGCTTTGCCGCGACCGGCAAGACTGATCTCAATCTTAAACGGTTGTCCGGCTTGAACTCTGGCCGGAGCCTGAATGTCCGAAATAACCGCATGATGCTCAAGATCCATATCCATAACGCGCTTCTCGCCGCTGATCAGGTTGCTTTCCCATGAAGCACCGTTGGAAACCTCGAACCGATACCGGACCCCGCCGGGCAATTCCAGCGTCAGGCTTTCCGTCAGCGGCATTTGAGCGGCAATCCGATTCAACAGCAGGTCATGAACGGTCAACATCCCGCCGGACGGAATATTCTTCATGTTCAGTGTCAGGCGAGCCGGAGCGTGAAGAAGGATCGCCGCAGCCGAGTATACCGCCTGCGTCTGCGTATAAATTTCATTGGAACCGTGATGCCGGTGGTATGGAATTCCGGGAATACCGTTCTTCCAGTCCGGATTCCCCATCATGCCGGGAATCCAGCCCAGCGCGGACGACATGATATCGCCGCGCCAATGACTGCCGACTTCGGCAATCAGACTGCGGCCGCCGGGGTTCTCTCCGGTGAAATAACGCAGGCATTCACTGGAGAACTTTTGCAGTTCCAGGTCATTGAGCGTCATGGCGGCGATCTGCGATTGCAGCGCCAGAGAACCAATGCTTCCCGAAATAAAACGGTCTGCAAAGTACCCGTACAACACTTCCCCGTCCGAATTCCGGCCCAGTTCCGCCGCGAAATCCGTTTTTTCCAGTTTGCCGCCGATCCGGTATGACTGATACGGCAGGTGATACGGCTGAGAATGAATGGCCGGATTTTTCAAAAAGAAATCCGCATAGATTCTCAATGCCGCGTGATAATCAAAGGCCCGGTCATCATCCGCAAACACCGTGCTCATCCGGGCCAGATTATAAGCCGTCATGTCGTCGCGGTGCACCTGCGCCCGGTTCCGATTGCCGGCTTCCTGGAAAAATCCGCCAAGATATTCGCCGCCTGCCGTTTCGAACAGCCGGAGCTGTTGCAATTCCAGCGTCTTGCCGGCAAGCTCGTGCGCCAATGCCCGGTAATAAGATTTGCCGGTCGCGCGCCACAATGCAATGGCGTTTTCCAGTCTCAACGCGATGCCGACCCGACTGTTCGGATTATACGCGCCCACGCCGTTTTCCCGTTGTTCGGCGGGGGAGCTCTCGCACAGGAAGTCAAAGTGCGCCTTGCTTTTTTTCAGGACCGACCGGGCCAGTTCCGGATGCGATCCTTCCGCCGCCAGATAAAAGTAAACTCCGGCCGCCGTCATCCCCCAATGGCTGTCCGCCTGGTCCGGGTGGCAGAGGTAAGTACCTTTGGCCGCATGAATCGCCCGTTCGTCACCGGTTCCCGGGCGGTTGTCAGTCCAATAGTTGTTGACCTTGTAGAAATGCCCGCTCCGGAATACTTTCTTCAACTCCGGGTCCGGGTTGCTGAGCGGATAGAGTGAATGGACCGTAAACGGCAGTCCGGTTTTCTCATCCCAGAGTTTATCCAACTGTTTCGCCCCCCACAGCATTTCGTCGAAAACCGACGGGAGCAAACCGTCGGCGGACGGAACATTATAATCCTGAATCATCGCCAACGGGCGGAGAATCGTCTTCATGGCCATGCTGTGATAACTCCGCAGGTCGGAGGCGTCGAACCAACCGCCGGAAACATCGACCGGTTCCCCGTTGTCGGAACGCACGCAGTCGTCCAGAAAACACTCCGGGTGCGCCGGGGTCTTGGTCCCGCTGCGCATGCAATACAGGAAAAGTCGGTTTTTCTCCGTCAATTCTTTCAGGTGTCCGTATCCGATCTCGAAGCGGGGCGACGTATATTCACCGATCTTCACGGTATAAATGCCGGGGGCCTTCCAGTCGGAAAAGTCCGCCACCTTGAACCGCCCGGTGGGGAATTCCCGCTCAAGCAATTTGCCCCGATGAACCACTTCATTCTCCCGAAGCAGCTCAAAACCGCCGTCCGGGCATTTGCCGTTGACGATTGCCGTTTTGGCGTCGCCGGGGGCGAAACCAGTCTGCGAAACGATAATCATCCCCTCCCCGGGTTCCCACTCGTACTCGCTTCCCGTATCGACTTTTTCAAAGACGAAATCCCGGATGCGATAGTCGCTCCACTCGGCGTCACCGGGCAAACGGCCGAAATTCTGCCGCGCCAGATAAATGCGGTTCAATTGGCGGGCCTGTTCCGGCGTGTTGTTCGACCAACAGATCGAAATCTTGTTCCATTGCCTGGGCTTAAGCGGCCAACAGGCCTGCGTCCAGACCCCGGAACCGCTGATTTCGAACCAGATCGCCGCCCGGTCCGGCTTGTCCGGATAAACCCAGCAGCTCAACTGATTGTATTCGTTGAATACGCCCGGCTCCACATTCAGCGGCAGGCTGACTCTGGACAACAGCGGGTTTTTGCCGTAAATATACGGAAATTTCGATTTTTCCAAACCGCCGTGGTCGTTCAGAAAACGGATCGCCGCGGCCCCGCTCATCCGGACCGTATCCGGGGTATGGACCTGCCAGTTGCCGCTTTCAATGGATTGGGTGAATTTCCCGGTTTTCAGGATACGTTCTCCGGCAGCCCCGGCATCGGCCGGCAATAAACAGCAACATACAATACCAACAACAGTCATCATCCATAAAATCCGCATTCCAATACTCCGTTATTCTGCAAAAATCTCTTCTTTTCTACGCTCATCCACGCTACGCGACGCCACGTGTCCGTCCAGGAACAGCCATTGCCCCAGCCGGTTCCCGTGAAGAAAACCCAGTTTGACCACGCCCGGCGGCTGATTCCAATTCGCCGACAGCACATAGCCATTCGCGTCATTCGGGTCCGAATAATCAAAATCAGCCAGGAACAAACCGCGTGACGGATGTTTGAATCGGGTGATTTTCAGATCCGGGTTATAACTGAAATTGACGCATACATAATAATTGATGATATAATTACTCTCCCGGATCGTAACGCCGATCTGTTCCGGGCAATACCAGACGGTTTTGCCGCCCGGCCCCTTGACGCCTCCGGTATTGTACAACGCCGGCCCCTGATAATAAAGCGACTGCAAAATGTGATACCAGACATTTTTCCCGGTCGGATAACCGGCATAAAGGTACTTGACGATATAATCCGTCATGTCATGCTGATAGGATGCATGGTAAAAGCCAATCTGCTTCAGGTTCCCGGCGCATACGGAAGCCCGCGCCTTGTTTCGCGCCTGATTCAGCGCCGGCAGCAGCATCGCCGCCAGAATCGCGATGATCGCTATAACGACAAGCAATTCTATAAGTGTGAAAATTCTCCGTTCCACGTCTGTTCTCATTTCCATCCCCCTGTTTATTTGGAAAGTTCCTCAAGTGTGATATCTTTGAACTGCAAAACCTGTTGAGCATTGCCGCCGAGATTGGCCAGAACGATGATCGCCCCTTTTTTCGAACCGTTCCACCATTTGTTCCCCGGCGCTCCCTGCCGCACTTCGCCGGTAATCGTCCCGGTGAATGTCTTCCATTCGGCAGGCGCCGTGGTCGAAACATTGTACATGTAAGTGCTTCCGTACAGATGCTGGCGCACCCATGTTCCGGCCGGATACGACCGGTTCATCTTGCCGTTTAGAAGAAGCTTGACCGTACCGTTATCCTGTTTTTCCATGCTTTTGATGCCGGGAGCCGCGTTCCGGTTCGGCAAATCCTTCAATTGGCCGGACTCGTCAACGTCGAACGCCAGCGTCAAATTGCCATCCGAGCGCCATTTTGGATTGTCTTTTATGAGAATTTCCGTATCGCCGCTTTTCACCTCTCCGGCCAACTGCGTTTCGCTCCCGGCGACAACCGAAACAAATTGCGGAGAAATCAGCCTGCCCTCCGCATCAAACGGCGCGATCCCCAGGTAAAAACGCCCGGCTTCAGCCCCCGGGGCTACCCGGAACCGTCCCGAAATCTGATAGACTTTGGACACATCAACCACTAATTGTTCTTTCGTCATAAGTGATACCGGCCCGGACGCCTGCAGGACATTTTCACCGGCAACTTCAACCGCGGCAATCGACCCGTTTCCGGTCAACTTTTTCCAATCCTCAAGCCCTTTCCCCGTCAATCCCCCATCCGCGCAAAGCAACGACACCATACCGGCCCAGACGACCGCCGCAATCATTGTTTTTCTCATAACCTGTTCTCCAGTTTCATTTCCATTATCTCTTTTATAACAGCACATGTTTTCAGTTCATTGCCATCCAGATCCGGCAGCGCCAGCCAAAGTTCACGGCAGAGCAGGAACCACAGCGGCGTAAAATACGGCATCTCCCGGCATTTACCGAAAAACGTCGTCAACTCCTGTTCCGGCATATGCAACTGCGCCGCCACATAACGGTCCGCGCCGCGCCAGACCGGAACGCAGACTTCAAGCTCGCCCATCCTCTTTTGAACCTCTTCGGAGAGCAGATACGCCAGAAATGTTTCGGCGGCTTCCTTGGCCGCGCAATCCTTGCTGACGGCAAACGGATTCACGTTGATGTGTGCATGGCATCCATCCAGAGGCTGAGACAGCGCCAGCCCGATTTCGAATCCGGCCTGTTCCCGAATATGCGGCACCAGCCCGGCCAGCATGAACATAACCAGATCATCCCCGGCCAGAAAATGATTGTAAATCCCCGTATTGGCCGCCAATCGTACCGGAACCCTCAAGATATCCCGATCGGAACGATAGATGCGTTGAAACAACGGCAGACATTGCCGGAGCACCCGTTCCCGGACCGGCGCTTCGGCGGCCATGGAAAACCCCTGCGACTGAACCAGACCGCCCAAGTGTTCCATCAGATACATTTCGTCCGGCAAATGCCGGGCCGCCGTTTCCAGAAATGCGAAAATATCCGCTCCGGGCTTCAAGGCTCCGCCCCCCTGCTCCGCCAATACGGAATTATTGGAGGCCAGCAGGCCGAACCCCGCATTCAACGGCACACAGTTTTCCAGCAACTGCGGATAGGTGCCGCAAAGTTCCCGGCAGCGGTATTCGGGATTGTCGAAAATCTTCAACAGGCCATCACTCAATTCGGCGAAATTCCGGCCGAAGTCATCCTGCCATAACCGGCTTACCGGCAACTGTATCACTCCGGCATCGGAACGAGGAGCCGCCCCCTGGTAATCGTTGAATACTTTATCCTGCATGGAGCGCCAGGTCAATTCGATCTCGATATCGCGGTGGCGGCGTTCGAATTCCGCCACGGTTTCTTTCCAGAACTGCACCTGCCCCGGCAGGTTTTCATACAGGACCACCGGTACGCAGTGTTTACTCAAAACCGCGGGAAAGGTCATGCCCAGCGTCAGCGGATGAATTCCGTCCAGTACAAAGCCACCGCCTTCAGGCTTATTGATGACAGTTCCCTTCTGGCTTCGACGCAACTGCCGGTTTTCGACAAACGGGCTGAGCGCCTTGCGGATGGTGCCGCGGTTCAAATTCAACTGAGTCGCGATTTCCCTTTCGCCGGGAAATATGCTGTTGTGGGGGTGGTCGGCGATATAGCGGGCAATACGTTCGCTCAACTGTTTATAAATGGGTTCTTCGGCAGCCCCGTCGATCCCGCTGAAATACTTCTCGATTGCAAATTGCATGTTATCCATAAAAACACCTTGATATACCATCAAATACCAACTGGTATATCATTATTATAACAGACCCGTATCGTTTTGTCAACAGGACATTTTGGAAAATAAAGATAAAAAAACGGTTTCCGGCAATAAACCACCGCCGGAAACCGTCTTGAGTAAAACGCGAAATACAGTTCTATTACTTGGCGACTTCTTCCAATTTAATATCTTTGAACTGCAGTCCGGTTCCAGCCTTACCGCCATAATTGGCCAGGATCACAATGGAGGCCTTGCCTGTGCTTTTCCACCATTTATTGCCGGGAGTGCCGGAGGGCGCCTCGCCGCTGATCACACCGCTGAAGGATTTCCATTCGGCGGGAACTGCGACATTTGCGCCGCCCGTGTACATGTAAGTACCACCGAAAAGATGCTGACGAACGGCGGTTCCGGCCGGATAAGCCTTGTTCATTTTGCTTTTCAGGGTAATCTTCGTGGTGCCGTCTTCCTGCTTTTCGACCTTGTCGATCGCCGGGGCAATCTGCCGGTTCGGCAGATCGGCGAGTTTGCCGGTTTCATCAACGTCGAACGCCATCGTTATCGCTCCGGCAGTACGCCATTTGGAACCGTCTTTGATGACGATTTCAAGATCACCGGCTTTCACATCCTGGGCCAATTGAGTTTCAGAACCGCTCTGAACCATCACATACTGCGGAAGCACTTGCGAACCCTTGGCGTCAAACGGAATCAAACCCAGGAAAAAACGGCCGGCCTCGGCGCCCGGAGCAACCCGGAACTGACCGGAAATCCGATATGTTTTGGTCGGGTCCACATCCGCCTTCGCGTTGGTCGACAGATAAGCCTGGCCTTGGACCTGCAATGCCTTTGCGCCGTCAGCATCTACTTCCGAAATCGTACCGGCGCCGGAGAACTTCCGCCAGTCGCCAAGCTGATCGCCGGTTAAGACGGTGTCGGCGCAAAGAAACGCACTCCCCGCACAGATTGCTGCAATGATCATTTTTTTCATTTGGAATCCTCCTTGTTGTGTTTTGCGATTTCATTTGCGATATCGCTGTCATTAATTATATATGATATGCTCCGGCCAATTCCAACGCCGGTTTTTCATATTCCGCCGATCATTAGTATAGCCGTTCAATTTGTCATTGTCAATGTCAATCCGTCAAAAACTCCTCAAAACAATCATGCTCCAATGAATCGGCAGAGATTCCAGGCCCTCCGCCCTCCTTGTGGATTCGTCTCAGATATATACTCTCAAAGTAAATGTTTAGCTGTTAAAGAGAAAACCGGCACCCTGAATATTCGAGCTCAAATCCCTCATTAATTCTATATTTTATAATATACTAATTAACATTTCCCGAAAAATAACTTGACATTTACTACTATTCGTGTATAGTATTAGAGAAAGAAAAAACTTTCAAATGATGTTTGTGAGAGAAAAAATCATCTTCCCGCTTAGCAGGGAAAAGGACGGTTAACATGAAAATACTATTAACATTGCTCGTCGGCGCCTGGGTGTCCTGCTCGTTTGGAGCTTTACAGTACCAGCTTGTCAGCACTCCCGGCGGAAATCAGTGGAATAATTGGCCATCTGCTCAGAAAATCACCATCAAAGTTACGGAAGGCGGAAGTTTGTGGATGACGAGTTACATCGATAATCCCGGTGGCTGGAACATTCCGGACCTTTCGACCATAGCCAATATGGGCGCCGGAAACTATGGAGTCACAAACACAGCGACTGGCGTCGTGACCCAAGGCACCGGTGAAGTCCAGGCCATCACTTATAACACCAGCCGTACTTTTGATGTCAACGCTTATTATGTAGGTGACTTTGAAACCGGTGATGTCCTGAGCTTTTGGGTAACAAGCAAGGCAGGCGCTGTCTACAACTCCACAAGTGATACCCACGATGTTAACCCCGCTCAAGCGGTTAATTCACGGCTAATCAAAGACCTGGACTCTCTTGGTAATACCCGAATCAATTTTTCAGGTACCGGAGGCGGCCTTGAATTCATCCTGGCCGGCGGCGAATATAAAAATGCGCCCAGCGGACAACCGCTTCCCGGCGTCATCGCCACCCTGCTTCTCGGCAGCGGCGCCCTGGCTCTGCATCGCCGCAGGAAAAACAAAAACGCCTGACGGCGTTGACAAGCTGTAAAACGAATCGGAGGGATCATTAAATTGATCCCTCTTTTTTTATTTGAATGATCCCCTTCCCGACGTCATCCCAATATTTCCATCATCAATTGATACTGTTTCTGCACACAATCGGAAGCGTCATAATGCTCGCGTATATCGATTGCCGCCTGCTTCCTTAACGCCCGGAAATGTGCCCGGTGTTCAAGCATTGAAATGACGGTATCGGCAATCGATGCATGGTCCGGAGCACAAAGCAGTCCATTACGTTCATGAGTGACCACCTCCCGGACCGGCGCGGTGTCGCTGGCCAGAACCAGGCAGCCGCAGCTCATGGCATTCAACAACGACCATGAAAGAATAAAATCTCCGGTCAAATAGACATGGAGTGAAGATATCTGCAGGAATTTCAGGAAATATTCTTCCGGAAGTTTGTTGCAAAAAACCACCCGATCTTTCAGAAGCGCCAGCTCTTTCAACATGACAGTCCGCCAACTTTCTCCCGAAGGATGCCGCACTCCATAGCAAACCCGGTCATCCCCGGCAATCAGCACCTTGACTTGAGGACGCGCGGCAAGGATACGCGGCAGCGCCCGCATGAATTCCGGGAAACCGCGGATCGGCTCCTGTCCGCGGGCGGCATACGTCAATATTTCATCATCCGCCGTATAGCGTTGCCCGAAAAAGGAGAAAGACGCCGACGGGTCGGCCCGGTAAAACGCCGTATCCACGCCTTCATGAATCACACGCAGTTTATTTTGAAAACGTTCCGGAAAACGTGCTTTCTGCCATTGCGTGGGAACCATTGCCAGGTCGCAACGCTCCAATGCCTTGAAGATCGGAAGATTGCGTTTGTTCCCAGCCCGATAGTACCATTCCGGATACGCAAGTCTTTTTGTTTGCGGGAAAATCTCCGCCACATGCAAATCGCTGCCCCACCCCGAGTGGCTGATCACCAGATCCGGCGAATAACCACCCGCTGCAAGTTTCCGCAAAACCGCGGCCGTACTCTCGGAACGCGGCAGCGCCGCGTCAAAACTCCGGTGCATCGTCACCCCCGGATAATTCACGGGAAGCGCTTCGGTGATGAAGTCCATCTTGAATTCCGGCCGGGCGGCGCAGAATTTCAGCAAATGGCGGAATTGGCCCGGAAAATTCGGATGTATGAACAGAATTTTCCGGGCATTCAATTTATTCTCCGGGAAAACCGTAGTTATCGCCGTAGCCGTAGTGCTCAATGACGTAATCGACGTCTTTGTCGCCGCGTCCGCTGAGGTTGGCGAGAATCGTGCCGGTGTGCATCTCTTTGGCCCGCTTCATCGCATAGGCGACGGCATGGGAGCTTTCGAGCGCAGGAATAATCCCTTCATAGCGCGAAAGTTTGAAAAACGCATCGACCGCTTCGGCGTCGCCGGCAGTCACATAATTCACCCGTCCGGCATCACGCCAGAATGCGTGCTCCGGCCCGACGCCCGGATAGTCAAGGCCGCTGGCGATCGAATAGACCGGCGCGGGCGAACCGTCGGCGCTTTTCAGCATAATGCTTTCGAAGCCGTGCAGAGCCCCCTTGGAGCCGTAGGTCATGCTGGCCGCGTGCTGGCCGAGCTCCGACCCGGTCCCCATCGGCTCAACGCCGCAAAGCTCGACCGGATCATCCAGAAAAGCGGAGAACATCCCGGCCGCATTGCTGCCGCCGCCGACGCAGGCGCAAACCACATCGGGCATAATGCCGGTCATTTCGAGGAATTGGTCGCGGGCCTCCAGCCCGACGCACATCTGAAAATCGCGGACCATCACCGGGAACGGATGCGGGCCGAGGGCCGAGCCGATGCAATAGATCGAGTCTTTATACGATTTCAGGTAGGCATCGAAGGCGGAGTCCACCGCCTCCTTAAGTGTTTTCAGTCCAAACGAAACCGGAACGACTTCAGCGCCGAGAATCCGCATCCGGGCGACGTTCGGAGCCTGTTTGGCAATATCCACATCGCCCATATGAATCTCGCATTCCAGTCCGAAATACGCGGCGGCGGTGGCCAGCGCCACACCGTGCTGTCCGGCGCCGGTTTCGGCAATCAACCTCTTTTTGCCGAGGAACTTCGCCAGCAGGCCTTCGCCCATGCAGTGATTCAGTTTATGGGCTCCGGTATGGTTCAAATCTTCACGTTTCAGGTAAATCTGGGCTCCGCCGATTTTACGGGAAAGACGTTCGCAGTGGTAAACCGGCGTCGGGCGCCCCTGGAATTCCTTGCGGATGCGGCGAAGTTCGCTGATGAACTGGGCGCTCCGGCTGATCGCGTTGTATGCGTCGGCGATTTCGTGAAATACCGGGACCAGTTCATCCGGCAGAATGATTCCGCCGTATTCACCAAAATATCCGTCGCGGGTGGGATACTGCTGAAAATAAGTCTTGTAATCCATAAATGTCTCCTGTAATATGATGATAATCGAATTAAAATAGTATGAATCCCGGATTTTACAATGATTTATTCTGTTTTTTCATTTCATATTTCCGGTGTTGGAGCTCCAGATTGCTGGCGGGGGCGTCATCGGCGACCACAATCACGTTCTTCGGCTCGGGCTGCGGATCTTCCAGATGGTGGTGGAGCGGCTCAAATCCGCCGCTGTTCCACAGAAAGACCATCAGGAAATAAAACAACTGGGCAATCCCCCAGCCTGCCACCAGCAACATGAAATTACTGGCGACCTGAACCCAGCGCGAACCGAAGAAGCGGAGCATCCCGAACCGCACCACCGCCCAGATCGCCAGCAACGTCAACAGGTCGATCACGCCGAGCCCGATCGCCTGATTGTTGAAAACCACGTAGTTGACCAGCATCGAATCGTCCAGGCGGAATATCACATTAAACACGCTCAATAGCAGCAGCACCGGGTAAGCCAGAAACACCAGGAACCAGAGCGGAAAACCATGCATGGTCGGCTCGCCGATCTCATAAGGCTCCCTGAAACAGATCAGCACGGAACAGACGATCAGCAAACCGGTCAGGCCGCAGACGATATCCCAGCTGCGGCGGGCCTTTTTCCGTGAAGCCGGCGAATCCTTGAACGGATACAGAGAAAATACTTTATTCATTGCACGTCACCTCCCCTGTTACTTCCGCTGCTTCTGTTCGCCAAGGCCGACCCGTTTGACCATGAGGTACGTGACATAACCGATCGCCACCATCACCAGCACCAGCGCGCTGTAGGCATGGGGCCACCAGACATGGCTGGTCATCATCGAATATTCAGACATGCCGCCGAGGCCGGTGATCACGTTCAACGGCATAAAGACGATGTTGATGATCGCCAGCTGCTTCATGATGATCGCCAGGTTGTTGCTGACCACCGACACCCGGGCGTCGGACATGCCGGTCAAAATGCCGCTGTAAATCCCGGCAAGGTTGTCACACTGTTTGTTTTCGACGGTGATATCGTCCAGAAAATCGTTTTCTTCTTCGGTGAAGCCGAGTTTCCGGGAATCGTTTTTCAGTTTCTGCATCAGCACCTGATTGCCGCTGATGGCGCTCTGGTAGTAGGTCAGGCTTTTCAGGAGCGTAAACATGCTCACGAGAGCGCGGTTCGTGACGGAATGCTCGATTTTTGTTTCGATTTCCTCGGAAACCGAGCGGATCACCCGCATGTGTTCCAGGAAATGGTGGGTCGAATGATAGAGCAACCGCAACAGGACCCCGGCGGAAGAATTACCGCGCAGCGGCATTTTGCCGTGTTCGAACAGGTAGGTGGGCTCCGCCTGCAGGATGATCGTGCGCTCCCGAAACAGGAATACGCCGAACGAAGCCACCCGGAAATCAAGATTGTGATCCCCTTTGTAATTGCGGGGCTGCTTCATGATCACGGCCACGTGGTCGGATTCATATTCGATACGGGAAATTTCGTCTTCGTCCAGCGCCGAATGAAACGTGTGTTCGTCGATCCCGCATTCCGTCACCAGATACCGCTTGTCGCTCTCGTCGGGCGTCGTATATACCTGAATGCGGCCAAGCTTACCTGACGGACATTCAACAACCCGTCCATCAATGATATCGTAGCTTACGAGCATAAGATGTTTTCCTTGTCTTGATTAAAATGACTGTCAAGACACCTGAAACTGCTTTACGCGTGGAGCTGGGTTCGGGGATCGTTCCTTATGAAACAAGCAAGCAGAACTCCTGCCCGGCAACAACCCCACGCCATCGCGGTCCAGGGTCGTCGTTCTGTTCGAGATTTTTCTGCTTCTTTTTCATACTTCCATTTAATTGCTGTTATTGTGCCGATTCGGAAATAACCCGATTTGGTAAACATACCAGCAATCGGGGATTTTTCAAGTCGCGGATCGAAAAATATCCGTCTTAATTTGAATGCAGGAATTGACGGCGGCCGGCCTGGTTCGGCAATTCGAATTCCTCCGAACAGCCCCAGCTCAACCCCTCGGCGGTCGTGAGCGCGGTCATTTCAGGCAGGTCCGCCTGGACGTGCTCGGGCGTTTTGTAAAGGATATAGCGCCCGTCCAGAGGATCGAGCATATTGGCGGTTTCGCCGTAAATTTTGGCGGCGGGGGCGACCGCGCGGGCGGTGATCACCTGATAATATTCCTTCCAGTCCTCAAGACGGTTCAGCTCCCCTGCCCGGCCATGAGTCGTGCGGAGGTTCTTCAGCTCAAGAATGGCGGCCGCCTGTTGAACGAATTTGATTTTCTTGCCGGTCGAGTCAACCGCCATAATCCACAGTTTCGGAAAAGCCAGCGCCAGCACCAGCGCGGGAAATCCCGCTCCGCAGCCGATATCCGCCATCCGCAAATGTTTCTGCGCCAATTCCGGGTAATATTTAGCGATCGCCAGCGAATCGGCGACATGTTTGGTCCAGTAGCCCTCCGGCGAATCGATCCGGGTCAGGTTGTACTGCTTGTTGGTCATGACCAGCACGTCGTACAACGCGCAGCAGCGTTCGATAAAGCGCTCAACATCCGCCACATGGCAGTCCCGGCAAAAGGCCGCGACGTCGAATCCCGCCTCGGACGCCATCATGATATCGTTCCTTTGACGATATGAATGACTCCCGTCGTCAGCGACCACAGCCCGTAGACCAGAAAAAACGTCACGCCAAGCAGCCGGTAGCGTTCATCCACGACGATCTTGCGGAAATAATCGCGGATCAAATGCGGCTTGGCGGCGATAAACATGCCTGCGACAGCCATGAGCCAGCTCAGGATCATCAGCCACGGCGCGCCCGGCGTATGAAAGGCGTAAGATTCCTGCGCCACGTATGCCGTGTACAGAATCATGATCCCGGCGATCGCCCGCGACGGCAGGTATTCCAGATAAAAATAAACCAGCGCCGTCAATACCAGCGCCAGCGCCAGCAGCCACGGCGCCATCCAGTCCCACACCAATACCCTGGCGTAAGGAACACACCAGAGCAGCCCCCCCAGAGCCAGCGGCAATCCGAGCCGGCGGTCGCGAAGCAATTTCTCGCAGAGCGGCAGGTTGCCGGCCTTGAATTTCAAAAGCAGATACGCAGCGGCAAAGCTGACCAATGCCGCTGCGATCAAGACGATTTTATATAACAGTAAATCATCCATAATTATTTCTTTATTATTTCGTTGAACGTGTTGAAATGGTGCATTTGTAATCTTTGCCCGCCGGAATCATCGGCAGCACATGTTCTTCGTATCCCGTATGAACGTCCAGCAGGAACGGCCCGGGCGTTTCCAGCATTTCACGCAAGGCGGAGTCCAGCTCCTCGAGCTTGTAGACTTCGCGCCCCGGGATGCCGTAGCCGCGGGCGATGGTGACGAAATCCGGATAAGGCCGTTCGACCAGCGGATTCTTCAACACCGTGTTGCCGCGGCGGCCGCCGTAAAAATGGTCTTCCCATTGCGCCACCATGCCCAGATACTGATTGTTCAGGATCACCATCTTCAGGTCGATGTTTTCCATTTGAACGGTGCCGAGCTCCTGAATGTTCATCTGGAAACTGCCGTCGCCATCGATGTTAATCACCCGTTTTTCCGGACAGGCGACCTTGGCCCCCATGGCGGCGGGAAGCCCGAAGCCCATGCTGCCGAGCCCGCCCGAGGTCAGGAACTGCCGCGGATAATTGAACTGGTAAAACTGCGCCGAAAACATCTGGTGCTGCCCCACGCCCGGCACGACCACCGCGTCACCGCCGGTGAGTTCGTACAGGCGCTCGATCACCCGCTGCGGCTGAATAATGTCGTCCCGGTGCGCATAGACGAGCGGGAATATTTCCCGCCACTGGCGGATCTGGGCCAGCCATTCCGTGTAATCCTGATGGATGGGCTCTTTGTTTAATTCTTTCAGCACATCCAGAATGTCAGCACGAATAGCGAAGTCTGCCTGTTTGTTTTTATTGATTTCAGAACTGTCGATGTCCACATGAATAATGGTCGCGCCCGTCGCAAAAGTCTGCGGATTGCCCGTCACCCGGTCATCGAAACGCGCGCCGAAAGCCAACAGCAGGTCGCATTCGTTGGCCGCGTAGTTCGCGTAAGTCGTCCCGTGCATCCCCAGCCAGCGCAGAAACAGCGGGTGCCCGGCGGGAATCGCCCCGAGCCCCATCAACGTGCAGGTGGCCGGGATGTTGTACGATTCGATGAATTTCAACAATTCGCCGGACGCCCCCGACGCGATGACGCCGCCGCCGAAATAAAGGCAGGGTTTCTTCGCGTTGCGGATCGCGTTGCGGATGGCTTCAATATCTCCCGCCGAGGCCATCGGCTTCGGTTTGTACGGGATGGAAACCGGCGCGTCGAAATCCGGCACGCACTGCTGTTGCTGGACGTTCTTGGGCAAATCGATCAGAACCGGCCCGGGGCGTCCGTTCTGCGCGACCATAAAAGCTTCTTTGATGATCCGCGGCAGGTCTTTGATATCCAGAACCAGGTAACTGTGTTTGACGATGGGACGGGTCATCCCGATGATGTCGATTTCCTGAAATGCGTTCTTGCCGATCAGGCTTGCACCCACCTGTGCGGTAATGAACACCGTCGGGATCGAATCGGAGAAGCAGTCCGCCAGGCCGGTAAGCAGATTGGTCGCTCCGGGGCCGCTGGTGGCCATACAGACCCCCACCCGCCCGGAAACTCTGGCATAACCGCCCGCCGCAAACGCCCCACCCTGTTCATGGCGGGGCAGAATAACTCGAATACCGGAATCGATAAGCGCCTGATGCAGATCGATGGCGGCACCGCCCGGATAGGCGAATACCGTGTCGACGCCCTGCCGTTTCAGGCAATTGATCACAATTTCACTACCTCTCATCATTCCGTCATTTTCGCGTTTTTCTTCCATTAGGGTCTCCGATTTTCTTTTTTCGCATCATGGTCATGGTATGGCACGGAGGCTTGGCGGGGAAGGTTATCGGGAATTACAGTCATCCCGGTGCGGCTATAGTCAGGCTGCTACAGAAAAACTGCAATAAACGATACTCCCGGCCTTGCCGGGCGTCATACGAGAACCAGTTTTTCCGTATAATGCTTCATGTCGCCTGTTCTTACTTGCCTTAATATAAGGAATCTGTTGTTTGAGGCCATTATGACCTTATGCCGATAAAATACCGCAGGAACGGGGTTTTTCAAATCAGTTATTTTATTTTCTCGGATTTTTTTTGTACCGCCATTTGAAAATCCGGAAGAAACACCTATGTTTCCTATCAGGTATCAATTTGATTTTGAGGTAAAAAATGAGCAATGTTTTGATGAAAACCAGTTTCGGCGATATCACCATCGAATTATTCGACGCCGAGGCTCCGCAAACCGTTAAAAACTTCCTGAAATACGTAGAGGACGGATTCTACAACGGCACCATCTTTCACCGCGTCATCGACGGGTTCATGGTCCAGGGCGGCGGCTTCGATGAGAAATTCAATCAGAAGCAGACCCGCAACCCGATCGTCAACGAAGCCGACAACCGCATCAGCAACAAGACCGGCACCCTCGCGATGGCCCGTACCAACGATCCGCACAGCGCCACCGCGCAGTTTTTCATCAACGTCAACGACAATGATTTCCTGGACTTCAAGGCTCCGATGGCGCAGCATTTCGGCTATTGCGTTTTCGGCAAGATCACGGACGGCATGGATGTGATTAATAAAATCAAAGGCATCAAAACCGGCAGCCGCGGCGGACACCGCGACGTACCGGCCGAAAATGTCGTGATCAACGAAGCCGTCAAACTGTAAGGAGATTCTCATGCGTATTTTTCTCGTACTGGCATTGGTTATGAGCGCGCTGGCGGTTTCCGCCGCGGAATATGTGAAGATCAAAACCTCGATGGGCGATATCGACGTCGAACTGTTTGACCGGCAGGCCCCGGCCACCGTCAAGAACTTTCTGAATTACGCGGACAAGGGCTTTTACAACGGCACCATTTTCCACCGCGTGATCAAGGATTTCATGGTTCAAGGCGGCGGCTTCGACGAAAAATTCAACCAGAAAAACACCGAAGCGCCGGTTCAGAATGAAGCCGACAACAAGATCGCCAACGAAAAAGGCACCCTTGCCATGGCCCGCACCAATGATCCGCACAGCGCCACCGCGCAGTTCTTCATCAACACCAGTGATAACGCATTCCTGAACCATACCGGTAAAAATTCCCGGGGATGGGGCTATTGCGTATTCGGCAAAGTAATCAAGGGAATGGAGGTCGTGGAAAAAATCCAGAACGTCCAAACCGGAAACCGTCCTCCCCACCAAGATGTTCCCGTTAAAAATGTCACCATCAAAGAAATCGTCCGTTATACCCCCGAGCAGACAGAGAATAAGTGACTTCGAATACCTGTTGTTCAGGTCGCCGCGGTTGCGGCGCCTGACCGTCAGGGTGGAAACGCAGGGGGAAGTCGTCGTTCGCGCGCCGCTTCTCCTTCCGCTGGAAACGATTGAACGTTTCCTCGAAAAGAACAATTCCTGGGTCCGCCAGAAAATCATTGCGGCCAGCCAGAATCCGCCTCACCGCTTCGCAGCCGGTGAGGAGTTTTATTATCTGGGCAAGCCGTATCCGTTGATTTTCGGAGACAGCGGCAGCCATTCCATCAAATTCCGCCACGGTTTCATCATCGCCCCGGAGCTCTCCGCCAAGGCCGAAGAACTCCTGGTCGGCTGGCTGAAAAAGCAAGCGCTGAAACACCTCAAACAGCGAGCCGCCGAGCTGGCTTCTCAATTCAACCTGAGCTATCAACGCCTCAGCCTGAATAACGCCGGCACCAACTGGGGATCGTGTTCATCCAAAGGAAGCCTGCATTTCAACTGGCGTTTAATCCAATGCCCGCCTGAAGTCATCGATTACATCATCATTCATGAATTGGGGCATCTGATGGAGATGAATCATTCGCCGCGCTACTGGGATTTGGTCCAAAGCATGTGCCCCGATTATGAAATCCGCCAGAGCTGGCTGAAAAGAAATTCTTCCCGCCTGCGGCTTCTTTAAGCGTTGGCCGTGCCGAGCGGCTCCGATGAGGGCTGAACGGGCTGCTCCGTTTCCTTTTTCGCTTCGTCCGAAGTCTCGGCATCGTCCGGTTTCAGCTCCGGAAGCGGCTTATCCATACTCTGAAACAGGCGGCAAACCAATTCACCATCCAACGGCTTCCCGTCGAACAAGGTCCGCCCGTAATTGCGCTGAAAATCGACCGAGCTGAAAACACCTTCGCGCGGCGTCTGCATGATGATCTCCACCGTATCGGACGGATTCGCCATCGGAATCCGATGCGTGGTCCATCCCGGTTGCGGAAACACAAAATCATAACGTTCGCCGTTGACGGACAGCACAATGGTGCCGGTGTATTCAGAGCCCAGCGACAATTCCAATTCGCTTCTGGAAAATGCCGGGTCTGGTTTTACGGCAAATTTTTTGACGATCCGAACGCCGGGGAACAATTGCACCGGGCGCCAGTCGCCGAATGTCTCCGGACCATTATCCAGGTACATCATGCTGCCGTCGATCATCCGCACATGCACTCCGTTCGGGCGAACCGAACGCATCACCGCCGGTTCCATCTTGTAACGGTAAAAATCATAAGCCGTGAACGCGATGAACACGCCGAAAACCAACACCAGCCCCCCGTACATATACGCATCCTGCGATTTCTGTTTACGGAGTTCCATAAACCAGATCGGAAAGATACCGGCGAATACCCCAAGCACCGGCAAAATCGGCACCCGGAAACGGCTCAACATGTAAAACATTGCCGTCGCCCCCCAATAAGCCGCCACCATGAACAACGGCAGCAACAGCAGCCAGCGCCGCGGCCGGTAAAACCAGGAAATAATCGAACCTGCCATTCCCCCCAGCGCCATGAACAGGATCAATCCCGTCGGAATCACCGAAGCGCAGGAAAGGAATCCACTGCGTTCGGTTTCCACTACAATCGAAACATTGTTTGGGATTTCACGATAATCCCAGAATAACAGGAGCTTGCGAAAAGTCAGTTCCAGATACGCCCCCGGTTCCTCGCAAAACCAGCGCCAGATATTGGCGGGAACCGAAGTTTCGTTCTGTTGCGCCATCCAGCTGTGAAAAGTCGGCGGATACTCCATGGGCCCGGCGGGCAATCCCGGCGTGCGGCCGCCCGGAGGCGCTTCGGGCGTATTGCCCAGCGCCAGCACCGCGCCAGCGGCGGTGGACGGTCCGGAAAGTTTTCCCAGAACACGGGAATTGTGAATAATGAACGGCAGTTGCGGCAGAATCACCAGCGCGATAAAGACGAACACCGTCAGAAAACCGTTGATGATATTCCGGTGGAGCGGCTGGGCCTTTAACCGCAGCGACCAGACAGCGGCCACCAACAGTCCGGGCAGGAACAGCCAGCCGTTGCCGCGGGTGAGAATCGAACAGCCGAGCGCAAGAGCGCACAACGCCCAATCCACCGGCTCCCTGCGCATCGCGCCCCGCAACGCCAGAAACAGAATCAGTGTGATCCAGAAGCTCTGAAGCACTTCGATCAATAAAAACGGCGTATGCAACACCAGAACTCGCGACAGCGCGATCACGGCGGCCCCGATCAGCCCCGCGCCGGGGCTCCACAGACGCCGCCCGCACAATCCGACCAGATAAACCACGGCGCCGCCCAGCAGGGCCTGCACCACGATCACCGCATAAATGGTATCGCCCAGCAACCAGCGGATCACCGGCAGGAACACAGCGGAATAAAAGGGCTGATAATAAAATTCGCCGGAAAAACTTCCGGAGGTAATAAGTCCCGATATCTCCCAATAAGTCGCCATGTCGGTCGCCGATGGCGGTTGCATGACCGAATTGAATCCGTCCCGGAAAAATGCCAATTCGAATCCGGCGCCCAAACGGACGCCGGTTCCGATCAGGGCAATAATCCCCAGCCAGATATAGAATTTTTTATTCATCAGGTCGTGTGAGCGGCCTTCAGATCGACATCAACTCTTTTTCTTTCACTTCGATGTGTTTGTCGATGCTCTTGATGTAGTTGTCCGTCAATTTCTGGACGTCGTCCAGCAATATCTTCAATTCGTCCTCGCTGAGCTCTCCGGCCTTTTCGCCTTTCTTGGCGAGTTCGTTGGCGTCGCGACGGTGATTGCGTACCACTACCTTGGCGTCTTCGCCGCGGGCCTTCACCTGTTTGGAGAGCTGGCTCCGGCGTTCGGTGCTCAATTCCGGAATCGGCAGGCGGATCACCCGGCCGTCGTTGACCGGCGAAATGCCAAGGGCGGAAGCGATAATCGCTTTTTCGATCGGCCCGAGGGCGTTTTTATCCCACGGCTGCAGCATAATGGTTTTCGGGTCCGGGGTGGTGATGCCGGCCACTTCCCGCAGGCGGCTCTGTGTGCCGTAATAATCCACCAGGATGTTTTCGACCAATGCCGGGGATGCTTTGCCGGTACGGATTCCGGCGAAATCCCGAATCATGGCTTCTTCAGCCTGCATCATGGCTTCTTCGGTTCCTTCCAATAAATTTTTCAATTCCATAATGATGTCTCCGTTTTATGTGATTTTGCTATATATCGAATTTAAAACCGTTCCCGAAAATGTCAAATCAAAACTCGCCGGGAGTTTCATTTTTTTCGCTTTTTCCTGCCTCCGGCTCCTGTTTACCGCCGAACGTCTCGAAATAAACCTGATTATGATCCCGCAACCGCTGCGCCAGCGTCACGGCATCTCCCCGCCGGATGTCTTCAATAATCTGCCGGTGGTCGAAATTCGCCTCCACCCGCGGGTTGACATCCCGAAGCCGGATGTTGAGGTTTTTATAGCGGAAAAAGAAATCCGTCACCAGCGGAATCAGGCTGTCGAGAAGCGGATTGTTCGCTCCCTTCAACATGGCGACGTGAAAATGGCGGTCGAGTTCCACCCGTTCCTCCTCGTCATCGCTCTCCTCGCGCTTCCGGCAAATCGTCTCCAGCTCATCCAACTGTTTCGCGGTAATGTTCACCGTAATGAATTCGGCGGCCCCCACCTCCAGCAGCACCCGTACTTCAATCAGCTTCGGCAGTATTTCCGCGCTGGCCGCAAAAAACGGCATGAAGTCGCTGAACGGATTTTCCGGCATCAGCCGGGCGATCACGGCGCCGGTTCTGGTTTTGCTTTTGATGATCCCCAGCGTCCGGTAATGCCGCGTGGCTTCGCGCAGGATGTTGCGGCTGACGCCAAGGGACTGGGCGAGTTCGAGTTCGGTCGGCAGCGTGTCGCCCACCTGCAGGCCGTTATCAAGGATATAATTGCGAATCGCAATGATCGCATATTCCAGCGTTGTCTGTTTCTTTGTTTTCATCCGGATAGTATAGATGCAAAACCGGGTTTTGTCAAACCGCAGTCCGTTCTTATCCGGCTGAAAACAGCCCCGTGTGCCGTCATTTTCGTCCGGCACACGGTAAGCCGGGTGTTATTTCGCGAAGAAATCCAGGAACAGGCCGCTCAGGAAACGGTTGCCGTCTTCGGTCAGGTGCACGCCGTCAACAGGACTGAACAACGCGGCCTTGCCCGGCAAGTCGCGGGTCGGGGTGTAAACGTCCAGATAACCGAGGTTTTCTTCCTTGGCCAGCTCGCGGAGTGTCGCGTCAAACGCTTCCAGCATCGCCGGTTCGCCGAAGCGGCTGTGCACTTTTTTCTGCTCCGTCGCCTTTTCCGCCTGTTTGCTGCATTGTTCGAAATTGGAGGAAGTGGGGGACACCAGCACGATTCTGGCGTTGCTGTGTTTGCGGATGTGGTTGATGACTTCCTTGTAGGCGGCTTTCTGGACATCGGGTGAAATCTGGGGCTTGGCGTAATTTTCATTCGAACGGGAACGGGTGTCGTTATGTCCCAGAAAAATGAAAATGTAATCATAGGGCGTGTCGAACAGATTGTCGAATCGTTCCTGCATAAACGCACGGCCCCGGATCATGCGGTCGCGGGTCCGGGTAATGTAATCGCCCCGGACGCCCGCATTGCGAAACGTCGCTTTGCCGGGGTTGTAAAGATTCAACCAGAAATTCAATTTATCCGCGTAGTTCTGACCACGTCCGAAATCGCTCAGGCTGTCACCGAGATACAGGATCGACACCGGTTTTTCCAGCTTGACTTTCCGGGCGGCGGCATCGAATTTACTCCACGCCTCCGGGGAAATCCGATCCATGAACAGACCTTCCACCACGCCGTACTTTTCCGCCGCCACCGTAATATTGGCGCCGTCTTCGCCGGGCTGGATCACGAAACGACCGTCTTTGCCCGATATGCCGGCCTGAATTTTATCGCCGATCCGTACCTGTAATCCGGCATCCGCCACCGGCTTGCCGTTTTCGGTCAGCAGAAAAGCGACTTCCGGCCTCGCTTTCCCTTCCGCGATGATCGGATGAGCCGGGATTGCAGTCAACAGCACGCCGGGCGTCCGGTCCACCACCAGATTGCCTTCATCAAGGTACGCCACGCTGTTTTCGCCGCGCACTTCGACAAACGGCGCAATCCGCACCACATTGGTTTCCATCGGCTGGATGGTCATGCTGATTTCCTGCCATTCATCGCTTTTCAGGGTGAGCGGAGTGGAATAGACATATTGGGAAACCGTCTTGCCTTGTTCATTGGTGGTGTATTTGAGAAAACCGAGATACAGTTCCCCGGTCCCCTTCGCTTGCATGCTGTAGGCGAAACGCGAACCCCAGAGCGATTCCGCGCGGATCAACTGATAGGTGCGCCCATAGAATTTTTTGCCCTGCTGCGTGGCCTTCAGCTCTCCGCAGGATTTTCCCTTGAGCCCCGGAGATATGATTTTCAGCTCTCCGGCCCAATATTCCGGGGTGGTCCAGGACGAGGAATTTTCGAAACCGGGGTTATTGAGGAGATTTTGTCCACACAGGGAAAAACCGATCCCCGCCAACATCAGAGTCAACAAACAGCGCATGCTTCACCTTTCGTTAATTGATCAATTTACTGACAACGTTATCATCACTATTTCTTAATAATAACCTCTTTCAACGGAAAAGTCAATATATGAGGAAAAAGATTTCAACGTTTTTCCCCGAATAAGGGATTGACAATAAGAAGGAAAACAGTATATTTATTATAGATGACAACGTTGTCAGTAATTTAAAACCGGGACACAAACCATGAAAAGAAATCGATATTCGTTAAAGCATATCGCGGAAATCAGCGGTGTTTCGCTTTCTTCCGTTTCACGGGCGCTCGACCCGGCGCGTTGTCACCTGGTCCGGTCCGCCGTCCGGGAGAAAATCAATAAATGCGTGGACGAGGTGAATTTCTCGGTGAACCTGTCGGCGCGGCGGCTGCGCCTGAACAAGGCGGAAGTCATCACGGTCATCGTTTATCTTGATTCGTTTAAAAAACGCAATTTCTCGGTGGAATTCGTCAGCCCCAGCGCCGGACGCGACGACATTCAGTGCCTTTCGGCGGCCATCAAGGCGCACCATTACGATATGAAAATCGAATTCATCGTGCCGGGACAGCAGTTGCCCATTCATATTTTTGACCGGCAACGCACGGACGGGGTGATTTTCGTCTCCTATTACGGCACCGAATACGTGGAGCATCTGGAAAAAATCAAGCTGCCGAATCTCTACATGAGCCGTTATATCGACACCAGCCGCCGCGACGTCGGCTTGATCGGGCTGGACCGCGAACCGGGCTACCGGAACGCCATCGAGCGGCTGAAAGAAGAAGGACGGCGGCGCTTTACCTGGTTCAGCCCGTGTACGGTGACATCGCTGCGCGTGAACATCAATATCGTCAATGAATTGTTCCGCGAGTACGATGTATTCGATGAAAAACGCTTCCTGACCAATATCAGCTGTTACTACGATATTCAGGACGTATTGAAAAGCCGGGATATCGGCGATGTGATTTTCTGCAGCAACGACGCCATCGCCAACTGGGTGGTGCGCGAACTGCGCCGCAACGGCGTCCGGGTGCCGGAGGACGTCGCCGTGGTCGGCTACGACAACGACCCGGCGTTTCAGGGAGAGGATTCCAACAACCTCGCCACCATCGACGCGCCCAAGGCAACCATGGCGGAGGCCGCCGTCGAACAACTGCTGGCAGTCATTGATTCCGAGAATACCGCGGAGCGCCCCCACGTCCTGCTGGATACCGTTTTTATTCCCGGAGACACCGCATTAACTCAAGAAAAAGGAGATTAATCATATGAAACAGAAGTCATTTTTCACATTGATTGAATTGCTGGTCGTGATTGCGATCATCGCCATACTGGCGGCCATGCTGCTGCCGGCGCTGAACCAGGCACGGGAAACCGCCCGGCGCGGCAAATGCATCGGGCAGCTCAAGGAAATCTCCAGTGCCGCCATCATGTATTCGGACGATTTCAGCGGTTATTTCCCACTGAGCACCAGGCTGGCGGATTCCGGCACGTACAAGCCGACTTACGCGGGAATCATGCACATCACCAAACACCTGGTCAATCCGCGTCTGTACACCTGTCCCACGGCGGCTTCGTATGAATACGCCGACCAGCCGCTGAAATCCCTGGCACCCGGATTTAAACCGGAGGTCGATCTGTGGGAAACCGGCGGCAACACCGTTTATGACTGGATTCATTATGCCCCCAACCATTATTATGTCAAATACAAGCAGGACGGCAGCGAAGTCCCCGCCAAATACGCCAATACGATTCAACCCTCGAGCAAGGTCATGCTGGGCGACAGCGTCAATTGCAACCCCGGCGATTACTTCGGCAATACGGTTACGAAACGCGGCGCCGGGCGTTACCTGATCAACACGTACAGTTCCTCCGCCGGGTATCAGTATCTGTCCCCCATGTTGGACCCGCGCCATGCCGGGCACTCGAATATCTCCTGGGCCGACGGCCACGTTTCCACGGAAAAAGACGCGTGGAAGGACATTCAGGGAACCATCAAGAAATACCGCTGGGACCCGCTGGAAAAAAATCCGAAACTGTAACCGTCCTCCTGTAAACAATCTTCAAACGAGGGATATCATATGATGATGAATAAACTCATTCTGCTCTTTTCTGCTGTTTTTCTGGCCTTGACGGTGCGGGGCCAAGCCCTGCCTTCCGACGGTTGGACGGAGAACACCCCCAAAACAGGAACCGTCAACGCCGCGCCGGAACAGTTGACCATGCGTTCGCTCGACAATAAACTCGGAGCTTGTGCATACCACAAGCGCATGCCCGGCAAACCGGGGCAAATCTACAAACTCACGGTCCGGGCGGCCGGACAGGGAACACTGGAAGCCGGATTGTATCTTTACGCCACGGACAATCGTTTTCTGGGACGGGTCCCCTACCCCATGAAAGCGGTCGCGGTCAACAGCGAAACCCCGCAGGAAATTATTTATTATCTTGAAATCCCCGCCGGCGACAACGGCGGCAAAGGCGAAGCGGCTTTTTTCCGCCCCTGCCTGCGGACCCCGAAAGGCGAAACGCGGGTATCGGAAGCCGCCCTCGAAGAAGTCAAGGAAATTCCGCGCCCGGTCAACCAGCTTGACACCACCCGTTCGGTCAAAGGCGAAATCCTCCCCTTTTTCAGCGAACCGAACCTGGTGGACACGGACCTGAAGAATTGGCGGGTCAGCAACGGCAACAGCAATTACACGGACGGCGTCCTGAAGCTTTCCCTTGCCGATGAAAAAGACATTCTGGTGGCCGTGTCGCCGCCGATCCCGGTCAC
Source organism: Lentisphaeria bacterium UBA5247 (assembly GCA_002408885.1). Lineage (GTDB taxonomy): Bacteria > Verrucomicrobiota > Lentisphaeria > Victivallales > Victivallaceae > UBA5239. The sequence goes on along the minus strand of DHTZ01000022.1, from coordinate 35,211 downwards.
GCCGGGAGCCAAATACCTGTTGACCGGCCTGTACCAGACATCCAACGCAGGGTTCGGTTCGTTCGGCCACCTCCGGGTGATGCCGTCACGGGAAGTCGAATCGTACCTGAAAGAATTGACGGAGCCCCAGTTGTTCAGCCCGTTTCAGGGGCGCGAACTTTACAACCGGAAGCCCGGCGACCGGGTTCGCCTGAGCGTACCCTATACGCCCCCGGCAGGCATCCGGACCGTGAACGTGGTCATTACCCAGCACGGTACGCCGTGCCAGGTGGATTGGAGCAATTTCTATTTCGGGTTGGGCCCCTGGGAAAAAGATTCCCGGAACAAGGAATACGACTGGAACCGGTATGTCAACCAATACGATCCGGAAGCAAGCATGGAAGATACGCTGAAGGTATTGGAAAAACGCCCGGCATCCACGGTGCAGTTGCAGCAGTCGGAGTATCCGCGCCTGTTCGTCAACGGCAAACTCGCCCCTTCCCTCGTCTATTTCGGCGACTTCGCCAACCCGGCCCGTTCCAAGCTGCAGGACTTCCGCCAGGCGGGCGTAAACCTGCAGGTGGTTCCGGTGAGCCGCAACCAGAACATCTGGCGCGGTAACAACAATTACGACTTCGAGAAGCTGGACCGGATCATCTGGAGCAATGTCCGGCGCAATCCCGACGGCGATTTCATCATCCTGATCGACTGTTCGCCGTATGCCGACTGGTCCGATGAATTTCCCGGCGAAACCGCCGTTGACAGCAAAGGCAAACCCTCCGTCAGCCGCCACGGCCGGAAAGGGCTTCCCAACTACTGGTCGCAGGTCTACCGCCAACAGGTGGAGGCATTTATCCGTGCGGCGGTGGAACACATGAAAAAACAGCCGTATTTCAAAGCGGTCGGCGGATTTTTCCTGACCGGCAACGAAGACGGACAGTTCTATTATCAGGTCCTGCGCGGCGGCGTGCTGGAAGACGGCAATTCGCCGGGAGCCCTGCCTGAGTTCCGCCGCTGGCTGAAGGCCCGGTACGGAACCACGGAGAAACTCCGCGCCGCCTGGAACGATTCCGCCGTTACCTTTGACACGGCCAAGCCGCCGGTCACCGAAAAGCGTTACCCCGGCAATTTCTTCAATCCCGCCACCCAGATGGCGCAGATCGACCTGACCCGGTTCCTCAACGAAAGCATGGGCGAATTCGCCAACCTGATGTGCCGCACCGCCAAGGAAACGGCGGGCAAACCGGTGATCTCCGTCATGTGGTGGGGACGCGGCGGCTCGATGATGGTCTATCCGCACTTCGCCCAGACGTCGACGATTTTCCCGTCCGCCAACCTCGACCTGATGGGTGCCCAGCCGGGTTATCAGGGCGAACGCAACGCCGGCAGCAGCAACTTCTTCTCCTGGATTCCCGATTCGACGCGCATTCACGGCAAAGTGTCGATGATCGAGGCGGATTTCCGTACCTGGACTTCGCCGATCAATTCCCTGCTGCACGACTTCCGGGTGGCGCGTTACTGGAACCACGAAGAACTCCAGGGGGCGCTGCTCCGGGATTTCGGACGGCAGTTGAGTGTCGGCGGCGGCATATGGTTTTACGACATGACCGCGGGCTGGTTCAAAGACCCGCTGATCATGGGCGATGTCGCCAGAATGGCTGAAATCGGACGGAAACTCTATTCCAGAACCAACGTTTATACCCCGGCTGAAATCGTGTTCATCAGCGATGAGGACAATTACTTCATCACCACCGAACAGCTCGGCGTCTGGAACGGCCCCAACTATCATGCGATCCGCAAGAACCAGCGCGCCATGCTCCGCTCGGGGCTGAAATACGATTTTTATTATTTCAAGGACGTGCTGGACAAACAGATGGATCAGTACAGGGTCTATGTATTCATGAATGCGTTCCACCTGACCCCGGAACAGCAAGCGTTCATCGACCGCAAGCTGAAAAAAGACGGCAAAACCCTCATCTGGCTCTACGCCCCCGGCTATGTCACCGGCAAAGGCTTCTCGACCGAAGCCATGAGCGCGTTGACCGGAATCGGTATTACGGAAGCCGTCCGTCACGGCAAGGACTCCATCTACTTGGAATCGCCGTTAAGCAAAGGCATTGCGGGCAAGCGCGCCGGAATGGACAACAGCCTCGGCGGCATCTCGTTTCAGGTGACGGACCCGCAGGCGATACCGTTGACGCGCTACCGCCACGGCAAACAGGAAATTTCCGGCGCGCTGCGGGATTTCAAGAGCTGGAAGAGCATTTACCTGGCCACCCCGGTCGCCTTTACGCCTGAATTCCTGCAGAATCTGGCGGTATACAGCGGGATTCCGGTGTACAACCGGACGCCCGGCGACATGTTCATCTATCATCGCAACGACCTGATTTGCCTGCATGGCGTGGAGGGTAACGAAAATCGGATCAAACTGCCGTTCAACGCGGTCCTGAAAGACCTGCTGAGCGGACAGGAAATACAGCCCGTCAACGGCGAATTCGTGATCAAGCTGGCCCCGGTCGAAACCAGACTGCTGGAGGTCATCCGCCGCCCCTGAAACCACCCGGTCCCCTGTACACGGAAAACGCCATAACCGGCGCTTTCCGTGTTTTTTTATGATATCCATGCCGGTTTATTTATACTTATGAACCGGTATTTTGTTATTTTTATTCCAAAATGCTCTGGATTTTCATCGCATGCGTGATATCTGTAAATAACATCCTGAATTGCGTATAGGATACACCATTTTTTAGTAGTAATGCATAGGGGGCATTGGCGTCATGGCTAGCGATTGTCGACATAAGCAGCCCGGCATACATGAAGAGTATGTCAAGAACGAATGTGTGGTCAACCGGCTTCTTGAAACGATAAGCTTTGAGGAGGACTTCGAAACCGTTATCAGCAAGATGCTCTGCATTGTCGGCGAAAATACCGGCGCCGACCATTGCCGTGTCTGCCGATATCTTGATGATCAATTCAATAACTGGCGCGAAGTCGCCTCATGGATCACTCCCGAAGCGCAATCCGATAAAACGCGCTGCATCCGGGCCGACATCGCCTCCCTCGCCGGCCGCCATGGGCAATTCCTTGAACGGCGTTTTGTCATAAGCAAAGAGGAACCGGCCCCCGGTCAACCTCCGGTCCGGCAACAGATGGCCGCCGGTCTGTGGGCCAACAACCAGTTGTACGGCTTTGTCGTAGTGGATCACCGCCGGAACGGCAAAGGATTCACGGACCAGGCCATCCACGCACTCAACTGTTTTGTGAGTCTGTTCCGCCTGGCCCATGAGGGAACCAGCCGACAGGAAGAATTGCAGGAAAGCATTTCGCTGCCAAAACAGATCATGGACAATATCGCCATGCCGCTGCTGCTGGTCGACGTGAATTACCATATCCACGCCGCCAACCCCCGCAAAAAAATCGGCGCCAACATGTCCCGGGAGGATGTGCTCGGCAGCCGTTGCTATCACACCATCTGCGAGTTCGATTCTCCGCCGCATTTCTGTCCGGTCCGCGAAACGCTCAAGACGCAGAAGCCGACCAGCAAGGAATTTGACTTCGGCGACAAACAGATTATCATGGCCGCCCAGCCGATTTTCGGCAAGGACGGTGCTCTGCAATACGTTTTATGCATCGACATCGACATGACCGAGGCCAACCGCCAGAAGAAAGAATTAAAAATCGCCATGGAACAGGCTCAGGCCGCCAATCTGGCCAAAAGCGCGTTTCTGGCGACGGTCAGCCATGAACTGCGGACTCCGCTGAATGCGGTCATCGGGTTCACCGAACTCCTGCTGAAGGGAAACGTGGACGAAACCGCGCGCGAAGAATACCTGCGTTCGATCAATTTCGCCGGAACTTCCCTGCTCAACCTGATCAACGACGTTCTGGATCTGTCCAGCCTGGAGGGCGAACGCACGGAGATCGCTCCTTCCCGAAGCGACCTTGCGGACCTGATCGGGCGCATCGTCGCCGTTTTCAAGCTCAAAGCGTCGGAGAAAGACCTTGAACTCTCCGCCGACACCGCCGAAATCCGCTATCCGCTGTATGTGGATAACCTGCGCCTGCGTCAGATACTCCTGAACCTGATTGGAAACGCCATCAAATTCACCCCCGCCGGACGAGTCAACCTGAAAGCTTCTTTCGTACCGGAGGACAATGAAACCGGCACCCTGACCATCACCGTATCGGACACCGGCATCGGCATCGCGCCGGAGAATCAGGAAAAGATTTTCGAACCTTTCGTCCACGACTCCGTCCTGCGCGGCAAATGGGTTTACGAAGGTACCGGGCTGGGGCTGACCATTACCCGCCGCCTGCTCGATAAAATGGGGGGAACCATTCAACTGGAGAGCCGGCCGGATGTGGGAAGCACGTTTACGGTCCGGCTGGACAAAGTCAAATACGAGGCATCCGGCGCCACTCCGCCGGAACCACAGCATCCGCTGCTCCGTCCGACCCGAAAGAGCGAGCGGAAACCCCGGATGCTCCTGGTCGACGATATCCCACTCAATTTGAAAGTGCTCGAAGCCATGCTGAAACTGTTGAATGTGGAAAGCACTCTGGCCGAATCCGCAGATGCCGCCTTGGAAATTCTGCACCAAGACCGCAATTACGACATGATCCTGACTGACATGTGGATGCCCGAGGCAAGCGGTGCGGAACTGGCCGAGCGCCTCCGCAACGAAGGCGGAGCGACGAATATTCCGATCGCCGCCGTCACCGCCGATACCCAGATTGCGGAAAAAGACCGAAACCTGTTCGCTTATATCCTGTATAAGCCGATCACACTGGAATCACTGGAACACATGCTGGGCTGGTTCGAAACCACTCATCCGCAACCTTGAACCAGCCCAAATCATTCAGGCTAAAAAAACAGGGGAGCGTTCCCGCTCCCATTGTGATTATATCGCCTGCCGTCGATTATCAGGTCGTATATTCTGCATTGATCTTGACGTATTCATAGGTCAAGTCGCAGGTCCAGATATGATAGGCGCCGTCCCCGGCGTTCAGGCGGCAGAAGATCGTAAATTCTTTGCCCGCCATCTCCGCGGCCAGGGTTTTTTCCGGAGTCCCGGCGTCTTTTCCCTGCCGGATTACCGGTTTGTCGTTGTAGAACACGTCCACTTTTTCCTGTTCGAACATTGCGCCGGAGTATCCAAGCGCCGCCGCCACGCGGCCCCAGTTCGGATCGCCGCCGAACCAGGCGGTTTTGCAAAGCATGGAGTTGGCGACAGCCCGGGCGGCCTTTTCGGCTTCATCGCGGTTGCGCGCGCCGGTTACGTCCACGGTGATCAGCTTGGTGGCGCCCTCGCCGTCACGAACCATGGCAACGGCCAGGTGCTGCATCAGGCGGCCAAGCGCTTCGCTGAACAGCGCCGCTTCTTCGGAACCGGCGGCAATCGACACCCCGGATTTACCGTTGGCCATAAGAATGCAACTGTCATTGGTGCTCATATCGTTGTCGATCGTGATCCGGTTGAACGAACCGTCCACGCCGTTTCCGAGCATTTCGGCCAACAGCGCGTTGTCGATCTGCGCGTCGGTGGTGATATAACAAAGCATCGTGGCGTGCGGCAGCACCATTTTCGGTGAAATCATTCCGGCGCCTTTGGTCATGCCGCCGATTGAGATTTTGCGGCCATTCAGGTTCAGCGTCACCGCGGCGCATTTATGCACGGTATCGGTGGTCATGATCGCCTTGGCCGCGTCCAGTCCTCCATCGGAACAGAGGGATTTCGCGGCCAGCGCCACCCCGTTCATGATCTTTTCCATGTTCAGGTTCACCCCGATACGCCCGGTGGATGACACCATCACGGCTTCCGGTGAAATCCCGAGTACGGCGGCGACGGCGGCGCAGGTTTTTTCCGCATTTTCCAGTCCGGGCTTGCCGGTACAGGCGTTGGCGTTGCCGCTGTTGACAATGATCGCCTGGATGAATTTACTTTTCAAAACACGCTGGCGGCAGAGCTGGACCGGAGCCGCCGCGAACAGGCAACTGGTAAATGCTCCGGCGAAATTCGCCGGGACGTCCGAATAGACCATCGCCATATCGGCCTTGCCGCTGGCTTTCAATCCGGCCGTGATTCCGCAGGCTTTGAATCCGGAGGGGGTGGTAACGCTGCCGTTTTCCACAAACTGTATCGGGTCACTCATTGATCTTATCTCCATGAATTGCTTTGACATGAATGGCGATTCCGCCGCGCGGGCGGAAAATGCCGACCACCTCCGCCTTGCGCGGTTTGCAGACGGCGACGACTTTATCCAGAATGGTGTTCACCACTTCTTCATGAAAGGAATTGTGATTGCGGAATGCAAACAGATAGAGTTTCAGCGACTTGCTTTCCACGCATTTTTTATCCGGCACATAGCGGATCGTGATGGCGCCGAAGTCCGGCTGTCCGGTTACGGGGCAAAGCGATGTGAACTCCGGGCAATCGAACGTAATGATATAATCGCGGTCGGCATAGAGGTTGTCAAATGTCTCCAAATCGGCCTTATCCGGGGATTCCGCGTAGGCGGTATGCGACGATTTCAGCAAAGTCAGAGCGGAAAAACGCTGATTTTTGTCACTTTTTATCGATTTTTTCGTCATCGGGGACTTTCCTTCTGTTGAATTTATCATAAACACATATAATGTATCATTTGAAATGAAAAATGTAAGAGAAAGTTCTTGAAATTCTCGAATATTCAAGGTATATTCAAGAACCGGATCGTTAGAACTGTTTTAAATCGAAATAAAAAAAGGGCGATTTAATGAAATATGCAAAGAAGTTGATTTTGGCAGGGGTTATTCTGTGTGCATTCATGTCGGTCACCACGGTATCGGCTTCAGACGAGCTCACCAGCAACCCGATCGTAAAACTGGGACGCGGCGTAGCCAATGTGGCTTTCGGTCCGCTGGAACTGCTGATCCGTCCTTATGACGTCAACCGCACCCACGGCGGAATCGCCGCCCTCACCTACGGCGTATTCAGCGGCGTCTTCCATACGGTTTCCCGCGAACTGGTCGGCGTACTCGAAATTATTACGTTTTATATGCCGTTGCCGGGTTGCTCGGATGATCCCTACAATACCACATCATGGGGTTACGGCCCGATTCTGTACCCGGAATGGGTGGTGGACACCGAACATAACGCGTTCAACTTCTTCTATCCGAAAGACGCCATTGTGGCTCCGTAACCCGGAGCGTCCTCATATGCCCGCCCTTTGCCGGCGGGTTTTTTTTATTTATCGAAAATGCAATTTAATACCCGGAGATTATAATTTATGAGTTTTTCCTGTGGCTTCGTAGGTTTGCCGAACGTCGGTAAATCCACCCTGTTCAACGCGTTATGCAAGGGCGGCGCGGCCGCCGCCAATTTCCCGTTCTGTACCATCGAGCCGAATACCGGAGTGGTGCCGGTGCCGGACGCGCGGCAGGAAGTTCTGGCTCAACTGGAACATTCCAAACGGATCATTCCGGCTTCGTTGAAATTCATCGACATTGCGGGATTGGTCAAAGGCGCCAGCGAGGGTCAGGGACTCGGCAATCAATTTCTGGGCCATATCCGGACCGTGGACGCCGTTATCCACGTGGTGCGGCTGTTCGATGACGGCGACGTCGTCCACGTGCAGGGCGATGTAGACCCGGTGCGCGACCTTGAAATCATCGTGACCGAACTGATGCTGGCCGACCTGGACATGCTGGAACGCCGTATGGAACGCTCTAAAAAACTGGTCCGCAGCGGCGACCCGGAACTCAAAGCGGAATTCGATCTTGCCACCCGCCTGATCGGCGAACTGGGCGAAGGCCGCCTTCCCGCAGTCAACCATGACGACCCGCGCGAAGTGGAACTCGTCCAGCGTCTGGGCCTGATTTCCACCATGCCGGCCTTCGTCTGCGCCAACGTCGATGAGAAAACGTTGCGTTCCTGGGGACAGGAACCCCGTTCCAAGGCGTTGATCGAATACGCCGCCTCGCATAATCTGGAAGTCGTGCCGGTCTGTGCCAAACTGGAAGAAGAGATCGGGCAGCTTGACGAAGAAGAAGCCAAAATTTTTCTGGAAGACCTCGGCCTCAGCGAAACCGGCCTGACCAAAGTCATCCGGACCGGTTATAAACTGCTGAAATACGTGACCTTTTTCACCGTCGGCGAAATGGAAGCCCGTGCCTGGACCATTACGGCCGGAACGCTTGCGCCGCAGGCGGCTGGCAAAATCCATACCGACCTGATGCGCGGCTTCATCCGCATGGAAGTGATCACCTGCGAAGACATGATCGAATTCGGCGGCTGGAGCAAAGCCCAGGCGGCCGGAAAACTGCGGATCGAAGGCAAAGACTATGTGGTTCAGGACGGCGACGTCATTCACGTCCGCTTCTCGGTGTGATAGAAACAAATGAGCAGAGAACATCGCGGCATTCTGAAAAGTTCGATGGGAGTGGTCCTTGCCAACTTCCTGAGCCGCGTTTTCGGTTTTCTCCGGATCGTTTTCGAGGCCAATGTCCTTGGCGGCGGCGTGTACAAAGCCGCCTGGGTGCTGGCTTTCACTTTCGCCAACCTGTTCCGGCGAATCCTCGGTGAAGGCGCGCTGGGACAGGCGTTAGTGCCGTTACTGGCTTCGACGCTTGAGAAATCCGGACCCGAAGCCTCGCGCCGCCAATTGAATGCCATTTTCTTCTGGCTGTCGCTGTTGCTGGCGGCGGTATCCGTGCTTACGGCTCTCGGCGCGCTGCTGGTCGAACGCTTCGTCACCAGTGAACACGCCATTCTGGCCTGCCGCCTGATGCCGTTGCTGTCACCGTACATCTTCCTGATGTGCCTGGTCGGAATCTTCAGTTCGATCCTGAATACCTTCCGGATTTTTTTCCTGCCGGCCCTGGGGGCACTGTTCCTGAACGTTTTCATGATCGGCTGTCTGGTGCTGGTGCCATACCTGACGGGCAACGGGCAAATCATCCTGGAATGGCTCTCCTACGCAGTGTTGATTTCCGGCGCCTTCGAACTCCTCATGATGATCGGATTGATGAAATGGAATAAAGTCCTTCCGCCGTTTCGCTGGCAGGATATCCGCAACTTTCCGGTCATCAAGGAATTGTTTCAACTGGCCCTGCCGGGCATCCTCGGCGCTTCAATTTTTCAGATCAGCATGGTGATCGACCGCCTGCTGGCTTCATTTCTGGGAGCACAGGCGGTTTCGGCGCTCGAATACAGCGAACGGCTGGTTTATTTCCCGGTCGGAGTTTTTGCCGTATCCATCAGCAGTGTGTTTCTGGCGGAAATGTCCAGGGCGATCGGGCGCGATGACCTCGACGCCATGCTGGCCCATCTGCGGCTGGGTCTGAGGCACATCTATTTTATGGCGATTCCGGCGGCGGCATTCATGATTATTTTCCGCACTGAAATTCTGCAGGTTCTACTCCTGCGTGGACGCTTCACCGAAAGCGACCTGCAGGAAACCGCGTTCACCCTGTTGTTTTTCTCGCTTGGAATTCCGCTGTTCTGCTCATTCAAGATCATTGTCAACACTTTTTATTCGCGCAAGGATATGAAAACGCCGTTCTTCGTCGGTGCCAGCGTCATCATCCTGAACATCATCCTGAACATCATCCTGATGCAATATCTGCGGCAGGGCGGCATCGCCCTCGCCACCGTCATTTCCTCGCTGCTCAACAACGCCGCGCTGCTGATCATCCTGCGCCGGAAACTGGGCATCTCCCTGCAACTGAAGAGTGTCCATATCAGCATCATCCGAATCACGGTCGTATCCGTCGGCGCCGTCGGCGCCGGCTACTGGCTGTGCCTCCGGCAAGGTTTTCTTCACGGCTTCTGGGCCCTGCTTGCAGGCTTGATGCTCAGCGGGCTGTTTTACCTGATCCTGGCATTTATACTGCGCTGTCCCGAATTGCGTGAACTGCGCGGAATGTTCTCCAAACGCCTTATCAAATCTTCAAACTGAGTTATCGTCATCATGATTACCAAAGACTTTCGGACCATGCGATATTTCGCAAAATTCACCGCCACGTTCCATTCCGGCCGCGGAGCGCGGAATTTCTTCATTGGAGTGCTGGTTTTCGGTATTGCCATCGGCGCTTTTACCGGCGTGTTCAATAATTATCTGGTCGAAATCCATCAATATACAGGAGCACAGCGCGGCTTACTGGAATTTTTCCGCGAAATGCCCGGCCTGTTGCTGGTTCTCCTGCTGGCCCTGATGCACCGCTTCACCGAATGGCGGATTCTGCGGATCGCCACCTTGATCGCCCTGATCGGGGCGGCCGGGCTGCTGTTCTCCGGCTCAAGCAGCTTGCTGGTCATCTGCATGGTCGTCCTGTGGAGCACCGGGGAACACCTGATGATGCCGGTACGCAACTCCATTGCGCTGCATATCGCCAGACCGGGCAAACAGGGTGCTTCGCTGGGCATGTTTTCCAGCATGGGCTATCTGGGACAGGTGGCGGGGGGATTGCTGGTGGCGCTGATTTTTCAGTTGGTCGCCCGGCTGCTGCCGGATGGCGCCCGGATTATTTCGTATAATATCGTATGGGGCGTCTTGGTAATCCTGATGCTGGTTTGCTTTTTCTGCTCATTCCCCAAAGGCGTCGGTTCTGAAATCGTCAAGCGCCCGCGCCTGTATTTTCGCCGGAAATATTCCAAATTTTATGTTCTGGAACTGTTTCACGGAGCCCGCAAACAAATCTTTCTGACCTTCGCCCCATTCGTACTGGTCATCGTTTACGGCATGACTCCGCAGCAAATGGCCATCCTGATCGGCTGCTGTGCGGCCATCAATATCTTCAGCGGCACCATCGTCGGCAAACTGATCGACTGGCTCGGTTACCGCAATATCATGATTTACGACACCGTCATTCTGTTTTTCGTCTGCATCACTTACGGTTTCGCCGACAGTTGGTTCCCGAAAAACATCGCACTATGGGTCGTCATCGTCAACTATATTCTGGACGCCATCATCAGCACCGCCGCCATGGCATCCAGCATTTATGCGCGTGAAATCTCCACCTCCAAGGAAGAACTCTCCTCCACGCTAAGCACCGGCATTTCGGTCAATCACCTGATCAGCGTGCTGGCCGCCCTGCTCGGCGGCGTGTTGTGGGATACGCTTGGGGTGGAAGTGCTGTTCATATTCGCGGCGGTGATGGGATTGCTCAACACCCTGTTCGCCACAACTCTGCCGAAACCCGGACAAAAACCGGCCCATTAATCAATGCAGGGAATCCAGCAACCGGCATCCGGCGCAGTCACCGGCGCATTTCCGGCAGAATTCGCGGTAAAGCTGAATCGCCCCCTGCCCTGCCGCCGCCGATTTTTTCAGCACGGCGGCGGGTTCACCGTCACCGAACCATTTGGCGGCGACTGTGCGGAGAACCGTATTGTCCTGCATGGCGGGTAATTCTTTCCAGGCCGCAAGCGCAAAATCCGCCACGCCCTTGCGCTTCTCCAGCCTGCCGAAAGCATACATGGCCGGCAGAATCACATTGACAGCCAGTTCAAGCGCACGGCTCCGCCCCAGGATCGCCGCCGCCGATTTTTTGGGTTTATGGAAGTTGATCCAGTAATCCCAGATTTCATCATGCAGGGCCAACGCGGCCAGCATTTCCTCGATAAACACCTTGTAAGAACCCACTTTCATGGAGAGATTCACAAAATAACGGAGCGGATGCTCTCCAAACCGCCGGATCAGCATGACCGCCGCCGCCACCCGGCGTTCCGGCGTGTTGAATGGGCGTAAACCGTCGCGCCGCCACTGGATTTCCGGACGGGCTTTCAGGCGGATACTCCACCAGCGGTCCCAGCAGGCCGATTCGAATTTCAACAATTCCTCGACGGGCGGATTGACCGCAGGATCGGGAAGCAAGCCGGATTCGCCCCACAGAATCGCTTCGTAATCGGCCTCGCGAATGTGAGGGTCATATTCCAGATAGCGCTCGAAGAGTTCAATAAAATTCTCGCGGTTATTCTTGTATCCCACCGCCTCGAACATGGCCCGGAGCGTACATTTTTCGATACCGTCCAGCAAAGCCTGCCGAACAAAAATATCCGATTTTTCCCGGAAGCGAGCCATTCCGGCGTCTTCCAGCAAAGCCGATAATTCTTCGAACGATTTGCCGGTCAAAATTGCCCGGCACTTCCCGGAACGAGTCCTTTTTTCCGCCGAATCATTCTTCTTCGAATCCGTCAACAACATCAGCGGCGGCAACTGTTCGCGTTGAGCTCCCGTCAGGTCGTCGATCTCCGCCACATGCAGAATTACATTGAAATACGCGGGGTTCGGCTCATGTCCGTGACGGAACCAATCCGAAGCCCGACTGTGAATTTCAACATCTCCGGTCACGACATGGTTGTCGATCCGGATGCGCGCGTCACGGAAATCCGGCCCCGCCTCATGGTTCCACAAGCCGGTCGAAATAATCTCGATTTCCAGGTTGTCCGCGCTTTTGAAGCGGCTCCCCGGTTCAAGGCTGTCCCACTGCCGCTGAACCGTCAACTCCCTCGCTTTCATTGATCAAAAACCCAATTCCAATTGTTCAATTTTCTCCACCGCCGCCGGTTCGGCCGCGGCCGTTTCTTCGCCGAGCCATTCGTTCAGCCCAATGATCTGAATATTGTGTTTACGCGCCTTGGCCAGCTTGGAACTGCCGCCGTTCGGGTCATCCGCCACCAGCAGATTCAATTCAGCCGTCACATCGTCCACAGGCTCGAAACCTCGTTTTTTGGCGAGATTCTGATAATAGGAACGTTTTTCCGGCATTTTGCCGGTAAAGCAGATCGTCGGCAAGTCATTTCCACTATTTCCTTTGCTGACCCGGACCCGAACCGCCGCCAACAATTCATCCAGCAATCCGGCCTGGCTCCTCAGTTCACGGTGAACCGCCGCGGCACGCTCGGGCCCCACGCCGTTGATTCCGCTCAACTCCTCCACCGTCAATTGCCGCAATTCATCCAGCGTGTATTCGACCAACATCATTTTCGCCACGTTGGGCCCGACATTCGGGATGTTCAGCGCCGCCAGCAACTGATAATCGTTGACGTCGCGCGCCGCCGCGATCTCCCGGAGCAGGTTCGACGCGGACTTGTCCTTGAAGCCTTCCAATTGAAGTATTTCCGGCTTCTTCAGTTCAAAAATATCTTTCAGCGTGCGCACCTGAAGCGTCGTCATCATCCGCCGGATGTTGGGTTCGCCAAGGCGTTCGATGCCGATATTGCGCACCGCCGCGCAGAGCTGCTGCAAGCGGGTTTCCCGGCAATCCGGGTTCACGCAGCACAATTCGGGTCCGCGACGCTCCAGCGGATGATCGCATCCCGGGCAATTCTCGATCAGACAGCTTTGCCGGTGTTCACCGGGTTTCGCCTCCACGATATACGGGATCACGTCCCCGGCGCGCTCCACCACCACGGTGTCGCCAATGTAAATGTCTTTGTCTTCGATGTTCTGGATGTTGTGAAGCGTGGCGTGGCGAATGGTAATGCCGCCGATTTCGACCGGCTCAATCTGCGCCACCGGCGTCAGGCAGTTCTTGCCGAAGCTCCATTTGACCTCCAGCAGTTTGCTTTCGCGCCGGATGCCGCTGAACTTAAAAGCAATCTGCCCCCGCGGGTGATGCGCCGTCGACCCCAGCGAAACGCTGTAGGACGCGTCCGCCAGCTTGATCACGATTCCGTCCATCGGATACGGCAGATTCTCGATTTCGGCGGCTATTTCATGCCAGCGCTGTTTCAACTCCCGGAACGGAAGTTGGTAACTGAGCTTGCCGTAATCCACCAGCGTCAGCCGGGCGCCCTGCCGGAGCATGTCCGCGATGTCTTTCAGCCCCATGATTCCGGCGACGGCATTGCGGGAATTTTTGTAAGAACCGCCGCCTTTTTTGGTGATCCGGGAATACAGGTTTTTAAAGTCGTCGTTGCGGATCACGATTTCACCGCGCGCCGGGCGGTTCAACGGTCCCCGGTAATCGGCGCTTTCCAGCTCGATCAGCGGCAGTTTGTCGGAAATATCCTCGCCGGTCACGCCGTCGCCGCGGGTGGAGAGCACCCGGCCGTCGAAATTAGCCGAAATACCGTCGTACTTCGGCTGGATCAATAATTCTTCATCTTCGGTGCGGATGTATTTCAGCGCCCATGCCGTCACTTCCTCCAGCGAATACGCCTTGTCCAGTGAAAGCATCGGTTGGGCGTGAAGCACTTTGCCGCTTCCTGAAACCACCGGAGCCCCGACAAATTCCAGTATCGGGTGCTCCGGATTAAGCGTCTTCAAGGCGCGCAACAGCTCGTCATACCGGTCGTCGGAAATCTCCGGCGCCGCGTCCTCCCAGTATTTCCGGTTGTGATAAGCGATCAGGTCGGCGAGCTGCTGTTCGTTCAATGCCGAAACGTCGAAACTTACAGTTTCCATATCAGTTCCGGCCACTTGTTTTTCCGGGCGATTTCAGCCAGCTCGGGGTGCGGGTTTACGACGGTCGGGAATCCGGATTCGCCCAGGATGAACTGGTCCAGAACCGCGTCGCCGTAGTATGCCGTTTCCGCCAGCGAAACATTGAAAACCGAACAGAAACGCCGCGCGGTTTCGACTTTACCCGGCCCCACCGGATAACTGCCGCGCAGATAACCGGTATACCAGTTGCCCCGAACCATTTCCAGGTCCGGCGTGAGAATATAACGAATGCCGAGCGCCCGCGCCACCGGAGCGGCAAGCACCCGGTTGGTAGAGCTCAGAATCGCGACGATTTTGTTTTTCGCCAAGAGGGATTTCACCAGTTTCACGGCGTCCGGGTAGATCCGGTCCTTGACGTATTCATTGAAGTGCCAGTCGGCCAATGAAGCCATTTCGACCTCGGTGGAACCCTTGAATTCCGCCAGCTGGAATTTGATGAACTCATTGAAGTCCAGCGTGCCGGCGCAGTATTCCCGATAGTAATAATCCGCCTTTTCCAAGGAATCGGCAGGGCCGATGCTGTGGCGGACGACAAACTGCTTCCACGAAACATCGCAATCATTGTCGATCAGCGTGTGGTCCATGTCGAAAAGGTAAATTTTCGGCTCTTTTGTCATCGGAATCCTCCCATCGTTATGGTGTTTGGTTGAACTGGTCCAATAATTCTTTCAACTCTGCCTCAAAACGCTTGATGAACGCTTCGGTGCGCTCCTGCGACAGCGCCTCTACGGTCAGCCGCAGCACCGGTTCGGTATTCGACGGACGGATCAGCGCCCAACCGTCATTGTAATTGATCCGGAGCCCGTCAATCGTCATCAGACGTCTCTCGGCATAGCGTGAAGTCATCTCCCGGACAATCTCCCGGGCCGTGGACGGCGGGCACGGAAATTTGACCGACATGGTGCTGTAATGGTCCAGGTCCGCCACAATGTCCGACACCCGTTCACGGCACATCGCCAGCATTTCCAGCAACAGCGCCATCGTGATGAAGCTGTCACGGCCGGGCGTCACCCGGCGCCAGATCACGCCGCCGCAATTGCCCTCGCCGCCGAATTCAGCGCCGATTTCGATCATCTTGCCGACGACATTGATCTCGCCGACTTTCGCGTAAGCCACTTCGCAGCCGTAGGTGGAGGCGATTTCCTCCAGATTCATCGACGTCTGGATGTTGGCGACAATGGGTCCGGGGTGCTCTCCGAGAACATGGTCGGCCGTCATCAACAGCGAATAATGGGTGGGCAGCGCCGTACCGGTATCGTCAACCACCGACAGGCGGTCCCCGTCCGGGTCCTGCGCGAATCCGATGTGGCATTTCTTCGACCGCACCAGCTTGCACAACGCGCCAAGATGTTCCGGCAACGGCTCGGGGACGCGCTCAAAAACGCCGCTCGGCTCCTCGTGAATCGCATATACCTCGCAACCCAGTTCTTCCAGGAACGCCCGCGAATACACCGCTCCTACGCCATTACAGCAGTCGATGGCGACTTTGAAGCGGTGCTTGCGGATCGCCTCCACGTCGATATTGGCGAAAATACGTTTCTGGTGCGTGGCAAACGCGTCTTCCATCCGCCACATGGTGCGCAATTCGCTTTCCCGGCACGGATTAAAATCATTCTGGTTGTAAACGTCGAACAGTTCTCCGGCTTCCAGCTCGTCCAAAAAAGTCCCGTTACGCCCGATCAGTTTCAGGGCGTTCCATTCGCCGGGATTGTGACTGGCGGTAATTCCGATGCCGCCGCTGGCTTTCGCCTCGATCACCATCAGTTGCAGAGTCGGCGTCGGCACGACCCCCAGCAATACCGGCTGGCAGCCGACCGAAAGCAATCCGGCCACGACCGAATGCTCAAACATTTCGCCGCTCGGGCGGGTATCGCGGCCGACCAGTACCCGGCCTACGCCCACATAACGCCCGAAGGCCGCCGCCAGAGCGGAAGTCAAACGCGGAGTCAGCGACTCCCCGACAATCCCACGGACGCCGCTGGTCCCGAATTTCAGATTTTGACGGAATTTCATGCGCCGCCTCCCACTTGTTTTTCGATCAGGCCGCGCATATGGAATTCGCGGTCGATGGCTATTTCGCGGGTACGGGCTTCGGAAGTCATGCGGATCACCGATTCCGTGGACGCCGCGCGCAGCGATATCCAGCCGTCTTCCCAGTCCAGCCGTATCCCGTCTTCTTCGATGACACTGACCTTGGGTTCGTTTTTCAGCTCCCGCGCGATATTGCGGATCAGCGTATATGCGTGGGACGGCTGGCAGCGGACACTGCTTTTCACGATATGATAACGCGGAATCTCCGTCGCCAGTTCCGAAAGTTTTTTGCCGCTGACCGCCATATATTCCAGGACCAGCGCCATCACATAAAAACCGTCGAACCCGCGAATCCACGCGTCCGTCGTCAACGAACCGCTTCCCTCGCAGGCGATCCGGGCGCCGAGTTCCGTCATCCGGTCGATCGCCCAGGCCTGTCCGACCCGGGTCTTGTAAAGTTCGCCCCCGTGGCGCGCCACCACGTCGTCCAGCGAACGGCTGGAACAGATGTTGGTGACCACCCTGGTGTCGGGCTTTTTCGCCAGCAGATAATCCACGGCCAGCGGCGCGGTATATTCTTCGCTCAACGCCTCGCCGCTGTCGCTGACCAGCGATACCCGGCTGACGTCACTGTTAAAAACAAATCCGGCGGCGGCATTCAACGGCCCGACCACCGACTGCACCTGCGCGGCGCTGCGCGGGCGCGGCTCCGGTTCATGCGGCAATACACCCGAAAAAATCCGGTTGATCGCGATCATTTTCAGCCCCAGCCGTGCGGCCAGACGGTCCGCCAAGATACTGCCGGAGCCGTTGCAGAAGTCCGCCACCACGGTAAAACCCGCTTTTTTGATCGCCTTCACATTGACGGTTTTGCACAGCGCGTCCAGATAGGCGTCGATACTGTCGTCCGGAATCTGCTCGAGCGCCTGAATGCCGTTCCACGGGGCCTGCCGGTACTGGCGGCTCCGGTAAATATCGAACAGCTCCTGGAGCTGGATGAAATTCAGGTAACTGCCGTTCGACGCCAGCGGAATCGCCGCGTTCCAGCCCATCGCCTGGTGCCCCCCGCCGATCAGCAGACCGCCGGAAGCCTCCAGCCGCGGGATCAGGAACTGAATCACGCCGGCGGGCATGATCCCGGCATCGCAAACCCGGCACCCGGCGCCCATTAGAGCGGAAACCACCGCATGATAAAGCATATTGGACGACGAACGGGTATCCTGTCCAACCAAAACCCTGCCGCCGTCCACCATCGTACCGAATGCCGAAGCAAAGTCAATCGCACGCTCCACGGTAAGGCCGGAACCGACCACACCGCGCATTCCGGCATTGCCCAGCTTAAAAGAACGCATTTTACTTCCCCGATTTAAATTGTGTCATGGCAATATAGCACGCCATCGAACGCCTGCAAGTCGGTTATCGAAAAAATGATCCGCGGTTTCCTGAAAATCTTCAATTTTCCGGGAATCACCCATTGACTTTTTAAATGTTCACATTATACTAATAATAAACAACAAAATCATTTTAGTTGGCGCTATGAAAAACGAATTCGAATCCTACTACAAAGACAAAAACCCGCGTCCGCGCTGGAAAATCCTGTACGGCAACGCCGAAGACATCTCCGGGTTCGCCCTGTCTGAACTGAACGCGGCACTCGGAATCCTGCTCCCTTATGTCATTGAATTCAACCGCGCCGAAGATTGTTCCGACGCCGAAACGGTGGACCACCCGATAATCATCGGCACTCCCGCCGACAATCCGCTGATCGCGCAACTCCAGGCCGCCGGAAAACTCAATATTCCGGAACACCCGGAAGGTTATGCGGTCAGCGTCGGCGACTGGACAGCCGGCGGCCTCCGTTACATCGCCATCGGCGCACGCACGCCAAAGGGCGTCTTGAACGGCATCGAGTATTTCAACAGTGAAATTATCGGCAGCGAAGCCATCTGCGACCTCGAAAAAGACCGCCGGACCATGCTTCAAACCCTGCCGGACCGCGCCGTTTCCGAAACGCCGGTCATCGGCGAGCGCGGCATCTGGACCTGGGGTTACACCATCCGCGACTATCGCAGTTTCCTCGACAATATGGCCCGGCTGAAAATGAATACCCTGACCGTCTGGAACGACGTGCCACCCGTCAATTTCTGCGAAGTCATCGATTACGCTGCGGAACGCGGCATCCGCGTCATCGCCGGGTTCCACTGGGGTTGGGGAAAAGAATTGGATTTAAGCGATCCCGCCACCTTGGACAAGCTCGAAAAATACGTGCTTGACCATTATGAAAGGGAATACGCGGCGTTCGGCCTTTCCGCAATTTATTTCCAGACGCTGACCGAATTTCCGGCGGAAAACAACGAAATCGCCGCCCGCAATACCCGCCTCTGCTGCGAAATGGTCAACCGGGTATCGGACAAACTGCTGGCGAAGCATCCCGGCCTGAAAATTCATTTCGGCCTCCACGCCGTTTCGATCATGGATAACCTTGAACTGCTGGAAGCCGTCGATCCCCGGATATCGCTGGTCTGGGAAGACGCGGGCATGACCCCCTATTGCATCGACCCGGTCACGCTGAAATCGGACACCCGCCGCGGCTGGCTGAACCAGCTTCCGGACATGCCATCGACCATCGCGTATTCGAAACGCATTGCGCGACTGCGCGGCGGACGCGAATTCATGATGGTGGCGAAAGGATTCATCAACCTGCGCTGGGATTATTTCGAACACCACCGTTCCTACTGGATGGGGGGGCAACTTCCGCAGTCGATCCGGGAAAAAGCGCTGGAAAATCAGGCGCTGAATTCGAAATTCAATATGCTCTGGTTCCGCAACTACCCCGAGGTATTGCAGTTCTACCGCGAGGTGCTGGCGGAAAACCCGCGCGAAACCCAGGTGACCTGCTTGTTTGAGGACGGCACACTCGAACTGACAATCCAGCCTAGCATCGCCCTGCTGGCCGCGATCCTGTGGAATCCCTGCCGCAAACCGGAATATTATCATCGCTTTTTCGACAATGATTTCTACCATAAAACCCAACGATAGGAGCCAACCCCATGCCGGAAAGAAAAATTTTCACACTTATTGAACTCCTGGTTGTAATCGCGATCATCGCGATCCTGGCCGCCATGCTGCTGCCAGCCCTCAACCATGCCAGGGGACAAGCCCGAAAGGCTTTTTGCATGAACAACCTGAAACAATGCGGCCTTGGGACATTCCAGTATATCGATAATTATAATGACTATCTGCCTCCAAACAATAATCCGGACGCCGCCGGCAACACTTATTGGGCGGACATGCTGGTGAATAAAACAAAACTTATAACAGCTTCAAATACGTTTTGTCCCGCCCTCGGACCCAATACCTTCAGCGCCAACAGGACATATGCCTCGTTTGTACGAAAATTTGAAACGTATAACAGCTTGGTCAAAAGTCGCGGTTACGGAGAACCATTGACAAAGTTCATGCTGCTTGTAGATTCGATTGACCAGACCGCCAATCCCCCGCTGCAGTCCTGGGCCGGAATCGCCTACGCCTCCTATGCGGCAATCCACTGCCGTCACAACGAAACAGCCAATGCTCTTCTGGGAGACGGACACGTCGAAAGCCTGAAACGCCAATCCCTGCTGACGGACAAATATCGCCCGACTCCTTCCGCTACTTACGTTATCAATACCAACTGAATCAAAGGAACAACCGAAAATGCCGAATAAAACACTATTGCTGATTGCCATATTCGCAATATCAGGGGCCATTGCCGTCGGAGCCTCTCCGGCCTGGATGAATGAGGAAAACTGGCGAAACAATCAATACGGGCTTGACCATTTCGTACCTCCGCCGTGGACCGCCGTCACGACGGCACCGGACCGTCTTTCATGCTGGGGCAGGAACTATTTCTTTCAGAAAGGGCCGTTCCCGTCTCAAATCGAAAATCAGCAACATGACATTCTTACCGCTCCCATGCGGTTGACCGCCGTCAAAAACGGCAAAGAACTCGAGACAAAATGGAACAAACAGGGACTTGAACTGGTATCCAGCTACCCGGATGAAGCGGATTTCATTCAGACCGGTACCCTTGATGGAATCGGAATCACCGTCAGCGGTAAATTCAGTTTCGAAGGAAGCATCGAATACACGGTGACGCTCGCGCCGCGTACCCCTGTGACAATGGAACAACTTTCATTGCAGATCCCCCTACGTTCGGATATCGTCAAATTCTATCATTACCAGTCTTGGCCCCCGACGATCTGGCACAAGGATCATATCCACTACAGCAAGGAACAGGTCGGAATCGTAGGAAATCAATATACAAGTCCGTTTCGCTGGCAGATATGGTTTGGCGATGAAGACCAAAGTTTCCTCTTTTTCGCCAACTCCCCGCGCGGCTGGTTGCAGTACCGGGAAGACCGTGCCTTTGAAATCATCCGTTCCGGCGATACGGCACTGCTGAAAATCAATTTTGCCGACAGCGATAAATCATTTTCACCGCAAGCTACGTCTTTCAAGTTCGCCTTGAACGTAACCCCCGTCAAACCGCTGCCGAAAAACTGGCGTCAATGGGTATTGATGAGTGACGAAGCCATTTGTGCGGAATGGCTTGCCGCCGATGCGGACGGCGTTACCCGCCCGAACCCCAAACTGTGTGATGACACCGGCGCCTCGGTTCTGGGCGGACAAACGACCGCAGAACGCGCTTCGCTACTTGGGTTCAACGTGATGGGGATGCATTGGACGACCCGCTACCCGGTCTGGGGTTGCATTACCTGGGGCAATCCGATTCCGGCAGAACCGGAAAAACTGAAACCGTACGTAGCGGAACGCCGGCGCAAAAACATCTGGACGATGATTTATCAGGACACCAATGTCAGCGGCTATCCGATCAAGCCGATCATGGATCATTTTGAAGACGTTTCGCGCAGCGCCAAGCCCAACCCGTTTGCCAATGGCTCTTTTTTGGGCCGCCACTGGAATCCTTTCGGCACTGAAGGTCACGTGGTGTTATGCAGCGCCAGCCGGACCCGCCGCGACTGGATGATCTATTCGGCTGTGGAAGCGCTGTCCACTTATCCGTGGCTCGGGCTCTACCATGACGAATCCGATCCGTTCAGCTGCAAAAATCCCGCCCATAACCACAAGTTCACCACCGTGACGGGACGGGAAATAGAGGAACGCGACGTCTTCAATATGGTCGAGCAATGGCGGCGCATCTACAAAGAAGTGAAAAAACGCAATCCGGACGCCATTTTGCTGACCGATCACAACAGTCCCTGCTATCCTTTTTTTGATGCCATGCTGATGGGCGAGGGGGAGCAGACCGCCTTCGGTCTCCGTACCGCCAAGGCCTACCGCAATTATTACACGCCGGAAGATTTCCGTTTCCGTTACGCCGCCAAACAGTGGGGGATGATTCCGATTTTCCTTCCCGGCGGGGTGGCTGATACGCCCAAGCTTCCCGGCATCCGGCACATGGAACGCGCTTATAATCGTGAACTCATCGCATGGACGCTGATCCATGACATGACTTTCTGGCCGGTGCACTGCAACCCATCCTATTATTTCCCGGTCCTGACAGTCCTGGCGCAACTTCCTTTCTGGGAAGCCCGGTTTTATCCGTACTGGAACCAGCAGGCCATCACCAGCGACCTTCCGGATAAGGTCAAAATCAGCTATTACCAGCATGGCGATCGAGTTCTGGCTGTTTTTGCGAATATCAGTGACAACCCGGTTACGGCAATGATAAAAATCGACCGCAAATTGCTCTTCCCTGATGCGATGGCCCTTGGAGCCGGTGACGCAGAAACCTACCGTCCCATCCATTTTTCCGCCATGCAGGGAAGCGTTTATGACGGTAATATCAAAATCGACGCCGGGGATTTTCGCCTCTGCTGGTTCCTGACCAGATGATCGGGGTATTTTCAAATTTCCGATTTAACCACTTTTCCAAAGGAGTATTTTCCATGAAAAAACAACTCACGCTTTTCTCCCTGCTTATCGTCGCTTTTTCAATAGCGGCATCCGCTCAGCAAACGGGCAATTTAGTAGTAAACGGCGATGCGGCCAAAGGATTGAAAAACTGGACCGGTCCTCTGCAAGTTGTCGAGAACGGTCCGCAAAACACCCCGTGCTTCAGCGTCACCGGCAGCAAAATGATTACAACAACCGATTGGATCGAAGTCGATCCGTCAAAAACCTATCGCCTCTCCGGGGATTTCAAATCCGCCGGGGGCGGTCCCAATGTGGCCCTGATCGGATTGCGGCTTTTCAATGCGGAGAAAAAAGCCATTGACGCAACCTCCGTCAGCGCCATTGCCAATTCCGGCACCACCTTGGCCGCTGATGCCGGAACCGGCTCGACTCAGGTAAAAGTCCGCGATGCCGCTTCCTGGGAAAATGCCATGCGCACTCAACGTCTGGCAATCGCTTTCGCAACCAGTCCCGGCGAAGAATACAGCGACTTGCCGAATTTCCAGACCTGTCGGGTCACCAGTCTTGAGAAATCCGATGACGGATGGGACATTTCTTTGGACAAACCTCTTGACAAACCTTATCAGGAAGGAACCGCGGTTCGCGCCCACCTGATCAGTGGTCATTTGATGTATGTTTTTACCTTTAACAAACATCTTCCCGACTGGACCAATTATCAGGGATTGATAAAACCGGTCGTCAAAAACGGATCACCAAGCTCAACATTCTGGCCCGGAACCAAATACATCAAAATCATGATCCTGGCCAACTGGGGTCGGAAAGAGAATGAAACCCTGTTGTTCGGAAATATCTCCCTGGAGGAAGTCAAATCCGGAAATTGATAAATTTCCTCCTATTCTCAGCCTAAAAAAGAAAAAATGCCGACCGCCCATTTACAAATACGCTGAACGGCCATATATTAAACCTGAATGAAAACCGGACCGTCAGCGTTCCGGCGGGCAAAGCCATTGTTTTGGAGACCGGAACCTTATGAAAATAGCCGATATCGCCAGAGAAGCGGGAGTGTCGAACTCCACCGTCTCTTTCTATATCAACGGTCACTCCAAGAAATACAAGATTTCCGAGAAAACCTGCCAGAAGATCGAGGAAGTGATCCGCAAGCATAATTTCGTACCCAATATCTACGCCCGCGCCATGCAGACCCACCAGACGTTCCTGATCGGGCTCATCATCCCCGGCGATGTCAACCGGTCCTACTGGATCGACGTCATCAGCGGCGCGGAGGAAGCGCTTTTCCCGCACAAATACCACCTGCTGCTCTCCGTTTCCCACTTCAACCAGGAGGACGAACTGGAGACGGTCAAATTCATGCACAGCAAAGGGGTGGACGGCTATCTTTACGCGCCGCTGGTCCCGGACAGCGGCGTCACCCCGGCCGAAAAATTCCTGTTGAGCCGGAGCGAAAAAAAGCCGGTCATCAGCCTCGGGCGCGAACACCGTATTTTCCCGTCGGTCTGCAACGACGACTACGCGGGCGGAGAAGCCGCCGCCCGCTGTTTTCTGGAGCACGGCCACCGCCGCGCCGCGTATATCGGGCATTACCGCCAGAAACACGACCTGCGCGGCAAAGCCTTCTGCGAATGCTTCCGCAACGGCGGCGGGGAGATTCAGGTTTTCGAAAGCACGGACGCCGCGCTGGAAGAAGCGCGGAATTTCAGTTGCGTATTCTGTTTCAGCGATTATTTTCTGCTGGATTTTTACGTCAAGGCCGGGCGCCGGGGGGTCCGCATCCCCGAAGACCTGTCCGTCATCGGGTACGACCATATGAGTTTTCTGGAATTCCTCCAGCCGCAGCCGGTTTCGCTGATCACCACCAAAAAGGAACTCGGCAGAGCCGCCGGGGAAATGATGATGCAACTATTGGCGCAACCCGAAGAAAAAATCCAGAGCCGGAAATTCATCCCGGAACTCTCCCCCGGCGACAGCGTCAGGTCTGTTTGCTGAAAGCCTTGAACGCCGTCGGCAGTGTAATTTCCTGTTTCAGCCGCTGCCGGGTCGTCCAGATCAGTTCCGCCGGGCCGTCCGTTGAAGCGCATTCCGCCCGCCAACCGTTCATGTGCCATTCCAGATGAGAAAAAATATGCTTTGCCGTCACGGATTCCGACAGTTCGTTCACCGCAATCCCGCTCTGCCGGAGATATTCCAGTATTTCCGCCCGGCCGGGATGCCCGTCCAGCATGGGGAATTCCCACAATCCCGCCAGCAGCCCCTGCCCCGCCCGGCGGCGGACCGCCACCTGATCCCCGCAGAACAGCAGCAGAACGGTTTTCAATTCGATTTTCCGCCCTTTTTTCGGGGCTTTGACCGGGATCTCGCCCGTTGTGCCGTCTTTGCGCGCCGTGCAGAACTCCGCCAGCGGACAGCCGCCGCAACGCGGAGCGCCGTTCGGCAGGCAGACCGTCGCGCCAAGCTCCATCAGGCTTTGCGTGAAATCGCCGCAATGTTCCGCCGGATAAATATCCTGCAAAGCACCGCGGATTTCCGCCTTGGTTTTGGGATCGGCAAGGTCGCGGCGGCTGCCGGTCAGGCGGCAGATCACCCGCAGGACATTGCCGTCCACCGCCGGAACCGGCTTGCCGAACGCGATCGAAGCGATCGCCCCCGCGGTATATTCTCCGATTCCCGGCAGCGCCAGAATGTCCGGGTATTCCGCCGGAAATACGCCGCCGTGTTTCTCCACCACCGCCCGTGCCGCTTTCTGCAGATTGCGCGCCCGGCTGTAATACCCCAGCCCCTCCCAGAGTTTCAGGAGCCGCTCCTCCGGCACGGACGCCAGCGCTTCGAGCGTCGGCAATTCAGACAGAAAACGTTCGTAATAAGGGATCACCGTATCCACGCGGGTCTGCTGGAGCATGATTTCGGAAACCCATGTCCGGTATGGGGAGATGTTCTTCCGCCAGGGCAGTTCCCTGGCGTTCAGGCGGTACCAGCGCAGAAGCGGTTCTGTGATCGGTTTCAGTTGCATAATCGGCAATATACAGCGCCCGGACCCGATTGCAAGCGGTTCCTCATGAATCCACCGGAAATCATTTTTCACGAAAATCCGCCGCCGAACCATAAACCGGGCAGGCATTTTACAAATTCAACAGTATATTGATCCATCATGATCGAATTCAATAGAATCAAACAGAGGACGAATTGACCATGTCGAACATCTCATTCAGCAAATCCATTCCCGTCGCCGGCGAATACGACGTACTGGTAGCAGGGGGCGGCCCCGCCGGGATCGCCGCCGCCGTCACCGCCGCCCGCAACGGCGCCAAAGTCGCGCTGATCGAAAAAACCGGCTGCTTCGGCGGCATGGGAACCGCCGGGCTGGTTCCGGCTTTTACCGGCATCACCGACGGCGAAAACTTTCTCGCCGGGGGCGTCGGGCGCGAAGTCTTCGACCGTCTGCACCAGGCCAACGGCACCGGGCCGGAAAGCACCGCCGTCATCCGCGCGGAAGTCCTGAAACGGATTTATGATGAAATGGTCGCCGCCGAATCCATCCATTTTTCCTTTGAAACCGTCCTGACCGACGTGATTTCCGAAGGCGGCAGAGTCACCGCCGTCGTCACCGCCTCCTGCAACGGGCTGGAAGCGCTCAAAGCCTCCGTGTTCGTGGACGCCACCGGCGACGGCACACTGTCCGCCCTGGCGGGCGCCGAATTCGCCATCGGCAACGAAGACGGCAAAATCATGCCGGGCACGCTCTGTTCGCTCTGGAACAACGTCAACTGGGAGGAATTCCGCTCCGCCCAGGTATCCGTGTTCGACCTGCTGACCAGATCGTTCGCGGAAGACCGGTTCTTCCAAACGCCCGACTACCACCACAGCGGCATGTACCGTACCGGCATTGCGGAAGCCACCGCCAACATCGGCCATGTTTACGACCTCGACTCCACCGACCGCAAAAACATGACCGACGCCTGGGTCGCCGCCCGCGCGCTGCTCCCTGAATTCGAAGCGTTCTACCGTCAGCGCGTGTCCGGTTTCGCCAATGCCCAGCTTTCCTCCAGCGGTTCGCTGTTCGGCGTCCGGGAGAGCCGCCGGATCATCGGCGACTACATCCTGAATTTTCAGGATTACACCAAGCGGAGCCGTTTCGCCGATGAAATCGGCCATTTCTCATACGGCGTGGACATCCATCCGTACAACCCGTCGCTGGAGGAATTTCAGCGTTTCCGGGCGGAGTTCATCGAACCCAAATCTCACTATCAAAAAGGTGAATCCTACGGCATTCCCTACCGGATACTGACGGTGAAGAACTTCAAGAACCTGTTGACCGCCGGGCGCTGCGTCAGCACCGACAACCGCATGGAAAGCTCCATCCGGGTCATGCCGGGTTGTTTCATCACCGGACAGGCCGCGGGGATGGCGGCGGCAATGGCGCTCCCGGCAAACGGCGACGTCCGTTCGTTCCCGGTCCCGGAGCTGAAAGAGCGGCTCCGCAAGGCGGGCGCGTTCATCAAGCCGGACGCGCAATAGAGACAACAAGTGAAAAAATCAGTTCTTTTTTCATTTTCCCGCTTGACAAATGAAATGTTCCGCAGTTTATTAATAGCATGGAAATCAAAAGGATTTTTTCGATGAACACAATTTTTACCAACAACAATTACTGGTGGTGGCAGACGCGGCTCAGTCCGTAGGTTCTGTTGTGTTCTTGTTTTCATGACATCCAGGCGGGTTGAGCTTAAAAACTCAACCCGCTTTTTTTGTTTCCTGATTTTAAATAAAACCATATAAAAACCCAAAGGGAAGTTCAAAAATGTTTAAACCGGATTTCGAAGAATTCAAAAAACTGTGCGGACAGGGCAACATGGTCCCGGTCTGCCACGAAATGCTGGCCGACCTGGAGACGCCGGTATCCGTCCTGAGCCATTTCGCCGACGAGGAACACGTGGCACTGTTCGAAAGCATCGAGGGCGGCGAGCGCTGGGGGCGTTACTCGGCGATCGGCATCCGGCCTTTCGGGATTTTTCAGGTCCGCGACGGCGTGCCGACGTTCGAGGCGAACGGCAAGGTCGAAACGCTCGACGCTTCCGAAGGTCCGTTCTTCGCCCTGCGCCGGATCATGAAGCGTTATAAAATCGTGGACATCCCCGATATGCCGCGTTTCTACGCCGGAGCACTCGGCTACCTCGGTTACAACGCGATCGCCGAGTTCGAAAAAATGCCCGCGCCGAAAAAACCGCTGACCGAGCCGACAGCTTATTTCATGCTGTTCGACCAGGCGGTGATTTTCGACAACATCCGTCACACCATGCGCCTGATCGCCTGCGCCAACCTCGAGAAATACCCCGACCCCCGCGAGGCTTTCGACACCGCCTGCGCCAAGATCGAGGAACTCAAGAAACGGCTTGCCGAACCGGTCAAAATCGAAAACGTCCGCGCCGAATTCAATATGGACATGGTCAAATCGAACATGACCAAGGAATACTTTTACGACATGGTGGCCAAAGCCAAGGAACGGATCATCGCCGGCGATATCATTCAGGTGGTGCTGTCGCAGCGCTTCAGCACGCCGCAGACGATCCCGCCGCTGCAACTCTACCGCGCCCTGCGCCTGGTCAATCCCTCGCCGTACATGTTCTTCCTGAAAACCGATTCCGACAAGTACCTGATCGGCTCCTCCCCGGAAGTCATGGTGCGCCTGAACAACGGCAAAGCCGAATTGCGCCCGATCGCCGGAACCCGCCCCCGTGGCGCCACCGACGCCGAGGACCGCGACAACACCAACGCCCTCCTGAACGACGAAAAGGAACGCGCCGAGCACCTGATGCTGGTGGACCTTGGGCGCAACGACCTCGGACGGGTGGCGCAACCCGCCAGCGTACAGGTGCGCGAGTTCATGGTGATCGAGAAATATTCGCACGTGATGCACCTGGTGTCAAACGTGGAAAGCATCATCAAGCCGGACCTGGACGCCTTTGACCTGATCCGTTCGTCGTTCCCCGCCGGGACCCTTTCCGGCGCGCCGAAGATCAGCGCCATGAAAATCATCAACGAGCTGGAGCCCGATCCCCGGGAAATCTACGGCGGCTGCGTCGGCTACATCAACTTCAACGGCAACATGGACATGGCCATCACCATCCGCACCATGGAACTGCGCGACGGCATGATCTGCGTGCAGGCGGGCGGCGGCCACGTCTACGACTCCGAGCCCGAATACGAATACAACGAAACCCGCCACAAAGCCCGGGCGCTTTTCCGGGCGCTCGAACTGGCTGCCAACAATCTCGAACTTTGAGGAGACCCCACTTATGATACTGATGATCGACAATTATGATTCATTCACCTACAACCTCGTCCAGTATTTCCAGATGCTCGACCAGGAAGTCAAGGTCTTCCGCAACGACGAAATCACCGTCGCCGAAGCCCTGGCGCTGAAACCCGACGCCATCGTCATTTCGCCCGGCCCCGGCCGCCCCGAAGACGCCGGAATCTCGCAGGAACTGATCCTCGCCGCCGCCGGCAAAATGCCGCTGCTCGGGGTCTGCCTGGGACATCAGGGCATCGGACAGGCGTTCGGCGGCAAGGTGGTTCAGGCCAAATACATCATGCACGGCAAAATTTCCGAAGTCCTGCATGACGGCAAAACCATTTTCACCGACATTCCGAAGCCGTTCAAGGCGGTCCGCTACCACTCGCTGGCGCTGGAACGGGAGTCCCTGCCCGCCTGTCTCGAGATCACCGCCGAATCCACCGACGGTGAGATCATGGGCGTCCGCCACCGCGAACTGCCCATCGAAGGAATCCAGTACCACCCGGAATCGATCATGACCTCGACCGGCCGCCGACAGCTTGCCAACTTCCTGAAACTGAGGTAACGCATGTACAAACAGTGTCTTGAAACCCTGCTGGAAAAACAAAGCCTGACCGCCGACCATATGGAAAAAGTCATGGACTCCCTGATGGAAGGCCAGTTGACCCCGGTACAGATGGCGGCCCTGCTGACGGCGCTGCGGATGAAAGGCGAAAGCATCGCGGAAATCGTCGGCGCGGCACGGTCGATGCGCCGCCACGCGCGGTTCATCGACGCCGGGCCGGGCGCGGTGCTGGACATCGTCGGCACCGGCGGCGACTGCGCCGGGACGTTCAACATCTCCACCACATCGGCGTTCGTCATCGCCGGGGCGGGGATCAAAGTCGCCAAGCACGGCAACCGCAGCGTATCCAGCAAATGCGGCTCCGCCGACGTTCTGGAAGCACTCGGCTTCGATTTACAGGTTCCGGCATTCACCATGGAGTGCTGTATACAGGATCACGGCATCGGCTTTCTTTTCGCCCCGACCATGCACCCGGCCATGAAAGCCGTGGCTCCGGTACGGAAAGAGCTCAAAGTCCGCACCATTTTCAACATCCTCGGACCGTTGACCAATCCGGCGGGAGCGGGGTTCGGCGTCTTCGGCGTTTATTCACCGGTCCTGACGGAAGTCTTCGCCGAAGTCTTCCGCGAGCTCGGCATGAAGCGCGCGCTGATCGTTCACGGGCATGACGGACTCGACGAAATCACCGTCACCACCACGTCGCGGGTTTCCGAACTGAAAGACGACGCCATCACGACCTACGACCTCTATCCCGAACGTTATATCGGCGCCATCGGTTCGCCGGAGGACCTCACGGGCGGGAACGCCATCGAAAACTCCGCCATCCTGACCGAAATCCTGACCGGCAAAGAACAGGGCCCCAAACGCTCGGTCGTCCTGCTGAACTCCGGCGCGGCCATTTACACCGCGGGCGTCGCGGATACCCTCGAAGACGGCGTCCGGCTCGCCGCCGAATCCATCGATTCAGGCGCCGCCCTCGAAAAACTCCAAATTCTGATCAGGAGCAGCAAAGAATGAGCACCATACTCGATACCATCATCGCCCGAAACCGCGAGAACTTCGACCACTCGGCATCCCGCCGCCGCGAACTCGAATACCGGGCGGCGGACCGCACCCGGCGCCACTCGTTCGCCGAAGCCCTGAGCGCCCCCCGCGTCAACGTTATCGCCGAGCTGAAAAAAGCTTCGCCGTCCAAGGGCGTCATCCGAGCGGATTTCCCCGTCCCCGAACTCGCCCGGCAACTGGAAGAAGCCGGGGCGGCGGCGCTGTCGGTCCTGACCGAACCGTATTATTTTCAGGGTTCGCCGGACTATCTGCGGATCGCCGCGGACACCGTCGCCATTCCGCTCCTGCGCAAGGACTTCATCTTTGACGAACTCCAGATATTGGAAGCCGCCGTGCTTGGCGCCGACGCCGTCCTGCTGATCGCGGCGGCGCTCGACCGGATACAGATGAAGGATTTTCACCAGTTCGCCAAATCCCTGAATCTGGACACGCTCTGCGAAATTCACGACGAACGCGAACTCGACACGGTCATGGGCTTCGACGCCGACATCATCGGCATCAATTGCCGCGACCTGAAAACGTTCAAGATCAACCACGACCTGACCCTCCGCCTGCTGGGGCGGATTCCGTCCGGCAAAGTCCGGGTCGCGGAGAGCGGCATTCACAACCACGACGATATCGTCAACCTGCGCAGCGCCGGAGCCAACGCATTTCTGATCGGCGAAACCCTGATGCGGGCTCCGCATCCCGGCGACGCCCTGCGGGAGCTGATCCATGAAAATTAAGATCTGCGGACTGACCAATCCGGAAGACGTAAAAGCCGCCGTTGAAGCGGGCGCATCCTATCTCGGGTTTATTTTTTACCCGAAGTCGCCGCGCTGCGTCACCCCGGAACAGGCCGCTGCGTTAACCCGCGGTGTGAACATCCCGAAAGTCGGGGTGTTCGTCGATATGCCGCCCCGCGAGGTCATCGCCATCATGGAACAGTGCGGCCTTGACATCGCCCAGCTCCACGGGTCCGAAAGCGCGGCGGACATCGAAGCCATCGGCGCGCACCGCGTCTGGAAAGCCGTCCGGCTCAATTCCCCGGCGGATATCGAAGCCGCCGCCGCCCTGCCCGCCGCCGCGATTCTGGCGGATGCCGTCACCGGCAACGGCGGACTCGGCAAATGTTGCGACTGGACTCTGGCGGCAAAAGCCGCCGCCCGGATGAAACTGATCCTGGCCGGGGGATTGAATCCCGGCAACCTCCGCGACGCCATGGAACAGGTAAAGCCGTTTGCGCTGGACCTGTGCAGCGGCGTGGAGTCCGAACCCGGTAAAAAAGATCATCAGAAATTGAAGGAGATAAAGAACTATGCCTAGACACTATGGAATCTACGGCGGGCAATACGTGGCGGAAACGCTGATGCCCGCGCTGAACGAACTCGACCGGACCTATCAGGCGTTGAAAAACGACCCCGGCTTCCGTGCCGAAATGAACGGTTATCTGCGCGACTACATCGGGCGTGAATCGCCGCTGTTCTTCGCGGAGCGCCTCACGGAATACGCCGGAGGAGCCCGGATTTACCTGAAGCGCGAGGACCTTAACCACACCGGCGCGCACAAGGTCAACAATACCATCGGACAGGCCCTGATCGCCCGCCGCATGGGAAAGAAATGCCTGATCGCCGAAACCGGAGCCGGAATGCACGGCGTGGCCACCGCCACCGTCGCCGCGCTGTTCGGCATGGAATGCGAGGTGTTCATGGGGGCGGAGGACATCCGCCGCCAGGCGCCGAACGTCCAACGCATGGAAGTGCTCGGCACCAAAGTCACCGCGGTGCACAGCGGCAGTTCCACACTCAAAGACGCCATGAACGAGGCTCTCCGCCAGTGGATCGCCCGCGTTGACGACACGCTTTACGTGATCGGCACCGTGGCGGGGCCGCACCCCTATCCGGAAATGGTGGCCGATTTCCAGTCGGTCATCAGCCGCGAAGCCCGCGCCCAGATCCTCGAAAAAACCGGCAGACTGCCCGATGAGGTCATCGCCTGTGTCGGCGGCGGCAGCAACGCCATCGGCATGTTCAAGCATTTCATCCCGGACGCTTCCGTGCGCCTGACCGGCGTCGAAGCCGGCGGTTCCGGGCTCGAAACCGGTAAACACGCCGCCAGCATCTGCGGCGGGCGCACCGGCGTTCTCCACGGTTGCAAGACCTATCTTCTGCAGGACGAATTCGGGCAGATCATCGAAACGCATTCCGTTTCGGCCGGGCTGGACTACCCCGGCGTCGGCCCTGAACACAGCTACCTGCACGACAGCGGGCGCGTCAGCTACAAAACCATCAATGACGTCGAAGCCCTCGAAGCCTTCGACCTGCTCTGCCGCCGGGAAGGAATCATTCCGGCATTGGAATCCGCCCACGCACTGGCGCAGGGCTTGAAAAGCGCCGCGGCCATGAGCAAGGATCAATCGATCATCATCTGCCTCTCCGGGCGCGGCGACAAAGACATGCAGAACGTCTGCGAAGTAAAACAGAAACTTTTCGGCAAGGTGACATCATGAAAGACAATATCGCAAACGCATTCAATCAAGGACACAAAGGGCTGGTCATTTACGTGACCGCCGGACACCCGAACATGGAGGAGAGCGAAAGGCTCATCGGCGAATTCATCGAAGCCGGCGCCGACCTGATCGAGCTCGGCGTGCCGTTTTCCGATCCGATGGCGGACGGCGCGGTGATCCAGGAATCCTCGCAGATCGCCCTGAGCAACGGCGCCACCCTCCCGAAGATCATCGACATGGCCGCCCGGCTGCGGAAAAAATACGCCACGCCGATGATCCTGTTCTCCTATTACAATATCCTGCTGGCAAAAGGATTCGAACAGACCGTCGCCTCCTGCGCCGAAGCCGGGATCGACGGCCTGCTGATCGTCGACCTGCCCCAGGAGGAAATCGCGGAAGTCAAACCGGCGCTGGACAAATACAATCTGGCGCTGGTCCGGCTGATCGCCCCGACCACGCCCCCCGAACGCGCCCGCGAAATCGTCGCCGGCGCCGACGGTTTTATCTATTACATCACCGTCCGCGGCGTAACCGGCGTCCGTTCCGCCGTGGCGCAGGACCTGGAAGAACACTTGTCCACTTTGAGAAAACTCAGCCCGGTGCCGGTGGCGGCCGGATTCGGCATCTCCACGCCCGAACAAGCCCGCGCCAGCGCTCAATACGCCGACGGCGCGGTGGTCGGCAGCGCGGTGGTGCGCCTGGTTTCGCAGGGCAAACAGCGCGAAGCCGTGGAACTGGTCCGTTCCCTGGCGGCAGGGCTGGCCTGATCAACATCAATCAAACAACCCGCTCCCGGGCATATCCATCCGGGGCGGGTTATTTTTTTGTCAACGTTTTTCATTCAAAATATATACGAGTGACGCCCTTTCTGAAATGGTACACTTATCTTTTAAAACGGTACACTTTTATTTATAATCATCATTTAGAATCTTATTTAAAGACCATTAAAATGAAAAAAATATCGTATTTCATGCTGAAAATCGTTGCAATTTCAGAGAATGGCGTTATAATGATAGTACTGGAACACTAAATGGTACGATGACGGATGGGAAAAGCAAATACAATCATAGAACAGTTACGCCTCGATGTGGAAAACGGCGTTTATACCGACCGCCTCCCCTCGATCCGAAATCTCGCTGAAAAATATGACGTCAATCTGAAAACCGTCAACAAAGCAATCGGCGTTCTTTCCGCCGATGGTACGCTGCGGACCGAACGCGGCCGCGGCACCTTCGTCAACGCATTCGTGGATGCCCCCGCCACGGACGATCCCGCGGATAAAATCGCGGCGCTGTTCGTGCGTGCCAAAGGGGATATGTTCGAGGGTATTTACAACCGTCTGGTAAAAGGGCTTCACGACAACGGGTTCTTCCCGCTGCTGATTCCCCATGAACAGGACGGCGGTTCCCGCGAACGTCTCGACAACGTACTCAAGTTGAAGCCGCGCGCCCTCATTATCGACTCCGGCATTTACAATTTCGACTACGAATACCTGAAAAACCTCGCGCCCCGGTTCAAGAAAATCATCTTCCTGATTCAGCGCCGCGATGAACACGAATTCAGCAACGGCGCCTACGTCCTGAGCGATTATTTCTATGGCTCCTACATGGCGGTAAAACATCTGCACGAGCTCGGACACCGCCGCATCCTGCTGTTGAAACACGCCAATAATTCTCCGAACGCGCTGGCTTACCGCCATGAACGGATTTATGAGTTCACCAGCGGCTATACGATGGCGATGGAGGAATTCGGCCTGCGCGACGGCATCTCGGTCATCGACATGCCGATCCGGAAAAATGAAGTTCATGATTACAGTCATTTTTATTCAGAGTTGAAATCTCTGCTGAATTCTCCCGGACGCCCGACCGCAATTCTTTCATTCCTCGACTACTGGCTGGTCGAAGCCATGCAGGTATTGAAGGAGCTCAAATTGGATGCGCCGCGCGACATCAGCATGATCGGTTGCCACAATACCCAGTGGACCACCCGATGCAAAGTCCCGCTGAGCAGCATTTCACTCCGGGAAGATGAGATCGCGCGGGTCGCGGTGGAAAAAGTGACTTCGCTCCGCAATGGATTCGGAATCAGGACCATCAAACCGGAATTGATCCTAAGGGAATCCACCGCTCCATATCGGACGAACTGACCATATATATGACATGCACGAGGCAGCAATAGCACCGAATAAATTGACAATACGCGAGGGGAGCAGCATAAGCGAATGGCTTACATGCACGAAAAACGATACGAACGGAGAGATTGGCATGCAAAAAGAAACTCTACAATCGGATGAATTGACCATACACAATGACGTCTTCCAGTTTTCATCCAATTCCAGAAACTGCGCCACTTGGATTCGAAGCTGAATATCTTTGACTAATTCGATCATATTTTGCCGCAATCTGTAGTCATAGGACAGCGCCATCTGGA
>DHTZ01000075.1 GCA_002408885.1 Lentisphaeria bacterium UBA5247 | reverse complement strand
CATCCACTAATACAGATCATCGCGATTCTGGCGGCGATGCTGTTGCCGGCACTGAACGCGGCCCGGGAAAAATCCAGGACGATTTCATGTTTGAACAAGGAAAAACAGTTCGGGATCTCTTTTTACAGCTATACCCAGGATTTCGATGAATTTTATCCGAGTTATTCGTACTCCGTCGGCAGCTCAAAAACAAAAAGCTGGGGAAACATCCTGCTGGAAAACCAATACCTGCAGGATATTCAACTGTTTGTCTGTCCTTCCCTGAATACAGCAGGAGCGAACCCTCAGGACGCCAATTCCAACTGGGGGATATCGTTTACCGGTTACGGTTACAATTGGATGTACATCGGTTCCGGGATGTTTTATCCGTCCGGGCACGCGCGGCGGCAGATTCCGGCCAAGCTCAGCGAAATCTCCAAACCTTCAACCGGTTATTTACTGATGGATTCAACCTACACGAACAATAAAGCGCAAGGCTGTTACCGGGTTCATAACGCCATTGCGTCAACGGCCGGTTATGGTGCGCCGGACGCCAGGCACACCCGGACTATCAACGTCCTGAATCTGGACGGAAGCGGACGAACGGTTAAAATAACCCAGTACCTCTTGCCGTATGACGACCTGACCTCCGGCAATACCGTCGAGTGGTCCGGCGGACGCAAGTGATTTGCGAAATAAACCATAAAGCGGAAAACCGCACAAAAAATCGTTGAAATTCAGGAGAATACAAGTGAGAAAAATGAAATTTGTCTTATTACCGGCCCTCATCGGCATAGTCTTGTCATTCAGCGCCAATGATCTGGATAAATTTTCCCCATTGCACAAGGGAATCCCCGCGGTCCGGGTTCGGGTCCTGTCGCATGATCCTGTGGTTGCGTTTGCCGCGGAAGAATGGGTGCGCTTTGTCGCCGCCGTGAACAGCGCCCCGGACTATGGCGGCAATTTCGGGTATTACACCTTGAATCTTGGAATTGCGGGAAACCGCACCAGCACCGTGGCGGATCAGGCTATGGAAAAACACGGCATGACGCGTGAAAAACTGGGGGAAGAAGGTTTTCTGGTGGCGGGCAATGGCAAGCGCGAAATCGTTGTTGCCGCTTATTCCGGCAAAGGCGTACTGAACGGCGTATACAAAGTGCTGGAAAAGACGCTTGGCGCGGTCGCTCCCCGCCCCGCCGCAGGGTTGGAATTTCCCGAAGCCGTCCGGCAAAGCCGCGAGCTGCCGCTTCCTTATTCGGAGAAACCGGCATTTGCCTTACGGGGCCTGAGTTTGTCCCGCGAATATTGGAAGGTTCCGCCGATCGAATCAATGGACTGGATGGCCCGGAATCTGCTGAATCACAAAGCCAACAGCGTTGCCTCATATCCATATACTTCTTCGGCCTATGCCCCGCGCGGCTTCAAGTGTCAGAACAGCGGACATGCGTTCCTGTTTTGGATTCCTCCCCAGGAATATGGGAAATCAAACCCGGAATACTTTCCGTTGATCGACGGCAAACGGACCCCGAAAGCCAAAGGCGCCCAGTTGGCGTTCGGCAACCCTGAAGTCATCCAGTTGCTGATCCGGAAAATCACCGATTACAAAAAACAATATCCGGAAATCGAAGTGGTCGCGTTCGGCACCAACGACAGCGACGCCAAGGGCATGGGCTTC
This sequence comes from Lentisphaeria bacterium UBA5247, assembly GCA_002408885.1. Taxonomy (GTDB): domain Bacteria; phylum Verrucomicrobiota; class Lentisphaeria; order Victivallales; family Victivallaceae; genus UBA5239. Next base: position 7,974 of record DHTZ01000075.1, on the reverse strand, counting down.
GGAGACGATCCGCTGTGCCTGAAACTGGACGAACCGGCCGACATTCCTCCCAAGGACTCCAAGCGGCCCCGTTTTTACACCACCCGCTACATCAAAGCGGCAAATCAGGTGGCAAGCGGGCTGAGCGAACAATACCCCGACTTGAAACTGCATATTTATGCCTATAACTGGAACGGCGGCACCATTGCCCCCCCGAATTGCGACGTTCACCCGAATCTCCTGGTGGAGTTCGCCCCGCTTTACCGCTGTTACCAGCATCCGCTGAACGACCCGAACTGTCCCCGCAACGTCATGTTTGCCGATTGGCTGCGCGGCTGGGCCGCCCGGACGTCCAATATTTATGTACGTGACTATTACCTGACCATGACCGACCGTTTCTCGCTGGTTTCGCTGGAAGTTCTCAAGCGTGATATCGCGTTTTACCGCGAATTGAACTTGATCGGGCTGGTGCCGGAAACGGCTCCGGACGGACCGGACGGCGCAAACGCTCCGTCCGAAGCATATCCCCGCTGGGTCCTGCCGCCGGAACAATATGCACGGTATTGGGACAGCAATGCGCTGCTGCATTTCGCGATGGCCCGGCTGCTGTGGAACCCGGATGAAAAATTGGATGACATCATTGACCTGTTCTGCCGGAATTATTACGGTTCCGAAACCGCGAAGGATATGGCGCAATGGCATAAAGCACTGAACCGGAATATGTATCTTTCCGGTCGCCCGGGCGAGGCTCCGCCGGCGGATAAAAATCTCAATTATTACGGCTGGATCGATGCCGGTTTATGGTGCAACTGCTGGAATTGGCGGCCCCGCCTGCTCCCTGCGGTGAACCGAATGTTCAATGTCCGGACCAAGGGCGATTTCCTGAAAAATGCCCAAGCCCCTCTCCAAAGCCTGGTCAAAGCAGTCGGAACAGCGGGTAAACTGGAAAAACGGCGGATCGTCGAGCGCGTGGACCGTGACCGCCAGATGGCGTTTGAATATTTGCTGACGATGGGTTATGAGCTTGACTGGCGGCTCAGCACGCCGGAAAAACTGATTTATTCCCAGACACCGGAAAGGCAGAACATTCAAGAATAGTATCAATGCGGCGAATAATTCATGAACCGCACCCGGTCCATCGGGCAGCTTTTGGGTTCCGCCTCCGTTTTTTCTCCGGTGGCGGCGCTGCTTGCTGGTGAATCGTAAGGAATCGTGTTCCAGTGCGGATCGACGCCGTACTCGAGGCGGTCGTCGTAGACATGAAATTCCGGCGCATCATAAGAGCCCCGGCAGAAGTAGCCCTCGTTGAAACGGCGGGTGACGCCATTCGCCTGATAGCTCAAAAGGAGCGTGGAATCGCCGCTCGGCGTGAATAAAAAACTCCGGCTTTCCCCGGCGTTCACGGTGCCGAAGGCTTTGCGCTTGCCGTTGTCATAGGTAAATACGCAGTCCGTTATGGCGCTGGCGGTGTGGTTGGTGAGCCGTACCCTGACTTTGCCGTTACCGCATCCGCCGGCGAACAGGGCGAGCAAGAAACAGGCGGACAGCGCAAGGCGGCTCATCGGTTCTCCCGGAATTCATTGAGATACGCCGGATCGTTTGAGCGGGCTTTCAGCTCGGTGTTCTCCAGCTCGTAGGCGAGCTTGACGAACTGGAGCTTCTCCAGCGCCGAAACGCTCTTGGCCAGTTGGGCGCCGGAGGGGGCCCGCTGATAAGCGAGCAGAACGGCGTACCCCTGTTCCAGACGGGTCAGCAAACTGCGGCTGATGATCAGTTTGAGCTGCGGTTCGGCGGTGTTTCCGGCGGTGACGCTGATTTCGCGGTCGTCCTTGCCGAGCATCAATGAACCGGGGGTCAGGCTGAGGAAGCGGAATTCGGCTTCGCCCTTGTCGTCGGTCAGGATTTCCCAGAGATTGCCGCCGGATTTGAGAACGAGGGGCTGGTTCGAGGCGGGTTTGATGCCGGTTTTGGTTTCGCTGTCGATCAGGCGCTCGGAGGACTCCACCAGGGTATGTTCGGCGCGACTGCGCATTTCGGCGTTCATGGCGGGATTCATGCAGGAAAACGAGAAATCCGTCAGGAACACCGCATAGCGGAACGGAAACATGGCAAACGTACAGGCGCAGAACACATGCGAGACGATCGCCACCGGGAACAGCACGATTCCGGTCGGCACTTCGTAGATTTCGCGCCAGCCCTGATACGGCGTATACCAGTCGTTGAGGGCTTTGACCTCGACGGTTTCATTGAGCACCGGCAGGTGCTTGTCCACGCGGAAGCGGACTTCCGAATCGTTCGGGGTGGGGGTGGGGGTCCAGATCGAATAAAACGACTGGAGTTCCGTCTTGCGGTGCTGGATTTTGACGTCTTCGACATATTCCAGATGATTCCGGCAGCCGCCGCCGATGACGGCGGCAAAGAGCAGAATCAACAGCATTCGTACGGCATTGATCATAGTTTTGCATCCATGTTACATTCTCGGTGTCATAGGAAATATAATTCCGAAAACCGCGAATGCAATGCCTGAAACCGGATAATGCCGACCGGACGCCGCTCTGTCCCTGTATTTTTGACAATCAGGCAAAACCCAGTTTATAACGCAGGGCGAAAATGCCTTCCGGCTTCCCGCCCCCGGGCGCTTTGTCGCGCCAACTGCCGTAGAAGACGGTCAGCAGTTCGTTGTCTCTGTTCAGCTCGATGGTAGACGGATAGCCCATGTCCGGTTCACCGTCCCACCGGTACAGCGTGACGATGTTGTCGAAGTCCCACGTCCGCCCGAGGTCACGGGAGAACATGGCCCGGATGCCGTAGGGCGCTTGCCGGTATCCGAACGAACACATCAGCAACCCGCTCCGCAGTTTGAGCAGTTGGGGCGGGCAGCCCTGAACGGGCAGTTCGCGGGCGCGGCTCCAGGTATGGCCGCCGTCTTCGGATTCGGACTGGTAAATCGGGCAGATGTTGGTTTCGGACGAACGGAACAGCGCCACGATCCGCCCCGGTTCGACCTCCAGCAGATGAGATTCGTTCAGGATGGTCCGTCCGTCGCCGTAAACGGGCGAATCAATGACCGCGATTTTCCGCCAGCTCAACCCGGCGTCCGCTGACCGGAAGACGGTGTAGTCGTTGCCGACGGCGCCGCAGGTCAGGAGCGAGCCGTCGGACAGGACGCTCGGCGAAATATGGTTGCCCACGGGCAGCGCGAGCGGCGTCTGGTCCCAGGTGTAGCCGTGGTCGGCGGATCGGAGCATCCGGGAGCCGATCAGTTCTTCGCGCATTTTCGGGCTGATCCGGGCGGCGCGTTCGGTCCAGCGGGCTTCAAAGGCGGTGGAGGTGAACCAGCTCAGGATAACGGTGCCGTCCGGCATGGTCAGCAAACTGGCGTCACGGTCGTCCAGTTCGCTGTTGTAGACCTCCTGCGGCAGCGTCCAGCTCCGCCCCTCGTCGGAAGAACGCATCACCACCTCCCGCCCGAACGGACAGCAGTGGAAACGGCGTTCCGAGGCCGCCAGCAGGAGGTCGCCGTTGGCGGCGCGGGTCAGTCAGGGCCAGCCGTACATTTGTCCCGGCCGGGAGGCGGCGAGGCTGATTTGAGGATTCAGGATTTCGATTCGGGTTCGGGTTTTCAGGGTCGGTGCAATCATGGATCGGTCTGCCTGTCTGATATGGAGTTATTCGGGTTGCCGGACGGTGATTTCGCCGACGATGTTGACGCCGCCGCGGTTGCCTTCCGCCTGCCGCCAGGGGGTGTCGCCGTTGGCGAGGCGGATCGCGTATCTGGAATCGCCGCGCAGCGATTCGTAGCCGTCCGGCATCCAGAGGCCGAGTTCGTAACGTCCGGGCGGAACGTCCGGGAATGAGTTCGCGGTGAATTCCAATTTGTGGATCGGGGCCAGTTTTTTACGGTCAACGGGATCGCAGGGATACCAGGTGCGGACATCGGTGTCGGCCTGGGCGATCGGGCGGACCCGGTCGCCGTCCAGCAGCGCCAGATAGACCGGGCGGGGGTTGACCGGCGCCGCGAAGCCGTGGTTGACCAGTTCGAATTCCGCATGGTAGCGCTGCCCCGGAACCGCCTGCCGCGGATAGGAGCCGCGGGTCAGCGCCAGCCGGTAGCCGAGGTGGTCGCGGATGTATTCGAAAATGCTTCGCGAAACGGGATTCCCCTGCGAATCCTGAAAGTATTCTTCCGCAAACGGCAGCGCGTTTTCCCGGAGAAAATCGGCCGTGACCTGGTCGGCCTTCCATTCGTCGAGCGAATAGCGCGCCTGGAGTTTTTCCTTCCAGTCCCGGCTCTCGTAGGCGGTGTGGTTGTGGGTGTAGCTGAACAGCGTGTAGTGGTGTTCCCACAGGCGCTTGATGGCTTCCAGCCCGTCGTCCTTGGCGACGCCGTAAGGGCGGTTCCAGACCCAGAACAGCTCGCCGTCCATCGGCAGGTAAAGGCTCTCCTGCGTCATATAGTCGTAATCGCGGCTGGGGCGCGGCGCAAACGTCCCCGCGTCGTTCTGCCCGACCATGAACCCGTGGTCGCAGAACCCGATCCGGGCTTCCGGTTTCATGCCGTGCGCTTCCGCTTCGGTGATCGGGGCATAGTCGCCGCGCCCGCTCACGCGTTTGACATAGGTGTTTTTATGGCGGGGATAGCGGATCACCAGTTTCCGGTCCGGGGGCAGGACGTCCAGCAGGGCGTTCAGGATTTTTTCCTGGGCCTCGGGGTTGCTTTCGAGCTTGTGGTAAGAGCGGTGCCATTCGCCGTACAGTCCGATGAACCCGGTCTGGAATACGGCTATGACATCCATGTTGCGTCGCAGCAGCGGTTTCAACTGTTCGATATGGGACAGGATGATATCGGCGGTCGGGCCCTCCTGCTTCGCATTCATTTCGTAGCGGAAGCACAACAGCGCTTTCAACCCGTTGGCGCGGAGTACCTGAAAACTGTTTTCCAGGCGCTCGAGCTGTTCCGCAGGAATTTCACGGTCTTTGGCATAGGCGATCATTTCGCAATACGCCTGCGTCATGGTCAACCCGTGCTCCGACTGGGTTTGGATGGCGGCGGTCCATTTTCCGTCCGTCCATTCGGGGCGGGAAGACGCGAACCGGTTTTCCCAGCGGAAGCCGCGCTCTGGATTGGGCAGCCCGAGGCGGCCGCCGGGGTCACCGGGACGGATGCCGCGGTATTCGACGGCCGCGGGTTCCCCGTAGAGAGCCAGGGCAAAGGCGGCGGCGAACAGGGATAAGATCGTCTTTTTCATATTCGTAAAATACCTTTCGGGGTTAGAATGACAGAAGCGCGTTTTTCTGGCTGAGATATTTCAGGGCATAAGGATTGGCGGCTTTGAATTCCTCCGGGCTCATGGCGGCGGCGTGGCCGTCGGTCCAGCCGATGGTGTTGCGTTCATTGTGAAGATAGATGCCGACGCCGCCGTCGGCGCTGTTGCCCATGCCGCCGAACCCGGCCCACGAGGAATAGTCGCTCATGAGGGCGGAATCGCCGAGGAGCATCTTATTGCCGATCTTGTTGAAATTAAAGGAGCTGTTCCACTGTTTGGTGGACGAGGCTCCAGCCGGCAGATAGCAGGAATCACCCAAATATTTGGCCCAGGCGTTGTCCTGGATATTCCTCGGAATGCCGAACACCCGCTGCGAACCGATGGTGTAGTTGCCGTTGTCCAACCGGATCGGCAGGTCGATGTCGGGGTTTTGCAAGACCGGGCAGGAGGCGGCGCGGGAGCTGTTGATGATGAATTTTTCTTCCAGCAGGTAGTAGATGTAGGTTTTGCCGTTCAGCCAGCCGATCAGGTTGTTCTGGTAGCTGTCGGTGTACATGCCGATGCCCAGCAGGACCTGTTTTTTGTTGCTGATGCAGTTGGAGGCGCGGGCGGTTTCGCGGGCTTTGTTCAGGGCCGGGAGGAGCATTGCCGCCAGGATGGCGATGATCGTAATACTCTCAAGCTCAAAATGGGCTGAAAATTTTGCTTAATTTTGCTTATGATGTAATTCACCTGTTTTTTGTCCATATACGAGTATATAGGTGAAAATACGGGGCATGGGAAAATGCGGGAAAATACGGGAAAGAATGTCCATATGCGGGTATATTGGGGTAGTTTGTGACTGTTTTTTCATCGTTTTGAAAATATGGGAAATATTGCCATGCGGACAGTGGGAAAATGCGTTGTCCAATTTTTGTTGTAAACGAACGGTGAGTACACGTTTCATTTCAAGTCCTGCCACCGTATATTGTTTGCCGGAATCCGAAAATTTGCGATGCGAAAATTTGCTAATTTGTAATTTCGGGTTTTCAAAAATTTGCAAAGAGGCTATTGATTTATGATGGAGTCATTGAAATGGGAAAGCATCGTTCGATGATGGAATGGCAGCAGCTTATTGAAGCTCAAAGGCAAAGTAATTTGAGTATTCCGAAGTTCTGTCGCAAAAACAATTTCGGGTTGGAGGCGTTTTATCATGCATGCCGAAGGTTCAAAAATTATCAGAGCGCGCAATTTGCGGAGTTAAAGTTATCGGATGGGTTTGGAGGGAAATTCGGTACCATCGAATTCGCTGAAATCAGTTTGAGTTTTGAATGTTCGGCAGATGGATTGCGTCGTGTTTTGGGAGTCGTACGGTTAGTTGGGCAACAATGGGAGATATTGAAAGAAAATTCATTGAGCAATGGAGTTGGCGGTATGCAGGAATATACGGCGGGGCGTTGGTCACGTATTGTCGCGGACCAGGAGAAGAGTAATTTGAATGCCAAGGAGTATTGTGCTCGGGAAAATATTCGGGTTGAACAATTTTACAAGCAGAAAAGAATGTTGAAAAAATTCGAGAAGTCGGATTTGTTTTTTGAGATCGACTGTTTACCTGTTTTTGAGGGGACGGAAGACATGGTTGTCAATTTTGATGGGATCATTTTGCGTTTTCGTCAAATAACGGCGCAGGATTTTCGCAAGGTATTGGAAGTTGTGCGGGCTGTACGGCTGGAGTTTCCGGTAAATCACCAGCCGGATGAAGGTCGTGTAAATGGTTAAAGAGCTCGCACTTTTGCGTTGGTCCCGGATAATAGAAGATCAGGTTCGAAGCGGATTGAATGCGAAAGAATATTGTCTGCGGGAAGAAATTAATCTCAGTCGCTTTTTGCATCGGCGGAAGGAATTACGTATTTATGTAAAGTCGGAGATATCGGTAAAAGTTGCAGATTCCCTTGATTGTAAATGGCCGAATGACGCAAGCTTCTGCTTTGATGGCGTCAGCATAACCTTTGAAGTGTTGTCTCCGGATACCTTGCGGGACCTGCTTAATGTGGTACGGGCGTGCCGTCAGATTGAAAGTGGAAGCTTATCGGAGGCACCGAAGGATTGATAATTGTGGGGAAGCAGCAATTTCAATTGACCGGTGCTTTTCGAAGTTGCCAGTTGCGGCAGGATTTCCTGAAGATACCGAAAGAAGTTGATTCCGAGGTTTCGGCAGGATGCCGCCAATGACATTAATAGCGCGGCATTTCTGCCGCCATTTTCACTGCCGAAGAACAGGAAGTTCTTGCGTCCTAAAACGGCTGGCCGGAGTTGATTTTCGGCGAAATTATTATCAGGAGTAATGCGAATATCCAAAATGTAATTGCGCAATTCCTGCTCATGGTTCAACGCATATTTGATTGCTTTTCCCAGGAGGCTTTTGGGCAGCACCAAAACGGACTTGGCTTTTTTAAAAAAACGATTCATTACTCTGATCGCCCTGCGTGCGCGAATTTCGGACAATTCATCAATGGAACGTTTTCCTGTGTTCAAACAGTCACGAATACGATGTTCGATCCGATACAGCAAATTGATTAAAAGAACAAATGGCCGGGCCTCCGGATCGGACGCTTTTTCCGCGTCAAAAAACTTTCTCCTGGCATGAGCCCAACATCCCACCTGAATGATATTTTCCGACTGCGCTGCTTTTTCGTAACCGCTGTAGCCATCGGATTGAAGAAATCCGGTTCTTCTGCACTTTGTGAAA
>DHTZ01000061.1 GCA_002408885.1 Lentisphaeria bacterium UBA5247 | reverse complement strand
ACCCTGCAGCGACCGGACGATCATGGTCAGGTAGTTGGTAGCGGTATTTTTCAACAACAGGTTTTTCATCGACCTTAAATTTTCCCTTTCAATTTTTTCGCCCGATGCAGGTGGCGCCATGCTCGCTGCCGGCTATTACAATCGTATTATTTGCACAAATTTCAATTCTTGTTTCAAAAATAAAGCCGATGCGCCCATAATTGGAAGCGCAGCAATATTCCACCGCCTTTTCTGCGAAGCGGACAGGCGTTTCGCCCCGCCTCCCGGATCGCGGCCAACATAATCAACCGCTCCGGGTTGCCGAGCCGGAAAACTCCGGTGCAATCAACAATCACCTCATGCCCCCCGTTCTCGTATTGGAACGACAAAGAACGGCGATTCAGCAACAACGCGCACAAACCAGCCGCCAGGATTTCCCAACCGCCCAACCAACCGAACTTCAACAGCCCAAGCGCATAACGCTTCCAAAGGCGGGACGGCTCCTGGGCCACCCGGTAAATCCACTCCAACCCCAAACGCTGCATCCAACGCGGAGCCCGGCGAACCGCTCCCGCCAGAAAATTGAACGAACCGCCGATTCCAATCGCGACCCCGGCATCCAGCCTGGACACGTTTTTCGCCAGCCATAATTCCTGTTTCGGATTGCCGAAAGCGACCAGCAGAAGATCGGGGCGAACGGCATTGATCCGGTCACAAATCGCCTGATCCGTACGGCGACTTTCTTCCGAATCGGCAAGCGAAACAAATGACGTGTCCAGCCCGGCGATCCGCAAAGAAGGATTGCGTTCTTCCAAAATCTCCTTTGTCCGAAGGGTATTCTCCGGAGAACCGCCAAGCAGGTAAATCGACTGCCCCTCCTTGGCAGCGCGCTCCGCCAGCATCGGCACCAAATCCGCGCCGGCAATCCGTTCCGGCAGCGGACAGCCCAGCAGCCGCGAGAGCAGCACCAGCGGCATTCCGTCGGCACAGCAGAAATCGGCATCGCGCAGGACGGGCAGCAATCCGGGAACCGCGCGGTGAAACCAGGTCCCGATTGCATTTACGATGAAATCGACATTCAACGTAACCAAAATACGGCACCCGCTCCGGGCGCGGTCTTTGCCCTGGGCAATGACCAGATCCAGCATATCCTTGGTGCGAGCCCTTTTTACAGGAATTCCGAGCAGGACCGTATTGGCGTTCCGGGCGGTGTCTTCGCGATACCAATCGACGATTGCCCGGGCATGGCGACCCCAGTTGAATTGTTTCGCCCGTTCTTTGCCCGCTACGGCCAGGCGGTGGCGGGTTTCTTCGGAGCTGAGAATTTCGGTCAACGCGGCGGCTATCTCTTCCGGGCTTTCGGGGTCGAACAGCAACGCGGCGCCTTTGCCGATTTCGCCAAGCGAAGAGTTGTGGGAGCAGCAGCACGGGACGCCGTGGTGCATCGCCTCGATCAAAGACAGTCCGAATCCCTCGAAAAAGGACGGAAACACATAACATTCGGCGTGCCGGTAGGCGTCTGCCAGATCGCCCGCCGCCAGATAGCCGGGGAATAAAATACGCTCGGCACGGGGAGAACGCGATGCAGCCGTGTGCACATCCGCCGCGCCGTGCCAATCGGCTCCGGCGCAAACCAACCGGACACGCGAGGCAAGGTTTTCCGACAGCAATTCAAAAGCACGGATCAGGTTCAAATGATTCTTGCCGGGGGATTCAATTCGCGAAATATAAAGGATATAAGGCGTTCCATCCAGCCTATTTCGGGTTATCCAATCATGATTCGGGTTGTTTTCCGCCGGGATCGACAGCCCATTGTATACCATTCTGATTTTTTTCTCCGGGACGCGCCAGTGGTTTTTCAGGTCATGCGCGGTCGAATCGCTGATCGCCAGCACCGCCGGGGCCCGCCGGACAAAAATCGGCAACACCCGTTTCAAATAAAACATCCGAAATCGATCGTATTTGCCCGCCACATGATACTGCGCGAGATCATGCACCACCGCCACGGTAAAAAGCGGATAAAACGCAAACGCGCGCCGGTTTGCCGCCGCTATGATACAGAAATCATAACGCCGCCTGCGCCAAATCAAAACAGGCACCGCCAGCAAATGCCAGACAAACGAAATCGGGGCTTGCCGAGTCCAACGGGGCATTTCAATGAGCTGGAAACCCGGAAAAAAAACGGCGTCACCCGGCTCGATCAGCAACGTCAGCTCGTGCCCTTCTTCCGCCAAAGCCGCGATGATGCTCCGAATGTAGACGGAAATCCCGGACTTGCCACGGTCAAATGGAATGCAGGAAATTAAAATCCTCACTGCGCACCTCCCGGCATCCCCAAACGGCAAACTGTGCGGAAAATGATGATCAAAGAACGCTTCACTGCGTAGCCTCCCTGATAAAAGCATTCCAGCCGGCGATGAATTTTTCTTTGGAAAAGCGTTCCTCCACCAGCTTGCGCCCGTTTTCGGCCATCCGCCGCGCTTCGGCAGGGTTGTCCAACAGTTGGTCAATGGCGCGCGCCAGGCCCGGAATGTCGCCGGGCGGGACCAGCAGCCCGGTTTCGCCGTCGATCAGGTATTCCCGGACGCCGCCGACGTCGAAACCGATCAACGGCGAATCGTGCGCCAGCGCTTCCGGCCCGACCAGGCCGAACGGCTCCTGCCAGCGCCACGGCAGCACCACCGCCTGCGCCCGGAGCAGATATTTTTCGGGTTTGGACGTCCAGTTGTGGAACTGTACCCGGTCGCCGAATTTGGCGGCCTGCCGTTTCAGCCCGGATTCGGCGTTGCCGGTGCCGAGGATGTCAAGGCTGAATTTGCTCCGGGTCAACGGAAGCGCGTCCAGCAACTGGTCAACACCTTTGCCTTTGATCAACTGCCCCAGCACCAGCAGACGGGGTTCCCGGCCGTTGCTCAACTCGACGGGGCTCCGGTAATGCCCGATCGCAGGGGAAATCAGGCTGATGGCGGTTTCCGGCACGCCCTGGCGGATCAGTACGCTGCGCATGAAAGAGGAGATGACGATGAAGCGCTCGCTTTTTTTCACTTCTTCCCACAGGCGCATGAACGGTATGCCGAGGTCGAAAGGGGGCCCCTTCAGACTGCGGGGGCGCTTGAGCGAAGCGCACAGCGAACAGACCGGATAGGAGTAGGAACGGCTGCAATTCCGTCGGGAAAAAGGGAGATAATACGATTTGCGCGGGCAATAATACTCATGGTCATGGACGAAAATCACCACCCGGTACAGTTCCTTGAGCTTCTGAAGATAATACGCCGAAGGAATCTTGTGCACGACCACCAGGTCGAACTGCGGACGCTCCCGCAATAACCTTGAAAACGTGAACATCTGCTTGAACGACGAACTGAAAAGCTGGGAATCAGCCGTCTCCCTGAACGTAAGCGCCCGGACGCGATGCCCGTGGCGCGACAACAAATAAGCGCTGCGCGCCATGTAACGCTCCACGCCGCCGACAAAGCCGCAGTATTCGCCGACAAACAAGATTTCAGCCATGAATGACCTCCGAATAAAAATCATGAAATTTGCCCGCAATGATCTTCCAATCATATTTGAGCTCGACCTCGCGCAAGGCGCCGGCGCATATCGCGCTCCCGCGCTCCGGCGAACGGTCGTAGGCCGCCAGCAAGGCGTCCAGACTGCCGCCGGCGAATTTGACTCCGTTGACGCCGTCTTCGACCAGCCGCCCCAGTCCGCCGACATTGGAGGCGATGACCGGCGCCCCCGCGCTCCACGCTTCCAGCACCACGATGCCGAACGGTTCGTGCTGCGACGGCAGGATGAAGCGGTCCGCCTGCGCGTATGCCGCGACCAGCCGTTCATCGTCGGGCGGCATTCCCGGGATAATGGTAATCACCTGTTCCAATCCTCCCGCCCGGATTTCCCGGCGCAGTTGTTCATAATACCAACTGGAGGTCGGAGGGCCGATCATCAGCACATGGATGTCGTCGCCGCGCTGTTTCAACCGGGCGGCGAGCCGGACAAGGAGCATCTGGTTTTTCTGGTAATCAATGCGCGAAATATTCAACAGCAGCCGGGTGGAGGCGGAAAGGTTCAGCTCGCGCCGCCAGTCGAAAGCGGAGGGGCGGGCAAATTTCTCCGGAGTGACGCCGTTCGGCAGAAAGCAGATTTTTTTGCCGGGGAAACGCTGCGTCAGCTCGTCCAGTTCATTTTCGCCCACACAGATGATGCCCGAAGCCGCCTGCAGGGCATCGCGCTTCATGCCGGTCAGGCGCTCGACGAGCCCGCCATAGGGGAAAGTGTGCCGCAATGGCCGCGTCAGTTCCTCCAGCTCCTGCCCGGGGACGTCGAAGCAGCCGCCGTGAAGCGAGAGCACCAGCGGGATACCGGCTTTTTCGGCACAACGGGCGGACAGCTCGGCAAGCCGTCCGAGGTTGTGACAGTGAATCAGGTCGAATTGATTGGCGGACAAATATTGTTCCAGACCCGGCGACCAGGGGTTGCCGCCTTTTTTGTCAAGGATTCTCTTTTTGGCGGGCGACATCGGAAAATACGGATAGCGGTAGTCGAAACGCCGGACCGGACAGCCGTTGAATTCCTCCGTTTCAGTGGAGTCCAACGCTTTCGTCGCCAGGATTTCAGCCGGGTTGCCGGTCTGGTTGAGAATCCGGGAAATGTTTGAAACGACGTTTTCCGTGCCGCCCCATTCGCGGGCGGTGAAACGGCGGATGACCTGTGCTGTTCTCATGCGATTCCATTCTCCCTGCAATAATCACGTTCTCCACGGTAGGCCGACATCCGCTGCAGATAACGGTAGCGCAGTCCTTTCAACAGGGCGCCCGGCTCCCCGGCCCGCAGAATGAACCACGCATCCCGCAGGATTTCCAGCCCTGTCGCCGCCAGAAGCCGCAACCATGACGGACGGCGGCGGTACAGCATGCCGTTGGCGCGGCCCTCGTTGTAAAAGCGTTTTTTCAGTTGCGCGCCGGTGTAGTTGTGCGAATGCTCCACCCGGGCGTCCGGCGCGTAAACGATTTTCAGCCCCGCGCCCTTGAGCCGGAGCGACCAGTCGATGTCCTCCGAATACTGAAATGCCGGATCGAACGGAAACCGGAGCGCCGTTTCCCGCCGGCATGCCGACAATACCATCGAGAACATATGGTTCCAGGACGCCGCCACCGAGCCGTCTCCAAACGCGCGCCGGTGGTCCTTGCGGACCAGAACGAATGCGTCGGGACGCGGCAACTGGTTGCCGTAAACGGCGCCGACGGCGGGATCGGCCAGCGGCGCGGTCAGTTTTTCGAGACAGTCCCGGCTCAGCGGCACCGCGTCGGAGTTGTTAAAAACGATCCATTCGCCGGAGGCTTCCGCCACGGCGCGGTTCAGGGTATTCGCCGGATTGTAGGGGCGTCCGTCATAGGGAATCATCCGCACCTGCGGAAATTCGCGGATAATCGAGGGGGTGGCGTCGGCGGAACCATCGTCAAAGCTGAGGAATTCGAGCTCCGCCCCGATGTCCTGCGAACAAAGAGCGGCCAGGGTTTGGCGGATGATGTTTTCGTCGTTGCGGGAACGGATGATCACACTGATTTTCATGCGCCCGGGCCCCTCAGGTCTTCGGCCTCGCGGCGCATCAGGCGGAAAAAGTCCGCGATGGTCACCGGGTCGAACGGCGGAGGGCGCTCGGCCAGCAGCGCGGCGGTCGAATCCGGGTCATCCGGCGAATAACCGTGCATTCCGGGAATCGCTTTCGCCCCCATATCCGACGGCGCCAGCTGGACGCCGGGATCGAGCAGAAAGATTTCATCGCCATAGCTGTTGTCGGAAAAATCGATATTAAACGCTTTCTTTTCGTCTTCGCTGAGCCAATGGCCCGGCGCGCCGGCGACCCGCTCCATCAGCGGCGTCCGCGCTTCCGGGTTCAACACCCACAACCGCAGCATGGTGGAATCATAACAGGCCAGGAAATCCCGCCCGAAACGGAACGGCGCTCCCTCCAGCACGGGCCTCAGGTCCGCCACGCCGGTTCGCGGGGTCATGCCGTGGTCGGACATCAGGTAAAATGCCACGTCTTCGGCGTGCTGGTGCGCGGTTTCCAGAAGCTTGCCGACCTGCTTTGCAAGCGCGGCGAACGCCTCCTCTACCACTTCCGGTTCGTGCACATGGAAATGCAGTATGCCGTCAAGCTGTCCGGTATAGATAAAATAAAATTCATATTCTTTGCGGGCGATGGAAGCGAGCGCCTTCCGGATATTTTCGTCGTCGCCGCGCCGCCAGTCGGAGATATGGTAACGGACGCCGGACGCCCCCAGCATGTCACGGATATTCGGGGCGGGAGCCAAAGCGCCGGGCGCGTAAATATCTTTTTTCTCGCAGTAATCGAAATACGGCAGGCGGTCGTAGGGGACCCGGTAGAGATTGAAATAACCGGTGTATTTTTTCCACTTCGCGATCAGGCGGCTGAGTTTATGGCGCACCCGGTGGTTGTCGAAAACAAACCGCGGGCGTAAAAAAGGGTGCAGGTATTTGAAAAAACGGAACGGCGTCACACCGGTCCGGCAGAAGAAGCTGAAATGCCCGTGAACCGTCGGCGGCTCCCCGCTCAAAATCGTCGGGACCGCCGTAGAAGAGTAACCGAGCTGGGTACGGACCGGCAGGCGGACCGGCAGTTCATCCTGCATAAAACGATAACGTTGAGCCAGTTCGTATCCGAGAGCATCCGAAAAAAGAAATATCTTTAATTTTTTCATCATAGCCTTCGGCGATCCTTGTTGCTGTCAGGTTATTTACATCGCATACACATTTAGCAAGTCCTCTGACGCGGCACGTATCGAATGCGGTACGGATGCTTCACATCCCGGCTTTTGTCGTTTAAAAACTTGTACACAACGTTAATATAATACGGAAACCCGCTCTTTACAATCCCGCCGCCCCCTTAATCAGCAGGTTTTTGAACCGGATTCAAGGTCGATGGAATGGCATTCAGGAAGCCCGCCAGCGCTTCCCGCGCGGCCTGCAGGTTGCCGTTGATGACCGGCGTGGAGACCTGATAGGTCATCCAGTGTTTGTCCGGCCGCCAGGCGCGGCGGAATCCGATGAAGTTGCTGGTGGAAAAATCTTCGTTGCTGTACCAGACCGCAACCAGGATATGCGCCCCTCTGTCAGCAGCCACGATCTCGCTGACGATAATCGCGACACCGTGGATATGGTACTCCGCCGGGTATTCGGAAATGATTTTCGCTCCAGTCGTCCGGAGGCAGTGGCTGGCCGGGTGGATTTCATGGATATCATCCCCGCATTCCACCACCAGCACGCCGAACGAGGTACGGTTGTCCGCAAACGAATACTGCGCCACCGTGCTGTGGGCGAAGAAACGCCGGGTCTCGGCATCCACCTCCTGTTCGCGCCCCAGGTAATCCTGAAAAGAAAGGGTGGAAAAATCCGGCAGGAACGGCCGCGAACGGATATTCATATCCTCCGATTGGAGCAGTGCCACCGCGCCTCCGGCCAGGACGAGCGTAAAGCACAGGGTGCCGCGGCTGACCTGAAAACGCCGGTTGAACAAGTCCAGCACCACCAGAATTCCGGCTGCCGCGAATTTGACCGCCAGCGCGACCGGCCCCTGAATCATCAGCACATAGCTGATCCAGTAGGTGGTGCTCGTACAGCCGAGCATCAGGATTGCGAATGACCCGATCATGCAATAGGCGCTGCGCCAGCCGAACAGGAACCAGAACGCGCTCCACCAGAGCGCCACGGCCCCGAGCAGTACCAGAGTATTGATGCTGTAATAAAATTTGCACAGCAGGATCAGCGCGGCGAACAGGCCGATCGGAATCAGGGCGATCCGGTCGAACTTGCCCTTGTTCAGCGCAAATACCTTCGGAATCTGGAATCCGCCGTTGACCAGGAACACCAGCAGCAGCACCCAATCCCAGCCGTCCAGCGGCGAATAGCGCCAGGAGGCGGCCATGTAGGGCAGGTTCAGCAGGAACGGGATACCGGCGAACAGCGCCAGAATGCTTTTCAGAATCAGCATGATCATTCCCCCCGGTCAGTGTTGTTTTTCCTGTTTTTTCTCCGGCAGGAAGAAACCGGTCCAGTAGATCAGCGCCAGCGCCAGGACCAACTGGAAATAACCGAGCCCGATATGCCATTTGCCGACCAGGACGGCTTCCCCGACGACATCGTACAGCAGGACAATCAGGATGATCCGCACCGCATTCGAAAAAATAATCGCGGGCAGCAGAAACAGATAATGCACGATTTTCCATGCCGCCGTCCGGCGCCACGCATGGACCAGCAGATAGGCGACCAGCACCATGGCTTCGAGCTGCTGGACGCCGCTGCAGGCGTCGGTGATGGCGATTTCCTGTCCGCCGATCCGGATCGTGGTCAGGTAGCTGGAAACATCAGCACCGAGAAGACACAGCATTTCCACCGAAATCGCCGTTGAACTCAGGCGCAGCGGGTAACTGATGAAAAGCAACAGTTGCTCCCGCAGCGGAATCACGAACACAAAAACCAATACCGCCGCGAACATCCACCCCATATTCCGCAATCCGCAGAACCAGCAGATCGCCGCGGCAAAAAACAGCACCAGCACCAGATTCAGCCCCATCGACATCTGCATAAACCCGGGAACCAACAGCAGGATGATCCCCAGAATCAACAGAGCCCACGCCGCAATCCGGTCATAACGCCGCTGTTCGACCTGCCGCCGGGTAATTTTGCCGAAGGCCCCGACGGTCAGGAGAATCCCCAGCGCCAGCATGGAAAACGCCCCCGCCGGTTCGTTGCGGATTTCCTGTACGATGCAGACGGCGGCGTAAATCAGGGCGGCCCCCATGATCAGGCTCAGTTGCCCGAACGCAACCATCTGCATCTGCAATGTTTTAAGAAAACCGGACATTTATTTTTTCTCTTGCAGGGCGGTTACTTTTTCAATATACGTGCGCGCCGTCGGCGAATTCGGGAAGTAAGCCTGTAAGTGGCGGCAGCTTTCCAGGACCTGTTCGTAACGTTTCTCGTCGAATTGCGCTTTGATGACCTCATTCATGGCCGGCTGCCAGAGGGGAAGGAAGCGTTCGTCCACGTCTTTGGACTTGAAACGGGGCAGTTTCAGGACTTGGACCAATTGCGCATAGTCTTTGTTTTCCGACAACCGCGAGGCGTAACAGAATTTCACGTTGCCGTTGTCGGGGTCCAGCCGCCAGGCGTCGAACGCGCACCGGAGCGCCTTTTCCTGCTCATTCTGGGCTTTGTAGATTTCGGACAGGTTGATCAGCGTCAGTGAACGCAGGGAGGGGGAGAGCTCCGCCAGTTTTTCATAATAGCGGACAGCCGGTTTGAAACGGTCGTTTTCGCCGAGCAGATACGCGCCGCGAAGGAGCAGTTGTTCATGGTTGGAATCGGCCTCCGCCAGCAGTTTGAGCGCTTCGTCTTTTTTGCCGTCCAGCAGGTTGATTTCGGCGGCGATATAGGGCAGGAATTCACGGACAGCCGGCTCCTTGCGGGCGGAGAGCGTCTGGTACATCAGTTCCAGCGCCTGCCGGTGCTGATGTTTGCGGCAGAATTCCAGAAACAGGTTGTTGAGCCCGATATTGTCCGGGTATTTCTGAAGCAATTTACCGAGCCCGGCAAAGGCGGCGTCAAGCTGGCCGGTCTGTTCCAGCGCCAGCGCTTCGATCAGGTCAACGCCCGGCGAATCTTCTTTGTAAACTTCGCGGAACCGGGCGGCGTGTTTCAGGGATTCCTGCATCTGGTTTTTGCCGTAATGAAACTCGGCGGCAAGCTGAAGCAGGAACGGGTCCTGCGGAAATTCCTTCAGGGCGGTATTCAACGCCTTTTCGTCCAGGGAGTTCCGGGTCAGGCGGTCCTGCAAGATGACGCGGGTCAGAAAAATATCCGGCCGCGCCGGATCGTAAATCAGTTGGGCCAGGCGGGTGGCGGCGCTCAATTTGTTTTGGGAAATCAATTTCTGGCAGTAGCGGTAAAGCATGTCAACGGCCCGGGCATTGAAGTCCAGGAACGGACGGGTCTGGAGAAATACCGGCGCGATGGCGGCGACGCCGTCCGGGTTGTCGCGCAGGATATTCACCTGCAGGGCGATCAGGGCGGCGAGCGGCGAGCGCGAAATATCATCGTTGCTGTTCCAGATTCTGACCAGTTTTTCGGTATTGCCGTCCATGAACGCGAGCAGGGCGTCCATGTAATAACCGGCCATCAGGACGACTTTGTTGCCGGAATGGAATTTGGAGGCAAGTTCGGTCAGTTTCGCTTTTTCATTTTTGTAGACATAAAGGTCGGCCAGCGCCAGCGCATAACGGATGATGCTGTGGTCTTTCAGATAATTCTCGTAGGTGCTGATGGCGTCGTCAAAGCGGTACTTGCCGGTGTAATATTCGCCAAGGGCGGGCTCGCCGATGAAGCGGTTGAGCTTGGCGCCCTTCAGTAAAACGTCTTCGAGCTGGCGGTCCGTACCGTTGTTGAACCGGTAATAGATGGCCAGCATGCGCAGAGCGTCGAACGCCACGATCGGGTTCTCGGATTCCGACAGTTTCTCCAGGCCGGCACGGATTTCGTCCGGGGTCTGTTTGTCAAGGTTCAGCATCAGCGAAATGAGCTGGCCCATCGGTTGAAGCCGCAGGCCGGGGTTTTGGGCGGTGGCTTCCTTCCAGGCTTTTTCGGCCTCCCTGGAATTGTTGGTCCGGAGGGCGCTGAACACGTAGATTTCGAGTTCTTTGTCCGGGAGCTGCCCGGCGGTACGGTATTTCATGCCGAATTCGGAGTAAATCCGCCGGTAATCGTTGCTCAGCAACAGGGCCTCCCAGAGCTTTTCCGGATAGGCTTTATTCTGGGGATTCAAAGCGATGGCGCGGCTCCAGCATTCGACTTCCGCCGGCCAGTTGCCGTCGCGATGGTAAATTTCGGCCAGTTTGACGTACGCGAGTTCATTGTTGCGGTCTTCGATCAACGTATCTAACAGCAGCTTACGGGCCAATCCGTAATCGCCCGAATCGAAAGCCGCCAGCGCGTCCCGGAAGCGTTCAACCTTGCGGCAGCTCCGTACGGAAAAAAGGATAAAGAGCCCGATCCCCGCCGCCAGAAGAATCAGCAATAGAATACGGATAATCAATTTCAGTTTGTTTTTTATCGCCATTGGTCAGAATCTCCGTGAAGTTACAAAAGTCACCCGGAAATCACCCGAAACATCGCTCCGCCACCTTGATGACCGCTCAGGAATACAGGAACTCTCCGGAATCATACCCTGGCTTTACTATATTGCCGGATTTCATATTTACAAATGGCGATACCGGTAAATATTTTTCGAATTTTGCAATACGGGTTGCAAATCTGCGCCGCCGCGTATAAATTACGTTTCAGTCAGGATGCGGGGCATCCGTGCGACGTACCGCTGTTCTTTGATTTGTTATTGAAAAATTTGGACACGGCGTGAAATCATGAAAAACATGCCGTGGAAATATGGAGACTTTATGAATTTCTCGGACCACACCCACCGCCTGGCTCATCACGAATTCCTGGCATTATGGGAAAAAAGCTGCGGCGCCGGGCCTCCGGCAGAACCCGAATTCAAGCTGGACCCGAACCTTCCCGCTTTTGAAGTGAGCGCGCGGGACGGACGGATCGTCATCAGCGGCCCCTCCTCCATCGAATGGCTGTACGGTGTTTACGATTTTGCCGAAAAATTCCTGGGCTGCTGCTTCTTCGAACCGGGGCGCGAACGGCTCGAAAAAACGGACTCGCCCCGCCTGCCGGACGGCGTCCTGATCCCGGCGCGCAAGCCCCTGCTCAAACGCCGCGGGTTCATTCAGGAATTCCCGTTCGGCCCGGACAGCCGGGAACTGTTTGACTGGATGGCCCGCAACAAGCTCAACTATCTGTTGACCTGGATGAAATATTACGACACTCTCGACGCGGCTTCCAAGGAATACCTGGCCGTGCGCGGCATCAACATTGAAAGCGGGCATCATAATTTCAACTACTGGATTCCCGGACGGCGCTATAACCAGACCAACCCCGATTTCTTCGCCGAAATCGGCGGGCGGCGCATCGCCAGCAGCGACGGCAAGGCCGAACTCCTGCTCAGCGAACAGCTCTGCACCACCAACCCGGCGCTGCGCCGCGAAATCGTCAAAAACATGGTCGCGTACTGCCGCGCAAACCCCGAGATCAAAACCCTTTCGCTGGTGCCGAACGACGGCTTCGGCTGGTGCGAATGCGCCGAATGCTCGAAGTTTTACGACAAAAACAGCAAAGGCGACCTCTACAGCGTATCCGAACACGTCTACCGCGCCGGGCGGATTTATCACGACATGGTGAACGACGTCATCACCATGCTCCGCCGCGAACTGCCGGACGTGAACGTCACCTTTTGCGCCTACATCAATTACTGCGCCCCCTCGCCGGGCTTCCGGCTGGAGAAAAACATGGCCGTTCACATGGCTCCCTACTGGCGCTGCATCAATCACCGCATCGACGAACCATGCTGCGAAATCAATTCCAACTATGCGCGCGATATCCGCGCCTGGTGCGCCGCCAAAGATGGCGGCGAAGTCAATATCTACGAGTATTACATGGGGGTCAACCTCTATATTTCACTGCCGATGGTCCATCATGCCGATATTTTCAAGGAAGCCCGCTGGTATCACGAGCAGGGCGTGGACGGCGTGCTGACCCAGTTCCATATCCCCCACTGGACCGCCTACGGGCTGAATTACTACCTGATGGCCAAGGCGTTACGCGGCGAAGACGAACAAACCGCCGTCACGTTTGCCATGCGGCGGCTGTTCGGGGCCGACGCTCCCCGGGCGGAGGCGTTTTACCGCAAGCTGAAAGAATTGCTCCAAAGCACCGGCGGCTGTCATATCCCGTATCCGTATTCCCTGCTCAGCCGCACCCGGCCGGAGCAATACCGGGAGCTTCACGCCATGGCTCAGGAATTGAGCTCCGACGACCCGTTCCGGCGTGAACTGTCCGTCTGGACCGAATACCTGCTGCGGTTCAAAGCCGTGTTCGACGATTATCACGCCGGCAAGGCCGGAATTCCCGAAATCGAACAGTTCCGCGAATGGATTCACAGCCATCGCGCCACCCGGGTGTTCGTCCACGAAAAGGTGGATATGCTCCTGAACGCCTGGTGCACGGCTGTCCGGGCGGAGCGCCCGTGGCTGCACTTCAACCTCGACTGGGAGGACGCCTATATCCGGAAACACGAACAGAGGAGAACGAACCATGTATAAGCAAAAAGATTATCTGCACGAACGGATCGGCAGCATGCGCCAACTGGCCGGAATCCGGCGTTCGGTGCTCGACGACGGCAAGGCGCGCGGCATGCGGATACTGGACATCAACAACGGCAGCGGGCTGTCGTTCACCGTGTACCCGGACCGGGGCATGGACATCGGCGAAGCCTGGTTCAAGGGCGTTCCGCTGGCGTGGCTGACGAAAAACGGCCCGGTGGCTCCGCAATTCTACGAACCCGCCTCCTTCGGCTGGCTGCGTTCGTGGGGCGGGGGGCTCCTGACCGGCTGCGGCATGATCAACGTCGGCGGCCCGGTCGAGGTCGGCGGCGAAAACCTCGGGCTGCACGGACGGCTCTCCAATCTGCCCGCGGAAAACATCAACACCGAATCCGGCTGGAGCGAATCCGGCATTTACCTGCTCGAAATCACCGGACGGATCCGCCAGAGCAAGGTCTTCGGCGAAAACCTGCTGCTGACGCGCCGGATTTCCACCGCGATGGGGGACAACTCCATCATCGTCGAGGATACCGTGACCAACGAGAGCTTCCAACCGTCGCCGCTCATGATCCTTTACCATATGAATCTCGGCTGGCCGCTGGTGGATGACGGCTGTACCATCGAGACGACCGAGCACGAGGTCATCCCGCAGAACGAAACCGCCGCCGCCGGCATTACCGACTGGAACAAAGTGACGCCGCCCGAGGCCGGGTTCCCCGAACAGGTGTTCTATCACTGCATCGAGCCGGACCACTACGGCTGGGCGGAAGTATCATTGATCAACCCGAAACTGCAACTGGCGTTCAAGCTCTCCTACCGGACCGAAGAACTCCCGTACTTCGTCCAGTGGAAGAAACTGGCCAAGAGCGATTACGTCATCGGCTTCGAACCGGCCAACTGCTTCCCGGAAGGGCAGCTCAAAAACGCCGAGCGCGGCATCCTTCAGACCCTGGCCCCCGGCGAAAGCCGCACCATGACGCTGAAGATCGCGGTCGAAGAACTGAACTGAGGAGAAACGCGTTTGGAAGAATGTATCCGGAAACTGCTGCACGGATTCCATAATTTTCAGGAAACTTATTTTTCCGGAAATTCCGAATTATTCGCCCAGCTCCATCATGGACAACATCCCCGGGTACTGGTGATCGCCTGTTCCGACTCCCGGGTGGACCCCGCACTGCTGACCTCCTGCGATCCCGGCGACATCTTCGTCATCCGCAACGTGGCCAATCTGGTGCCGCCGTATGAACCCGGCACCGGCCATTTTCACGGCGTCAGCGCCGCGCTGGAATACGCGGTGCGCGTGCTGAAGGTGGAGCACATCATCATTCTGGGGCATTCCGACTGCGGGGGCGTGCGGACGCTGCTGGACCCCGGCATGGATTTCTCCGGCAGTGAATTCCTGAAAACCTGGCTCAGCCTGCTGGAGCCCGTCCGCAAAAAGGTCGAGACTTATCTGCCGGACGCGCCGCATTCGACCCGTTGCCGCGCCTGCGAGGAAATGTCGCTGGTACAGGGATTGAAAAATCTCCTGACGTTTCCGTGGGTGCGGGAAGCGGTCGAATCCCGGCAACTTTTTCTTCACGGCTGGTATTTTCACCTGACAAGGGGCGTGTTGTACAGTTACAACCGTTCCACCCGGGAGTTTCAGGTACTGACGGGGCACGATCAGGATTACAACCACAGTTGGGAAGTGGCGAAATAACCGCCGCTTTTACCAGCGGCCCGATGCGCCGCCGCCTCCGCCGCCGCCTCCGCCGCCGGAAAATCCTCCTCCTCCTCCTCCGAAGCCGCCGCCGCCAATGAAGAAACCGCCTCCCCGGCCGCTCCGCCCGTGTTTCCCGAAAGCCAGGAACACCAGGACCAGGATCACCAGCAAAACCACGATTCCGATATCCGGTTCTTCCTCCCGGCTGACGGACTGATGCCCTTTCGGGGCCTGTCCGGTGACATGAAGCTGAACTTCGCCGATGGCGTAAGCCGCGGCGTCGGCATGGCAGCCGTCGCGCAGAAAAGGCGCCATGGCGCGGAGAATGTCTCCGACGCGGGCGTCGTTGATATCGCCCTCCCAGCCGTAACCGACTTCGAGGCGCATTTCCCGGTCTTCGACGGCGAGGATCAGGATGGCGCCGTTGTCCTTGCCCTTGTGCCCGATCTTCCATTTATCCATGACGGCGATGCCGAATTCCTCGATGGGGGTCCGGTCCAGGGTCTTGACGGTCAAGACGGCCATCTGTCCGCCGGAAACCGCTTCCAGCTCCATGATGGCCCCTTCGATTTTGGCGATGCCGTTTTCACCGAAAACACCGGCCCGGTCCACGACCCGCCCGGTCAGCGGCGGTATTTCCGGCATGGCAGCGGCCACAACGGGCAGGAAAAGCAGGGCGGCGACCAGCGCCTTAACGACTTTCATCGGTTCAGAACGCTACGGTTGGGACTTTCTGTACGGCGGCCGAGCCTTCCGGCGGCTGGAAATATTCGGCGGCGGTCAAGCCGAGCCCCGGTGCAAAAATAGATCCCGGAAATTTGCGGATGGCGGCGTTGTACGCGCGCACCGTTTCATTGTAGCGTCCGCGGGCCACCGCGATGCGGTTTTCGGTACCGGCGAGTTCATCCTGCAGACGGATGAAGTTCTGGTTGGCTTTCAGGTCCGGGTAATTTTCGGCGATGGCGATCAGGCGGCCGAGGGCGCTGTTGAGCTGGGCTCCGGCCTCGGCTTTGGCTTCCGGGCCCTGAGCGCCGATCAGGCGGCTGCGGGCGTCGGCCACTTCGGTGAAAATTTTGTCTTCGTGCTTGGCGTAGCCTTTGACGGTATTGACCAGATTCGGGATCAGGTCGGCGCGCCGCTGCAGTTGGGTATCGATCTGGCTCCAGGCGGCACGGACGGCTTCGTCGCGCGAAATCAGTCCGTTGCGGATGGAAATAATCGCAATTACGATAATCAGGATCGCCGCGACCACGGCACCGATTATGATTGCCACAGTTTTAGTATTCATCTGTATGCCTCCTGAGATTGTTTTTTTTTGTCATACTGGAGAAATTTACTGCCGAATTCCCCGAATTGCAAATCGCCCAAAGCATATTTACGAGAAGGAAACCTCGCGGCGGCACGTTGCCGCACGCGGTCCAGCGCACGGACAGCGTTTCACCGCAGCATCCCGGCTTTTATGTAAAACGCCGGAATTACGCCTTGGGCGTTTGCCGAATCCGCAAGCATGAATTATATTGATTGGAGTCGGCAATTCATCGGAGGCATAATGATGATGCAGTACAATGAGATCAATGAAATTCTGCAGAAATTGTATTTCGTCACCGGCGCGGACGCCTTTTTCGATCCGCCGGTCATGAAGGTCGCCGCCGCGGATGATCCTTTCTTCCAAAAATTCAAGACCGTGATCGGGCCGCATCACTGGACGCCGGACGAGGTGGTGCCGGGGGCGAAGTCGGTGATCAACTGGGTACTGCCAATCCGCAAAGACGCGCGCGAAACCAATGCCCGCGAAAAAGAATTTCCGTCTCTGTTGTGGGCGCGGGTGCGCTCCTATGGAGAACTGGCCAACGAGCAGATGCGGCATCAGCTCTGCCGCCATCTGGAAAACCGCGGCTACGCGGCGGTGGCCCCGCATTTACTGCAAAGCAAGCAGGGATTGGATATTGCGGCGCTCGGCTATTCGTCGCACTGGTCGGAACGGCACGCGGCATTTGTGTCGGGACTGGGGACATTTGGGCTTTCCGCGGGGCTGATTTCGGAACACGGCGTGGCGGTACGTTACGGTTCGGTGGTGACGGCGCTGGAACTGCCGCCGGACGAACGCCCGTATGGTGATGACCCCTTTGCCTGGTGTAGCCGCTGCGGAGCCTGTATCCGGCGCTGTCCGGTCAATGCCATCGGCAAGGAAATCGCCGACCGCGACAAACCCGCCTGTGCTCAATATGCGTACCATAAAATCAACGCCGACCGCCTGGCCCGCTACGGCTGGGACGGCTTGGCGCTCGGCTGCGGCCTCTGCCAGACCGCGGTTCCCTGCGAACATCGGGTTCCCGCCAAAAGAGCGGGCTGAATACCGAAAAAACGCACATGGCACGGAAATAAAACGCCGATTTTTCAAAAATCCCGGTTGCCGGATGATGGTTGCCGGATTACATTAATCCGTCAAATCAACGTTTTCAGGATATCGCATGTTAGCTAAAACTTACTCGGCGGCGGTCATCGGCATAGACGCCTACCCGGTGGAGGTGGAGATCAACGCCACCGGAACCGGGGAACAATCCATCGTTTCGATCGTGGGACTGCCCGACGCCGCGGTCAAGGAAAGCCGCGACCGGGTGAAATCAGCCCTTCAAAGCTCCGGCTACGCCCATCCGCCGGGCACGACCGTGATCAACCTCGCCCCCGCCGACCTGCGCAAAGAAGGAACGGCATTCGACCTGCCGATCGCGCTGGCGATGTTGGCGGCGTCCGGAATGATCGACCGCGAACGGCTGGCGGAAACGGCGATCATCGGCGAATTGGGGCTGAACGGCGCGGTAAGGCCGGTACGCGGCGTCCTGCCGGTGGCGTTAAGGATGCGCGGCGAAGGCGGGGTCAAAGCCCTGCTGGTACCCGAACCGAACGCCGCCGAAGCGGCTCTGGCGTCCGGCGACCTGCCGGTTTTTCCGGTCGGCACGTTGCAGGATGCGGTGGATTATTTCACCGGCAAACCGATGCTCCCCTACCGCCCGGAGGCGCTGTCGGACGGCATACCGCTGGAGCGGATGCCGGATTTTGCCGACGTCAAGGGGCAGGGGCTCGCCAAGCGCGCGCTGGAAATCGCCGCCGCCGGTTCGCACAATGTCCTGATGATCGGCCCGCCAGGCACAAGCTCCATAAGTATATGTTGTTACTGAATTATGTCAACACCAAAAAACAAAAGAAGTAACAGCAAAATGAAAGGCGTCATTTACGCTCGGCAATCCTCCGGGGATGAAGAGCAGTCTGCAAGTGTGGAGCAACAAATCGTCAATTGTCAAAAGCTTGCCTTTGAGAATGGCATTGAGATTGTTGGAGTTTATCAGGATCTGAATATATCCGGAAAAACTTACCCGGATACCACCGAGGCCGCTGCCCTTGCGGCTGTCGATGAGGCATACAAAGCCTGGGTAAAGAGTACCTATGACAAAAGCCAACGTTATCGGAAAGGTCTTGCGGAGGTTATTTCCGTTCTTAAATCCGTGAACTATGTATTGGTGGACGATTTTACCCGGTTAATGCGTCCGCTTCCGGCGAGTTATCTTGAAAGTCATATCATTCAGCATTTTAAGATGACCGGCGTCAAGATTCATTGCGTCAAAGGCGGTATAGTCAATATGTCGTCGTTTACTGATAATCTGGTTGCAACGATCGTATCCCAAATCAATGCCAATCAGATCGAAATTCAGCGTGAAAAGAGTATTGGAGCCCTGCGTAAGCTCAAAGATGAGGGATATAGGGCTACCGGATCGAATTTCACGGGATACAGAAACATAGGATATCAGACTTACGAGATTGTTCCGGAAGAAGCGAAAATCGTCAAAAAGGCGTATCAATTGGGGATCGACTATGTATCATATCAGGGAATTTGTCGGATACTTTGCCGAGAGTTTGGGCTTAGCTCACTGTCATATAGTTTTCTTAAAGGTGTTTACAAACGTCCTGAATATGCCGGATATCAATATAATTCAAAAGGTAAGCTGATTCCATCTCAATGTTTCAAGGATATTCCGATAATTACCCTTTCGGAGTTTCTCCGGATGCAGGAGCGTTTTAATAATAAGCGCGTCCATAACCATGACCGGAAAGAGGTTTACGCATTTACCGGTTTATGTTTTTGCGGGTATTGCGGCAGGAGGATGCAGGTTACGACTGCCGAGCCGTTTCCCGGTTCCAAGGAAGGTAATTACAAACGGCATTTTTTCTCATGTGTTCATAATTCATACAGCCCTGAGTATAAAAACAATTGAGGGAAAGCCAATATAAGATACCAGTATTACCATAACGTTTTTGACCCGGCAACCATGCAACGGAAAGCACTACCGAAAGATTTCGATTTCACAAAATATGAATTTCCTGATAAATTGTCCAGTTTAGGATTGTTCGAGTCTCTCATGCCGCTGGTTACCTCTATAGTTGTGAACGAATGGCAGGAACTCATGGTACCGGATGAAATCCAGGATGAAATACAAAAAGCCAAAGTCAATCAACAGGTATATCAGGAAAACGAAAAACGTCTCGGGAATTGGCTTCTTGCCAATGTTATTGATGAAACTCAGTATAAAAACATGTTTGCTGAAAACAAAGAGAAGTTTGATAAAGCATCCACATTGATAATAAAGCTTTTGGAGCTGGTTTCCGTCGATAAAGATGAAGAAGAAAAAAGAATCATTGATTTTTTATTCGCGATCAGATTGAAACGTATTGATAAATGGGACTACAAACGGTACGTTCATAAGATAATCGAAAAAATTACCATGTATGCCTATTATATTGTCATTGATTTTGTCAACGGAAAACAACTGAAGTTGGAACGTATTCCACACGCCAGCGCTCGTATTTTACCTGACTGGACTCTCGAAGTCAAAGATAAAAAAGTATATATCACATATTTTTACAAATCATTTTATTCGGGGGACAGCAGGGTATCCGTTATATTTGAAGATGAGTCCATGGAGATTATTACTGTGGGGAAAAATCCGGAACCGGGTGCTTATTTGAAAAAGAGAAGTGGTCTTAACTCGAAAAGAACTCAAGCATTCCTGAAGAGAATTGCCGATATATAATGAAAGGAACCGGGATTTTCTCCGAAATTTTTGCTTTTGAGTTTGCTGTAAACAGTTGAGCATATTACATTATCGTTCTGAATGAAAAGAAAAGGTTGCTTATGCTGGCAAAAACATATTCGGCGGCTGTAGTCGGAATCGATGCGTTTCCGGTAGAGGTGGAGATTAACGCCACCAAAGCCGGGGAACAGTCCATTGTTTCGATTGTCGGGCTGCCCGATGCTGCGGTCAAGGAAAGCCGTGACCGGGTGAAGTCGGCCCTGCAAAGCTCCGGCTATGCCCATCCGCCGGGGACTACCGTGATCAATCTGGCTCCTGCCGATTTACGTAAAGAAGGTACGGGCTTCGATTTGCCGATTGCGCTGGCTATGCTGGCATCGTCGGGAGTTGTCAACCGTGAGAAGCTTGCCGAAACGGCAATGATTGGCGAACTTGCGTTGAATGGAGCGATTCGTCCGGTACGTGGAGTCCTGCCCGTAGCGTTACGTATGCGGGATGAAATCGGCATCAAAGCATTGCTG
This sequence comes from Lentisphaeria bacterium UBA5247, assembly GCA_002408885.1. Classification (GTDB taxonomy): domain Bacteria; phylum Verrucomicrobiota; class Lentisphaeria; order Victivallales; family Victivallaceae; genus UBA5239. The sequence goes on along the minus strand of DHTZ01000061.1, from coordinate 21,880 downwards.
GTTCCTGAATCCAATGCCGCCGAAGCCGCCTTAGCCTCGGGTAAAGTTCCGGTTTTCCCAATCAGTACCTTGCAGGATGCAGTTGACTACTTCACTGGTAAACCGATGCTGCCGTATCAACCGGGAGCTTTGTCAAACGGCGAACTCAATGTCCGAATGCCGGATTTCAGTGATGTCAAGGGTCAAAGCCTCGCCAAACGCGCCATGGAAATCGCCGCCGCAGGTTCTCACAATGTTTTAATGGTCGGTCCGCCCGGAACCGGGAAATCCTTAATTACAAGCTGTTTACCCGGCATTTTGCCCCTGATGACACTGGAGGAAACATTAGAAACCAGCCGTATTCATAGTGTGCTTGGTTTATTAGAGCCCGGTCAACCGCTGGTGAACCGCCGTCCGTTTGTGTCGCCGCACCATACCGCCAGCGATATCGGATTGATCGGCGGCGGTAAAGTCCCTTCTCCCGGCACGATCAGCCGCGCCCATAACGGTGTGTTGTTTCTCGACGAACTTCCCGAGTTTAAACGCAGCGTACTGGAAGTGCTTCGTCAGCCGCTCGAAACTGGTATTGTATCCATTTCTCGAGCTGGAGGTAATTCTACGTTTCCGGCCAAGTTCCTGATGGTTGCCGCGATGAATCCATGCCCATGCGGCATGACCGGCGCTCACGGCTGCCGTTGCAAGCCCAATGAAATCCGTAAATACCGAGGCAAAATCTCCGGGCCGCTGCTCGACCGCATTGATTTGCACATCGAAGTCTCGCGCCTCAGCGAAGATGAGTTGGTTAAAGCACCCTCCGGGGAATCCAGCGCGTCAATCCGTGAAAGAGTTATCGTTGCCCGTCAAATTCAGGCCGAACGCTTCAAAGGCAGCGGCATCTATTGCAACGCCCACATGGCACCGCGTGAACTGCGCCACTTCTGCAAAATCGGTCCCAAGAGCGAAGTTCTGTTACGTCACGCCATCCAGCGCTTCGATCTCAGTCCGCGCGCCTATGACCGTATCTTGAAGGTGGCGCGGACCATTGCCGACCTCGCCAATTCACCGGACATTCAGGAAAATCATCTCTACGAAGCAATCAGCTACCGCAACTACGACCGCTCCAATTGGTAATAAATTGGCGATTTTTTCCGAATTGGTGTAAGAATGTTCATTGGCGGTACGTATTGTTCTGAAAAATGGTGATAAAGATTTTTGGTTAAATTGAATCAGGATATCCATGGTTTATGGGCTATACGACGAAAAAATCTCTCTTAGCTGCAATTCAGAATGGTGATGAAATTTCATGGTTCGAGTTCTATGAAACGTATCGGCCGTTGATTATCCTGCGTGGAAATGACTACCGGTTATCTTCCACGGAACTGGACGATTTGTGTCAGTCGGTACTATTGGATATATTCAAAATGGGAAAACGGTTCCGTTATGACCCGGCAAAAGGACGGTTTCGAGATTATCTGCGCCGGGTAATCTCACACAATGCCATCGACCTGATTCGGAAGCGTAAAGACCGGGAATGCGCCTGTACGGAGTTTCCCGGCAATCTTACCGATATGAATGAAGCGCATTGGCAGGAGGAATGGCAGGCACATATTTTGAGTCAGGCGCTGGTGATACTGCGGGAGCAAGTTGAGATCGGTACGTTTCAAGTCTTTGAGTTATATGCCATCAAGGGCGAACCGCCGGAAAAGGTGGCCCGGTTCCTGGGGATTTCCGTCAGTGCGGTTTATGTGGCGAAAAGCCGGGCAGTTGCCAAGCTCCGGAAGATCGTTGAACAGTTACGGGAGGAATAACCATGCGACATTATCAATTACCTGAACTGGATCAGTATCGTAACGGAAAAATGCCGTTTCTATCCCGGTTGCCATGTCGCTGGCACCTGATCGGATGTAACCGCTGCCGGGTACGTCTGAATCGACTGGCCGAGGATGATCTTTTGCTCCGGGATATAAAAGAGTCGGTAAAAAAGCTGAATATCCCTGAAAACGGAGTTGCTTACCGTCGGCTTTGTGATACCTTTCAAGAGATACCTGAACAGCATTCATCCATATAGAATATGCAGATACCCGATTACGAACTTTTTCAAAAATGCGGCCATGGAGCTTACGGTGAAGTATGGATCGCCCGTAACCGTTCCGGGCAGTTTGTTGCTCTGAAGACCATAGAACGTTCGGATCAAATCGAAAAGGAATTCGCCGGGTTGTCAAGTTACGCAAGGATCGATGATTCTCCGTACCTGATTCGTATTCTGCATATAGGCGAGGTTGGAACGTGCCTTTATTATACCATGGAACTTGCCGATAATATCGGTTCCGAAGATCAGTATATTCCGGCTACACTGGCAAATATCTTAAAGCAGAGAAAACAATTTACTCCCGATGAAACCATTGAACTGGGGCAAATGCTGCTTGAAGGGCTGAAAACGCTTCATCGCGCGCGATTGGTGCACCGCGACATCAAACCGGAAAACATTCTCTACGTCAATGGTATTCCGAAACTCTCCGATATCGGGCTGGTTCGCTCGATTTCCCAAACGCTAACCCTTGGCGGTACGTTGGGATTTATTCCGCCCGAGCGATTACGATCCGGCTCGACCGGCAAAGGCCATGCCGATGATTTATATGCCCTCGGCAAAGTGCTATATTGCTGTCTGACCGGAAACGGTGTTGAAGTATTTCCCTCATTTCCACTGGAACTGATCGATAACAAAGAATGCCAGCACCTGAACCGGGTAATTTCAACCGCCTGCGATCAGAATCGTTTTCACCGTTTTAAGGATGCGAATGAGTTCCAACAGGCTCTTGCAAATGGTATCCCCCGGAAAAAACGCTTTGCCTCCTTGGGATTTCGCTACCGGTATATCTTTATTGTTTTACTTATTCTTATTGTATTGTGGCTTATCCGTACAGCAATACAAGAACCGGCATTGAAAGTCGGTGAAATTGTAAAATGGGAACAATTGGATTTTATTGCATATGGTCACGGTTTTTTATATATCCCGGAGTTCGGTGATATCCTTCATCAAAAACAACAACCATATCAGGATAATACACCGCGGAGACAAAACTTGATATTCTCCGATGATTTTTCATCCAAGAAAGCATGGGATACTTTTGGCAGTGCCAATTTCACATTCTTTGACAATACTTTGATCGTCGGTGCACATGGTCAAATTCGACTGAAGCAACCATTGGAATCTCCTTATGTTATCCGTTTTGATCTTGACAGTTCAGGTTTGAGCGGTTCCGTTTATTTTAAGGTTACTGCTTTGGACCGTCAAAAAAATGAACGTTCATTTTACCAATGGGCGCTAAGTCGAAAAACGGATGATAAACTGACATTATCATCATTGGAATATCAACCGGAAAATAGATCGAAAATCTTATTGGAACCACTTCAACAGCCAAATAATGCCAAAGATTTTATTCGTATTGAAATGGTGCAGACAGAAAGATTGCTTTATCTTTATATTGATAGTAAATTGGTTTTGTATGTACCATCGCTTTTCTTTGGCGGCATTTTTAGTATTGGTGTTGACGAGCAGTCCAGCCCTGACTACTGCAGAATCAAAGATTTTAAAATTTACACGATCAAGCATGATCCCGATTGTCCTGCTGAAGCTCAATATCATTTGCCGATATTGGCTGTACCGAAAAAGATCTCTACTGAACCTATCATACCGATTACCCGTGAACGCTTGGCTTATTTGGCAGAGCGTCATACCAGTGCTTTGATTGCGCGGATATTCGACACGGATGAACAAACCATACTCAAATATTTGGATGAATATGAACTTTTTACTCCCCGGCTCAATCCTCCAAAATCCGGTATGCGGCAGCCAAGAACTCGGTTGACCCCTCGGGAACTCGAAAACTTACGTAAAACGCTGTCCGAATTATAACCGAATAAAAAAACTTCAATTTTTCCTCTTCCGGTGTAAGAAATTCCTTCATGGCGCGCATTGTCTGCCAAATAACCATGAAAGGAGCGACAAAAGCCGAGAAAAAACGAGCGCCGAATCGGTTAACCGGGTTGACAGAAGTCTTTTTCCATTGTAACTTACGGATGTTTAACTTACATAAGGAGAAGACCGAGTTAACATAAAACGAGAAATGAAATAACAACCGAATCGGCGTTGTCCCTGAACTACCACTTCCGCTACCAGCGCCAACAGATGAGCCCGACAGGCATGTTTATATACAAATATAGACGTGTCCTGTTCCCATGACTCATCTGGAGGCTGTGGTAGGCCAAGGGACAATCATGTGAAATGGGGCACGTCTCTTTTTTTGCCCCGATTGTATTTTGTGAATCATTTAACAATAAGGGCTTAATCATGAAATTTATTTTGAGCAGGAAGGGTTTTGATTCCTCCTATGGCGGTATGCCCAGCCCGGTTTTCCCGGACGGTACTATGCTTTCGCTGCCGATTCCCGAAATAAAACTGGAAAACGGTCAGATGCAGGAAAAGGATACCAAGATGGCGTTCGAGGATTTGAATCTACCGGAAGATCAAAGGAAGTTGTTGCAAAATATCCGATATAAGCACTGCCACCTTGATCCTGATATTCGGAAAGACCTGTATCAGACCCTGCCGGATGGCTGGAAACCGCTTTTCGGGCAATGCGGTGGAGCGCAAACCCATCTCAGTAGTAACGGGGTTAGTCCGGGGGACATCTTCCTTTTCTTTGGTCTTTTCCAAAGGGTAATCATGAAAAACGGTTCATGGCGGTTTGACGGATCGCCATTCCATGTGATTTGGGGATATCTGCAAATAGATGCCATTGTCACCGGAGCGGATATAAAGAAATACAATTGGCATCCCCACAGCCATTATACCAACGAAAACAACACCCTGTATATCGGCCGCGAAAAACTTTCGCTGGATGAAACCTATCCCGGCTATGGCACATTCAAGCTGAAAACCGGACAATCTCCCCTGATCCTGACGCTGCCTAATCCGAAAAAATGCTTTAGCTATTGGGATTGTAACAAATTACCGTGGCTCGATACAAAGAATCTAACTGCCAATATGACCGGGCATAATCCCAAAGAAAATGCAAAAGACGAACGCAGACAACCCGGATTCAAAGATAAAGATGGTTGTTTATGTCGAAACCATACTGAAATAGCGTATTTTCAATCTGTCTCCATCGGACAGGAGTTTGTAATCGCTGAAAACCAAACGGAAATCATAAAGCCATGGTTCCATCAAATTCTATCTGATGTTTTCAGAATCAATTCATAGAATAATCATCAGAAACTAATATGAAGGAATCTATTTCAAATGACAAAATTTACATTTCCCTGCCCTCAATGTGGTAATAATATCGAAGCGGAATCGGAATGGCAAGGACAACAAGCTGAATGTCCGTATTGCAGTGAAACCATCATTATTTCCAATCGTTCAAGCGATACTGACCGCTATATGTTGCCTCAAGATAAACAGTTTCGAAAACCCAAGAAAAGAATTCTACAAACAATTATATTGGTTATATCAATAATTACCATTGCGGCTGGCGGAATTATAATATTCCGAGTTTGCGGGACGCAAGAGGACGTTACTGAGTTATCGGATTTAGAATTTCGTGATGAGGTGGCATACAAAAATAATATCCCGTTTTCGGGTGTTGTTATTGATCATTTTGACAATGGAGAGATATTGTTACGATGCTCTTATAAAAATGGGAAACAACATGGTGAATCAATTCGGTATTACCAAAATGGTAAGATAAAATATCGCATACCTTACGAAAATGGTAAGCATGGTGAATACATTGAATATCATGAAAATGGTAAGATAAAAATTCATCGTCCTTTGAACGGCGAAGGAATCGATTATTACGAGGATGGTAAGATAAAAGCTCGTAAGTTTTACAAAGATGGTAGCGCACATGGAGAACATATTGAATACGATGAAAATGGGCAAATAAAATCCCGTGCGTCATGGGAAAATGGGAAACTACATGGCAAGCATACCTCCTATTACAAAGATGGAAAAGTAAAAACTCATGCTCCTTTAATAAATGGCGAGATACATGGCGAAGTTTTATTCTATTGGAACAATGGGCGCATACGGAGCCGTACTCCCTTCAGAAATGGAAAACTACATGGTAAAAAAATATCTTATGACGAAGAAGGTAACATTAGCGAAAGTTCTATTTATGTGAATGACGAGCTACAAAATACTCAGTAATTATAAAAAAATTATCACGGGAATGTATAATGGAAGAGCAAGGAAAAATTAAAATCCGCTGCCCCTATTGTGAGCAAAAAATCAGATTAGACTCAAACCTGAAAACAGTGACCTGCCCCAAATGCAATGGTCCATTTATGATCGAAGAAGAGGCCCCGCCGCCTATGCCGGAAATCAATCCGACTGTAAAGCCGGCAATCCTTATTCATCCTCCTTCGAGTCTAAATCCCGATGAGGCAAATTGTCCCAAATGCAACGGCGTTATTAAACGGGAAGCCATTTTTTGCCGCCATTGTAAAAATAATATTCAGGAGGAGGTTTCACCTGTCAGGGCATCCGGAATCAGGCTGAAAAAATTTACCAATACTATCCCTCATACTGGAATCAGCAACATAAAGCGGCGGGAAAAGGAATTCGTCATTACCGGGAACTACTCAGAAATCTTCGCTGCTGTCAAACAGGGATTTCTAACACAGGAATATGAAGTTCTCGAAGATAACCCCAGAGATGGCTTGCTTATTTGCAAGCGTTTACGGGCATGGGTTCATCTTATTTTCTCTATCCGGGAAGGCTCTATTGTTTTGGAATGGGGTATTGACAGTGATAATATCCGTTACCTCTTCATGACTGAAAAAATAAAACTTATCATTGAATATTCATTAGAAGACTACAAGAACGGGGAGTTGCGGCTGGAAATGATTCCAAGTTATCAGATGCCGCCGGAGTACCGGAAACGCCAAGGTATTTCATATTCGAAAGCGGCAAATTCTGGAATCATCTGGGCGATCTTCGCAATCTTGTTTTGCGGCTTATTTTGTATCTTTGGCGGATTCTTCTCTATTGTCGCGCTATCAAGAATCGATAACTCAAGGAATCAGTCACAATATGGGAAAGCGATCATTGGAATCGTACTTAGTATATTGGCCATTCCGGTACAATTAATACTATTGAGCCTGATCTTCGACCAGTAAGGAGAAAAAATTATGTTTATCAGTCAATGTCCAAAATGCAAAAACAGGTTTGAAGCAGAAAATGATTGGGATGGGCAACAAGCCGAATGCCCTTATTGCCTATCCCTGATAACGATAAGAAAACAACCAATTTCCAGGGAGCAAGCAGAAAGCAAACCCGGTAGTAATTCACTGATATGGGTGTTAACTTTTGTCGGTATTGGTGTCGTTACCGTGACAATATTGTTAAGCTTGTTGTACTTGTATATTGAAGGAACGAATTCAATGATATATTCAGGTAATTATGAGAAGCATGATCATGATAAAAAACTTGCAAAAGAATTTATCAATGGCTTGCCGGATGAACAGCAAAGGATACTGCATGGTGGTGGAGGAACAAGCGAAGACCGCATGAATTTCTATGCGACTTTTATGAATGTGGATTCGAGAACCCAAAGTGCTATAATAAAATCAATGGAAGAATAAAAGGAAGTTATACTATGGTAAAATGTCAGTGTCCCATGTGTAAAGAGTCACTCGAAGCCGAAAATAATTGGCTAGGACAGGAAGCCGAATGTCCATACTGTAAGCAGGTAATCGTGATAGAGCCAACTCTGATAAAACCGCAAAGGTTGCCTTCCGAACCAAGAATAAATACTTCGCGGAGATATGATACAGAATCGGAGCCAGTCAAGCAAATAAGCCCTGCCTCGGCGATATTGGGTTGGATCGGCATGCTGGCCTGGTTATTTCCTTTAGTCGGGTTTCCGATAACAATCGTGGGCTTGATATTAGGATGCAAAAAGAGGTATGCCCTCGGCATCACACTCAATATCATCGGATTGGTACTTACCTTGGGCAACAGTATCTGGGGAGTGATTTTATTATTCTTCCAATAGGTTATCTGAATGGATAAGCCTGAAGAATTGAAGAGAGTTTGCCGCTTGAGGAGCATGAAAATGATCAGACAGATCATTTCCACACTCCCTCTTGGAGAGCTGAGCAGAAGCTCCGAGAAGTGGGGGCTACCGCTTATTGATGCGATCCGCTATCGTTCACCGGAGGCTACGGCCGCTCCAACTGGTAATCAAAAAATCCGGCGCGGCGGGCCGTGCCCGCCGCCGGTCGCCCACAGGACGAAACGGATTCTTTATTATTCCTTGGATGCCATCCAGCGTTCGGCGTCGATGGCCGCCGCTGCGCCGGTTCCGGCGGCGGTAACCGCCTGGCGGTAAACGTCGTCAGCGCAATCGCCCGCGACAAAAACGCCTTCCACGCTGGTATAGGTACTGCGCCCGACCGTCTGAATGAAGCCCTTGGCGTCGGTTTCGAGCTGTCCGCGGAACAGTTCCGTATTCGGGTCATGCCCGAGGGCCATGAAAACCGCCTTGCAGGGGAAATCACTGATTTCTCCGGTTTTCACGTTTTCCAGACGAAGCCCTTCCACATCCTGTTCGCCCAGTACTTCCTGGACCACGCTGTTGACGACAAATTTGATTTTCTCGTGCGCACGGGCGCGCTCCAGCATGATTTTGGACGCGCGGAATTCCTCGCGCCGGTGGATCAGCGTAACCGTCGAGGCGAATTTGGTCAGGAAGAGCGCTTCTTCCATGGCGCTGTCGCCGCCGCCGATCACCACAACCGGCACACCGCGGTGAAACGCGCCATCGCAGGTGGCGCAGGCGGAAACGCCGTGGTTTTTCAGCCGTTCTTCGGATTCCAGCCCGAGCCAGCGCGGCGAAGAACCGGTGGCGATGATCAACGCCTTGCATTCCATGACTTCGCCGGAGGTCAGAAACAACTTGTGGGGACCGCCCTCGCGGAGTTCGACTTTGTCCACCACTTCATAAAGAATTCTGGCGCCGAACTTTTCGGCCTGCTGCTGACAGTTCATCATCAGTTCGAAGCCGTTGATGGCGTTCGGGAAGCCGGGAAAATTCTCGATGTCGGTGGTCTGGGTGAGAAGCCCGCCGGGCTGGAGCCCCGCAAGGACCACCGGGTTACAGTTGGCGCGGGCCATGTAAATGGCGGCGGTCAGGCCGGCAGGGCCGGTGCCGATGATGACGATATCTTCCATTTAATTCTTCTCCTGAAATTGTTGGTTGTTTTTTTGCATTTGATTATAAAAATAGTTTCGGCTAATGATTTTTTCAACCGCAATCGGTAATTTATCGCCCCCATATTCGATAAATTTTTGAAACAGGCTCCATCGTCCCGGAGTCCCCGGCGGACTCATCAGGATGGCGGTGAGCAACTGACGCCGGACATGGGCAACATTCACGCCTTCAATCTCTTCCTCCAACGCCAGGCGCGCCAGCAGATGCAGGTTCCGTTCGGCATGCGTATCGAAGGTGGGGTTGCGGCGCAGGAGTTGAAGCGCCCGGCGGGGGTCGTCGGCGCGGTCATACAGATAAGCCAGCAGCGCCCGCAGCCGGGTACGCCCGACCATGACGTGCGGCGTGTCCGGTTCGGGAGCCCGGCCGTCGAAATCACGGAGCAGACGGAGCGCCCGCCCGGTTTCGCCCGTCTGCACCAGGCAGTAAGCGGCGCGTTCGGTGCAATAGGTTTCGTGTTCCGGAAACCGGAGGCGGTATTGGAGGAAACTGATCGCCGCCGGCACGTAACGCCCGGTGTGAACCAAGGCGTCCGCTTCCGCCAGCTCGGGCGGTAATTCCGCAGCGCAGAGCCCGCCCAGAAAAAGCCAGCAGATCAGTAGCCCTTGATAAACCATACCGACACCGTGCGCTGGCGCGGCCCGTCAAACTCGCAGAAATAGATCCCCTGCCAGCGCCCGAGGTACAAGCGCCCGTTTTTGACCGGGATGGTAACGGAGCACCCGATCATGGACGATTTGAGGTGGGCGGCGGAATTGCCCTCGGCGTGGCGGAATTCCGGCTGGTTGAACGGAATCAGGCGGTCGAGAGTGCTGCGGATGTCGCTCCTGACGTCGGGGTCGGCGTTTTCGTTGATCGTCACCGCGGCGGTGGTGTGTTCGCAGTAGACTGTGCAAAGCCCTTCACGCATGTCGGCAGGAACGAGCGCCTCGACCTGATCGGTGATGTCGAGCATGGCGTCGCGCGAACCGGTTTTAATTGAAATTTTTTCCATCGTTATTCATTCCTTTCGGAGTATCGCTTCTTGTCGTCCGGCGGGCGGCGGCGTGCCGCTTCGAAGTACCTTTGTTATAACTGTAGCATTTTAAAAACACTTTTCAAACCGGATTCCGCGAAGAACCGAAAAGCGTTGAAAATTTCCGTCCGGGCGCCGTCCGGGGATTGACCCGCCCCCGAAAGCGGTCTATATTACGCCGGAATAAAATAAGAACTTCGAGGCGGCACGTTGCCGCACGCGGTCCAGCGCGCGGAATGCGCTGGTCGCCCGCGGGGCGAAATAAGGCAGTTCCGCTGCCGCGTCCGGGGCATGGCCCGCTGCGACGGTTCTTTACAGGAAGTTTTCATGCTGGGATATATTGTCAGAAGACTCTGCTACTCGGTGCTGATCATCCTCGGGGTGCTGGCGCTGACGTTCGTCATGTTCCGGATGGCCGCCGGCGACCCCGCCGCCGCGGTGCTGGGCAAAAATCCCGCTCCGCGCGACATCGAAAACATGCGCCGCGAACTCGGCACCGACCTCCCGGTTTTCTTCGGCAGAAACTGCCTGACCGAAACGTTCAGCTCCGCCGTGTTCGACAAACAACAGGACTGGCTGGGCATCCGCCTCGAAGGGAACTGCCGGTTCGAACCGGGCAAACTGGCGCTCGGTCCCGACGGCGCGGCCGTTTTCAAACGCAATTTCGAACAGGACTCCCCGGTCTGCGCCGTGATCGAACTGCCGGACGGCAAAACCATCCGCGTTCCGGTGGACGCCGCCGAACCGGAATTCAAAATCACCGCCGCAACCGCCCCCGAAATCGCCTCGGTCACCTTTTACCGGGAACAGGCTTCGCCGTTCCATTCGCAGTTGACGGCGGCGCTGGGGGAGCTGGTCCGGTTCGAACCGGTGTTTCCGTATGTGCGTTTTTTCAATTTCGGGCAGACACTGGTCACGAGGGAGCCGGTGCGGGATATCCTCTGCCGCGGCATCGGCCCGTCGTTGTCGCTGATGATCCCGGTGTTCATCGGCGAAATGATCGTCGGAATCGCGCTGGCGCTGCTCTCCGCGGCGTTCAAGGGCACCTGGGCGGACCGGGCGCTGGTGCTGGTGTCGGTCGTCGGGATGAGCGTGAGTTATCTGGTGTTCATTATTTTCGGACAATGGTATTTCGGGTACTATTTCAACTGGTTCCCGGTATGGGGCTGGGACGGCTGGCGCTACCTGATGCTGCCGGTGCTGATCGGCGTCATCAGCGGGCTCGGCGGGGGAATGCGTTTTTACCGGACGGTATTCGTCAATGAGCTGAACCGGGAATACCTGCGGACGGCGCTGGCGAAGGGCTGCGCGCCGTTTTCGGTATACGCCCGGCACCTGCTGAGGAATACGGCGCTGCCGATCATCAGCCGCGCGGCGACGGTGCTGCCGTTTCTTTTTACCGGGAGTCTGCTGCTGGAAACGTTTTTCGGCATTCCGGGGCTGGGTTACGCGGGGATCGACGCGCTCAACAATTCGGATCTGCAATTGCTGAAAGCGCTGGTGATCATGAGCGCGCTGCTGTTCGTCGGCATCAATTTGCTGACGGATATCGCATATGCCTGGGCCGATCCGCGTGTACGGTTGAAAAAATAATACAGGGCGCTATATTATTCGAAAAGAAACTTCGAGGCGGCACGTGCCGCCCGCAGGGCGAAATGACAAGCATTAAGATCGTAACATAAAAGGAAAAGTCTCATGGATAAAATCGAAATCAAGAAATTCATGGCGGAACAACTGGAAGCCGGAAATTCCCTCTCCGACATTCAGCAGATGGTAAACGAGAAATTCGGCAAGAAATTCTCGTACATGGAAATCCGCATCCTCGCCGCCGAACTCGAAAACATCGACTGGTCCAAAAACGACCCCGCCCCGGAAGAAAAAACCGAGGAAAAGGACATTGCCGCCGCCCTCGGCCCCGCCGACGGCCAGACCATCGTCGAAGTCAGCAAACTGGTGCGCCCCGGCGCGGCCATGAGCGGAACGGTCAAATTCGCATCGGGCGCCACCGCCACCTGGATGCTCGACCGTTCCGGCGGCCTCGGTTTCGACGACGTGAACGGCGAACCGACCGAAGAAGATACCAAACTGTTCGTGGAAGAACTGCGGCGGAGCCTGCAGGGAGGGGCGCGCTGACCCCGACAGCGCCATATGTTCAAGCGGATCTGTAAATTTTTCGGATATACCGCGGTCTGGGTGACGGTGCTGATTGCGGCGTTGCTGCTGGCGCTCTATCTGCTGATCACCAACTCGGAGTTCATCACCAAGGTGGCCCTGCCGGTCGTTTCGATCGCCACCGGCGAGGAGATCGAGGCCGAGAGATTCGAAATCTCACCGTTCCGCTCAAGGGTGAACGTCCGCAACCTGCGCCTGGGGGATGTGGACAAACCGCTGCTGACCGTCGGCACGCTGGAAACCGGCTACGGTTTCTGGCTGACCGTCGGCGGAGTGACCCGTCTGCACGATACCGTAGCCGGAAACATCAACCTGTATCTGGATTCATCCGCCGCCGAACCGGAGGAAACGCCTTCCGCCCCCCCCCGAAAACTGCCGAACCGGTTGAAACTGAGCCTCGAAAACCTGGAACTCAACAACCTCAACATCCACCTCAAGCAGAAAAACGGATCGCTCGCGCTGACCAATTTCAGCGTCAAGCTCGACCACCTGAGCGAACGGCGCGAGGGAACCCTGACCGCCAACGGCGCCGCCGCCTTTCAAACCGGACCGGACATTACGGTCAAGAGCGGCGGCATCCAATTGGAAAGCCGCTTTCAATTCGCCCGCGCCACGATCCCGGAACGGCTGAAGCTGGACCTCCGGCTCCAGTCCATATCCGGGCAGATCGGCAAAGCACCGGTCGGGGAACAGAGCCTGACCGTTTCCGCCAATCTCAGCGCCGACAAAACCGATGAATTGATCCTGCACCATTTTTCGTTTGAACAGTCCATCGGCGAGGAAAAAATATCCGATATCACCGCCCTCGGCAGTTTCCGGGCAGAGGACCGGGCCGCTTCGCTTCAAATCACCGTCGCGCCCCTTTCCGCCGAAATCATCCGCCTCGCCTCGCTCTATTTCACCGGCATCGACCCCGGCGACACGCAACTCTTTTACAAAGGCGCGCTGGAACGGCAAAACGACACGGTTTCGTCCCGCGGCGACCTGAAACTGCTCCGCCGGGGGCCGCTGAAAGCGCTCGGCCAGGAATTCGACATCCCCCAATGGAATTTCATCTCCTCCCATGACCTCACGTTCAATCACCGCCGGCGCGACGCCGCCATCCGCGCCCTTTCGTTCAGCTTTCTGGATAAAGAACGCGAAACCATCGGCTTCCAGCTCAACGACGGACCGCTCACGGTGGACCTGAACGCCCCGCCGGAATCGGCTTTCGGGGGCGAAAACCCGGGCTGGACCTTTTTCATCCGGGAATTGGCGCTGCCGGTATTCAACCCGTTGCTGGGCAAATGGTTCATCTGGTTCGGCGCCGACAGCGCCGCCGACGTCCGGATCGACGGGCGCCTTTCCGCCGCGCGCGGCGGTTTCGACCTGAACGCCAAGGTCCGCGGCGACCGCTTTTTTATGCGCATCGACGACGTGGACATCGAATACGTCCCCACCGAATACAGCGGCACCGTCCGCGGCAACATCAACCCGCTGAACCGGATGTTCATCATCGACCTCGCCTCGGCCAAACAGTCCACCGCCCGCGGCGACATCGGGCACGCCGAGGTTTCCGGCGTCTGGAACCTCAACACCTTCGTCCTGACCGCCGACGTCAACGCCGGCGGCGTGGGCAACGACGACGTATCCCAGCAGGCGATGATCCCCAATTTCGTCCGCGACATCATCGATCACGTGATGGGCAAATTCTTCCCCGCCGAATACCGCTTCTCCGGCAACGCCGTCCTCGACCTCTGGAACGGCTTCCTGCGGGTCCCCCGCGGGCGGCTGCGCATGCTCCAGGCGGGCGCGGAACAGACCGTCGACATCAACGACTTCTACATCAACTGGGACAAAGACACCGTCATGGGCCCATGCACCGCCGTCGTCCGCCTGCGGGATTTCGATACCAGCCAGGTCAATTCCTGGCTGCCCGAAGGAGTGCCGCTCCGCTGGTCCGGGCTGGCGTCCGGCACGGTCCTGTACCGGATGGACGGCATCGCCACCTTGATGGAGGCCGATGTGGATGTGAGCACCAACGACCTGGCGGTGGAGTTCGACGGACGCTCATGGAATCGGTTGACCCTGCATCCGAAGTTCAAAATTTCGCTGACCGATTATGACCGCGTCCAGCTCGATCATATGGAAATCAACCTGAAGGATGCCTCCGGCGGAACGGCCGATCTCACGCTGGCGCCGGCCTCCGGCAGCATCTCCGTCCCCGCCGAAAACCCCGAACTGAACGCCGGGCTGGTGATTCAGAACATCCCCCTCACTGAATTCAATCCCCTCATTTCCGACCCCGAAATGCAATTCAAACACGGCGTTCTGCGCTCGAAGCTGACCGGGAATTTCCAGAAATTCGGGCAGTATATGCGCCTGCAGGGCGACATGGCGCTGGAAAACTTCGCCGTCCGCAACCAGAACATTCACGGCGAGCAATTTTCGCTCAGCAGTGATTTTACGCTGGGACTGGACCAATTCAGCCGGCTCCGGGTCCCCATGCTGATCGTCCGCGGCTCCACCGCCGGGCACGACATGGGAAGCGCCGCCATTCAGGGCGGCCTTGAGCTGGACAGCGGCAACGGCCGTTTCACCGCCGACATCCAGCAGTTGAACCAGGAGTTTTATTCGGTCTTCGATCCGGGTTTCCTGACCGGCGGTACGCTCCGGGGAAAAATCGACGCCGAATTGGCGGACCGTTATCGGGGCATCACCCTCAACGGCGACCTTGAGCTCAACCATTTCCAGACCACCGCCATGAGCGAAAGCGTCAGCGGCCGCGGCCACCTCAATTACCGCCGCGACAAAGACCGTTTTTCCAGTACCGGCAATACGGTTAACCTGGAAGACCTTGCGGATTTCCGCTGGGATTTTGACGGTGGCGTGCTCAATATCGCGTCGACGCGGCTTGACCTGCTGCGTCTGAAGCATCTTTTTCTGCAAAACGGCGTCCCCGCAAAGCCGGGCCCCCGGAATGAACCGTCGTTCGACCTCTCCCCCTTCACGGCGCACCTGGACCTGAACGGCATAACCTTTTCCGCCGAAAACAACCTCCGCCTGACCGCCACCATCCACGGCAACGGCAAGGAATTGCAGATCGATCCCGCCCGGCTTCACGTCAATGAGACTCCCATCACCCTGCGCGCCGACGCCCGCAGTTCCGAAAGCGGCATTCTTTACAACCTCGCCCTCTCCACGGAAAACCTCGACCTCGACCCCGTTTCCACGCCGCTGTTCGAGGGAAGCATGAAAAACCTGTCCGGCATCGCCGAAAAAGTCGACCTCAAACTCTCCGGGCGCGGCCTCCGCTATCCGGCAGTCTGGGACCATATGAACGGCAGCCTGACCTCCAGCTACCGGGATATTTCGATCCCGAACAACCTCCAGAACACCATCACCGGGCGGCTGCTTTTCATGCCGTTGCGCGTGGTCAATGAAATCCGTTACCAGCTCGGGGGGATCAAGAACAAACAGCTTGGAAATGCGTTCAGCCGGATTGTTTCCGCCTCGGACCACATGTATTTCAACACCGGCGCCATCGACGCCGAAATCCACGAGGGGCGCGTCAAGCTGAACAACGTCAAATTCACCGGCGATTTCATTAAACAGCTCAAATTCACCGGCGACCTCGGCTTCGGCAGCGATCCGCAAATGCTGGTGCACTCCACCATCAACGTTGAAGAAGTGATGATGCCCATCACCATCCGCGGAACCGTTTACGACCCGGAACCCGACTACGCCGCCGCCGTCGTGCAGTTCGCCGCCATCAACACCAGCTCATTTCTCAAGAGCGTTTTCGGTATTTTCAGCAGCGGGACCCTGCAGGACATCATTGAGGAGATCCACCGGACCATCAGCGGCAATTAAGCGGAAGCCGTTCAACCGTAAAGCTGTGCGGCGATTTCCAGCACTTTGTCGATTTCCGCGTCGGTGCCGATGCTGATACGCACATGGCGCCCGGTGACTTCTCCCGGAAAATAGCGCACGATCACGGCGTTTTCGCGCAGGACGTCAAAAAAACGCCTGCCGTCGTTGTCCGGCGGCACGGCGAACAGGAAGTTCGTCTGCGACGGCACATAAGAAAAGCCGAGCTTCGTCAATTCCCGTTCAAGCCGGGCACGGGTTGCCAGTATCGCACTCCGCGTTTTATTCAGGTAAGCCTGATCGGACAGCGCGGCGCGGACGATGTACTGGGTCAGCATATCGACATTGTAGGAATCCTTGATCTTCATCATGCCGGAAATCAGCCCGCGGCCCGCCACGGCGTAACCGAAACGGATACCGGCCAGCGAATAACTCTTGGACATGGTGCGGCTGACGATCAGGTTGTCGTATTCATGCACAAGGCCCATGCAGTTGTCGTCGGCAAAGTCGGCGTAGGCTTCGTCCACCAGCACCACGCCGCCGAATGTTTCGATCACGCGGCGGACCGCCGCCAGCGGAAACGCGTTGCCGGTGGGGGCGTTCGGGCGGGTCACGATCAGCAGATTGGCGGAGGCCGCCTGTTCCGCCGCGTCGGACGGCATTTCAAACCCGGCGGTCAGGGGAATCCGGACGACCGGGGCCTCCTGCATCCGGGCCAGCACCGGGTACAGCGAATAGGACGGATCGAAACAGGCCAGCGGCAACTCCGGGCCGCAGAAACTGCGGATGGCGATATTCAGGATATCGTCCGAACCGTTGCCGGCAATGACCATGTCCGGCGTCACCCGGTGCAGCGAAGCGATGGTTTCGCGAACCATGTCGGCGGTCGGCTGAGGGTACAGCCGCAGTTTTTCCGCCGCAAAATCGCGGATGGCCTCGTATACGCCCGGCGCGGGCGGATACGGGTTCTCGTTGGTGTTGATTTTGATCAGGTTGCTGATTTTGGGCTGTTCGCCGGGGACATAGCCGTCCATGGCTTCGACGGCGGGGCGGAAGCGGAATGTCTTCATGTTCATCCCCTCCGTACTTCGCCGCTCATGCCGTGGGCGTCGAGCCCTTCCATTTCGGCAAAAGCTTTTACCAAGTCGAGTTCCGGCTGAACCGCCTCGCGGGTGTATTGAAGCGTGCTCATGCGGCGGAAGAACCCCTCCACCGTCAGCCCCGAAAAATAACGCCCGGAACCCGCGGTCGGCAGCACATGGCTCGGCCCCGCGCAGAAATCGCCGATCGGCTCCGGCGTCCATTCGCCGATGAAAATCGCTCCGGCGGCGGTAATATTATCGGCCACGGCTTCGGCGTTGGCACACATGATTTCAAGGTGCTCCGGCGCGTAACGGCCGGCGACCGCCGCGGCTTCGTTCAGATCGCGCACCAGGATGAAATAGACGCCGTTGGCGAAAACCTTTTCGATGGCTTCGCTGCGGCTGAGCCGCTTCTGGCGGGCATTCAACTCGCAGCGGACGCGGTCGACCAGCACCGGGTCGGTCGTCACCAGCACGGACTGCTCGAACCCGCTGCCGTGTTCGGCCTGCGAGAGCATGTCGGCGGCGACGAAATCCGGACGGGCCGAATCGTCGGCGATGATCATGATCTCGGAAGGCCCCGCCACCATGTCGAGCGCCACCCGCCCGTAAACCTGTTTTTTGGCGGCGGTGACCCAGGCATTGCCGGGGCCGACAATTTTTTCCACCTTGCGGATACTCTGCGTACCGTAGGCGAGGGCGCCGACGGCGTAAACGCCGCCGAGGCGGTAAATCTCGGTGACCCCGGCCATTTTCATGGCATAAAGCACCGCCGGATGGACCTTGCCCTCGCGGTTGGCCGGAGTGACGGCGACGATTTCAGACACGCCCGCCGTTCTCGCGATGCCCGCCGTGTGGATGACCGTGGACACCAGCGGCGCGGTGCCGCCCGGCACATAGACCCCGATCCGGTCCATCGGCACAAAACGTTCACCCAGGACCACCCCCGGGCGCGGCGAATAACGCCACTCCTTCGGAATACGCTGTTCCGAAAAAGAAACGACGTGCGCCAGCGCGGTATTGATGGCGTGTTTCCACTCGTCGCTCACCTGGGCTTCGGCGGCGGCGATTTCGTCGTCGGCCACCCGGAATTGCGCGGGAGTCAGGGTGACATGGTCGAATTTCTCGGCAAATTTAACCAGCGCGGCGTCGCCGTCGCGTTCGATTTCGCTCAGGATTTCGCGTACCGCGATATCGATTTCCGGCGGATTGGCCGGACGGTTGAAAATTTTCTCCAACTCCGGTTTATAACCGGCTTTGGTGCAATCAATGATCCGCATAATAGATTCCTTGGTGTTATTTTCGGATAAATATATCACAATTCGCGCCGTGTGCAAGTTTTTCAACCGAATTTCGGAGCGGCACGTTGCCGCATAGGGCGAAACGAAAGAGGGGTTATTTACCTCTGAAGCCGCCGGAAGATTTGCGGATATGAAGCTGGGGATACAGTTCGCTCCGGTTCGAAACCTTGACGCCCGGATGATCAAAAATGAAGTCCAGCGATTTGAGCATCTCCTCGGCCAGCCGCTTATTCGGCGCGGCGACGGAGGTCAGTTGAGGGAAAATACGGTGGGTATGCTCCAGGTCGTCGAAGCCGACGATCGCCAGCTCCCGCGGCACCCGGATACCGAATTTCCGCGCCGCCATGCTGATGCCGATGGCGCACAGGTCGTTATGCGCCAGAATCCCGTCGATCCGGCAACCCTCCCCCTGCAGGCGGCAGAACGTTTCGTAGCCGTCGTCGATCGTTCCCAGGCATTGCGTCATCCGCTCCGCCGGGTCCGATTTCGGATCGTATTCGCGCAGGAAGCGCTTCACGCCGAGCGAACGCTCCCAGAACAGTTCATTCATCCCCCCGATGTAGCGGATGTGGCGGCAGCCGATCTGGTACAGGTGCTGGAGCGCGGAATACGCCCCCGCCGCCATATTGAAGTAGATATAATTTTCCGACGCCTCCCGCGGCTGGGATACGATCAGGGGGATTTTCATCCGTTCCAATTCGCGCTGGATTTTGAGTTCAAAAACAATGCCGGGCAGCAGGATCACGGCGTCGCACTGCGTCTCCCCGGCCACCCGGCACAGCGTTTCGACGGTTTTGGTCTCCAGCTCCTTTTTAGACCCGTTGAAAAACGGCATATAAAACGGAATCGGGCTGTATTTCGTCACTCCGGCATCCTGCAACAGCGCCTGCTGGAGCAGCATCATCTGTTCGGTATAGGCGATATCGTCCTGCATCCGGACGATCAGGATTTTTTTCAGGTCGCGGGCGAAAAAACGCCGACCGCCCGGCTCCGCGACCACCGCCCGGTACTCCGGTTTTTTGATCACATAGCCGCGTTCGTGGAGCAGTTGGATGCTGTGCCGGAGCGTCATCATGCTGACTCCGGCGCGGCGGGCAAGCTCCGCCTCCGGCGGCAGTTTCATGCCGGGTTCCAGGCCGGGCAGAATTTCCGCGATAATGAGTTCGGCGGCGGCTTCGTATTTGGTCTGTTTTCTCATGCGGTTTATTATATCTCTATTTTCCGGAAAATCAATGATTATACGACATATCCCCAAAAGTATCCGTATATTTTATAAAAGTATATAGATACTTCATGCAATTTTAGAGTATTGTCAACTTCACCGGTGGCGGAATATTGACATCGGCGGGGCTCCTGTATATAATATACTCACAAATACAACGAAAAATCCTAATTCAGCGAGGTTATGATGAAACCGAAAAACCGTTTTACGCTCATTGAACTCCTGGTCGTGATCGCGATCATCACTATCACCCCAAGCTCAATTTCTTAGGATAGCTTGCTTATGCTTTCTAGTCATGCATTTTCGGCACTTTCCGGTCCAACATCAGTCAATGAGATATCATATAATCCAACTGGATGAAATGAAATTTTTTCTTTTCACTTTCCGTCAGGAAATATGAAATCTGCCAAAAGTTAATTTATACCTTAACCACAAAAAATCAAATCAATTCAAAAACCTGAAGAAACCATCACTCAAAACATCGAAGTCCGTGACCACGCGCCGGAACTCGAACCTAAACCCGAGCTCGATATCGAGCTTGCGCCCAATCTCGAAAACAGCCCGGCAATCTTCCGGTTCGAGACGGACGACAGCCTGACCGACGCCGCCTCGGCTTCGGCCTCGGTGTCCTGGCGACCATCCTGATCGTCAGCATCGCCCTAACACCACCGCTTCCGATAGCACTCCATCCCGGCCAACAACCGGGATGGAGCTTCCTATCTTTTTTGCCGCTTACAAAGTTTCCAGCCAAATCCTCCCAATCTTACACACGAAGCCGTTTTGCCCCGTTTTGCTCTCGTCCACACCGAACTTCAAACCCTGCTGGAAGCTCTTCTGAGACCCTCATCCTACGACCGTTCAGCGAAACAAAACCAGCCTGCACGTTCAAGTTCGTCCTTGGTAATTTGCATGGAAAACCCCTTCCCCGTGGAGTTGTTGAGAAAGGGAAACTCAAGTTAGAATACGGGAAAGGGGAGGAGAGTTTTCAAAATTTATTCCAGTCGTGGCTACCTCCGCTTGGACAATTACCTGAATTTGGACGTATATCCATAAACACACGAATTTTACATTTTTTACACTGGTATTGATCTTTTCCTACCTTTCCCAATAAATTCCAGGAATGACTACCAGTGGCTGGGCAGTTGGAACTGTTCGGACGTTGGGCAGTCGCAACAGAAACTTTACATTTACTGCAAAGATATACAGATGTACCAATCAGCCCCAAGTTAGTCCATTGATGATTTCCTGTAGCAGAGCAATTTGCGGTATTCGGGATTCCGTTTTTGAATACTGTCATAGAACATTTTCTGCATAGATAAACCTTCATCGGTAAATCGGTTGCAAACATACATGTAATTAATGCGAGAGTTCCAATCATGAAAAAAGGTTTTTTCATAGTTTTATTTTCCTTGAGTTTGATAACCGCCATTCATTTATATTCAGAGTGCTTTCAAGTTCTTTTTGACGTTCTTCCGGGAGTTCTGGAAAAAAGTTCAATCCGGTAAGTTCCTCTGCATGCTTAACCGACATGACGAAACTTTCTAATTGTTTACTTGAGGCGTTGTGCGGAATTATAAAAGCTATCATTTTTTCTGGAGGCGTCAAATCAAAAATGACTTTGAAGAATGCAACAGGAGTCGGAATATCAGTATTCGTCAAAGTTTCATTTTTTTCATTGTTCCAAATTGGCCCGGTTACAATGAGCAGATCTTTTTCCCGTAATGCAATTTTCCATACTTCCGACTCCAGTTTCTTCCAGATTCCGCGATTAAATCGTGGTAACTGCGGAGAGATATTACTCATAAAGAAACTTTCTTCTCTGGCAACAGGAAATAAATTCATATCTCTAGCTGGAACCAGATGTCCTCTATCGTATCCGGTATGAGTATATTCTTCCGGGCGTACTGCCGTTATTTTCAGCAATGGGTCCTTTCTGAAGCGATTTTTTCGTTTGTATTTAATAGAGGTAATTTCAAAAGTATTTT
>DHTZ01000004.1 GCA_002408885.1 Lentisphaeria bacterium UBA5247 | reverse complement strand
TTTTCATAAAGTGCAGAAGAGGCCGAAAAACGCTTTGTTCGGCACAGCCGTACGCTGGGCCAGACGGCTCATAGCGGTCGTCACCGCATAGTAACTGATTTCGGAGCATTCATTGAAATAGACGGTGGCGAACTCCTTGCCCAGAATTTTGTCCACGCGCTGGTGATCGTCGAGCCCTCCCAGCCAGATTTCAGACTCGTTCGGCAGCCGGATGAACCAATCGCTGCGGTTCAGTTCATAGCGCAAGCCCGGAAACGCCAGTTTCATGACCTTCGGCAGCGTGTCATAGCCGACCGACTGCTTGACCGCGTTGAAACGGTAGCGCAGGATCACGTGCCGGCTCCCCGGCGCCTGCATCGCCCGGCAGATAATCGCATAAACCAGCACGAAAGTCTTGCCGGAACGCGAACCGCCGAACAACAGAACATTGCTCGCGCGGCTCTTTAACAGTTTGATGGCTTTCAGCTGGTCGGCGGTCTTGACGAACGACGGCTTCAGCTCGTGCATCGGTAGCACTCCAGTTCGCCGGTGACGGAACGGCAGCTTCGCACGGCTTTCAGGTGGTGCTCCTCGCCCCGGTAAAGAATGATCGCGCCGGGGAAGGGCTCGCAACGGGTTTTGACCAGAAAAGTCCGGTTTAAAACGGTTTTGGAGGCGGGGCTCACCTGCGCGGAAGCGCTTTCCATGACCACGGCATGCCCGACATAATCGCGATAGATCATGACGCCGTCGATGGCGTCGGTCGGGATGCAGATGGTGACTTTTTCATTGAATTTATCGTCAAGCACGGTCGATTTCCTCCAGGATTTTGCGGCGGACGGACGGTGTGATTCGGTTGATTTTCTCCAGAAGCACCACGCCGCTCCGGGCGATTTCACGTTGAAATTCAGAGCTCATCCCAAGCTGTTCCAGGCCCAGGAGCGTTTCGACCGAATCCTTGAGGTCGGCAACGGCAAAATCCCGGTTGTAAATGACTTCCGGAACCTCCACGCCGCGGTCCCAGCAATGAATCAGCTCCCATGCCAGCAGTTCGGTCTGTTCGAGGATGTCGGCGCGCGAAACCAGAAATTGCTTGACGTTCTGATAGTCCCAGGCCTTGGATTCGGCGGTCTGCTCGGCGGCGCTTTCTTTCTGAACCGCCAGCCCGATCACGTCGAACAATTCCTTTTTCAAATGCAGATTCTCCGAACGGATGGCCTGCGTTTCGATGCCGGAGGGGGAAATATAGCGGCTGATGCCTTTTTCCTCATTGCTCTCCCAGATCGCCGCCGAACGGGCCAGGACATGGCTGAATTTGCCGCCGCCCGCTTCGGCAGCGCCGTCCGTGGCGGAACGGGCGTTGCGGGCGAAGCTCTCGGAAATGACCAGAAGCCCGAACATCTGTTTGACTGCGTTCATCTGCGCCTCGGATTCATTGTTCAGGATGGCGTCGGAAATCCGGACCGCGTCCTCGAACTAATGATTCGCATCCATCCCGAAGCCGTCGGATTCGATGCCGCGGATCAGCGGCACCCGCCCGAGCCCATGCACGGCGCTTTCTTTCAGCAGAATACGGGCGGTGTCGTTTTCCCGCTCGAACAGATACCATTCGTCGCGCGTCCAGAGGCGGCGGCGGCTGAAACGGACGGGAGGAAGGAAGGGATTGGGGGAATAGGTTCCGTTTTCAGCCACCACCGCCCAGGCCAGGGCCCCGTCTTCGCCGTAACTCCAGTCGACGACCGCCAGCGGGGAGAGCGTAAGGGCGTAGGGGCGGATGCGTTCGCGTTTCTGGCGTTCGGGGTCGAGCTCGCCGGTAAATCCCGGCATATCCACCAGCAGCCAGGCCGCGCCATAGACATTGAGCATGGTGGAGAATTGACGCATGACTTCGTTGACACGCAGGCCGCTGCGCGAGAAATCCTCTTCAAGCTCCGGCACCGTGTTGCGACGGCGCGGTTCTTCGCCAAGGACGTATTGGGTAATCAGACGGGCGATCTTGCGCGGGTAGTTAAAGTAATAGGCGCGGCGGCGGCGTTCGGCGAACTCCAGGTCCACTTCGGAAATGTGTTTGATCAGGGCCTGGTCAATGTAGTCGGTCCCGCCGGAATAAGCGGCGCGGGAGCGCTCCCAGATATCTTTGTGCAGAGAATAAAAGGGGTTTTCCCTTTTCCATAAAAAACTGTAGTCACTCATGCCGTTTTCCTCCCGATTTGGATTTTATCCTTAGGAGGAAATGTCAACTAGGAGCGCGGAAGTCCCTGCGAATTAAAATGTTTGCACAATCCGTCCGTCAACGCTTGACAATCCGGTAGATCATGACCGCCCCCGCGACCTGATAAATCAGGTTCGGCAGCCACAGCAGGTACTGGGGCATCAGGGCCGGGTGCGATGTCAGCGATTCGCAAAGAATGATCGAGAGGAAAAAGAAGCCCGCCAACACCACGCTCAGGAAAATCCCGACCGAAGTTTCGCGGCGCGACGTCCGGATCGCCAGCGGCAATCCGAGCAGCATGAACGCGATCGGCGACAGCGCAAAGGCGATCCGCTGGTTCATCTCCACCTCCAGGTCAATCGTCGAACGCCCGAGCTCCCGGTCGATGTGGATGCGGGCCAGCAGGTCGCGCATGGTCATGTATTTGGGACGGATGCCGATGCGGAATTTGTTGAATTCCTGCCCGTAATTGAATGAAAACGACACTTTTTCGCTGAATGCCCGGGTTTCGGGCTTGGATTTGCGGTCGCGGATCATGCAGTCATACAGCTCCACGGTCAAAATCTGCCGTTCTTTGTCCACCAGAAAGCGGCCGTTGGCGGCGGTGATGTCCTGTTCGTACTCCCGGCTTTTCTCGTCCATGGTAAAAATCTGGATATTTTTGACCCGGTCGCCTTCGACCTTGTCATCGATGTAGATGAGGTTGTTTTCGAACTGAACCTGCCGTCCGGGTTCAAAGATGGCGATGGGATTTTCGATGACCGCGCCGGAAATCATGACCCGCGATTCGCCCAGCAGCTTCGGCCCCAGGTTCACCTGCAGGTACAAACAGACCAGCGTCATCAGGAACGCCGCCACCATGATCGGCGAAATAATCTGCAGAATCGAAATCCCGCAAGCCCGCATGGCGGTAATCTCGCTGTCCGCCGAAAGCCGCCCGAACACCAGGATCACCGACACCAGAATCGCCCACGGCACCGTAAACGTCAGCACCACCGGCATGGTGTACAGCGCGAACAGGAAAAAGTATTTCAGAGGAATTCCCTGCGCGATATGGTCGATGATGTCGATCATCCGCGCCCCCAGCATGGCAAAGGTCAGAAGCCCGATCGCCATCAGAAACGTAGTCAGGAACGCCTTGGTTACATATAAATTAAGTGTCTTCATTCAAAATCTCCATTAGACGCGGTAAAATACATGCCGAACACGCCTTTATCAAACCAAACCTCGAAAAAACCCCGCTTTTCCCTGCTTTCCGTCAAAGCCGCTCCAGCGCCCTGAGTTCCTCGCGCGAGGGGCGCCCGTGCCCGAACCGCAGTCGCTGGTATTGGCGGATAAACTCTTCGGCGCCCTGCAATTCATCGGAATTCAAAACGCCCGAATCACGGAGTTGCTGCAGCAGCTCGCTGGAAGTCCGAGCCGGAGCCGGGGGGAGCCTGAGCCGTTTTTCCCAGCGGGCCGCGCGCCGGCGGTACAATTTGCCGAGCGCAATTGCTTCCCGGGTCGGAAGGCGCCGCGAAACCGTCTCCCGGCGGCGTTTCCGACGACGGTACAGATACCATCCTGCGACAACGGCGACAGCCGCCGGCAACCCGACCGGGTTCAGGAGAACCAGCCGGATAATCGCCCAGATAAAATCAAACGCCCCCGCGATCGCGTCGGCGAAATGGCCTCGCCGCAGATTCGCCAGCAGTTCCCGCCACCCCTGCCCGACACGGTCGCGCCAGTCGCTGAAAAAATTCCATTCGCCGGGTTCGCCGCCGATTTCGCCGGGCGGCGTCGGCTCGAGCATGACCCATTGCCTGCGGTCACGGTCAAAGGCTTCCAGCCAGGCATGGGCGTTGCCCACCCGCGCCACATAATAGTTGCCCGACGGATGCGGCTCCTCGCAGATGAACCCGGTTATGTAGCGCGTCGGTACCCCCGACATCCGCAACAGAATCGCCATCGAGGCGGCATAAAGCTCGCAATGCCCCTTGCGCACGGTCAGCAGGAAATGAATCAGGGGGTCCGGCCCCGGTTCACTCCGCCATTCCAGATCATACTGGAAGTTCGCCCCGAACCACGCCAGCAGGGCGGTGAAGCGTTCCGCATCGGTATGGGCCTCCCGCAAACCGGGGACCGCATCCAGCACGTCGTTCAGTTCCCGCCGCAGAAACGGCGACACCTGCAGATAATACGGCGGCAGCCCGCTCACGGGAGCCGGATAAGCCGCGATCTCGCCCTTGTCGGCAAACACCGTATAGCCGCCGTCCCGCTGCCATTCCTCCAGCACGATGACGCCGCTCTCGGAAAGCGTGCCGTGGGAGGCGATGGCGTCCAGCCGGCGAATCGGGCCCGGAACCTGCAAAACATCCGAGATGAAATTCCGGTCCTGATAAATCTGATAGCGGTACGGATAGTCGGGCTGTTCTCCGCCGATGAAAAAACTCTTGAACGTCAATAGCCCTTCATAATTTTTCTCGGGCATGGGAACCGCCGCGGATTGCTTGTCGGCGGATTCCTTCCAGATGCCGTTCAGGTATTCGTCGTACACCCTGCCGCGCATATAACCCGGCGCAACGGGTCCGACGGAGCGCAAGAGGATACGATCGCGGTCGGCCTGTACTTCCGGGCTCATGACCCGGTAAAGGTTGGTTTCCTTGCCGAACACCACCGTCTGGTTGCGCCTCAGCCAGTTCTGGCGGGAGCTCATGCGGATCAGCATGTTTTCCCAGCGCCGGAATTCGCTTTCGAAGTGGCGGTACGTTTTGAACCCGCCGTAAATCGCCAGCGCCAATGTTGCCCAGAGCATTGCCAGCACCATTTTCCGCCCTGCCGTGCTGCGTCCGTCAGTCCGCCTTCTCGGCACGCCCTTGCGGAACGCCGCCAGCACCGCGCCCAGCTCAATGAGCATGACCCATACATAAAGACGGTAAAAATGCTTGTTGATCAGGTCGTCGACAAGCGGCAGCCGGACATTTTCCACACTGAGGTTAAAAACGTCGGCCGATGCAATCAGCGAAAACACCGCCGCCGCCGCCGCCCCCCCGACCATCGCCCTGCCGGTATTGAAAAATGTCAGCGCCACCGCCAGATAAAACGCCCCGACCGTGTAGAACTGCGGCTGAATGATCATGGTGATGTAGCCGAACCGGTCCGAATTGAACGGAAACACCAGGTCCGCCAGCACCACCGTAACCGCCACGATCACCAGTGTGTAAATGATACTGCGGTCGTTCCAGACCAGCGGCTTCCGCTGCAACGCCGAAAAGAGGTAGCCGACCGCCACGATCACCGCCACGTGGGGCAGGTCGCTGACCGCCGTGAACAGCAGCAGCGCGGGCGCGATGACCAGCGCGGACCAACCGATTTGCGACAGAGATTTTTTCATAGATCGCGTATATTCCCCGTTTCGATGTCTTCCGTCCGCAGGCGGATCAGGTATTCGGGCGCCTTCGGCGGAGCGTTGATGATCATGACCTTCAGGCTGACGCCCGCCTCGCGGAAACGCTCGATCATCCGCGCCCGCCCGGCGTCCCAGCCCAGCAGCACGATCACGGCGCTGCCGATGCCCGAAATTTCATCCATCACGGAATCGGACAGTTCGCTGACCGCCGGATCGGAGTTCGGATGGACGCCCGCCAGAATGTCGAGGATATTGTCGAAGCAGGCCAGGTGCCGCCCCGCCTGAAAATGGTATACCTTGTCGCCCGCCGCAAAAATATCCACCACATATTCGCCCCGGGTCAGGTAATCGGTGATCGCGGCCGCCAGGGACAGCCCCCCTTCCAGTTCCGGGGAATAGGCGGAGGACTTCAGTGAATACCAGCGGCGGCGCGACGGCACATACGTATCCACCACCAGCGCGATCCGGGTCAGGTATTCGTTCTGGAATTCCTTGACGATCAACTGTCCGGTCCGGGCGCTGCCCCGCCAGTAGATATGCCGCGGGTCGTCGCCGTCGCGAAACTCCCGGCAACCGTAAAAATCCGCCGATTCGCCGACTTTCGACACCCTTGACGTGCCGTTTTTCTGAAACTTGCCGCCGGTGGGCAGCGCCAGATGGTTCAGCGCGGTAAACGCCGGATAGACATGAACCGTCTGTTTCAATGTTTTTTCCGAACAGCTCCATTTGGCGATCGCCAGCGGGAACAGCGAATCGGCAATCGGGGAAAAGATCCGGTACACGCCCCGGCGGACGGCGATGCCCCGGGCGCTCGCCCGCACGGTTTTGCCCGCGCCGATGGCGTTGACAAACGCCGTTTCAGTAATTTTGACGCCCTTGCGGAGCATATACGCGTCCAGCTCGATATCCCAGGCCGGAATCCGGCGGCGGTTGGTGATGCGGTAGTCCACGGTGAACTCGGAACCGACACGCAGGCGTTCGGGCAAACTCCGCTCGATCTTCAATTTCGGACGGAAAATATAGCCCGCCAGGAGCTCGACCACCATCACCATCAAAATCGCAATGGTCGTCACCCGGATCGGGGACTCCATGGAAATCGTGCTGTACAGAAAAATCAGCGCGCCCGGCAACAGCAGCAACAGCGACTGCAGCGTCAGCGAGCGCCAGATAAAGCCCGCCACCCAGGCGAGCAGCGCCAGCGAGGGCGCCCGGTAAGCACCCCTTCGCCGTTCCAGCGATTGAAGCTGATACCAGTCGGGACCGTCGAGGAATTTCTCCATCCGGCGGTGGTATGAATCGGACAACCGTATCTTCAATTCGGAACCTTGGTTTGCGCCAGCAGGTCTTCGACCACCTGCCGCGACGTTATTCCGGAATAGCGGCTCTTGTTATCCAGCGTCAGGCGATGAGCCAACACCGCCACCGCCACTTTTTTCACATCTTCCGGCAGCACGAAGCCGCGCCCGGACTGATACGCGGACGCCTGGGCGCAGCGCGACAGCAGCAGCAAGGCGCGCGGGCTCGCCCCCAGCGCGATCCGTTTGTCTGAACGGGTGCTGCGCACCAGCTCGAGCATATAGGCCGCCACCGAATCCTCCACCTTGACCTGCCGCACCCGGCTCTGGATTTCGACCACTTCTTCACAGTTCAAGACGGCTTTCAGGGTCTCCGCCGGGTCGCCGGTCAACCGGTCAAACAGCATTTCCAGTTCAAAATCACGGTCCGGGTAGCCGAGCGAAAGCTGCATGGCAAAACGGTCCAGCTGGGCCTCCGGCAACTGGTACGTCCCCTGGTATTCGATCGGGTTCTCGGTGGCGATCACCAGAAAGGGGCGCTCGAGGGGAGTCGTCCGCCCCTCCACGGAAACCTGCCGTTCGCTCATGGCTTCGAGCAGGGCGGACTGGGTGCGGGGCGAAGCGCGGTTGATTTCGTCCGCCAGCAGGATATTCGTAAAAATCGGGCCGCTGCGGAACCGGAACGAACCGTCCTTCGGACTGTAAACCGAACTGCCGATAATATCCGCCGGCAACAGGTCCGGCGTAAACTGAATACGGGTGAAGCGACAGTCCAGCGAGGCGGCGAGGGCTTTGGCCAGGGTGGTTTTTCCCACTCCGGGCACGTCTTCCAGCAGAACGTTCCCGTTGGCGATAATGGCCGACACCATCAGCTCCAGCGCCTCTTCCTTGCCGCGGATCACTTTGGCGAGGTTGGACTTCAACTCTTTCAGCCGATCGAAATAGTGCTCATTGTTCATGAAGAACTTCCTTTCCCTTGTTCAAAAAACAAGATATCGGCATAATGGCAAAATGCAAACCCGTTTTTCCGATTTTCCGGCAGTTCGGAGAACTTTGTACCGCTTTGCCGCAAGCCCTTTCCCAAACATGAAAATCGGGCGTCAAAAAACCCGCCAAAGACGATTACATTCGTAGTGTTGATTTTCTATATCTGCACGTTGCTCAAGCTCTTAGAAATTTCCAACAATTCCACCGGACATTTGCCGCGCATTGATTCGGATTACCTTATTAAATATGTATGAATCGAACAAAAACGGGGGTTTTTTCCGTTTTGCTCTTTTCTTTTTCTTTAATATCATGTATACTAATCTTGGTTCAGGAGTTTTGGATGTCCAAGTCCTATACGCAATTTCTCCTCTTCATAATTACTCCTCTAAACTTGGATAGCCCCCTGAACCTTTTTTGTGCCCCGATTCCGGAAAAGGCGGGCATGAGAAGGGATGAAATGAAGACGGAGTTTACCGGGATCAAAGGCAGATGGCGATCAGCCCCGCAATGCCGAGGATGAATCCGGCGGATTGCACCGGATGGACTTTTTCCTTCAGCGCGAATTTGCAGAACAGGTAAAACCCGGTCGCGCAACTCCCGGTCACCAGCGGTAATCCGATCAGCCCCTGCCCGTGCGCCGCCAATCCGTCAAGCCCGTTGAACACCAGCAATCCGCAGATCACCAGCACCACAAACGCCAGCAGCATCGACGGCACAAAACATTTGCGGCTGTCCAGCAGTTCACGTTGACGGATGATCAGGACGACCACCGTCACCAATATCCCGGAGCAGAAATAGAACATCCGGAAGCTGTTGCTGACCACTTCGCTGTACGTCATGTACGAAGGCCAGAGAAAGGCGCACTGCGCCAGCGCCGCCAGTCCGAACCCGAACAGCGCCGAACGCCTCGTGATCTGCGCCTGTTTCGTGCTCTGCCGGTTCTCCGGCATCCGGGCGGCAGGCAGGACCAGCGCCGCCAGAATCAGCAGCAGCCCGACGAGCTTCGGCGGCGGCGCATCCTCAAAGAAAAAAATCGACCCCGCCAGAAACGGCACCCCGCAGGACAGAAAAATCAACTGCCGCATGATGCCGCCCCCGCGCAGGCGGAAGATGTCTTCCTGAAAATAAAGCGCGCCGCCCATCAGCGCCCCGGCGGCAAACAACGCCAGGAACACCATCATATGCGCCGCCCACGGAAACGACGGTTTTTCCAGTACCGCCATCACCGGCAAACAGCACAACATGCAGACCAGCGCGGTGAATCCGACCGTAAACACGAGGTTGATATGCTCCAGGAGCACATAGCGGATCGCCGCGACGCCCACGACCAGCAGCAGCCCGGCGGCAATCAGAATCACAACGGCGGAAAACATGACTCAAACTCCAATGATTTGAAAAGCCGACACGTCAACCAGTCCACGGTCGGTAATTTTAAGGTACGGGATCACCGGCAGCGGCAAAAAGGCCAACTGCAGAAACGGTTCATCCAGGCGGCACCCGGTTTCGCGGACCGTCCGCCGCAGTTCGCCCAGCTCGGCGGCCAGTTGCTCATGAGGGGCGTCGCTCATCAGCCCGGCGAGCGGCAGCTTCAGGATGCCGACCGTCTTGCCGTCCCGGACCGCGCACTGTCCGCCGCCCGATTCGATCAGGGC
Source organism: Lentisphaeria bacterium UBA5247 (assembly GCA_002408885.1). GTDB lineage: Bacteria > Verrucomicrobiota > Lentisphaeria > Victivallales > Victivallaceae > UBA5239. The sequence continues at coordinate 59,219 of DHTZ01000004.1, read as the reverse complement.
GTTGACGGCGGCGGCCATGTCTTCGTCGGACGTTCCGACCACGCAAAGGTTGTGGCTGTCATGCCCGATCGAACTGGCGATCGCCCCGGATTCGATGCCGAACCCCTTGACGAAGCCGAGGCCGATATTGCCGTTCTTGCCGTGCCGTTCGAGCACGGCCACTTTCAGGATATCGTTCGCAGGGACGGCCTTTTTTTCGCCGTTTTCCAGCGGCAGGTCCATTTCAAGATGTTCGGTGATGATCGAGTTGGGGATCAATCCGATCACGTGGGTGGCGGCCTTCTCCGGGCGGACCCGGAAGTCGGCGGCGGACACCGGCGCCCGCCGGACCGAATGGCGGGCAAATTCAACCGATGGCGCGGGCGGGCGGGCGGCCAGCAGTTCGCTGTTGACCGGGCGGCCGCTTTTCAGGACGGTATGGATTTCGCATTTGCGGTAATCGCTCAACAATACCAGGTCGGCTTTGCAACCGGGCGCAATCAGCCCGCGGTCGTTCAGGCCGAACGCCTCCGCGCCCGACCGCGAAGCCACCCGGTAGACCAGTTCGGGCGCAATCCCCATGCCGATCGCGGAACGGACCATATGATCGATATGCCCCTCGGCGGCGATGTCCAGCGGATTGCGGTCGTCGGTGCAGAATGACAGGAATGGGGCGGTCTGCGGATTGATCAGCGGCGCCAGCGCCTGAAGATTTTTCGCCACACTGCCGCCGCGGATGAATACCCGCATTCCCTTGTCCAATTTTTCCTCGCCCTCGGCAAGGTTCGAGGTTTCGTGGCAATTTTGGATGCCGGCGGCGATATAGGCGTTCAGCTCTTTGCCCCCCATCAGCGGCGCATGCCCGTCGATCACCTGATCGCTGAACGCCGCCAGCTTGGCCATGACGCCGGGGTCATGAAACCAGACGCCCGGGTAATTCATCATCTCGGCCAGGCCCAATGTTTTCGGGTGGTTTTTGTAAGGCGTGAGATCGTCCACGCCCAGCTCCGCGCCGGACGTTTCCATGGTTGTGGACGGAACGCAGGAACAGAGTTTAACCCGCAGGTCCATGACCATGTTTTCGGCGCAGGCCAGAAAATATTCCAGGACCCGGACGCCGCAGACGTTGGCCATTTCGTGCGGATCGCAGACCGCGGTGGTCGTGCCGTGCGGCAGGACGCAACGCTCGAATTCATACGGAACGACCATCGAAGATTCCAGGTGGAAGTGCGCGTCGACAAACCCCGGCACCGCGGTCAATCCAGTACCGTCGATCTCGACTTTACCCTCGTAGCCGGCGCCGGTGCCGACAATGGCGTCGCCGCAGATGGCGATGTCGCCGCGATGGATTTTGCCGGTCGGGATGGAGAGCCAGTCAATATTTTTGATCACAAGGTCGGCGGGTTCACGGCTCAATGCCTGGTCGATTCTCCGGTCCAGAGTAGTTCGGTCAATCATAGATCGCTCCTGTTGGTTGGCAGCCACGCATCGGGGCAGGCTCGAGTCTGTTCAAAATCAACGGTATCTGGTGGGGTCGGCGACCCCGGCTTCCGCAAACCCCTGTTTGCGCAGCGTACAACTGGCGCAGACGCCGCAGGCAGCGCCGGCGGAGTCCGGATTGTAGCAGGTCACGGTCTGGCTGTAGTCAACCCCGAGCTCGACTCCGAGCCGGATGATTTCGGCTTTGGAGAGCGTCTGCAGCGGGGTGTGAATCCGGATTTTCCAGCCTTCGTCGGCGGCGCGCGTCGCCAGGTTGGCGGTCTGCCGGAAACTGTCGATAAACGCTTCCCGGCAATCCGGATAGCCCGAATAATCCACCGCGTTCACGCCGATAAAAACATCGCGCGCCCCCAGCACTTCGGCCCAGGCGGTGGCGAAAGACAGAAAAATCAGATTGCGGGCGGGCACGTAGGTCGCCGGAATCCCTTCCGTGGAGGCCCCCTGCGGCACGTCGACGGAATCGTCCGTCAACGCCGAGCCGCCCCACTGGCGGAGGCTGGCGTCGATCACGATATGACGCGCCGCGCCGAGCATGGCGGCGACGCGTTTGGCGGCTTCCAGTTCCGGAATGTTGCGCTGGCCGTAATTAACGCTCAGCGCATAACACTCGAAACCGCGGGAGGCGGCAATCGCCAGGCAGGTGGCGGAGTCCTGTCCGCCACTGAGCAAAACTACTGCTTTGGATTTCACCGCCGTCATCAATCAAACCCCTCTGGCAGCCGGGTCCCAGATGTATTTGTGGAGCTGGAGCTGCATCCGCCCGGGGGGCAGTTCGGCGATGACCCAGGCGGCGAGATCTTTCGGATCAAGCTTGCCGAATACCGGGCTGAACAGGATTTTTTCGGTGATTTCATGGAGCTCATGCTCGGCGATCAAATTCAGCGCATAATCGAAATCGGCGCGGTCGCCGACGACGAATTTGATTTCATCGCGTTCGTTCAGCAGCTCCAGGTTGTCCAACACCAGCTTGTCGGCTTCGCCGCTGGAGGGGAGCTTGATGTCCATGATTTTGGTGACGCGCCACGGGAGATCGTCCAGCGGCACCGCGCCGTTGGTTTCGAACAGGACCTGGAATTGGGCAGCCAGCAGGGCGCGGCAGAGCGCCGGTACGCCTTCCTGGAGCATCGGCTCGCCGCCGGTGATCAGGACGAGGTTGCTGTTCGCTTCTTCCGCCAGAGCCAGGAGCTCCTGAATGGAAACTTCCTGTCCGTCTTCAAATTTCTTCGCATAGGCGGTGTCGCAGTAACTGCAGTTCAGGTTGCATCCGGCCAGGCGGATGAAGAAACAGGGCAATCCCGCATAGGTGGATTCGCCCTGGATGCTCAGAAAGGTTTCGTTGACCAATAAAGTGTCTTTGCTCATCAGATGATTTTCCTTCGCGTGATGTTATTATTCGTAATAGGTTGCCGATGTTTCCGGAGATTCGAACACTGTAACCCGGGCAACCTTGACCGTATCGCCGTTGATTCTGGCGCCTACTTCACGGTAAATGCTTTTGGCGATATTTTCGCTGGTGGGGTTCATGGAACGGAAACGCTCGATCTCGGCAATATTCTTGTGATCGTATTCCGTGAGAATTTCATCCATCACGGCTTTCAATTTGCGGAAATCCACCGCAATGCCGATCTCGTCAAGCTCAGTGGCCTGGAGCACGACCTTGACCTGCCAGGTATGCCCATGCAGGACCGAACAGTCGCCTTTGTATCCGCGCAACTGATGCGCCGCGGAAAAACTCCTGAGTGTTTCAATTTCAAACATGCTTTCATCTTCCTTAGATTTATGACTAAGGCAATAAAATAACACGTTAAACCGAATTGGCAAGAAAGCAAGAAATTTTTTTCCGGAAGTTTTCGCGCCCACGCCCGGCGTTTTTCCGCGTCAGTCGCGACAAAACTGAACCTCCTGGGCCTCGCGGTACAGCTTTTCGAAGCACGAAACCATCTGGTCCACCTCCGCTTCGCTCAGAACCGCCGTCAGACGCCGGACCCGCTCCCCGTAAAACTCATCCACTTTAACGAGTTCGCCGAACATCCGGGCGGAAACTTTTATATTGACGGCCCGGCGGTCCACCTTGCACGGAAACCGCTCCAGAACGCCCTTCGCCTCCAGCACGTCGACCATTTCGGAGGTCGCGGCGGCACTGGTGCGCAGTTTTTTCGACAGCATTTTCAGGGTCACACCGTCCTGATGCTCGTCCATCATGTAGAGAACCGCGCGGAATACCTTGCTCTGCCGGTAGGTCAGGTCCCCGAACATTTTCAGGAAACCGCAACCCGCCTCCTCCGCAAGCGTTTCGCGCAAATAATCCATCAGAAAAAAGCCACGCTGCCACAACAGATGGTATTTATTTTTCGACCGCCACATGGTTTCTCCATTCATTTTATTTCGGATCACTTAAATATATTACACCAAAAGCGAATTTTCAACAATTCCCAAAGAGAATTCTCCACATTTTCGCGCTACCGCATTGGAAGCGCGGCCGCTTTGATGTATTATTATACCACAAAGTGCAAGAGCCCCGCATCCCGGTTCCTGCCCTTGGAATGTTTCATCAACCGCCATAGCTTGAGGATCTTTATGCATTCGTTTTACTGCCGGAACATACCCGAAACCGGACAAGCCGTCCGGCTGGAAATCCATGACGAAAAACACCTGTTCAAAACCCTGCGCGGCAAACCCGGCGATCCGATCGAACTCCTCGACGGCCGCGGCGTCTCCGCGCAAGCCCTGATCACCTCCACGCGCGCGCTGGAAATCACCGGACGCATATCCACGCCCGAACCGCCGCTCAAACTGCATCTGTTCGTCGCTACACCACGCCGCAATCCGATGGAACAGATGCTGCGCCAGTGCGCCGAAGTCGGCGTCTGGTCGATCACCCCGGTCGTCACCGAGCGCTCGGTGGCGCTGCCGCCCCGCGAAAGCGCTCCGGAACGCTGGGAAACCATCCTGCAGGAGGGCTGCAAACAATCCCGCAATCCGTTTCTGCCGCAGCTTCACGCCGCCATCCGCTTCAACGAACTGCTGGAACGTGTCCGGGACGGCGCCGCGCCGGCTTTTTTCGGCGCGCCGGGAGCCGGTCAGGAACCGTTTCCGGCGGACGCCGCGGACCTCCGGTGGATCGTGGGGCCGGAGGGCGGCCTGAGCCCGGACGAAGAAGCCCGGCTGACCGATGCCGGAGCCCGCGCCTGCCGCATCGGGCGCTGGATCATGCGGGTCGAAACGGCGGCGGTCTGCGGGGCGGCCCTGTTTCTTCACGCCCGGCTGTAGCATTTGCCGTGAACATAAGTATTACAGCAAGTATTACGGATGGTAAAAATTTTTCATCTTTTTCAACCGTATTGTATTGATTTATGCTGATTCGGCTGTATCATAATAATGTAACAGGAAGTATTACAGGTCCATTTTAAAATGCATAAAGTTCAGACAATCGAGAAAAAAATGCTCCGGGTGCCGGAATTGGCGGACCTGCTGCGCGGAATCATCGAAAAAGAACAGATTCCCGGCGGCGCCCCGATCGATTCCACCCGGAAACTGGCGGACCGCTACGGCGTTTCCCCGGTCACGGCCAACCGCGCGATCAATGAACTGGTGGAACAGCAGGTCTTGTACCGGGTGCCGGGCAAAGGGACGTTCGTCTCCAAGAACCGTTCATGGCGCAATTCGAAGGCGCGCATCGGATTTTACCCCTATCAGGGCTACAAACACCATACCAAGGATTATTACCTGGGGATCGGGTTCTTTTACCAGACGCTGGGCAATCTGCTGAAGCAGAACGGATACCATCTCTCCATGATTTCGGGAATCGAAAAAAACGACCTCGCCATCCTCCGCCAGACGCTGGAATCCACCGACGCCCTGATGCTGAACAAAGATTTCATAAACAGCACCAACACGCCGCTGCTCTGCTCCTATCCGCGCCAGATCATCATGGTCGATTCGTCCTCCGTGTCGGACAAGCCGTTTCACCAGGTCGTGCCGGACCCGTTCAGGGGCTTCCGGAAGGCCGCCGACCACTTTGCCGCGCTCGGCGTCAAAAAAGTGCAGATCATGGGCGTGGCGGATACGGAAACCCATCAGTCCCGCCGCAAGTCCATCCGTCAGGTCATGCAGATTTTCCACCCCGGAATCGCCCTGCCCGAAGACATGACCCACAACCAGCTGCCCGAGGACTTCGGACAGGGATGCGGCCGGATTCTGGGCCGGAGATACCTGGAATTGCCCGACCGCCCGGCGATCTTTTCGGTCTGCGACTATGTTTCCTTCGGCATCATGGAAGTGCTGCTGGACGCCGGGCTGAAACCCGGAAAAGATTTCAAGCTGATCAGTTACAACAATCTGGAAGCCGGCGGCATCTGTCCTTTCGACAAACCGCTGCTGACGACCGTGGAATACCCGTACCAGCAGTTGGGCAACGAACTGATCAAACTGCTGGGTGAAGTACTTGCGGCGCCGACGGACAACATCAGGATCGTCCGGGTGCCGGCCGATAAATTAATCATAAGATCAACCGCATAAAACGGAGGAAATGAAAAATGCCCGGAAAAAAATATTTCACACTTATTGAACTTCTCGTCGTGATTGCAATTATAGCCATACTGGCGGCGATGCTGCTCCCGGCGCTGAACAAAGCGCGCGACAAAGCCAGAGCCATCGGCTGCGTCAACAACCTGAAGCAGAATCTCGGAACCCTTCAATTTTACCAGAACGACTTCAACGGCTGGTGCCTGGGATTCAATGAAACCCCGAGCTATGCCCGGATTCTGATCAACGGAGGCTACATCCCCGGCATAGCAAACACCGGCGACACCTACTACGGCCTGGCGCCCCGCAGTTGGACCTGTACCATGATCCCGGACCGCGTCAACGTCACCAAAGACAAGCAGGTCAGCGTGTTCAGAACCTACGGCATGCCCGCGACGGCGCCCGCTCCGAGCGGCGAAAGCACCTGGGGCATCGGCACCGCTTTCAAAGCCGCCCTGCCGCGCTTCTCCAAACCGAGTACGTTTATCTATCTGGCGGACGCCGGGAAATCCGACGTCAAGACCCCGAATTTTTATTTCCACTGGACCTCCGCCCCTAATATAAACTGCATCGCTCTGAATCACGGCGGCCAGGCGGGAATCGGCTTTCTGGACGGACACGTCGAGCTGAACGACATGCCAACCCTCAGCGGACGCTACGGCTGTAAGAATTTCACCCGCAATATCGTTCAATAACCATAACCTACAGGAATCCCATATGATCAGGCTTCTACTCTCTCTCCTCCTCTTTGGCGCCGCCGGAATTTACGCGGCGGACGATTTGAACGGCTATGCCCGCCTCGACAAACAGACCGACGGCGTCAAACCGCTTACGCTCGAAGACCCCGGCTTTGAAAACAACGGCGCGGGCTGGGGCCTGCGCCCCTGCGCCGTCATCGAAAAAGGGGCGGGGCGGAGCGCCACCCATGCCCTGAAGTACCATCGGACAAACCCGAAGGAATACGCCGTCATTTCGACCCCGGCGGTCCTGACGCCCGGCGCGTTTTACCGTTTCGGCGCGTGGGTCAAAACGGAAGACGTCACCACCTCGCCGCAGGGGGGCGGCGCGACCGTCGCGCTGGAATTCTCCAAGACCGGCGAAGACGGCAAAAAAGCCTTCCTGACCGGACGCTACCTGAAAGGCGTCACCGGAACCGGCGACTGGCAGTTCGTTTCCGACACGGTCCGGGTGCCGAAAAACGCCACCGGAGCGAATATCTCCCTGTACATCTGGAAAGGCGCCACCGGCACCGCCTGGTTTGACGACATCGTCCTTCAGGAACAGGGCACCAACTTGTGGACGCTCTACCTGCTGAATCCCTACAATACCGTCAGCGACGGCAAATGCACAGTGGCGGTCAGCCATGACGGCAAGACCGCATCCGCGCAAGACCTCGAAGTCCGCCTGAACCTCAAAGACCCCGCGCTCACCCTGCGGGCCCCGGTGCGGAATGACCGTGCCGAATTCGCGCTGGACAACCTTGCGCCCGGCGAATACGACGCCGGATTCATGATCCTGAATCCGGCCCGAAAAGAGGTTCTGTATTCGACCGCCATCCCGTTGACCATAAAACCCGGCAACCGCCCGCTTGTCGCCGTGGACCGGCTGGGGCGGACGCTGGTGGACGGCAAACCGTTCATGCCGGTGGGCGTTTTCTCCGGCGGGATCGACGCCGCCATGCTCGACACCCTGCGCGACGGCGGCTTCAACACCGTGCTCCCCTACAGCAGCATGAGCCTGCGGACCGGCAAGGCAAAATCCACGCCCGAACAGATCGTTCAGGTCATGGACATGGCCGCCGCAAAGGGAATAAAGGTCATTTTCTCCTGCAAGGATATCGGCTCCGCCGCCCGCTACGGGCTGCAGGAATGGCACGGTGCGCAGGGGCAGGATGACATCATCGGCAAGGTGACGGCACTCCTGAAAGACCATCCGGCGCTGCTGGCGTGGTATATCAACGACGAACAGCCTTCCTCGCAGATCCAACGCGTCAGCGCCATGCGCCGGCTGTTCAACCGGCTCGATCCTAATCATCCGACCTACGGCGTGCTTTATCAGTACGAAGACCTGCCGCTGTACGGCCCCACCTGCGACATCATCGGCGTGGACCCCTATCCGCTGGCGGAAAAACACATCGGCCGCGCGGTCTACGCCATGACCCAGGCGCGCTTTTCCGGACTGCCGATATGGGCGGTGCCCCAGATGTCCAACACGGAAGTTTTCCGTACGGAAAAAGCCATTCCGGAACCTCAAAATCCCAGTGAGGAAAAATACCGCTCGCTGGTGCTTCTGGAAGCGGTTTACGGAGCGAAAGGGTTCATTTTCTACAAATTCGAAGACCTGAAGTCCTGGAAACTGCCGAAAGGCAATTTCGAAGCCGAATGGATGAAAATGAAAAATATTGCGGCCATGCTGAAAATACTCGAACCGTATATCCTGTCCGCCCGGCCCGCCGAAATTCTGTCCGAAGGCAAAGTCACCGCCGCCCGGCTGTACAACGACGGCGGCAAGGCGGCGATCCTGATTTGCGCCACAGGCCCCGATTCCGCGGACGCGACGTTCAAGCTGGACGGCAATTACCGTTCGCTGTACGGACGCACGGTGTTACAGGACGGCGCATGGAAGTTCACCGGAGAAGGGATCAGTTCGGACCTTCTGCTCGAGCAATAATAATGCTTCAACTGTTCCGCTGGAGCACGGCGGCGTAAGCGCCGTCGTGCAGTTTATCCGGGATCAGCAGTTTACTGCGGACAAGCTCGAAAGCTGGTTTTTCCGCCATGAAACGCCGTACCAGACGGCTGTTTTCCCGGGGTTCGATACTGCACGTGCTGTAAATGATCCGTCCGCCCGGGCGCACCAGGCGGGCACTGCCCATGAGGATGCTCATCTGCAATTCGGTAAGCTCGCGCACTTTCTCATCGCTGAACGACCAGAGCACGTCCGGGCGGCGGTGAAACACTCCGGTATTGCTGCACGGCACATCCAGCAGGACGGCGTCAAAGGCGTTGTCTTCATACGGCGGCTCCAGCACCGAGGCGGTTTCCACCGGGATGTCGTATCCGCGCAGCCGCAAATTCTGTTCGGTCAACTTCTGCCGGTTTTCCGAACGGTCCGCCACGGTCAGCTTGCCGGAACCGTTGAGGCGCTCCAGGAGCATCAGCGATTTGCCGCCGGGGGCGGCGCAAAGGTCCGCCACCCGTTCTCCGGGCTGAATCACCGCCAGGGTCGGCGCCAGGGCGGTGGCGGCGTCCTGAATATAGATCCGGCCGCTTTTCAGGGCTTCGCTCTGGATCAGATTCCCCACGTTTTCGGTACGGTAAAAATAAAATCCTTCCGAGGGCACCGGGATCGCTTCCAGTTCCTCGACTTCGCTTTCGCTCAACGGACGGCGGCAGGCGCGAAACGACAGGATCGCCCGCTGTTGCAGCAGGGCTTCGAGCTGCGGAAAGGATTCGGGGAAAATATTGCGCCAGTGCCGATGCAGTTCCTCGGGGAACCCGGCACGCTCGACAGCGCTCAGTTCCGCGGCGAAAACGGCGAAATCCATACGGGTGACGTTGCGCAGTACGGCATTGATGAACCCCGCCGCCGGGCGGCAGCGCTGCTTGGCGAAATCCACCGCCACATTGACCGCGCTCTCCGCCGCAATGCCGTCCTGATAAAGAATCTGGGTCACGGCCGCCGTCAGGATTCGCCGGGGCTCCGGCTGGCAGCGCGTCGAAATCAGGCTGTCAAGGAGCCGGTCCACCACCGGTTTGTGGCGGAAATACTCAAACAGAAGGCTGGAAATCGACCGCCGCAGCTCGGGATCGGATAAGTGAAAACTCAAATAGTCGTCGATATTCGCCTGACCGCTTTCCCATTTCGCGAGACCCGAGACGGCGCCGTCCAGAATCCGTTCCGCGATGTTCCGGTGCTTATTCATCGCCGAGGAACTTGTCGTGGAGCCGGTAATTGCGGATGCAGTCGCCCACCGCGTCATGCAGCGACATGGGTTCCCGGTCATAGCCGAGTTTCCGCAATTTGGTCATTTCCGCCTTGGTATAATACTGGTAACGGTCCCGCAGGGACTCCGGCATGTCGATGTACTCGATGTCCGGCTTGATCTCCAGCGCGTCGAACGCCGCCAGCGCCAGCGCGTTCCAGGTTTCCGCCCGGCCGCTGCCGATGTTGTAGATTCCCGTTCCCTTGCCGGTATTCAGCAGGAACATCATCATATCCACCGCGTCTTTCACATAGAGGAAGTCGCGCTGCTGTTCGCCGTCCTTGTATTCCGGACGGTAAGATTTGAAAAGCCGCATTTTCTTATCGGCCGAAATCTGTTCGTAGGCGCGGCAGACCACGCTGCGCATGTCGCCCTTGTGCAGTTCGTTGGGTCCGTAGATGTTGGAAAACTTCAGCCCGGTCACCCGGTCCAGCCGCCCGTGGCGCTTCAGCCACAGGTCGAACATCTGCTTGGAATAGCCGTACATATTCAGCGGGCGAAGCTTTTCAAGCTCAGCTTCGTTGTCGTCATAGCCCTGGGCGCCGTCCCCGTAGGTGGCGCAACTGGACGCATACATGAAGCGGGTGCGGTGCTCAACCGCGAAATCACAAAGTTTCTTGCTGTATTCGAAGTTATTGCCGACCAGATAGGTGGCGTCACGCTCGGTCGTCGAGGAGCAGGCCCCGAGATGGACGATCGCCTCGACCGGACCGCAATGCAGGGAACGACTCAGGAGGCGTTCCAGAAAAACGTCTTTCTCAAGATAGTCGGAAAACTTCAGGGCGCGCAGATTCTTCCATTTTTCCCCGCATCCGAGATGATCCACCACCATGATGTCGGAAATTCCTTCCTGATTCAACCGCCAGATGAACGCGCTGCCGATCAAACCGGCGCCGCCGGTAACAATATACATAAATCAGCCTCCCATTCCGGAATACCCGCGTACCCGCTGGGATGCGGAATTTTGCATTTGGTTCAGCGGCCCGGTAAGGCCGTTCAGATAAAGCATGACACTGAAGGAATAGTCCACTTCCTTGCCGCCGTCGCTGTTACGTTTCCGTTCCTGGCCGGCTTCGAACGCGAGGTCGAAACAGTGCAGGGTTTTGATCAGCCGGACCCGCATGGTCTTGATGTAGCCAAGCTCGAAATCGTAGGCCACGTCAAACGCGCCCCGGAAAGAATGATCCGGCCAGAGCGGCATGGTGATCCCGAAGTTGACCTGCTGCGTACGGTCGGTATAGTAACGGTCAAACGTGCCGCCGCCGTCCACTTCGAAGAACGTACTGCCCATGGAATAGGCCGGACGCGAATGGTACGGGTCATTATAATTGTAACTGACGTTGACGGTACATCCCTCGAACAATGTATAGCGGATACCGGTTTCCAATTTATTGAACAGGTTGCCGCCGATCCCCGGGCGCCCCGCATAACGCTGACCGCGCTTGGCCTCGGTATCGTGATCGCTGTTCTGCCCGGCGTCGATGGACATCAGGAAGTACAAATCGATATTACTCTGAGGTTTGAAGTTGAACCGGGTGACGAGGTCCCCGACGTTGTTGAAACCACTCTGTTTCTGGAAGTGATAATCCCAATACGTATCGAGGGTCATCCAGTTGTAGATCTGTTCGTTGCCGAAATCGCCGCGGCGGGTCTGCAGACGCTGGCGCATCCCGATACGGGCGAAGTTCTGCTGGGTAATCCGGTCGACATCGTCGAAGAAGTACAGATTGTCGCGGTCAACCGTCGGCTCGGGGATGTAGGTGTAATTCACATAAGGTTCCATGACATGGCGCAGGCCGTCCAACTGGAAATAGGCGTTACGCACATCCTGCCACGCCTGATAGATTTTGGTATTCGCCTCGAAGCCGACTTCAAAGGCAAAGCGCATCTGGCGTCCGCCGCGTGAATCATAGTGCCTTACGGCGCCGCCGGAGGTCACGTCTTCGCGGTCGATATAGCTCATGAAGCCCAGTTCTTCGGCTGAAATACCGTCCTTCGAACTGTTGTCATAGTAGGTCATCCGGAACCCGGCCCGCGGCGTCAGGTGGAACCAGGAGAACTTTATCGGGTAGTAGAACATATGCAGCGAATCGAAGCGGAAGGCATGGTAATTCGAATTGTCCTCATAAGGCTTTTTGGTCTTCGGGTCGATCGGACGCGGTTTGTCGAATTCACGCCAATTCATGCGGAGGTTGGCAATCGAAGTTTCGCCCTGGTAGTAGATGTTCCCGAACAATTCCTGGCGGGGGATATCGAGCCGCCATTCCGGCAGGCGCTCCACCGTGGTATAGAATTTATTCACGTGAACCGTGCTGTAAAGCGAGGTGGAGAAGCGGTCGAACTGATATTCCAGCGCGGCGTAGGTGGACGGCTCCGGGTTCGCATCGAATGCCGCGCGGTCGAAGTCATAGCGGAAATAATAGTCGCTGCTCAAATTGAAAGAACCGCGGAAATCCAGCCGGGAAGTGAGGTGTGAAACGTTGGTGAGCTCGAAATTATAACGGTAATGAGGAATTTCCAGTCGTTCTTTTTCGACATCGCTGGACTCATAAGGACGCAGGTCGTAGATCGAATATCCTTTCAAATAGGTGTGGGAGTCTTCGGTGGTAACTTCGGTTTCGTTGCCGTAGCCCACGCCGCGGCGAGAGTAGTAATCGACGAACAATTTGGTGCTGATGTACGGATCATCCCAGATATCAAAGCGTTTATACATTTTGACGAAGTAGCCGAAGTCGCTGGACGAACCGAACTGCGTCCCGAAGAAACCGGGCGCTTCGTCTTTCGGCTTGTAGAAAAACGGCAGCCAGAACACCGGGATACCGTAGACTTTCATCACCGCGTTGGTCCCGAGGATGCTATGGTCCCGCGGCATCGGATTGTATTCGTCAAAGCCGAAACTATCCTGAAGGTAGGGCTTCAGTACCGCCTTGGAAAGATAAATCAGGTAATGCTCGTTGTCCTCGCACATGTATTCGCAGGAGGAGATTTCCGCCTGGTGGATTTCCAGTTCGCCGGATGACTTGCGGATGGCATAGGGGGCGCGCGCGCCGAACGTCCGGTAACGCAAGTTGACGTCGGTAAACTCCATGGCGCCGGTTTCCAGGTTGCCGCTGACCCGTTCGGCGGTAATCTGGTCGCCCCGCTCGATCGCCTCGACCGCAATCATCTGGTTGCCCAGCGGATCGACCTCATAGCCCTTGATGGTGACGCTGATATTGGCGTTGTTGCGCATCCGGATCAGGTCGCGGATCGTCACTTTGAGTTCGCGCTTCACGACACGGTACAACCGGATATTGCCGGTGGCTTCCAGGTCCTTGGTTTCGGTATTGATGATCGCCTTGTCCGCGTAAACGATGAACCGGCCGAACGGCACATAAACATTGCCGATCAGCATCACGTTTTTGTCGACAATGGTCCACTCGTCGGTCCGGGCCTGGCTGAGGTCGGTGATATTCTGCTTGAAATTGAAATCGTCTTTGAATTCGTCCGGTCCAACCAGCCCGAGCTGTGCGTGCGCCGTAAAAACGGCACACAACGCGCACAGCACCAGGCTGCGTTTCAAAATCGACATCATATCCGGAAGTTTACCCATTGGCTATCAGTTCACTTGCACTTGCAGTTGCAATATTTATCCAACAGTTTCTTTTCGGTTTTGAGCGTATAAAAACCGTCGCCGTCCAGCGTACCCGCGATATCCGAACCCAGTGTGGCAATGTCGGCCACCGGCGTCAGCGGCATATTTTCACAGCCCGGGAAAATCACGGCCTTGCCCGGAAAACGGGCGGCGATCACCGCCTCCAACCCTTCTTTCACGGCGCGCATGCCGCCGATCGCGGCCAGGGCCGTTACCGGTTTGAGCTTGCCGCTTTCGGCCAACTCGAGCGTATGCCGCAGGTGAGCGGTCTTGCTGCCGCTGGAACCGATAAAACGGCGGCCGCCGGCCGCAATGCCTTTCACGTTCAGCTCGCCTTCTTTACCGGCGGGAATCCCGGCGAAAATATTCATCAGCCCGTCGTTTTTCAGGAATCCGGCAGACTGGTTCAGCACCGGCACCACGGGCACCAGCATGATGATGTCGTCATAGCCGTCCGGCGCGAAATCGTGCAGGGCCTGTTCGAATTCCTGCGGGGTCATTTTGCCGGGATTCAGGGTTTTGAATTCGATGCCGCGGGCCTTGATGGTGTCGGCCAGCAGGCGCTTGACGTTTTCAATGCGGGCGTCGTCCATGTCGCTGACGATGATCCGCGAGGGACCGTCCGGGGATTCCACCGCCATCTGGGTGTGCATCTGTCCCATGGCTCCGGCGCCGCCGGGAAGCCAGCAGGTGCCGCCGCGTTTCAGCGTGGAGCGGAAATTGCGTCCGTATGCGGCGGAAAGATTGCCGCCTTCCGCGCCCTGATAATACCAGCCTTCATAGTGGATGCTGCCGACGTCGAACGACCATTTTTCATCGCAGTACTGCCCGATGAAACTGATCATGGCGCCGCGCGAACCGAGCTTGCCGAGCTTTTCGCCGAGCTCGCGGTCGCTGATGTCGCAAAGGAAAATATCGTCAAACGTTTCGCCCTCGGACACCGCATTGATCACCGTCACGGCCTTGCCGAGTTCGGCGGAGAGTTTTTCCGCGGCGGCGGGGCTCAGGTTCAAAACCTTGATTGTGGCGGAAGCGGCATTCTTCAACAGTTCGCCGGCTTCGTAAGTAAGGCCATTGCCGGGAGCGCCCGCGATCAGTACGCTGCCGCCGGTTTTCGGCTTATTGCGGTATTCGATCATATAGGCGGCCTGAACGCAGGTCCAGGGCTCCATCAGCGCGGCGATGGCGGCGGGCGTATCCGCATCCAGCGGCAGGAGGTAGCAGCCTTCGTCGCCGTTGAGCACGCGCTGGTCGATCACGCTGTATTCGGCCATGCCGCCGTTGATGGCGTAGCCATAGGCGAATCCCTTGCCGCCCACGTAAATATCGGCCTGAATGATGAAGCGCTGGCCGGGTTTGAATTTCGAATCGACCTTTGAACCGGTTTTCACGATGGTCATGACGGCTTCATGGCCGGGGATCACGGGGTCTTCTTTCAGGTTTTTGGAGATGACGCGGGGGTGTTCCTCGCCGGCGCGGATTAGCTTCACATCCGAAAAACACAATCCGATCGCATCAATTTTCACCAACAGTTCGTCGCCTTTGATTTCAGGCACCGGGATTTCAACCGGTTGATCGTTCACTCCGAAATTTTCCATGCCCGCGCCATACATCTGCCACGCCAACATCTTCTTCGGGATCTCTTGCTGACCGCAATTCATGATCGGAATCTCCATATTGTTATCTTTTAAAACTATTTATCATCAGCGGATAATATGCCTTGCGTATAGGCAAAAATCAAACCGCGTTGATCATTTTCCCGATTAAAAACAGGTTATCTTTGGATTCGCCGCCTGAAAATCCGTCGAATCCGCCGCCCTCAGCCTCGGCCAGACGGCAGAAAACCAAAGAAAAACCCGCCGGCGGCTTGGGCAAGCAGCGGCGGGCGTATATTCCGGAACGGATGCCGGATCAGGATTCCTTATTGGAGGAATTGAATTTCTTATCCCAGTTTTCGAGCTTCTTGGCGGCGAAATCACGTCCGCCGAGGCCGAAGGCCAGCGCAATCGCCACGCAGACCGCTCCCAGCAGCAGCGCAAACGCCGTGGTAACCACATGCCCGCCGATGTCCATGTGCTGGACCGCGACCGCGCCGGTGAATACCAGGATGACGATCCGCGCCAGCAGGGCGATGGCGTCGGAATAGACCCCGCGGCTCCGGATCATGTCGGCCGCCAGGTTGGACAGGAACACGCCGAGGATCAGCACGACCACGCCCAGGATGATGTGCCCGCCGAAGACCGCGAACTGCGTGACCAGTCCCGCCAGGCTCTCAAAGCCCAGCATGTCGCAGGCGATGATCACGCCCATGAACATGAGCGCGATAAAGCAAAGCTTGCCGGCCGCCGCCGACACCTTGCCGCCGACCTTGTCCCCGTCACGGCCCAGGAAGCCGAGCTTGAACATGAATTTATCGAAGCCGAACCCCTCCAGCAGGGAGCTCACCATGCCGGACACCAGGCCGCCGACGATAAAAAGGACCAGGAGCAGCAGCCCCGCGCCGATGACATCCCCGGTGGCGTTGAGAATCTTATTGAAAAATCCGCCGACCGCATTGGAAAGCGGCTCGATTTTCAGCGCGTCCAGCGCGATCACGATGGCGGGAATGGCCACCAGCACATACGCCACGACACCGATCAGGCGCGAAAGGCTCTTGGCGCCGAATACGTTCTGGGCGCCGGCCTTTTCGCCGATTTCATCCAGCCGGGCGAGGAAGAGCAGCCCGGCCACCGAGCGGCGGGCGATCTTGGCGATGAACAGGCCGCCGACCAGCACCAGAGCGGCCACGACGAGGTTCGGAACGTATTCGAGAATCTTGGTCAGCATCTGTTCCAGCGGGCGGGTGATGCCGTCAATTTTGAGGGCGCGGAGGATCGGGGTGATGAACAGGAGGAACGTCACCCAATAGACGACCTCGCCGACCATGCCGGAAAGTTTTTTCGGTTCTTCGCCGTCCTTCGTCTGGTATTTCAGTTTTTCATCGACCTTGAAAACGTCGAACGCCTTGATGGAAAAGGCCCGGAGGACAATCGCCGTGATCCACGCCATGAGCAACAGCAGCCCCGCGCCGAGAATATTGGTCGAGTACTCCGTCAACTGATTCATGAAATTCTGGATCGGCTCGGCCGCCTGCGAGAGATTCAGCGCCGTCAAGCAGAACAGCAGCGTAAAGATGAGCAGCAGGTAAAAGACCAGCTTGCCGGTGGTGTCGGCGATTTTGTCGGCGTGGGTCGAAGCGCCCGCGGGAAGCAGTTTAAAGTTATGACTGGCAATACGGTTTTTCAGGAATGAGTTGATTTTTTTCGATACAAATACCGAAATCAAAAATCCGATGACGAAAATCACCAGAGCCCAGACAATATTCAGGACGTGGTTTTGTACAACAAGGGTCCAGAGATTCGTGAAAAACTCTTTCATAATGTCCTCCTCATTTTTCCATGTTTTTGAATTAGATTATTTTAGCGATACGAACGACGTTGGAAACTATACTGCCCACGATGAACAAATAACCGCAAAATAAAAAAAATCAAGCCGAAAAGCCTGATTTCCTCCGAAAAAGCAGGAAAACCGCTATTTACGACGAATTGCAAGCCCTTTTTCCCGAAATATTTCCACCCATCCGGCAAAATCCGCCCAGCAAAAACGGCAGACACTGAAATACAGCCGCTCCGCCGTTTTTTTTATCGTCGCGCCGAGGCGCAGGCTGATTTATTTTTATTTAGAAGTGACGCTCTCCACTTCGATCACCGGAACGCTCCAGCCGCGGACATTGCGCTGGGTTCCTTTCAGGACAACTTCCCGGCCTTCATGCTTTTTCAGGTCGACTTTCTGCGAGATCAGATACGACAGGGCGTTCAGGTCCGTAAAGCTCTTGCAGAGGGCGTGAGTAACCACCGCGCCCGCGCCGACGGGCTGAAGCACGCCGGATACCGTGACCGCTTTGGCGGTTCCCGCCACATACGGAAGCGCATCGACGGGCGGTTTATCCTTCGGCTTGGCGGTGGTACCAGGGTTGGTGCCGGCATTGGCATTCGGGTTGGCATTGGCGGGCGCTGCGGGGTTGCCCGGAATCTTGCCGAAATCGGCAACCGGAACGTCAATATACGATTTGCTGACCCAGGCGGTCAGGTTCGGAAGCGGAGCGATTTTGACCCACAGTTTGCGGCTTGCATCAAGGACTTTCACTTCCTGTCCGGGCGCGGCCTGCTGATAAGACTGGTGTTCGACGCCGGGGCCGCCGCGAAGTTCGGTGCTTTTGGTGATTTTCCCGTCGGCGATGGCGTCGGCGCCGACCCAGACGGCGGCGTTTTGCGGCGCTTTGATCTCATACCAGTTGCCCTGGCTCTTGATGATGGTGACGGATTCACCGCGGTTCAGCGAACCGATGCTGGTGAAGTTCTGTCCGGGCTTGACCCTGACATTCAATTTGTTTGCCTTTACGGTACCGGTGATATCCGGTTTGGCATTTTCCTGAGCGGTGATGCCGGATACGAGGCCACCGGCAAGAATCGCGGCCATAAACCATTTCAGATTCGTTTTCATGAATTTCTCCTTCTGCTGTATATCCGCCTTGTTGATTTTTCTGTCATTATAGTAATATGGTTCAAAACTTCAAAATTTAAAGCCGGAAACCCGGATAAAATACAAATTTTTGCTTTTCAGGCTGGTAAAATCCATTTACCGTCCGTTTCGCGCGGCGGGCGGCGGATATTCCGGATAAACGGCAAAAAATCCGCCGCCGCCATTGCAGAATACCTTTGCCAATGGTATATTACATCGAATTTGCCGTTCAAGAACAATCGCGGCAGGCCGTGCCCGTGAGGGCGAAACGTTGCACGGTACGGATGCTCCGCATCCCGACTTTTGTTATTTATTAAGGTATTTCGGAATGAAAAAAATGTTATGGCGGTTCCATCGGCGGATCTTTCTGCGCATGATTGCGTTCTGGTATGCGCGATGGGGCGAAAAAAGCCTGCTGATCCTGGTCGCCAGCCTGATCGGCGTGATCACCGCGCTGGCGGCGGTGCTCCTTCATACCATGGTGGAACGACTGGATGAACTGTCGCTTAAGCTCAGCCTGTCTTCGATGGACCACAAATACTGGTGGCTGGCGCTGCTCTTTATCCTGCCGATGGCCGGCATCTTCCTTTCTTATCTGGTACAGCGCTACCTGGGGGGCCCGCGCTATGCCAAAAGCCTGAGCCCGCTGATCCTGAACCTGAACCGCAGGCGTACCGGCATCCCGCTCAGCGAAACATGCACCCACGCGCTTTCCAGCGCGTTGTCGGTAGGGCTGGGCGGCTCGGCGGGACTGGAAGCGCCGAGCGTGTTGACCGGCGCGGCCATCGGTTCGAACATGGGCGGATTGTTCAATATCGACCGGAAAAAGCGCCATCTGCTGCTCGGCTGCGGCGCGGCGGCAGGGATCTCCGCGATTTTCGGCAGCCCGATCGCCGGGGTTCTGTTTGCCGCCGAAGTGCTGCTGCCGGAATTCAGTGTTTCGGCTCTGATTCCCATGATCATGTCGTCGGCGCTGGCTTCGGTGATTTCGCGCCTGATCATCGGCGAAAACCAGTTCATCCCGGTGCTGAACGCCTCGTGGGACAACCACGCCATTCCTTATTATTTCCTGCTCGGCATCGCCTGCGCCGCGGTGGGGGTATACGTCATCAAATCGGCATACCTGCTGTCGGATACGCTGAAAGAAAAATTTCAAACCCCGTGGAAAAGGCTTTTTGCCGGCGGCTTTGCCCTTTGCGTGCTGCTGGCGATCTTTCCGCCGCTGCGCGGCCAGGGTTATCTGTATATCGGCAGGGTTTTTTCGGGAGACCCGAAACAGTTGGTCGAGGCTGCGCCGCTGCTGGCGTGGATTCCCTCCGACATCGCGATCCTGGTGCTGATCATCGCGGCGGCGATCCTGTTGAAAGTCGTGGTATCGGTGCTGACGGTGGACTCCGGCGGTGACGGGGGAATTTTCGCGCCGTCCATATTCATCGGGGCCTTTACCGGTTTCGCCTTTGTCCGGCTGGTGAATCTGAGCGGGCTGGCAACGCTTCAGGAGTTCAACTTTGTGGCGGTGGGCATGTGCGGCGTGTTCACCGCCGTGATGCGGGCTCCGCTGACCGGGATCTTCCTGATCGCGGAGGTGACGGGGAGTTATATGCTGCTGGTGCCGTTGATGATCGTGTCGGCGGTGTCGCATTTTACCGCGAACTTTTTCGAACCGTTCTCCATTTACCGCAAGGCGCTGGCGGATAATAATCTGCTCGGCGGCAACCGGGAACAGCTCCTGCTGCGGCGGCAGGCCGTCCGGCTGAGCCTGAGCCGGCGATTCCAGCCGTTGAAGCAGGATACGCCGTTCGAAACGATTCTTAAACGCTTCGAGCATTCTTCGGACGATGTATTTCCCGTATTGAACGAGAAACGGAAACTGCTCGGCCTGGTTTACAAAAACAAGATCATCACCGCCATGCTGAATCCCGAAATCTGCAATTGCCTGCTGGCCTACGACATCATGGACGAACCGAAAGCCCGGCTGACGCCGGACGACGATCTGGCCAAGGCGCTCACGCTCATGGACACGTTCAAAGTAAACGCCCTGCCGGTCTGCAAACCACCGAGCGGCGAATTCCTCGGCTTTATCGGCAAAGACGCCGTCTTCGGCAAATACCGGAACATGGTTCAGGAAGAAAATGTCCTGTAACGGCTGCCCGTCATTCCTCCCGTCACTTATCCGTCAATGACGGTTTCATCCGTCATTTCAGGAGGAATGAGGCGGTATCAGCCTGTGATCGTGAAGTCGATAATCTGCAACTGCGGCTTCCGGGTCTGGTAATAATCATTGATCTGCGGAGTGCAGAGCAGGTCCAGCCCGCCGCATTGGAATTCGCTCGGTTTATGATTGAACGCGATGAAATCGATGCTGCCGCCACGGCGGCTCTGGAGAATGCCACGGGTGTGGCGGTCCCCGATCGGCATGGTCTTGACGGCTTCCAATCCGGTAATCCGGTACAGCGGCTTGGGGTTGCTGTGCCCGAACGGAGCCAGCTGCGGGAGCATATCAAAGAATTTGGAGGAGATATCTTCCAGTTCGACTTCGCCGTCATATCCGGTCACTTCCAGGAGGTCGTCCGGCTTCATGATTTTCCGGACATGCGTTTCCAGCGTATTGGAGAACTCCTCGATTTTCTCGGACAGCAGCCCGATTCCGACGGCCATCGGATGCCCGCCGTAGCGTTCCAGCAGCGGCGAAACCTTGCCCAGGATTTCAATCAGGTTCAAGGTCCCGACACTGCGGCCGGAGCCATATGCATGTTCGTTCTGAATAGTCAATACGATGGCCGGGCGATTGTAGTCGCGCGCCAGCCGTGAAGCCACAATCCCGATCACGCCCTGATGCCATTCCCGGCCCGCGACCAGCAGTGAATAACGGCTCGGCAGATCGGGGCTCTGCTCGATCTGTTCTTTGGCTTCCTGGAAAATTTCCTGTTCCTTTTCCTGACGGATGGAGTTGTATTTTTCCAGTACCGCGGCGTAACGGTAGGCGTCAACGATATTTTCCGATTCAAGCAACTGGAGCGCGATCCCGGCGTCGCCGACGCGCCCGGCCGCGTTGATCCGCGGCGCCAGCTTGAATGTGATGTCCGAAGGCGAAAGCTCCCCCTGCAGCCGGGAAGTCTCGATCAAAGCGCGGATGCCCGGACGGATCTGCTTGCGCAGGACTTCGATGCCGTATTTGACCATAATGCGGTTCTCGCCGAGCAGCGGCACGATATCCGCCACCGTCCCCAGCGCCACATAGTCCAGGACTTCATCAAGCCTCGTCGAAAACCCGCCGAGATTATGCTCGCGCCCGTATTTGATGAACGCATGCGAAAGTTTGAACGCGATCCCGGCGCCGGACAATACTTGCAAATCTTCCAGCTCGGGCTGGATTTTGGGGTTGATGATGACGAACGCCTCGGGCAGTTCCTGCGCGGTCTCATGATGGTCGGTGATGATGGTGTCGATCCCCATCTTCTTCGCTTCCAGCACGGCGTCGTTGCTGGTAATGCCGCAGTCCACGGTCACCAGCACCTTGAAATCCCGGTCATAGGCGGCGAACGCCTTGTGCAGCGAATCGGGGGTGAACCCGTAGCCGTCGTCAAAACGATGGGGGATGAAAGAATAAACCTCCGCGCCGTTTTTTCGCAGGACCAGGGACAGGAGAGCGGTAGCGGTGATACCGTCGGTGTCATAGTCGCCGTGAATCAGGATCGGTTCGCGATTACGAATCGCGTTCCACAATCGATCTGCCGCCTTGTCAATACCGGGAAACCGGTAAGGGTCGCTTAAGCTGGCCAATTTAGGGTTGAGAAAATCATTGATACCGTCCTCTTTGACGCCGCGGGCGACCAGAAATTGAGCGGTCGGCTTCGGCAATGAGAACTTCTTTATCAGACTTTCAACCTCGTTTTCCAGATTTTGACAGGCACTTCTCCATTTCTTAATACCCATTTGCATCTCTTTACTGTTAACATTTCATTATTAAATTAGCTTGATTCCGGCGATAAAACAATACGGAAACCCGAAAAACAGGAAAAAAACCTTTTCTCGTGCGTACTGCCGCATATTTACGCGCGGATCAAATATTAAAGTCAGGATGCAGAGCATCCGTACCGCTCCGGGCCGTGCCCGGGCGGGGTGCAGCGGCGAAACGCTGCCCGTTCGCAGAGCGGAATTACTTTGTTTCGCCCTGTGGGCGACCAGCGCTGTCCGCGCGCTGGACCGCGTGCGGCAACGTGCCGCCGCGAACGTTCTTTTATGGATGATCGTGCGATTTATTCTTTTTTGTCCGAAAAATCCATTTGACAGGCATTTGTTCTCCGTCTATATTACTCCGGATGTATCCGGATGATTTGCCGGAAAACCGTATTTTCGTGAAAGCTGGTATTTCCAGCAGCGATTTATATTGACTGATTGAAGGAACAAAAATACTTATGAAGTTGCAGGGAATCGTATCGTTTATGGTCCGGAGCATGTTGATTCCGGTGATCGCCGTTTCGGGGTTGGTGGCGTCGGTGCTTTCCGGCTGTACCTCAGACGAGGGAGTCGCCGTGGCGGAGGCGGACGCAGCGGCCGTCCAGTCCGGCTCCGGTGTTTTCTCCGACGAATACAAGGAAAAGTACCAGGAATACGAAGCGTTCCTGAAACAGCTTTTCCAGACGGCGAAAACCAAATACGAGGCGGGCTCCCTGCCGCAGGATGAATTTTTCCAGGTCCGGTCCAGATACGACCGCGCCCGCCTGGGAATGCTGATGCTGGAAAAAGGCAAAAGTCCCGATGCCAATCCGTATCCGTTCCAGCTGATCAAGGTCAAAGCCATGCAGGCCTGCGAAAACGACATGAAAAAGTTTGATTTTGCAAGCACATCCTACAAAGAAGAACTGGCCCTGTACGGGTTGATGATGCAATACGATCCCGCAGCGGTCGAAGCCGCCGCCGCCGCCGTCGCCGGATATCCGGCCGCCGGTCTGACGGATGAACAGTTGAACGTTCTGGCGAACCTCCCGAAGAGTACCTCCGCGTTTGAAGCCGCCCCGGCTTATACCGCCCGTTTTGAAGAACTTGCCGTGAAACTGGCCGCCGCACGCGACGCATACAAGGCCGAATATGACGCCGGAAAACTCCCGGAGAAAGATCTGGTCGTCATCACCGCCCTGCTTGATAAAGCCCATATCGGGCTGAAACGTCTCCAGAAAGGATTTTCCGCCCGTCCGGGCCTGATCGAACGTTTTCTGGACGTGTACGTCGGCAAATACCTCTACCGCCTGATTCAGGAAGACCTGCAGGCCGGCAAAGCCGCTTATATCGAAGCGTTCAAGGTCGGCACCGACAAGCTGAACTCCGAAGCGCTGCTGCTGAAAGACTGGCGCGTCGACGACAGGCTCATGCGGGAGATTTCCGCACTGCACCTCATGTATCCGCGCAATCCCCTGACCGATGAAGCCGTAGACAAGGCGGTCAACGTCCGGGCGCGGCGCGCTCCGGCCGAAGGTTCTTACGATTATCAGCAGAAAATCAAGGAACTGGTCGGCAACCGTCAATTCCTGAACGGCTTCTGCCAGGCGGAATTCGGAGCCGGGCGGCTGCCGATGGAAGTTTTCATCGAAAACGCCTACCTCTGGGACCTGGACCGTCTGGCGCTGACCGAACTTGAAGAAGGCAGCAACCGCGAGCCCGGCAGCATCGAAGCCGTGCTGACGCTCAAATTCAACGAATATCTGCTCAAAAATCATGAAGCGAAGCAGCAGGCCGACCGGAAGCTGGACAATCTCAAAATCAACGTCTTCGAAGCCCGGTTGAACGAACTGGCCAAAACCGCTCCCGTTCCCGAAAGCTCCCTGAAAAAACTCCGCCGCGGGCTGGAAAACTATCCGGACGAACCGTTGAAAGAAAACCGGATCAAAAACCTCCTGAAGCAAAAGGACGAATGGGCACCTCGCCCGTAAGCGGACAGGCGCAACCGGAATGCCCGCACAAGCCGCGGACCGGAATAAGGGAGACTGAACAATGGCGGCAGGCATTATCAGGCAAAGTCAGTTTTATCTGATCTTCTCATTCCTCGGTATGATTGTGCTGGGGGCGCTGCTGCTGAAAGCCCCTTTTGTGACGCACAAAGGGGGACTTGCCTGGCTGGACGCTTTTTTCACCTCGGTTTCATCGGTCTGCGTGGTCGGAATGGCCTCGGTGCCCATCGACGGATTCAATACGGCGGGGCAACTGGTGGTGGTCTTTCTGGTTCAGGCGGGCGGACTCGGGATCATGACGCTGACGGCGTCGATCATCTTTTTCCTGGGCCGGGACTTCAGTTGGGGCGGGAAAAAAGTCCTGGCGTCGATCAGCGACGATTTCCCCATCAACAAGATCAACGTCCTGATCAAAACCATCGTCCTTTATACGTTCGCCATCGAATTCACCGGATTCCTTCTCCTGTTGCCGGGGTTTTACTGGCAGGGGCATTCGCTTGGCGAATCGGCGTATTTCGCTTTTTTTCACGCGGTGGCGGCGTACTGCAACGCGGGCTTCAGCCTTTACCCGACCAGTTTCACCGGACAGAGCGTTTACCTGAAAATGGTGATTTCCATGCTGGTGATTTGCGGCGGGCTCGGATTCTACGTCATTTACGACATCCTGAACCGCCGTCCCGGAACGTATTTTCAGGTAAACACCAAGATCGTCGTCATCACCTCGCTGCTGCTGATCGCCGGGGGCACGCTCGGGATCAAAGGACTCGAATGGCTGGGGGAAAACAAAACCTTGAGCTGGGCGGACGCTTTTTTCCAGTCCGTCATCACCCGGAGCGCGGGGTTCAACAGCGTAGACATGCAGAATCTGGAGTCTTCGACACTGTTCATCATGACGATGCTGATGCTGATCGGGGCGTCGCCCAACTCGACCGGGGGCGGGATGAAAACCACCACGTTTGCGGTGGTGGTGCTGTCGGTCTGGAGCATTGTCCGGGGGCACGGGCGGGTGGTGGTGTTCAAGCGCGAAATTTCCGCGGCATATCAGATGAAAGCATTTGCGATCATGATTGTTTTTCTGATGATCGTTATCGTCTGTACGGTTTTTTTATGCGCGACCATTTCGTCGTCGTATCCGTTGAAAAACATCGGCTTCGAGGTGGTTTCGGCGTTGAGCACGACCGGCCTGTCGCTCGGTTACGCGGAGGTGGCCGCGCCTTACGGGAAAATCGCGCTGATGTGCTGTATGTTCCTGGGGCGCCTGGGGCCGTTCTCCATTTTCATGTTCCTGGCGGGGCGGAACCGTCATTCCCAACTCTCTTATCCGCAGGAAACGGTGATTCTGGCTTGAAAATATGGCCCGCCGGGTTAAATTAACCGTTTTGGAATTCAGTTGTTTCGCCCTGTGGGCGACCAGCGCAGTCCGCGCGCTGGACCACGTGCGGCAACGTGCCGCCGCGATGTTCTTTAGTCAGGATGCGGCGGTAGAACGCTGCCCGCTCGCAGAGCGGAATGTTTTTGATTCGAATTTTAAAAAGGAAGGGAAGGAAGAAGATGGGATTCAGTCTTTTCACCAAACGGCGGTTCGGGCCATTGTTTGTAACGCAGTTTCTGGGAGCGTTTAACGATAACTGTCTGAAAAACGCTTTATTATTGCTGATCGCGTACCGGATCGTCGAAACCTCGCAGGAACGGATTTTTTATTCCATGCTGGCGACGGGGATTTTCATCATGCCCTATTTTTTCTTTTCAGCTATCGCGGGGCAGCTCGCCGACAAATTCGACCGCGCGTGGCTGGTCCGGCTGGTTAAAGTGTGGGAAGTTTTCCTGATGGTCCTGGCGGTGCCGTTTTTGTACCTGGAAAATATTCCGCTGCTGTTGACCCTGCTGTTCCTGATGGGCGCCCAGTCCGCCTTTTTCAGCCCGATGAAATATTCGCTGCTTCCCCAGCAGCTTTACAAAGAAGAACTGGTGGCGGCCAACGCCTATATCGAAGCCGGCACCTATCTCGCCATCCTGTTCGGGACGATCGCCGGGGGCCTGTTGATCCTGATCGGGCATGAAACACAATGGACGGGCTATTGGTGGACCGGAGGATTGCTGCTCATCCTGGCGGTGGCGGGGTATCTGGCCAGCCGCGGCATCCCCAGGGCGGAAGCGGTGGCGCCGGACATCCGGCTCAATTGGAACTTTTTAAGCGAAACCGTGACGATTATCCGGATGATCCGGCGGCAGAAAATCGTCTGGCGCAGCATCCTCGGAATATCGGCGTTCTGGCTGGTTGGGGCGCTGTACCTGGCGCAGTTGCCGGGCTTCTGCCGGGACGTGCTGAATGCGAAAAGCGAAACGGTCACTTTTTTTCTGATGGTGTTTTCGGTCGGGATCGGGGCGGGGTCGCTGTTGTGCAACCGCCTGCTGCGGGGAGTGATGCAGACGACTTATCTGCCGCTCGGGGCGCTGGGCATGGCGATTTTCACGTTCAGTTTGTTTCTCAGTTCGTACTGGCTGCCGGTACGGGAAAGCGCCGAACCGGTGCCGCTGCTGTTGTACATGCCGGTGCCGCTGCTGTTGTACATGAAGGAATGGCTGTTCTGGAAATTGTCGTTCGACATGTTCATGGTGGCGGTGTTCGGCGGGATTTTCACGGTCCCGCTGTACGCGCTGGTGCAAGGGAAGGGCGAACCGAAGGAAATGGCCCGGATCATCGCCGGCAACAACATCATAAACGCCGTATTCATGACGGTCGGAACCGCGATCGTCGCCCTGCTGTCGTCCTGGTTCCGGGCTTCGATTCCGATGGTTTTTCTGTGGATTGCGCTGTTCAATATCTACATTGCGATCTATATCTGCCGGCTGCTGCCGGACGCGCTGATCCGTTCGCTGGTGCGCTTCATCCTGGTGCTGCTGTACCGCGTCAGCGTCCGGGGGCTGGAGAACTATGAAAAGGCGGGACGGCGGGTGCTGATCATCGCCAACCACGCCTCGATGCTGGACGGAGTGCTGATCGCGGCGTTCATGCCGGAAAAGGTGACGTTCGCCATCAACACGCACATGGCCCGCAAGTGGTGGATGCGCCCGATGCTGTCGCTGGTGAACGCGCATCAGGTCGACCCGACCAATCCGCTGGCGT
This sequence comes from Lentisphaeria bacterium UBA5247, assembly GCA_002408885.1. Lineage (GTDB taxonomy): Bacteria > Verrucomicrobiota > Lentisphaeria > Victivallales > Victivallaceae > UBA5239. The sequence continues at coordinate 31,962 of DHTZ01000004.1, read as the reverse complement.
CGCGCTCGCTGATCAAGGAAATCCGGCGCAATACCAAAGTGATGATTTTCCCGGAAGGCCGGGTGACGGTGACCGGTTCGCTGATGAAAGTCTACGAAGGCACCGGCATGATCGCCGAAAAATCGGGCGCGATGATCCTGCCGGTCCGGATCGAGGGCGCCCAATATTCGCCCTTTTCGCACCTGAAAAAACGCCTGCGCACGCGCTGGTTCCCGAAAATCACGCTGACCATGCTGCCCCCGCAGCGTTTCGAACTGCCGCCGGATGTGCCCCTGCGCAAGCACCGGCAGGTGGTTTCCGACAAAATCTACGACATCATGGTAAATATGCTCTACAGCAGCACCAACACCAATGTCCATCTGTTCCAGTCGCTGTTGAACTCCGCCCACATCAACGGCGGGGGGATGCTGATCGCCGAGGACATCCGGCGCCAGCCGATGAGCCTCCGCGGCATGATCATCAACAGCTACGCGCTGGGGCGGCTGATCAAGCGCTCCGTTGACGGCGAAAAGACCGTGGGGATCATGCTTCCCAGCTCGCTGGCGTGTCTGGTGACGTATTTTTCGATGCACGCTTACGACCTGATTCCGGCGATGATCAACTTTACGGTCGGGGCCTCGCTGGCGGTGAAAAGCTGTGAAACGGCGCAGGTCAGGACCATCATCACCGCGCGCACATTCATCGAACAGGCCAATCTGGAAATCCTCGAAAAAGCCCTGCTGGAAGCCGGCATCAAACTGATCTATCTGGAAGACGTCCGCCATAACGTCACGCTCGGCAGCAAGGCCGTCGGCGTCCTGCGCTACCTCTTTAAGATCAAGCCGAAAGCGGACCCGTCCGGGCCCGGAACGATCCTTTTCACCTCCGGCTCCGAGGGCAGCCCGAAGGCGGTGGTGCTGAGCCACCGCAACCTGCAGGCGAACCGGGTCCAGTGCCTGAGCATGGTTCCGATCACCAACGACGACCGGGTATTCAACTGCCTGCCGATGTTCCATTCGTTCGGCTTGAGCGTCGGGTCGCTGCTGCCGGTGCTTTCGGGGATCCGCACGTTTTTCTATCCGTCGCCGCTGCATTACCGGATTGTTTCGGAGCTGTGCTACGACACCAATACGTCGGTGATTTTCGGGACGGACACCTTTATGAGCGGCTATGCGCGGGCGGCCCATCCGTATGACTTCTTCAACCTCCGGATCGCCATTGTGGGCGCGGAAAAACTGCGTCAGCAGACCCGTGAAATCTGGATGGAAAAGTTCGGCGTCCGCCTCTACGGCGGTTACGGCACCACCGAAACCGCCCCCGTGGTCTGCCTGAACACCCCCATGTACAACAGAACCGGCTCCGTCGGCCGAGCCGTACCGGGGCTGGAATACCGCCTCGAACCCGTGGAGGGCGTAGCGGAGGGCGGCAGGCTGATGATCCGCGGCGACAACGTCATGCTGGGTTATTACCTGACGGACAACCCCGGCGTGTTGGTGCCGCCTCCCGGCGGCTGGTACGACACCGGCGACATCGCGCATATCGACGGCGACGGTTTCATCTTCATCATCGGGCGCGCGAAGCGCTTCGCCAAGATCAGCGGCGAAATGATTTCCCTGGGCGCGGTCGAGGAAGCGGTGAACAACCTCTGGCCGGACGTCCGCCAGGGCGTGGTGGCGATCGAATCGGACAGCAAGGGCGAACAGATTGTTCTGGTGACCGAACAGCAGGACGCCGCCCCGGCGGCGGTGGTCGGCTATTTCCGCGAAAAAGGGTTCAGCGAATTGTGGATTCCGAAGAAGATCGCGGTCGTCAAAGCGGCCCCCCTGCTCGGCAGCGGCAAGTTCGATTACGCCGCCGCCGCCGAGATCGCCCGCAACGCCATCAACGGCAATTCATAAGGGCGGGCGGCAACGTGCCGCCGCGAAGATTGCTGATTCAGTTCTTGTCCGGGTCCGCGGGGACTGTGGAATCGACGGAATTCAGGGGCAGTCCTGAACCCTTCCGGCGTTCTTCGTTGATCGAACCCGCCGCGCCGATCTGCATGATGGTGATGATCAGCAGGAAAATCAGCGCCTGAACGACGATGATGCAGGCGGTTTTCAGGTCGCCCCAAAGCAGCGGAAGCACGCTCAAGCCGAGCATCAGCGCCATCAGGTGCACCATCTGGACGGCGCGCCTGCGGCTCAATCCCATTTTTACGAAACGGTGTGAAATATGGTTGTGGTCGCCCACGTAGATCGGTTTGCCGTTGCGGAGGCGGATCATCACCACCACCAGCGCGTCGAACAACGGAATCGCCAGAATGAACAGCGGAATCAGGATCGGAAAGCGGGTCAGCGATTCCTGATGCGAGAAATAACTCGTCCCCGCGCTGATCACCGCCGCCATGTAACCCAGAAAATGGCTCCCCGAATCCCCCATGAAAATCGACGCCGGCGTATGGTTGTAAAACCAGAATCCCAGGCAGACGCCGCAGGTCAGCGACGACAGCGTCGCCACAAAATACTGGTTGGTCAGGATCGCCGTCACGGTAAAAAGCCCCATCGCGATGGTGATCGTCCCCACCGCCAGCCCGTCCATGTTGTCGAAAAAGTTGGTCGCATTCATCAGCAGCATGAACCAGAATACGGTGATGCACCAGACGAAAACCGGATTGTTGACGAACAGCGTCACCTTGACGCCGCCGAACGACACCGCCAGCGCCGCCACCAGAAATTGCCCGGCGAATTTGAACTGCGCCTTCATGCCGAATTTATCGTCCCACAGCCCCAGTCCCATGGCAAGGAACGCCCCAAGGCAGATGACGCCCAGCCGGGGCAAAATTCCCCGGAGCCCCTCGAGGTGAGCGGCGATGTCCGGCGAAATACCGGTCAGGTCGGCCGTCATCACCAGCAGATAGCCCAGCAGGATGGCGACGATCCAGGCGCCGAACATGGCCAATCCGCCCAGATAGGGGGTGGCGGCGCGGTGCTGTTTGTGTTTTTCATTCTTCGGGCGGTCCACGATATCCCATTTTTCGGCCAGAAGCCGGCAGCCGGGAGTAAATACCAGCGACAGAGTTCCCCCCAGCAGGAAAACCAACAGGTAGATATGTTGCCATGTGAGCGTCATTTTTTATAAAACCTTTCGTTATTCGGATTGGATTTACCGGTGCTTCAACGGTATATTAACACCATATGCAGTTTCTTTAATAAACGTCGCCGCACCGGGTTGTATCCGGGCGCAATATTGCGGAAAACAACATATGGCATATATTATAGCAGAAAAAGCGGAACTTTAAACTATGAAAAGCATGAATGAACGATATATTTTCGGCCCGGTGGCTTCGCGGCGGCTCGGCGTTTCCCTCGGCGTGGACCTGGTCCTGCCGAAAACATGCCCCCTGGACTGCATTTACTGCGAGGCCGGAGCCACCACCTGCCTGACCCTCGAACGGCGCGAATACGTCCCCGTGGACCGCGTGATCGAACAGCTCGACGACGTGTTGAAAAAACAGCCCGAGCTGGACTACCTGACCTTTTCGGGCGGCGGCGAACCGACCTTGAATTCCGGGCTCGGCAAGGTCGTCGATTTCGTCAAAGACCATTACCCGCAGTACAAAATCTGCCTGCTGACGAATGGCTGTCTGCTGGGCGACCCGGAAGTCGTCCGCGAAATCGCCCGGGTGGACCTGGTGGTGCCGTCGCTGGACGCTTCCACGGCGGAGGAATTCAGCGTCATCAACCGGCAGGCTTCCAGCCTTGTGTTCGAGGATATGCTGGAGGGGTTGATCGGATATTCCCGCCAGCGCACCGCGTTGATGTGGCTGGAACTTTTCATCGTCCCCGGCGTCAACGATTCGGATGAATCGATCGCGCGCTTCGCCGATATCATCCGCCGGATCGCCCCGGACAAGGTGCAGCTGAACACCCTCGACCGTCCCGGCGTACTGGACTGGGTGAAGCCGTCAACCGCGGAAAACACCATGCGTTTCATCAAAGCGCTTGAGCCTTTGGTGCCGGTGGAGGCGGTGGGGCCGTTCCGCTACCGCAGCAAAAGCCTGCGCCGCGACATCGAACTCTCCGACATCGACAACCGCATTCTGGCCCTGATCAGCCGCCGCCCGGCCACGCTGCCCGACCTGCAAGTGGCGTTGGAACTGGACGCCGCACAGATCAAGCCGCATCTGGACCGGATGCTGCAAGCCGGGAAAATCCTCGCGGAAAAACAGGGCCGGGGCGAGTTCTACAGCGTCCCCCAGCATTGAGGCGAAGCGGGCGGTTAAAAGGGGGCGTGTCAGCCAACGGTAATGCGCCGGGCGTCGCCGTCAAGGATTTGAATCCGCAGATGCAATGTCTGCGGCGGCAGGATGCCCGAAATCCGTTCGGCCCATTCGATGATGCTCCAGGCTTCGGGGTCTTCCAGATATTCGTCCACGCCGAAATCCAGCGCTGAGCGCGCGTCGCTGATCCGGTAAAGGTCCATGTGGAAAAACCAGCCGCCGCCCGGACAGGGGTATTCCTGGATGATCGTGTACGTCGGGCTGGAAACCGGCTCGAGAATCCCAAGCCCGCGCGCGAAACCGCGCGAAAACACCGTTTTCCCGGCGCCGAGGTCGCCGCTCAACGCCAATACGCTGCCGCGCGGCAGGGAGGCGGCGAGATCGGCGGCAAACGCCTCGGTGTCCGCTTCGGAACGGCTGATGAATTCTTTATTTGAATTGGTGCTCATATCCGATGTTTTTGAGTTTGAGCAAATTGTTATTCATGACATCGATGACGCCCGAGCCCTTTTCAAATGTTCCGAGCCGGGTCAGCCGGATATTGAACGGCCAGTTTTTTTCCAGTTCCCCGGCCAGCTCCGGGCGGACGGCAAACAGAAGTTCGTAATCTTCGCCGTCGGCCAGCGCTCCCGACAGGTCGGCCCCGGGGCGCAGCGGAATGGTGTCAAGGTCCAGCCGCAACGCCATATTCGAAGCCGCCGCCATGCGCGAGGCATCCACCAGCAATCCGTCGCTGACGTCGATCATGGCCCGGGTGTAAGTCCCCGCCAGGAATTGCCCTTCGGCCAGGCGGGGCGTGAAATCCAGATGGTGTTCCGAAGTCAGGGAGTTGCCGAAACAGCCGGTGGCGTACAGAAAATCGCCGGCCGCGGCATTGCAACGCAGGCAAAGGCGCTCTTTCCGAATCCGTCCGAGAATGGTCAACGACATGATTTCCCGGACTTTTCCAGCCGGAAGCCCGGCGAGGTCCCCGCCGCAGATGGAAACATTCCATTGACGGGCCTCTTCCTCCAATCCCTGAAAGAACTGTTCAAACCATTCCGCCTGGCCGCCCAGCGACGCCAGCGACAACAGCGCATAGGCGGGTTCGCCGCCCATCGCGGCAACGTCGCTCAGGTTCCGCTTCAATAATTTCGCACCGATCCGGGCGGGAGCCACGTCCGGGAAATAATGCAGTCCGCAGACCATCTGGTCCATCCCGGCCAACAGGCAGACGCCGTCGCCCAGGTCGATCGCGGCGCAATCGTCACCGGGCCCCACCGCAATATCTTCCCGCTGGGTCAGCATCGGCAAAATTTTCTCCAGAATCTTAAATTCCTGCATTCGTTTCATCCTCTTTGATCACGATTTCGCCCCGGATGCCCTCCGGCAGCGGTTTCAGCAGAGCGGGGAGTTTCCGCAGGAACACTTTTTCCAGCCGGGCCATTCCGGTCAGCGGGGTCAGGTCGAAGATCGCGCAGTCGTTCAGCATCAGGTCGCGGACCGGCGTATCGCGCAGGGGCGAAACGTCACTGACCGGGCAGTTGATCAGCCAGAACGCCTGCAGCGACATCCGGGCGACGGGGCTCAGGTCGTAAATCAAACTGCGTTCGATTTTCAAGGTTTCCAGCGGCAGGCCGACCAGCGGCTCCAGCGACGCCACCGGGCATTGGGTCATGTAAAGAGCATTCAACCGCGAGCACTTCGCCAGCGGAGCGAGGGATTCGATGTTATTCCCCGCCAGCATCAATACTTCCAGCGGCAGCCCCTGCAAGGGGGCAATATCGCTGATGCTGTTCAGCGTCAGGTTCAGGGTTTCCAGCCGGGAGCACTTCGCCAACGGGGTCAGGTCGGAAATTTTTACCGCGGACAATTCCAGATTACGCAGGGGCAGTCCGGCCAGCGGAGAGATATCCAGTTCACGGGCATTGCCGTTGATCGACAGGGTTTCCAGTTTCAGCCCGTTCAGAAAATCAAGGCGTTCGGGCGCGTTCAAGGTCAGGGCCTTCAGATTCCCCAGCGAATGCAGAACTTCCGGGTGGCTGAGCGGAGAAAACGCCAGGGACAGTTCCGTTACCGGCAGTTCCGGCAATTTTTCGGTTTGAAGGTCCAGGCAGTTGATGAATTCCAAGGTTTCCAGACGGTCCAGGCCGGACAGAAACGACAGGTCGGTCAGCCCAAGGCAGTTCTCAAAGGTCAGGGTTTCAAGAGATTCCGGAATGCCGGAGGCATTGTCAAGGAGGGCGTTTTCGACCCGCAGGGTTCGGAGGTCCAACCCGGCCGGCGGTTTGAATGAAAGCCGCGGCAGAGAATGCATGACGCCGAGATATTTGACCGACAGGGCATGGAGCCCATTCTCCGGCGAAAGCCCCCGGAGGCTGATTTCGCCCTCGCTGAACACCATCAGCGAGCGGATGCCGAACCCTTTCAAAAAACTCAAATCCGAAACACCGGTCCGGTCAAGAATCAGTTCTTCATAATCGTAGGAGCGAAGCGGAGAGAGATCGTTCAAACCGCGCCCGCCGAGCAGTAAACGCAACCGGCCCGGCGAGGACGGCAACAGCTCCATCCGCGGCTTAACCCATTGCGGGTTAAGCCGATGAAGCTCAGGAAGGAGAAGTGAAAGTTCCCGGCGCGCCTTTTCCGGAACTTCCTGCCAACCCGTCCGGCACGAAGCCAGGGTCAGCAAGAGCAATACGCCGCAAAAGACATGCCAGAATATTTTCATTTTTCTCCGGATTATTTTCCCTTCGACAGCTTTTCGCAGAACTCGGCAAAGCGGACCACGGCCTTGCGGATGGTTTCTTCCGAACAGGCGTAGGAGAGGCGGATCGTGCCTTCCGCGCCGAAGCCAAGGCCGGGAACCGCCGCCACGCTCGATTCTTCAATGAAGCGGTTGCAGAATTCGGTGCTCGGGATGCCGAACGAGGAGATGTCGATCATGACATAGAACGCGCCGGAGGGGCGCAGGGTTTTCGTGCCCGGGACTTTGTCCAGCAGGTCGCAGATGAGGTCGCGGCGGGTGGCGAAGACCTTGCGCATTTTTTCGCATTCTTCGGCGCCGGCTTCCAGGGCTTTCAGCGCGCCGTACTGGGCGAACGTGGTTGCGTTCGAGGTCAGGTGACTCTGCAGCGCGCCGATTTTCTTGGCCAGCCAGAGCGGAGCGGTCAGGTAGCCCAGGCGCCAGCCGGTCATGGCGTAGGCTTTGCTGAAGCCGTTGACCGTGACGGTGAGTTCGGCGATCCGGGGGTTCAGGGCCGCGATGCTGATGTGCGGTTTGTCGGCATCGTACACCAGTTTTTCGTAAATTTCGTCGGACAGGATCATGAAATTGCGGCGCACCGCGATTTCGGCGATTTTCTCCAGGGCCTCGCGGCGGTAAACGGAGCCGGTCGGGTTGGAGGGGGAGCAGAGGACCAGCATCCGGGTCTTGTCGGTAACGGCGGCTTCGAGGTCGGCCGGATCGATTTCATAGTTGTTTTCCGGTTTGGTTTCGATGAAGACGCATTTCGCGCCCGCAGCCTTGACCATCTGGGGATAGCTCACCCAGTACGGAGCCGGGATAATGACTTCATCCCCGGGACCGCAGAGTGCCGCGATCGCGATGAAATCGGAGAATTTCGCGCCGGGCGAAACAATGATCTGCTGGGGGGTGGTCCGGATGCCGTTTTCATCGGCGAATTTTTTCACGATGGCGTTGCGAAGCTCGATGATGCCATCGGACGGGGTATAGGTGGTTTTGCCGGCCAGCAAGGCGTCGATGCAAGCCTGTTTGATGATCTGCGGCGTGTCGAAATCGGGTTCGCCGGCGGACATGACGCAGACGTCGATTCCTTTCGCCTTCAGTTCTTTTGCCTTGGCTGAAATCGCCAGCGTTTCGGAAGCGCTCATCTCGCCCATGTTTCCGTACGTCGTCTTCAAATCTTTCATCATTTTTCCCCTGGAGTTTTCTCTTTTGCGGCCTACGCGCCGGTAATCTTGCCAAAAACGCCTTACTATAGCATTTTTTTCGAATTTCGCAAATCGGAATTTACGCCATGTGCAAGTTTTTCAAAAACAAAATCAATGCCCCCCGGCGGCATGCGCCATTCCCGAACAAAAAGAAACGGACGCCCCGCGTTCAAACTCCGCTGAAAATTCAATTTATTTATTTTCCATGTATACTTTATTGCCCATAATACTTGCAAATCGCCTTGAATTGATGTATATTTGAACAAGTCACAGTGATTTTATCGGGTATAGAAAGTAAACCGGAAATAATGGTTTTCCTGTTTTCCGGAGAGATTTGAGGCGAGAGTATTTATGGGAGGTTTCAAGAAATTAATCGGGCTGGCGGCCCTGTTAATTTGTATTTCTCCGTTGCTTCGTGCACAGATTTCAACCGATCCCGCACAAGTCAGGCGAATTTTTTTCATCAACACCAATTCCTTCTCCGACCTGTGGACCGAAAGCCTCCGCCGCGGATTCAAAAATTACCTGAAAGAACAGGGCGTCAAGGTCCGCTATGAAGAATATGAATTGGCCGTCTATCTTCAGCCGGACCGCCGGCCGCGCCAATTCGACATCGACGCCATCCAGGCTAAAATCAACGCCACCCCCTACGACCTGATCGTGCTGAACCACAACCCGGCCGCGGACCTGTTCCTGGACGGCAGGCTGAAAGCCCCGCCCGGCGTGCCGCTCCTCGTCTCCTCCTATGCCGGCGACCTGAAAGAGCTGATTCCGGGAAACCTGAACCTGGCCGGGGTCGTCCTCCCCGATAATCTGGCCGCCAGCATCCGCCTCGCCTCCACCATTGCGCCCCGCGCGGAACGGATGGTCATCATCACCGGCAGGTCCGAAGAACCGCAATTCCGCCAGAGGCTCCGCCGGAACGGGATTCCGGAAGAACGAATCAGCAAAATACAGTACGTCAGCGGCGGCAGTTATTCCACCGCGGAATTATTGGATCTGGTCCAGGCGCTGCCGCCCGACTCCGTCATTCTGTTCGCCTCCTGGCTCTCTTCCGTAAAGGCCGACGCGGAAAACAGCTATACCGTAATCCCCGCGATCCGGGAGCGCTTCCGGGGGTTGATCCTGGGCAAAATGGAGTGTTACCTGAAGTTGGGGGCCGACGGCGGAATCATGATTTCCGGCAGCCGCCAGGGCGCGGCCGCCGGACAGCTCGCCGTACGCCTGTTGAACGGCGAAAACCCCGCCGCCATTACGGCGGTCCCGGCCGAGGACCCGCTTTACATCCTGGACTATTCCGCACTGGAAAAGGCGGGGGTGAACCCCGCCGCCGCCCCGCCCGAAGTCCGCCTGCAGGAGAACAGCCCCCCGCTCAAACTGGAAATGCTCAACGCCCCGCCCGGTTTTCTGGAGCAACACCTTGTTCACCTGATCTTTTTTGTCATCATCATATTGTTCGTGCTGCTGTTCATCTGCCTGAGTATTTTTTTCAAGGGGGCGGTTCAGAACAAGGTCAACATGATCATCGAAAACCTGCCGATGCGGATTTTCGTCGTCAATCAATCCCTGGAAGTGCTGTATTCCTACGTCCCCGATTATCCGAAGGATGCGGACATGACGGACCTGTTCCGGGATTTGAATGAGTTTCCCAGCGAAATCCGGCAATCGTTCATCAACGCGGTCCAGCAGGTGTTCGCCACCGGCCGGAAGATCGAGATCGACTACAAACTGCACGACCGCCTCCGCCATGCCAAGTTCCTGCCGCTGCCGCAATCGAACCCGTTCCGCATGCCGGCGGTCATGTGGATTTCCAGCGATATCACCGATTTGCACATGGTGCATCTGGAAACGTTCCGGCTGGCGGAGCGCTTCCGGCTGGCCCTGCGCTCGATCAGCGACGGCCTGATCACCACCGACAACGAAGGCAACATCACACTGATCAACCCCGTGGCTTCCAAGCTGACCGGCTACACGCAGGAAGAAGCGGAGGGGCTCCCCATCGAGGCCGTCTACAACGTCGTCAGTTACATCGACAACAGCAAAGTACCGCCGGCTTTGCGTAAAGCTCTGCTGACCGGTTCGGTGGTCAACCCCGCCAACCACACCGACCTGATCGCCCGGGACGGCACCCGGTATCATATTTCGGACAGCGCCGCCCCGATCCGGGATTCGGACGGCAAGCTCAACGGCGGCGTGCTGGTGTTCCGCGACGTGACGGATGAATACGACAAGCTCGACCGGCTCCGCGCCAACGAGGTCTTCATGCGCAACGCCGCCCGTATCGGCAAATTCACCTATTTCCGCTGCAGCAAATCCGGCAAGCTCATCTATACCCTTGAGGATGAAAACCTCTGGCCATATGAAAACGACACCATGATCTCCCCGGAAAACTGGCTGGTCCCCGCCGACGTCCCGGCGTTCAAGCGCGAATGGAACAAGGTATTCAACGACGAAGTGCTGGTGGTCAACATGTCCTACTCCGTGGACTTGGGCGGCGAGAAGCGCTATTTCGAAATGCGCGTGGAAAAATCCACCAATGAAATCAACAGCCTGACGGAGTACTGCGGCGTAATCCATGACGTCACCTACGCACGGCAGAGCGAGTTCCGTTACCGCGACAACCTGGTCATGCTCGAAACGATCATGAACAACCTGCCCGGATACATTTTCGTCAAAAACATGGACAACGAACTCCGCTATCTGGTCTGCAACAATAAATTCGAAGAAATGCTCGGGCTGCCCAAGGACCGGATCATCGGCTTCTGCGACCGCGATATTTACCACGGAAAAGGAACGTTCCCGACCAAATCCTCGCTGACCGACCTGGAAGTGCTTGACGCCGACAGCAATCTGGAGACCGTGCGCATTCATAATTCGTCCGGCAAGGAATATATCGTCCGAACCGTTAAAAACGTCATCACCCAATCCGACGGTTCGCGGCTGCTGCTGAGCATGGGAATCGATATTTCGCGCCAATACGAGCTGGAGCAAAAGCAGAAAAACGCCATCGCCGCACTGAACAGCCACGTCGAGAGCGAACGCATCATCAACCAACTGCTCAGCCGCATCAGCATCGAAAACAACTTTTCGCTGATGATCGAAGAGCTCCTCCGTACCATCGGCGTCTATACCGGTGCCGACCGCGCCTATGTGTTCCTGTACGACGCCGACAACAACATCAGCTTCTCCGGCAAACACGAATGGGCGCGCAGCGGAGTCGTTATGGAATCGGACGTGTCCGACGATCTGGCCGGCCACGAAAAATGGCACGACACGCTTCTGTCCCAGAGCGACATCATCATCACCGACATGAGCGCCCCGCCGCCCGGCTTCGAGGAACAGGCGGCAATCCTCAAAAATCAGGACATCAAGTCCCTCATCATTTCCGGCATCTGGACGGACAACAACCTGTCCGGCTTCCTCGGGCTCGATTTCGTGAACATCTCCAAAACGTTCTCCGGCGGCGACATCCACACGCTTCACAGCGCTGTGAACCTGTTCCTGATCGCCTGCGAGCGGCGGCGGCAGGCGGACCGGCTGGAGGACAGTGTTTCGCTCCAGCGGCAGATCGTGGACAACGTCACGATCCCGTTGACCATCATCGACCTGGACCACAACATCGTGACCGCCAACCCGAGTACCGCCCGGGAATACGGAATGCCGCTGGACCGGATCGTCGGCATGAAATACTATGAAGTCATTTACAAGCAGAAGGAGCCGCCGCAGTGGTGGCTCAAGTCCGCGTCGAAGGATACCACCGGGGTCACCACCACCGAACAGGATATCAACGGTCAGAAGCAGGTGATTACCGTCGTGCCGCTGTTTGACCGTCAGGAAATATTGACGTATTTCCTGATTTCCGCGGTGGACATCACTGAAATCACCCGGCAGAAACAGGAATTGCAACGCGCCATGGAGCTGGCCCAGGCCGCCGACCGCGCCAAGAGTTTCTTCCTCGCCACGGTCAGCCACGAACTGCGTACTCCGCTCAATGCGGTCATCGGCTTCAGCGAACTGCTTCAGCACGACGACGTCGGGCACGCCGAGCAGCTGGAGTACCTGCGCTCCATCAACTTCGCCGGCAACGCCCTGTTGAACCTGATCAACGACGTGCTGGACCTGTCGCGCCTGGAGGCGGGGCAGATGAGCATGAGCGCCGTGCGGACGGACGTCGGGCTGCTGGTCAGCGAAATCGTATCCGTCTTCAAGCTCAAGGCGCAGGAAAAAAATATCTTCCTGAAGGTGGATTGCGCCGGAATCCACTACCCGCTCTATATCGATAACCTGCGCCTGCGGCAGATGATCCTGAACCTGGTCGGCAATGCCGTCAAATTCACGGCGTCCGGCGGCATTACGGTCCGCGGCAATTTCGAGCCGGATGAGGAAGGGGGCTCCGCCGGCACACTGCGGATCGATGTATCCGACACCGGGATCGGCATCCTGCCGGAAAACGCGAAAAAAATATTCGACCCCTTTGTCCAGGAAGGATTTACCCGCGGGAACCATGTTTACGAAGGGTCCGGCCTCGGGCTCGCCATCACCCAGCGCATGGTCACGCAGATGGGCGGCGAAATCATGCTGGACTCGAAGGCCGGATACGGAAGCGTATTCAGCGTCCGCCTGTACAAGATCCGGTTTGACGACGAGGCCGCGACCGAAACCCTGCCGCTCATCCCGCAGCCGGAACCGGGCAAACCGGAAAGCGGCCTCCGGGCCTTGATCGTGGACGACGTCCTGATGAACCTGAAACTGCTGCAGGCCATGCTCCAGAAACTCGACATCCGGGCGGTGGCCGCCAATTCCGGCAAGGACGCTCTGGTCATTCTCGAAAAAGATCCGGCGTTCGACCTCGTCCTGACCGATCTCTGGATGCCCGGCATGAGCGGAACCGCCCTGACCGAGATTATCAAGAACAATCCCGCCACCTGCCACCTGCCGGTAATCGCCGTCACCGCCGATACCGAAGTCATCCAGAAATCGAACAATCTGGTGGACGGAATGATCCTGAAGCCGATTACGGTGGAAAACCTGCGCAAAGCCATTGACGAAGTCATGCTCCGGAAACAGGCGTGACGGAGCCCGCCGCACGCGGTTCCGCACGGGTTTTTGATGAGAACTCATCGGGTTGTTTTCAATATTGCCGCATGTTTCAGGCGATATAATCTGAAAAACTTGCTTAAGCATTTGGATTTTTACAAAAATGGTGTATACTATTAAGTTAAAAGTACAGAGACCCGGCCTCTTGCCGAATTAAAGTATCGTTTAGTTTATTCAGAAGGAGTGATCGCATTATGGAATTGAACTGCTATGATCAGGACGGGGTTTCCGTTATTGCCATCAAAGGTCGCCTGTCTGCGGAAAATGTGGAAGAGCTGCGCTCGAAATTCCTGGATACATTCACTTCTCAGCGGCACTTCGTTTTTGACCTGGCGGAAATGGAAAACCTGGATTCGACCGGACTGGGCGCCATCGTCTTCTGCCTGAAAAGCTGCTCCGAGTTTAACGGTGTGCTCAAGCTGGCCCGGCTGACCCAGAAGTCGCGCCTGATCTTCGATATTACCAAGGCATATCGTATTTTCGACATCTACGATGACCTGGACGAAGCGATAAAAGCGGCAAAGTAATAACCCTGGCGGAACTCAGGATTTTGTAATGGCCAAAAAGATCGATAAAAAGTCCCGGACCTCGCAAGAGGATATTGAACTTATCGAGTTTCTGATGGGGCGCAAGCACGGGATGGAAGTGTCTCATGCGAACTTTAAAATCAAAATATGGAACTTTACCGTAAAAAGCGCCTATATCTTCAAACGCATTCTGGACGTGGCGGGAAGCGCAGTGCTGCTGCTGGCGCTCTTGCCGGTGTTCATCATCACCGCGATCTGGCTGAAGCTGGATTCGCCGGGGCCGCTGATTTACCGTCAGATCAGGGTAGGCTTGAACGGGAGGCACTTCAATTTTTACAAATTCCGTTCCATGTATGTGAACGCCGACGCCCGCATCAAAGAGCTGACCGCAAGCAATGAATCATCCGACGGAGTAATCTTCAAAATGAAAAAAGACCCGCGGGTCACCCGCTGCGGACGTTTCATCCGCAAGTACAGCATCGACGAACTGCCGCAGTTAATCAATGTGCTGCTGGGAGACATGAGCCTGGTCGGTCCGCGCCCCCCGCTTCCCCGCGAAGTGGACCAGTACACCCTTGACGACCGCAAACGCCTGCAGATCACGCCCGGCATAACCTGCCTGTGGCAGATTTCGGGGCGGAGCGATATTCCGTTCGCCAAACAGGTTCAGCTGGACAAGGAATATATCAAAAGCGGCAGTTTCTGGAAAGATATCCTGATCCTGATCAAAACAATTCCGGCGGTGCTGACCGGACGCGGGGCCTATTGAAACCATGAAAGCGATTTTGTACTGCAAAGAACACGAACTGAACTGGGTGCATCATTTTTTCCCGGGAAGTTCGCCGTACATGCTGCCGATCGGCAATAAACCGTTGCTGGAATTCACCATCGAATTCTGCATTTTATCCGGCATCCGCGACATTCTCCTGATCTTCAACATCGACGACCCGACCTACCGGGAATATATCGGCGACGGCGCCCAGTACGGCGCCAACATTTCGTATTCTTACGTCTCGGGAAAAACGAATTTCCGGGATATCATCGCCCAGAACAAAAACTTCTGCGGCGACGGCGGTGTTTTCCTCTTCAAGGGATTCCATTTTATCGAATATAACAAAAACGAACCGGCTCCCCTGAACATAGACGCCGACAGCCTGTTCGGGCGCCTGAACCACCTGGGCGGTTATATGTTCATCGGGCGCAACCGGATGGATTCCATCCCCGTCAAGGCGGAGGACATTCAGCCCGGCCCCCTCGTGCTCCGGGAATCCCGTATTACCGGGCTGAAAGATTATTTCAACTGGAATATGCGGATGGTCTATGAGCTCAGCAGCCATTACAACCTGCCGGGCTACGGGGATTCCCAATCGCTGATCGTCGGGCGCAACGTGCAGATTCCCCGGGACGCGGAAATCAGTTCCCCGGTGATTCTGGGCAACCTGGTGCAACTGGGCAACCGAAGCCGGATCGGCCCCGGCGTGATCATCGGCAACCATTCCCTGATCGACAACGACGTGCTGATACACGACTCCATCGTTTTCGGCAATTCCTATGTCGGCTGCAACCTGGAAATCATCAACAAAATCTGTTACCGCAACTACCTGGTCGATCCGATCAACGAGGTCAAAATCGACATCATCGATGAACTGCTGCTTACGGAAATGGTCAAGAACGGCGTCTGGAAGTGTTCGGTCATGCAACGGGTCGTCGCGTTTCTGCTGCTGGTTTTTTACGCGATTCCCTTTGCGGTGATCCGCCCGTTCCTGAAAATAAAGACCATCGAAGTCGAGTGTTTCATGGACCAGCAACGCAAGAAAAAACTGAACCTGCGGCTCTATATCGCTCCGCCGGAAAGCCTTGCCTGCCGTTATTTCCTGAAACTGAGCCTGGACCGCTACCACCTGTTGCCGCTGGTACTGAACAAATCGCTGCGGCTGGTCGGCAGCTATATCCTGGAGGCAAACGAAGAAAACGCCGAAATCCTGAAACAGTTTCCCGACTATGCTCCCGGCATTTTTTCCTATTCGGAATATCTGGAGCACGACCGGATTCCGGACCAGCGTTCCATCGACGAGCAATATTATATGTATCACGCGACCTGTTGGCGCAATTTCAGGATTTTAAAAGGAATCCTGATGCGGAATCTGTTGAAAACGGACATCAGAAAACAAGCCTTGAGTGAGTGATTATGCAATGGAGTGAAAAAGGTTCTTCGGAACCGGTTGTCGAAAAGCCGGAGGAAACCGGACGCCATCAGGACAAAAGCGAATTGATCCTGCTGACGAATCTTTTCCAGCGCGACATCCGGAACTGGGTGCTGGCCATCATGCGCAGCTGGCTTTTCTATGCGGTGCTGCCCGCGGCATTCTGCCTGATGTTTTTTCTGTTCCGCTACCTGACGACGCCGAAGGTTTATTCCAGCAGTTGCGGACTGATCCGCCAGGAACTCAGCGACATCCGCAACAGCGGCCTGCCGTCCGGCTACACGAACATCCAGCGCCAGGTGATCCTGAACATGATGCACGGCCGTTCGGTGCTTGAGCAAACGGTCCTGCGGCTGAACCTGCCCTATTCCTACCGGAGCCTTTACGGCATGACCTCGGTGGACCTGACCGAACGAAACTCCAACTATTTCATCATCTCGGCAGTTTCCGAAGACCCGGAGACGTCGGCGCGGATCGCCAACACAATGGGAGAAGTCTTCATCGAGGATTATAAAAAATTGATCCGGGGTAACTTTGAACGGTTCTATGAAAATCGGATCCGCGGCCAGAAAAGTACCCAGAACGAAATCACCGAAACCCAGCAACAGCTGAAAAGCATGTACAGCGAATACGGCATGCAGGATATTGAACGCGAAGAAGCGAACAACAATCAACGGATCATGCTCACCGAGGACCGGATATCCCAGGCGAACACCTCCATCGTTTCCCTCAAGGAACGGCTGGCCGAGGTTGACAACCGGCTGGCCGAGGCCCCCACCACCATCATCACCTACAGCGAAAGCAACGCCAAAAACGACCAGCACCTGGTCGAAGCCCGGCAGACCCTGAGCGAACTGCGCGAACGCTATACCGACGCCAACCCCAGGGTGCAGAAACAGGAAAATCTGGTCAAAAAGCTGGAAAAAGAACATCAAGCCCGGGAGGGCGTGGACGAAACACCGTCCAAGGTGGTCACCGGTCCCAACTTCGAATATACCCAGTTGAAACGCGACCAGGTTCACCTGAACGGGGAAATCGCCTCCGCCCAGAGCGAGTTGAAGGACTTCACGGAAAAACTCGTCGAGCTCCGCACCCGCCGCGAACTCCTGGCCCGCCTGGGGCCGGACCTGCGGGTACTGGAAGAACAGTTGCGGCAGAAGAAAAGTTTTCTGGTCAAAGAAGACGTCGTCATCAAGGAACTGGAGCTTTTCCTCGAGCGCTCTTTCTCGGATATCTCCATTCAGGAACCGGCGCGCCCGGCAAGCTCCTCGTTGCCGCGTAAATTGGGTGCATTTGCCATGATCGGGTTTGTCTTCGGGGTTTTTCTGGCTACGCTGATCGTCCTGGGCCGGGAACTGTTCAACCTGACGACCCGCTCCGAAACCGACATGACCAAGGCGCTGCATGTCCAGCCGCTCGCCATCATCCCGGTTCTGGAACACAAATTCCGGGCCGATTTTTACGGCGCTCTGCAACTGGCGGTGACGCATGTCGACGATATCCTGCGGGAGAAAAACCTGCAGATGCCGGCGATGGCGGTGATCGCCCCATACGCCGCCTGGGAAATCAGCCCGGGGCTGTTTGCCGATCTCTATGATTCGATCGCCATCCGAAACGACTGGAGCTATGTCATCATCAAGAGCGTGTCCGAAGACGAGGCCGCAGAGCAGGCCCCCTACCTGATCAACGACTACCTGTATCAATTGTCCGAGGAATGCCCGAAGCCGGACCGAAACAAATGCCTGTACTTCAAGCTGGACGACCTGGCGTTCATCTCTCCGCCGGGCAAGGGCTCCATTAAGAAACTTCAGGCGGCATTGCGCTGCGATATCATTTTCTGGGAATTATTCGATTTCGAACTGCACCGGCAACTGTTCATGGAAATCACCAAGTCGGCCGAACTGACCATTATCCCCATGCGTTACGAGCAGAGCTCCAAGCTGAAAATATTCCGGATGCTCCGGCAGTTCCGGTTGTCCGACGTCAAGAACGTTTTCGGGTTGCTCTTTGATGTTTCCATAAATTCTTACCGCAGGTCCCTATGATGATGAAATTATATATCCCCCTGTCGATCCTTGCCGTCGCCGCGTTCCTCTGCGGCTGTACGTATACGCCGTTCGGGCCGGTTACGATTCCCACCGTTTACTCGGTCAAGCCGCCCGAACCGATCAAAGAGGATGAGCTCGAAGCGGAACTGCGGAGATTGCACGAAGTGGACCAGGCGCCCTACCGGATCATGGCGGGGGACCAGTTCAATTTTTCGGTATACGAGCAGCCGGAGCTGGAGGCCCTGCGCCTGGTGGTGACGCCGGACGGATACGTGGCCCTGCCGCTGATCGGGCCGGTTAAAATCGGCGGCATGTCCCTGGTCGATGCGACAACCCTGCTGGTGGAACGGTTTTCCAAATACATCCGCTCGCCGCTGGTGTCGCTGATCCCATACTGGATCAACGGTTATAACTTCACCATCGCCGGCCGCGTCAACCAGCCGGGCTGTTACACGATTTCGGTCGGGCAGACCCGCCTGATCGAGGCGGTCGCCCTGGCCAAGGGACTTGAACAGGGACTGTTCCAAGGGGATTCGGTCGAAATGGCGGACCTTGACAACGCCTATGTCTCCCGCAACGGCAAACTGCTGCCGGTGAGTTTCCGCAAAGCCATCGTGGAGGGGGACCCCCTGCACAACATTCCGTTGCGGAACGGTGATTACATCTATATCCCGTCGGTCATGAACAGCACGGTGGCGCTGCTGGGCGAGGTCAACCGCCAGACCTATGTGGGCTTCAAGGAAGGAATGACCCTGACGGGGGCCCTGACCTTCGGGGCCGGCCTGCGGGAAACGCACAGCGCCAACGCCAACATCATCCGCGGCGGGCTGAAGAACCCGGTGATTTACATTGTGGACATCAAAAAGATTCTGGAAGGCAAAGCCATGGACTTCCCGCTCCAGCCGAACGATATCGTCTACATCCCGCCGGACGGCATCTCCGAATGGAACATCATTGTGCGCAAGATCATGCCGTCGCTGCAGTCGATCAACATGATGGCCGGTCCTTTCGGCAATCCCAGCGGCTACATCAATTACGCAAACTAGGGAGGCGTCATTTGGAGGCCGGGCTGAAGACATTCATATTCCTGCTGGTCTTCCTGGGGGTGATTCCAAGCGGGGTTTTCGCGGCCAGGAGCAATCCGTTGATCCGCTTCATCTGCTTTGCCCTGATGGTTTATTTCACCAGCTGGAGCTGGCTGATTCATATCGCCCCGATCCCCGAATGGACAGGGACCGCGCGCGGTTTTCCACTGTCCATGTCCGACATATTGGCCGCAATCGTGCTTTTCAGCATGATTTTAGATTCAAAATGCCGGGTCAGCCTCTGCCCGCCCGGAGGATTGCTATACGGTATTTATTTTTTCTTTGCGCTGCTTTCCGGGGTCAACGCCATATACATTTTGCCCTGGGGATTTGAAATCGCCAAAATGGCCTGGATGTACCTGTTTTTCCTGGCGGCCTACAACTATCTGAAAAATACCCGCGAGCTCTGGCCGCTGGTTTATGTCATCTGCGCCACGGTGGGAATACTGGTCTGCTACGGGATTTACCAGAAGTACCTTGGAGGACATTATCAGGTACGGAGCACCTTCCCGCACCAGAACTCTTTGACGCTCTATATTTCCTTGTTCGGCGCCCTGCTTCTCGGAATATTGCTCAACGAAAAAACGAACTTCAAACAGACGGCATTACTCTGCGGCGCGATGGTGGCGAGCACGCTGCTGATTCTCTTTTCCTTTTCACGGGGAGGGCTGGCGGCATATTTCTGGGGGCTGGCGCTGACGGGGATACTCTCGGTGCTGATCAGCCGGATGACGCCCAAAAAAATCCTGCTGACCATTACCGGAATCATGGTTATCGCCAGCCTGACGTCCTACGCGCTGCCGCGGATCATTCACCGCTTCCAATATGCGCCGGAGGCATCCAAATCCACCCGGATCAACCTCAACAAGGCGGCGGTACGCATTGCCAACAATTATTTTTTCGGAGTCGGAGCCAATAATTTCAGCGAATATTCGGGGCCGTTCCGGGACTACGCGCGCGAACAGTGGGCGGAAGCCAAAATCACGGAGGAAACAGAGCCGACCGGCGGCATCGTCGAAACCATTTACCTGTTGGTCGCTGCGGAATTCGGCTGGCTCGGGCTGCTGGCTCTGCTGGCCTGGTTTTTCTATTATCTGATTCTGGCGGCCCGATTATGCAGATTCCTTCGCAACAGCGTCTGCGTGGGGGTGGCAATCGGCTGTACCGGCGGGCTTATCGCCAACTATACGCAATCATTGATCGAATGGTCGTTAAAACAGTATTCCAATTTTTATCAGTTGATGTTGATCTTTGCCCTGGTCGGAGTGCTCTGGACGGAGCGGAAGCGGATCGCTGGCTATTCACAAGGAAAAGAATCATGAAAGTTTTGCTCGGGGGCGTCCCGTTCGGATGCGACAATATCGGTGACGAAGCCATTCTGGCCAGCGTCATTGCCATCTTCAGGGACCTGAATCCGGCGGTCGAACTGGTGGTCTCCACCGGTGACCGCAAGGGCGCCGAACAGAAATTCGGGGTGGAAACCGTGCCCCTGTATGGCTTTGAACAGGAATTCCCGGCTTCCGATCTTCGGCATGGCCTGAAGGGCGTGGATTTATTTGTCTGGGCGGGAGCCACCGGGCTTTCGGACTATCCGCGGATGGGATGCACGCTGCTGCGGGAAGCGCAGCGGCAGGGGGTGAAAACCGTGGTCTGGAATGTGGGGATGAATGATGTCCTGAACCCGTCATTTTTCCAGATTCGCGGCCGAAAGCTGCTTTTATGCGAGCTGGTCCGCAAGGTTTTCCGTTACGACCTGAAACGGCGCTGGGAAGAACGGCTCTGCGCCGCCGCGCGCCGGAAAATCGGGCGGACTCTCGAACGGTGCCTCCTGGTCGTCCTCCGGGACGCCCGTTCATTGAAGGAATTGCGGCGCTGCGGGCCTTTTCCCGACGCGATATCCGGGGCCGACTCGGCGCTCCTTCAGGGCGGAATAGAGTCCGGCAACCTGCCCTGGAACGATTCCGCCGCAAAGCGTTTTCAAGCCGCCGACAAACGCCTGGCGGTCTGTATTTCGGCTCAAAATCCGATTTACGAACAGCAGAGATTCTGCGACTGGCTGGACCGGCTCCATACGGTACACCCGGATTTGCTGACGGTCATGATTCCGATGAATCTCAAGACCGATTATTTCCTGATGAAAAATATGGCGGGAAAACTACAGCACTCCGAGCATGTCTTGCTGACAAATTTTGCGGAACCGGAGGAAGTTCAGGAACTGGTCGGACGGTGTTCCCTGGTCATCAGCAGCCGTCTGCACCTGATGATTCTGGCGTTGAACCGCCTCGTGCCGTGCATCGGAATCACCCGCGGCAGCAAAATCCCATTCTTCCTGGACGAGTACGGCCTGCCCTGCGCCGGGACGACGGACCGGATCGATTTTGAAGGGTTATCGGAAATGACGGAACGCTATCTGTCCCCGCCACCCGACTTCCGTAAGCGGACGCAGGAGCGTCGCGAGGAAATGCTGAACAGCCTGACCCAAGCCATCCATCTGCTGAAACCGCATGTGGAAAACGGTATCGGGGAAAATATTGCGTGAAGGATTTACCGCCATGCCATATGCGCACGACTCCGTGCCCGGGATCATGATTTTTATCCGTACAATTTATAGAAGGACGGCTATCATATGAAAATTGGAGATAACGTCCGGAAAATTGCGCACATTTAAAAGAAGTCGACTTGAAAAAGCGGCAGAATCGACAGGATGAATGTTTTTATGAAATCGCGCCCGAATACGCGGAACTCGCCGATACCGAGACATGCGACAGCTTTATGCTCAGCATGCTGCAGGTGGCGATGTTTTATGGTGAAGACCTGCATATTTCCGGCCTGGTTTCAGAGCAATTGCTGCTGAACCTGAATCGGGAAATCATTCCGATCCTGAATGCGTTCAACGCTCAATACCGGAAAATCAATTTGACAGCGGACAGGACTTACAGCCGGGCAATTTATAACGGCCATGGGGTAGGAACAGGATTTTCCGGTGGAGTGGATTCATTTTTCACGTTTTTGAACAATTTCGCCCATCCCGTCAGCGAGGAACGCAAAATCACCCATGCATTTTTCTTCAATGTCGGCTCTCACGGCGTTTCCGCCGATCCGAAGGAGCTCGCGCAGATTCACGGGCAATTCGAATCCCGTTATAATTACCTGACGGATTATCCGCGGGAAATCGGCCTGCCGTTCATCAAGATGAATTCCAACATTCATCGGTTTCAGCCGTCGGGGCATATTGAAAATTGTTCATTTGTGACCTGCGGGGCGGGGTTGTTGTTCCAGAAAGGGCTGCGCCGCTACCTGCTGTCCTCCGGAGGCTACAATTATAAAGAGAAATTCGACTCTTTACTGCTGGGAGAGAACAAAGACACCTCGACGCTTGATCCATTGCTCCTGCCCTATTTTTCAACGGAAAACCTGCAGTTCAGCGCGGTCGAAACCAAGTTCAGCCGGATGGAAAAACTGAATGCGTTATCCGTTTACGAACCGGCGCTGCATCGGCTGAACATTTGCTACCGGCACGACGAATTAGCGGAAAATTGTTCGGTTTGCGAAAAATGCGGTTTTACCCTGCTGATGCTGAACGTGCTTGGCTGCATTGATCAGTTCGCGTCGGCTTTTGACCTGAAAAAATATTACCGGATGGAAAAATATTATGCCGCCAAGGCATTGGTCCACGCCTCGACGGATATTTATTATGCGGATATTTGCCGCCAGGCAAAAGAGCGCGGGTTTTCATTGCGCTCCCGAACAACCCTGATGAACATTCTGGCCGTCAAAATCGAAAGCAGCAGGCTGCATGAGGCACTGCGCAAAAGCGCATGGATCAGAAAACTGGGCCGGTGGCTGAAGCGCTGAACGCACGGCTCCTCCCCCTATGACGGGCGGTTGACGGACGGATTTCGTGCTGAAACGAACAAATGACGAGTGAATGACGGATCAGGCTTTCAATCCGTGGCGCCAGTTCGCCCAGGGCGTCCGGGTAAGACGCAACCCGAGTTTATGGGGAAAGCGATCGCGGAAAGGCGGCTTGCCGTGTTTCTCCAGAATCCGGTTTAACAGGGAGCGGAAAACATCCCGTTCTTTCTCCATATTCCGAATGACGGCTTCACGAATGGCCTTCGGTTCGGGCCTGGAATCCGCGTATTCGGCCACCGCGGCGGCTACCGCGTCCGGATCCTCCGGAACCTCCCGGTAGGCAAACGGCGGATAAATGGTTCTGCGCCCGCCGAGGGCGGCGGTTTCGACGATTGGAATACCGCATAGCAGATATTCGGCGCTGACGAACATCGCCCCTTCCTCACGTGAAAGGCAAAGCCCGCATTTGGCCTGAGCGATTTCCGCCGGGACGCCTGCCGCGCGAACCTGCCTCCGGTAAGACGCATGCTTCAAGGCGGCGAAGACTTCGTCAACATACGGCCGCTCCTGTTCATAATAACTGCCGATCAACCGGAGCGAAGCGACCTTTTCCGCCAGCCGATGGCGCTTAAAGGGTGAAATGCGGGCAATATAGATTGCATCGTATTTTTTTTCGCGCCGCAGGATCGGGTATCGCCGCTCGTCCAAAAATGCGTTTTGCTGGCACAGTACGGCGGCAACGCCGAGCCGGGTCAGGATTTCGACTTCGTTCGTGGAATTGGCAAGCACGGTGATCGACAGTTCCGGCATTTCCGCCATCACGGAAAGGAGTTCGGCGGCGAACGGCTCCGCCATTCGGGCGGTTTCATGCTGCCAGCCGAGTTGAAGGAAAAGATAAACCTTGCCGCGACCGGCAAGATTTTTCAGGAATTCGGATTTCCGGGAAGTGAAATCACGGTCGAACGCTATCACAACCAACGGATCACGATTCAGGATGTAACAAGGCAAATAGTTGCCCTGAATGAATCTTTTGACGGATTTTTTGAGCTGATCGATCATCAGGCCGCGGGTGTTGCGCCATCCGTTCCGGCTTTTGCCCCGGAGTCGGCGGGGGGCGTTATTTCCGGGACTTTCAGGACCGGAGGCTGGATTTCATTTTTCGGTTGGACAACGGGCTGTTGCGGCTCCGCCGGTTTGGCCGTTGCGTTATCGGGAACGGCCGCCGGGGCTGTTTCCGGCTGGGCAACAGGCTCACTTTTTGCCACGGCGGGCTCGGCATTCTTCACAGAAACGGCGGTGTCCACTTCAGGAAGCGGTTCAAGTTCAAGCCTGATATTGGTTTCTTTCAATTCCCAGGCCCCTTCGGAGAACAGGCCGAAAAACGGAAACAGGAATATGGACCCCAGCGCGTCGATGGTTCCAACACTGCTTAACTGATTGTCAACGACATAGTTGTTTTCCCGGTAACCCGGTTTGTAGGCGGTGATCAACAGCGTGCGGGAGGTTGTTACTTCGACGAACTGCGGCGACGGATTGCGGTATTCAGTACCGTTGATAATCACATAAGCATCCGAAGGCGATATGGTCAGGGCGATCATTTTAGGACCCCGGTTCGTGTAAGAGCAGCCCGATCCTGCCAGCATCACGCCAATCAACAAGAAAAATAAAGGTTTTTTAACCGACATAAATCTATTCCCTGTGGTTGTTGGAGTTAATATATCGCCGAATTTATAAAAAATCCAATCTTCCATCCATTTTTTTCAATATCATTCGGAAGTTCTTATTTCGCCCTGCGGACGACCAGCGCTGTCCGCGCGCTGGACCGCGTGCGGCAACGTGCCGCCGCGAAGTTCTTTTAATCAGGATGAAAAGCATCCGGTTCGCAGAACGGAACCATTTAATTTTAAAAATCGGATTGACAGCGGTTCCGGGAAATGCTATTTGTATATTCATGAATCCACATGACAAACAGGACCTGACGATGAAAATATCCGGCGTAATCTTATTCTTGAGCGTTCTGTTTGGTTCGTTGCAACTCCAAGGCGCGACCGGGGCGGTGGCGAATACCCCGAGAGACCCGGCGCCGCACGTTACACCGCGGGGAGAACTGATCATTTTCCCTTTTACCGCCGATTATCTGGCGGTGGCGGGGCATTATTCGAAATTCTTTGACGAACAGGTTTCCGTGGTCTACAAAACCCGCCTGAGCCTGGCGGAGCGGCTTGTCCAGCAACAGAAATTGAAATCGTGGTCCTATCGTTTCTTCATCAACTTTGCCGCGGCGGACGTGATGGCCGAATACCTGCCGGTACTCCGGGACGCCTTTCAAAACCCCGCCCATTTCGTCCTGTCGGTCAACGGCCGCGAGGCCTCCCGGGTGAAACACGGCTACTGGGTCAACGCCGCCGGCTGCCAGCGGCTGTCCCGCCTGACGCAGCCGGGCACGGAGGCGATCGGCAGCCCCGACCTCGTCTTTTTCGCCTACATGAAGCTGGCGGAACCGTTGAAAAACGGCGATGTCCTTACCGTTGCCAGCGGCTTTGGCGAATCCGCCGAACTCGCCTATGACGACCTGAAAACCATCAGCCGTTCCATCAAGGTCAACCAGGAGGGATACGCGCCGTATGCCGGACGGAAATATGCTTATTTCGGGCAATGGCTCGGCGCGGAACTCGGTCCGCTGGAGGCCGCGGAACTCGAAGGCCGTGAATTTCACATCCGCTCCGCCGATGACAACCGGATTGCCTTTACCGGCAAAATCGAACCCAGAATGCCGGAGCAGTTCGTTTCTTACGGGGAAATGAAGATGCCGTTGAACGGCGAAGTCGTCATGCAGATGGATTTTTCGAATTTTTCCCTGCCGGGCCGGTATTTCATCCACATTCCCGGCGTAGGACGCTCCTGGGAGTTCATCGTCGGCGAAAACGCGCTGGGGCGGGCGTTTTACGTGCAGATGCGGGGATTGTTCCACCAGCGTTCCGGCATCGCCAAGGAGCCGCAATACACGCAATGGAGCATGGCGACGGACCATCCCCACTCCTACCAGGGCGGCTTCATGCCGAATGACCGCCACTACAGCGGCAAAAGCGGGCAGATCAAAAACGCCAAAGGGGAAACAACCGACGTCCGCCGCCATTTCGAGGTGGTCCGCGCCACCGCCACCGATAAAAAACTTCCGGATGTGTACGGCGGCTGGTGGGATGCCGGGGATTTCGACCGCAGGCCGTATCATTTTGAGGTGGTGGACGCGCTTTTGTCGGTGTATCTGCTGTTCCCGGAAAACTTTTCGGACAACCAGCTGGACCTTCCGGAATCCGGAAACGGAATCCCGGATATCGTAGACGAGGCCGCGTGGGGCGTGGATGTCTGGCGGCGCGCGCAGAACGCCGCGGGCGGCGTCGGCTGCTGGCTGGAAGCGACCAGCCATCCTCTGGACCCCGATCCGACCACGGACACCCAGCCGTACTATCTGGCGCTCCCCACCCGGGAAAGCACGGTTCAATACTGCGCCTACGCCGCCAAACTCGCCCGCGTCTATCGGAAATGCGGGCGGGACGACCTGGCGGAACTGTTTTACGCCTCCGCCGCGCGGGCCTGGAATTATGCCATGGACCCCGCCAATACCGTGTCCACGACATTCACCATCAAGGGAGAGAAGCTGTTTTACCGGGAACCGGAGCAATTGCCGGAGGAAAGAGTGTTTAAAGCGGCCATCAACCTTTATTTGTATAACCGCGACGCGGAACTCCTGAAATACATCGATTCGCTGAACAGCAAGGCGGTTTTGCAGTTTGTCCAGGAGCGGAATGCCGCTTATTTCCTGAGCGAACTGGTTGAAGAACCGGAAACGTTTTTCCTGCTCAGCCGCGCTTATGAGAGAATGATCCTGAAGAAAGCCAATTTTTTCCGGAAAGCGCAGGAAGAACTGGCATACCGCAATGTCAACTGGCCGCCCGGTCATCCGTATTTTCTATATCTTGCATGGGGCGATGCGCTTCCGCTGCGCAAAGGAAGCACCCTGATCATGGCGTGGCGTATCAGCAGAAACCCGGTATACCGGGACAGCGCGCTGCTCTGTTTCGACTGGATGATGGGAACCAATCCGATGGGGCGCACCATGACCACCGGGCTGGGCAAAGTCTACCCCGTCCGGCTGCTCTCCCTGCCCATGTACGCCTGGCGGGATAAATGGGCGGACCCGATCCCGGGGCTGACGCTGTACACCTTCAGCGAAACCAACAACTATTCAGTAACCGATAAATTATTCGGTTATTTCAAGGAAGCGCGCCCCGACCACAAGTACAAGGGATGCAATATCACGCTACTGCCGGATTTTTTGAGCCGGGGCAAAACACCGTCCCGCCAGGAATGCTTCCAGATTGTCCAGCAGGCAATCCCGGTCTGGCGGCGGTTTGCCAGCCTGGAAGGGGAAGCCGTCAATCAGAACGAGTTCACGGTGGCGGAAACCATGGCTCCGGCGGCGGCGGCGTACGGCGCGCTGCTCCAGCCGGGCTGGCGCCCTCCGCCGGAATGGAAAAACCTCAAGCCGCAAAGCGATATCCGCAAATTGAACGGATATATTTTCCTGCCCTGATTCAGTTGAAACGAGCCCACAGCTTCAGGTAAGCCGCCTCTGCGGAAGCATTTCCGGCTCCGGCCAGACATTTCACCAGCAGGACGGGGAGTTTCACCCGGGGGTGTTCGCCCAACGGCAGGAGGATGGATGGCGCGCGGTACAGAAAACGGAGCGAAAGCAGGGCGTTTTTGACCGTATTGCCGGGGGACTCGGTTCCGGCGGCGGCAAGGCCGCGGGCGGCTTCCGGCGGCGCGGCAAAACCCCGGCCGCAGACGGCTCCGGCGAATAACATGAACGATTCGAAGTAGACCGACCGCAGCAAATCCCATTCAACGGATAAATGCTCCGCGGTGACGGTATTTTCCGGGGTGGGAGTATACTTGTAGTCAAGCGCTTTTTCGTAAGCGGCGGCAAGGGCGGTTCCGGGGCAGGTATCCAGGATGGCAGCCAGGCGGTCGACGCCGCAACGGCGGTAGGCATGGCGGGCGATCAACAGCGCGTCGCCGCAGCCGAGGGCCGCTTTGTGAAGGTTGCGCCGGACGAATTCCGGATCGCCCCCCGATTCCAGGCGGCGGCGGGCAAGCAGCAATCCGGTTCCCCGGTTGAGGAGCAGCCGGGCGCCTTCGCGCCACGGCAGTTTTGCAAACGGCAGGACGGGGGCGTCGGCCAGAATGCCGGGATCGCCGTAAACCACCCGGTATCCGGCGAACAACTCCTGCATCATCAGGGTCCCGGCGTTTGCGTACAGCTCTCCGAGGGAGGCGGCCGGGTGGAAATCGACGTCGATGCCGAGCACCTCACCCCATTTGCGGGAGAGTTCCCGGAAAAATTCAGCGCTTCCCGGCGGCTTGCCGATGACGAAAAAATCGAGATCGTTGTACGGTTTCCCGTCGGGCGTGGCGCCGCCCTCGCCGCGGCCGTAGCCGCCGCCGAGGACGACGGCGCGGATGCCATCGGCAATAACCGGAACATCCGCAATATCCGCCGCGATACCGTTCAAGGCCTGCTCAAGCATGGCCTCAACGGTCTGGTTTCGCGTTCGGGTAAAGAAGGCTTCAGGCTTCATCTTGGTAGGCACGGCGGAGCGCGAAAATGCGCTCGATATCGCGCCGGCAAGCGGCTTCGTCGGGCTCTTTGGCGGCGGCGTTCAATGATTTTGACAACGCCAGGAGATCCATCGCCCCCATGTTTTCGGAAAATCCGATCAAGGTGTGAGTGACGACACGTAGTCGCCCGTAGTCCAGTTCACCCTGTCGCAACGGCTCGAGTTGTAAACAACACTCGTCGAAAGACTGGGCGAACGCTTCAAGGTACTCTCCACATTCCTCTTCACGCAAGTCGAGAATGACCTTTAAGTGTTCAATGATGTCCTTTTTCATGCTGATCTTCTGCTCCTCTTCTCAGTACAAATCTGGTTTCGTTCAGACCGCAAAATGAATTATAGGATATATATTCGGTTATGGACTGTAATATCTGGGCCCCTCGCCCGGATGTCGCATAACTGTTGCCGGGTTCGCCGCCGCTGTTTTCAGCCGCTTCCTGAATATTCCACGGGGCGCCCTGTTCCAGCCCCCGGATTTCCAGCACGTCGTCGTTTTTTTCGATGCTGATATAGATGATACGCTGCTTCTTATCGGCCTGTTTCCCGCCGTGGATGATCACATTGTTCAGGTATTCATGAACCAGCAGGTCGATTTCCACTCCCTGCTCCGGGGTGGCGCCCATGGAGGCGAAATCCTCGGCCACTTCCGCGATGGCGGACAGTTTGGCGGGAATCAGGTGCTGTTTCCGGTTCGGGTTGCGGATGTTCTTGGAAACGGCCACAAAGGTATAGTCGTCCGGGGCGATGAAATACCCCATCTTTTCCAACACTCCGCACAGCCGGTAGGGAAAGGTCAGGCAGTCGGTGTCGCCAAACAGGGCTTCGGTAATTTCCCGGTAGTCGCTTTCGGCCAAGACTTCCTGCTGCTCGTTTTCGATGTCGAACACGCCGTCGGTCGTACAGATAAAGATGGCGTCGTCCGGAAAATCGTATTCGAAGTTGTCGGAGGGCAGATATTCGGTTTCCTTGAACCAGCCGATCGGCAGGCCGCCGCGGCTGGAATCGCTGGTCATGGCGACTTTCTGTGAAGCCGAGCCGATGAACACGGGCGGATGCCCGGCGGACTGAACCGAAATATGGTTGATGTCGAAATCGATAATCGCCACCAGGGCGGTCATATAGGTCGAACTTTGCAGTTCCTTACAGAAGAACTGGTTGAGCTGATTCAGCAAATCGTGCGGCGACGGGTTCTGTTTTTTCAGGCTGACCTTCAGCCAGGCCTGGATCGTCGCCATGTAGAGCGCCGCCGAAACGCCATGACCGGCGATATCCCCGATGAACAACAGATATTTGGCGTCGCTGATCCGGATGATTTCAAAAATATCGCCCGATACATGCGACGCCGGTTTGTAAAGCGAGGACGCCATGATGTGTTCGTCGATCTCGCACCATTCGGGCAGCAGGATGCGCTGGAGCTCACCGGCGAGCTTGAGTTCGCCCTCCAGTTTGTTGCTGCGCTGCCGTTCCACGTTGCGGATGCGGTGATTGGCCACGACTTCCTTGATTTTGCGGATCAGGGTTTCTTTGTCGGTGACTTTGTTGAGGTAGAACGTATTGCTGTCCCAGACGATCTGGTTGAGCATTTTCATGCTGCCGTCCTCAACCATCGAGGTGAGGAAAATAATCGGGCGCTCGATATCGACTTCCCGAATCAGCTTGCGCAGTTCGAAACCGTCGATTCCCGGCATGATCACGTCCAGCAGGATGACATCGAAAAATTCCTGCTTGAACAACTGCAGGGCATCCAGGGCGTTGGTGGAGGTGACGACCTTGAAATCGTTCCCTTTCAGGATGCCTTTCAGAATCATCAGGTTTGCCACGGCGTCGTCAACGGCCAATACTCGAATCCTGTTCATACTCTTCTCATTGCTGTTCCGGCTGAATCAATATCGGGCTTAATATAATTTCCCGGGTTATTATTTCAATGCCGTTCCCCTAAAAAGTCTGATAAATTCAACTCCCACTCCAAAAGATGCTCTGCTTACAGTAAATCGAGGTCTGTATGCGTCTCCTCCCGCAGCATCGCGGGCGGAGGAGAAGCGTTGTCTCCGGACGGTTCTTTCGGGCCGGGGCGGAGCATGCGGTACGCTTTTTCGCGTTCATACCGGCTGAACAGCAGGAAGAACACCAGAACGGCAAAAACGCCGGAAGTCAGCGCCGCCCCCAGCGCCACCGTCAGAAAGGACCCCAGCGCGGACGCAAAATAATAACGAAACGCCAGCCCGAGCAATGCGCACGGCGCGGCCGCCAGCAGCGGCAGGATCAATACCTGCCAGCCCCATTTGAACGGCGACAGGTGGAGCGCCCCCAGCGCCGTCGGCGCCAGCAGCAGGAATGAAACCCCCAGCCTCAACCCGATGCCGCTCCACAGAATGCCTTGAATGCCGAACGGCCGGAACAGTATCACGCTCAACACCAGAAAAACCAGCGCTTCGCCAATGGCCGAAAGACCGACGAATTTATGCTTGTTGACCATGATCAGATAGGAGTGCATGACCTGCCGCCCGGTCACCTTGACGAATGCCAGAATCAGGAAAAGCCGGGAGAAATAAATGACTTCCGGATCGCTGATCTTGAAAAGCACCGCCAGCGCCTCCTCCGCATACAGGAATGCCGGGAGAATGAAAAACAAGGCGAAATAGCAGTTATAACGCATAGACTGGAGGATGAATTTCTTCAATGCCCCGAACTCTCCGTGGGCGTAGAGCGAGGCGGTGGTCGGGCGCACGTTTTCCTGGTACTGCGAACAGCCGAGCATGCAGTAATCGCCCAGCCGTCCGGCCGCTTGGTACAGTCCCACGGACGGCAGACCGCTCAGGATACTGATTACCATGTAGCTGCTTTTCTCCATCAACAGCGTAGAAACGGCGTTCAGATAGATAAAACCGCTGAAAGAAAAGATTTCCCGGAAGTCTTTCGGATCGATTTTCAGGTAAAGCCGGAAGCCTTTGATCTGGCGGACAATCAGCGCCGCCATACTCAAATTCGCCCCCAGCCACAGGATGATCGACAGGATAATCAACGGAATCACCTGCCCCCCCAGCACCAGAATCACAAATGTGGCGCAGAGTTCGACCAGCTTGGTGATGGAGGTCACATAATTGCGCAGGTACAGCTTTTGCAACCCGATCAGAATCTCCGGGAAAACCCCGGAAGGAAACGCCACCGCCGCGCCGCCGGCGAACAGCAGCAGGCAAAGGCGGCAATAGGCTATTCTTTGCGGATCACTGATATTGAACAGCTCCCCCGCCCAGATCGCCGCCAGCACCCCCCCGGACGCGATAAGCAACCCGCCCAG
>DHTZ01000032.1 GCA_002408885.1 Lentisphaeria bacterium UBA5247 | reverse complement strand
TTCATAAAGTGCAGAAGAACCCATTATTTCGAAACAATATTCACTCCCCTTCCTGAAAGATCCAATATTGCGCGTTTTGTCATTTATCTGCACAAGGGCGCAACGGGAACTCTGACCATCGCCCGTCCTGTTCTTGAAGCGCTCACCCCGAAAGGGCGGGAATTGTCCAAAAACATGCTTGCCAATGATGATTTTGCTGAACGTTACGCCCAAGCCAGGGCGGCAGGCCAACTTCGCGGCGGCCCGCCGTCAAATGACTACGAGCTGATATGGAGCGATGAGTTTGACGGCGTCGCTGTTGACACCGCCAAATGGAACGTATTGGATGTGAAGAGTTATGCTGAAAGCAGAAAAGTCGTGACCAGCCCGGAATGTGTTACCCTTAATGGCAAAGGCCTGTTGGAAATGACCATATTTTCCAAGGATAACCTCATTTGGCAGCCTTATTTGACTACGCACAAAAAATTTGCCGCAACCTTCGGATATTTTGAGTGCCGCGCGCGGTTTCACCGTGAGGATTTCGTGAATTTCGCTTTCTGGTTGATGCCTGAAGGAAAAATGGACTACCGGGACCCGGTCAATACCGGCATGGAAATCGACATCATGGAGTGCATCACCCCGTCGCAGGAAACGATCAGCCATACCACACATTGGTATTCGGAAAAGATTTATCGATCGGGAGGAACGGTCGGACGGCGGATTCCCGGATTGAGCGAAGGTTTCCGCCATATTGGATTTGAGTGGACGCCGGATGATTACGTATTCTATATTGATGGCGTCGAGTCCTTTCGTTTCAATCGAAAGGATCACCCCATTGCTGCCGTTGATGAAGGAATTCGGCTTAATGGGGCGCTGCGTGCCGACAAACGCGATGAGTTATACTCTGAAGCAAAGAAGGTCCTTTCACGTTTTGAAGTCGACTATGTTCGGGTATATCAGAAAAAACGGTAAAAACCAACCATTGTTGTCCAGATACGGTTTTGGACCGCGGTTCGAGAATAAAACAATTATGCAGAAAGGTTATGAGATGAAAAAAGTATTTTCGGCAACCGTTACACCGCTGCGGGCGGACGGTTCTCTGGACAAACAAGGACTTGGCCGGATTTTTGAACGGAATATTTGTCATGGCGTGGATGGAATTTTCATCCTTGGCTCCATGGGGGAATGGGGCAGTTTTTCGGATGCGTTCAAGCTCGAACTGGTCGAGGAAAGCGCGAAAATTATCGCCGGGCGCACCGAGCTGCTGGTCGGAATCAACGCCACCGGCCTCGGCTTGTCACTGGAACACATCCGCCGGTATCGCGGTTTCGAATTCGACAGCTATGTTTTCATGCTCCCCGGCCGGACCTCGACGCTCGACCCGGTGAAGTCGGTCCTGTCGGTTCTGGACGCCGCCGAACGCCCGGTTTACTACTACCACTGTCCGCCGAACAACAACGTCAACCTGACGCTGGATCAATTCGCCCGGATCATGGAGCATCCGAACCTGAAAGGCATCAAAAATTCCTCCTCCAACATGTGGCTGAGGCGCGAACTGTTGCTGCTGAAACTGGACCGCGGGTTCAACACTCTGTTGCTCGAGGGGCAGGAATGGGCGGCGGACGAAGCCTTGCTCACGGGCAACGACGGCATGGTTTGCGGCATGGGCGCGCTGGCGTCAAAAGTCATGGTCAACCTGGCGCGGGCGGCGGATGCCGGAAACCTCGCGGAAACGGTCCGGTTGCAGAATGTCTTGATCCGGATATTCCACGGCATTTACGGCGTCGGGCTCGAAAATGTCTGGAACGGGCAGAAATATGCGCTCTGTTGCCTGGGATTGGCGGAGTCGCCGTTCACGCTGGCGCAGGAAATGGATTCACTGACGGACGCCCGGAAGCGGGAAATCGAACAGTGCCTGGCTGAATTCAAAAATGAATTGGATTGACCTGTATGCGCTATCGGGAAGATAACGAACTGCATCTCGATTTTCACGGTACGACCAACACCACGCTGAATTATGTGGGGGAGCGGTTCGGGGTTGACGCCCTGAAATCGATCCTCCGCAAGACCGGACGCGATGTTTACCGGTCGATCCGGGAAAAACTGGCCGTGGGAGACGCCTCGGAACTGCTGGAGCACCTGAACTGGTTCTACTACCGGGAAAAAGGGCGATATGCGCTGACGGTGTCGGAGGACCGGATTGTGATGGAGGTTTTCGAGTGCCCGGCGATCCGGCAGTTGAAAAAGTTGGGATTGAAGCCCTCGGAATGGGTCTGTTTGCAGACCGGCGAAGTCAACGCCGGAATGTGCGAGAACACACCGTGGCGGACGGAACTCGAACTGGTTGGCGAGGGGCATTGCATTCAACGTTTCATCCGGGAGCGGCAGCCATGATACCGAGTGACCATTTCGTCCGTTTTTACAACGAAGTTTTCAAATTTCTCGACGAGCACGGCGGCATGGAGGAATTCTACCGCGAAATTTCCCGCCACCAGGAACTGCATTGCCTCGAATTGTTCAAGGCGAAGGGGTTGCGGGGCATGTACGAATACTGGGACCATATCCGCATCGAGGAAAACTGCGATATGAGCCTGCAATTGCTTCCGGACCGGCTGACCCTGACCATGCACCGTTGCCCGAGCCTTTCCAAAGCTGTGGACAACGACGCCGGGCCCTGCGCCAAATACTGCGATCACTGCCCCGGCTGGGTCATCCCGCTGTTGGAAAAGGCCGGTTACACCTGCGAATACAATCTGGTGGACCGGATGAAGCCGCAATGCCGGATGATTATTTTTCCGGCTTCGGCCAACCGGCCTTCCAGAGTATTCGCGGAACCGCTCGAAATCAGCGGGAAGGCGCCGGTTTGAGCATGGCGTCGAAACGCGCTTTCTGATCGGCCAGCCCGAAAACGAACGTTCCCCGGTGGTTGGCGTCCTTGCCGGCGGAAACAGCCTGTGTGGACGCGCCGCCGAGGGTCTTCTGGTATTCGACCGGAAGCTGTACCATGTACGGCGACATGACTTCGTCCAGGTCTCCGTAATAATAAACGACCGGCGTGGCGAAGCGCCAGTGATAGGACGAATTAAGCTGAAGCCGCCGGAAAAACCGGCTGTTCGCCAGCGTTCCCTGACGGATGAATTCATCCGTCAGCAGGTCCTTGACCTTGGATGGGAGTTTTTTCGCGGCTTCGGTCCATGAGATGCGGTTGGCGTAGAGGTCCCGCGCGGCTTCCAGGTATTGCGGCTTGATCGCTTCCGAAGCCAGCCCGGACAGTCCGTAATAGTTCTCATAGGACTGAATCAGCAGAGACGCCGCGCCGACCAGCCAGTCGACGTCAAGCGGCGACGGCGCGTGAATCCAGCGGTTGACGGCCAGATAGATGTCGTTCGGCGCGCTGGCCATCGCCGCGGCTTCGACCGGGATACCGTTTTTCTCCAACCGGTGAAGGAGGGCGGCGGTATTGAACGAACCCTGCGACCAGCCGCTCAGGAACAATTTGCCGGGCGTGATATTCAGCGCCGTACAAACAGCGCGAGCGGCGAAAAGCATATCGAAACAAGTCTGGGTCGTGCATTCCTTGACCAGCCAGCCGTCCGGCTCGGACGAAACGCCTTTGCCCACGTAATCGGCGGCGGCGACAATATAACCCTGCGCGGCAAAACAGGCGATCGCCAACCGGGTTTCCGCGGAATCTTCGATGGAGGACGGCACTTCATTGCGCGAGAACACGGTTCCATGCTGGTACGACAGCATAGGCAGTTCGGAGCCGGAAACCTGTGGAACGGCAATCAGCCCCGAAACCACCGTCGGGCGGTTGCTTTCCTCGGGAATGACGGTCGTGTAGACCACCTTGTAAAGATCGACCGGGTTCGACGCCGCCGGGTATTGGATCTCAATGCTGGAAAATTCAGCCCGTTCCGTGGTCAGAATCCGGTTCAGCCGTTCAATGTCATAGCGGCCGATGAACTGGAATTTGACGTCGCCTCCGGCGGAACGGTATTTTTCAGCGGCGGCGGCCGGTTTGCTTGCGGCGGACTGAGCAAACAGCGCGCCGACGGTCATCGTCAGGGTAAACACAACAAGCCATAATTTCTTCATTTTCTGCTCCTGCAAAATAGTTGGTGTCTGGAATCCCTTGAATTCACGGGCCAAAGTCCGGGGGCGCCTGCATCCGTCCACAGGGTGGAACCGCCTCGAAAGACCTTTGATCCGTTATGGAAAACCCCGCATACGACGTAATTTAACATGACGAATCCCGGCGCGCCAATCCCGGAATAAAAATTTTCATTCATTTTTGAATGCCCCGCCGGGAGATTGCTGGGCGCGGTACCGCCCCGGCGTCACGCTGTAGCGCCGCTTGAAGTGGCGGATGAAAAACGACGTGTTCTGAAACCCGCAGGCATAGGCGATTTCGGAAATGCTGAGAGCGCTTTCACTCAAAAGCTGTTCGGCTCTTTTCATGCGCAGCTCCATCTGGAACTCGTGCATGGAACAGGCGGCGTAGCGCTGGAACAGTTTGGTGAAATAAGAGGTGCTCAGGTGCAATGCCCTGCCGACGGCGGCGCGGGTGAGCGTCCGGTCGTAACGGTCCTCGATGTATCGGACCACCCGCTGATAGGTGCGGTAGGCCTTGTCGTTGCGGGCGCCGCTGGACGCCGCCAGATCAGCCCGGATCAGCTTCAATAACAGTCGGTAGTGCTCTGCCCATATCGCCGGTTCAACCGGCGCGCCGCCCAGATGAATCAACGAATTGAACGCATGGATGGTCGAAATGCTCAATGTGTCTTCCAGATGGTATTCGACCATCGGGGGCCAGTCGTTTTTCAGTGCCGCGTCGAATTCATGATAAACGAGCCGCAGGTAGTTTTCGCGCAATACCAGCGACAGGCAGTTGTTGGAGAAGCGGAGCGTCGGCGCGGCATAGCCGAACGCCGGAACGACCATTGCGCATCCCGGTTCCGCCTTGACGGACCGGACGCCGTCCGCCAGCGCCAGTTCCGTTTCGTAAACGCCCTCCAGCACGATATTGATGCGCGGCCACGCCTGGACCGCTCCGCCCTGCCGGACGGCGTTCGGCAGCCGCCTGACGTAGAGAATCTGCGGTTCGATGGCGCTTGTGAGCCGGTCGAGCGTTTCAAACAAAATATCTTCAGGTGAATTCATTTATCCTTCATTGCCGCATGCGGTCCAGCGCGCGAAATGAATGTGTACATCGTGTTATTTCAATATTTCATCCTGTCCTATTATAGCTGTTTTCAGGCAATAAATCAAGTAATTTCAAAAAGTATCCGATCCTTTTATCAATGAACCGATCGTCGGATTGACAAAATGAGGCGGAATCATTATAATAACAGGCAGACAGGATCCATCACAAGCGAGAAAAAACATGAATTCCATGACCGTGAAAAACGTAACGTCCGGCCCGGGCAACCCCCGGAACTCGGAGGGCTCCTTCATCCAACTGAACACCGGCAAACTGATGTTCGTCTATTCCAACTCATAATCACATTCCTTTGCAGCTTGATTATCTTGATCGTTATCTGGATGACAAGGGTTGTGATTTATGAACTTAATTTTCATACCTCGGTTAGTCGACAGAAAACTCAAATTCTGGGATTTATCAATTTGAATATAGAAAATAAAGCATACGAGGAGTTGAAAAGCTTTTTTTCTCCAGATCTAATGAAAGAATTACCGGACAGGTGGGAATGTATTGCAATTGATTACTTGGATTTACATCTCAAAGAACGTAACCTTGATGGTTCCGGTATGATAATACTCAAAATTATCGATAAGTTTCAACATTTAGAAAATACATTAACAGAAGATGATATAAAAGCTTTTAAAAGCATATTGACCAATTGTATTTCAATGCCACTGAATGATAATAACAGATCCAAACTGGCCATGGAATTATACATGATTATTAATGGAAAACTTGCAGATGAGAATCATAATTTCATTAAATCAATACAAAAATTAGAAGCAACTTTTATAACTGGTTCAAGCTAATAGCAACATAATAATTTGATTTTGTCGAGAAAGAAATCGAAAATAGGAGAGGCTAATGATATACATTCTCATGGTGCATATAAAATGGATATGATAAAGATATATTTTCTGACACGGATAAAGCATATTATGATGGTATAGATCAGACTGGCTGCAGGAAAATGTACGGAAAGAGTTTAAATTCACCTGTGAGTAAATTCTCCGGATCAATGGGGTCAATATATGAAAAACCTGATCTTTTGTATTGTCGTATTTGCTGTCAGTTGCATGGGGGCTGACAGCAAAGAATCGGTTTTGACCGGCAACTGGGAACTGAAAGGCGGAGTGAAAAGGTTATTCGAAACGCCGATCGGGCATGTTTATCAATTCGAGTCCAGCCCGGATTATTCTTTCCCCTCTCCCTCGGTGCGGCCGCATCCGCCAAACTGCAACTGCAAATTCTGCAAACCCCCGAATATGGAGGGAATGCTGCAGTATTCATTCCTGAAGAGTAATAAGGTTAACAAGCGCTTTGTAGTGCTGGATTTTTATATCCGGGCTTACCCGGCGCTTGAGGAAGGTAAATGCGGCGATTTCCGTTTTGCGCTGATCCGAAGCTCATCGAGTGATATGTCGGATCATTACAAAGACTTAAACGGGTTATTTGATGAAACATTGTTTACAACGCCTCGCAACGGGATTTTGAGTTTTGTTTGGATCGACCGGAAATACCCCCGGATACGGCCGGATTTCGAACCGGTGGCAACACGGTTTATTTTTGATACCGGGCAGGAAAAAATCATAGTGGAAAACAATGGTTTCCAGCGTATTTATAAGCATGAAACCAGAGAGCGGATCATTCCGCCAGTCATTCGCAGCATCGGCCTGATCACAATGGCGGGTTCCGACAAATACCGCAGGCGTTATCTGGAAATATCGCCGCCGATTATACGGCAATACAATACCCGGGAAGAAGTTGATGCTCTGAAGCCGCTGTTGTTTTCCACCTATCCCTATGAATCTTACCAATATACCGAAGAGAAGAAAAAGCAGGACGGTTCTTTTGAGACCCTGGTAAAAAATGCATTCAAAAGCAGAAATCCCGATTTTCAATATGCCATAGCGCTCAAACTGTTGTATGGGGGGCTGGAACAGTGTGATCCGGCCAAAGCCCTGGAATTATTGGACAGGGCGGCAAAAAAAGACCATGTACTGGCTTTTTATCAATTGGGAATCTGTTATTTCCGCGGTTATGGGACGGCTCCCGATCTCAAAAAAAGCCTGCGTTATATGGAGAAAGCGCTGGATCACGAATATGGTAGCGCCGCCGCCCTGCGATGGTTTATACGGTGGGACGAGGCAAGGCGTCCCGTTTTTGCCACGGAAGAATTCATTAAGGACTATGAAAAACATATTTCATTCAATTTCTGGAATTACGACTTGTTCCATATTTGTCAACTTCTCAATACCGCTGGTGACAGTTTCCTCTTTATGCCGGTCCCTAAAACTCTGATGATAGGGAATGGGAATGCATCGCTATTCTGGATTAATCGGGACCCCCGAACAAAACAGTACCGTTTTGTCGATCATGCCATAGCCTCCGGTTATTATCCTGCCTATGCGGCCAAGGCTATGCAGACTGCGGAGCTTGTCCGGCTCGACGATGGGCGTTTTTTGATGGCAGACCTTATCGGCAGGCAGGATGCCGCGGCCCGGAAGATTCAACTGCTGCAAACCGGAATTGCCGCGGGAGACGACTCCGCCATACCCGAACTGCTGCGCGAATTGGCCAAAAACCAAAAGCTGGAACTCAAGGAGTTTACGCCGGAGCGCGATATGCTCTTTGCGGAAAACGCCTTGTATCAGTTCCTGGCGTTCGGCATGAAAAATCCGGGAGTGCCCGGCATGGCCGAGTACTGCCGGGAGGGGGGGGGCATTGCGGAAAAGGTATTGCGGCAATCGGACTCGCCGGAGGCAAAATATATGCTCGGACTCCTGAAACTGATCGACAAAGAAGTACCGAAAATGTTGATGTGTGCGATCCGGGAACATTTTGAGGATGTGGAGGAGGGCTTTCAGCTTCTCCAGGACGCAGCCGGAGGCGGAATTCCGGGAGCGCAATATCTTCTCGGTTATTACCTCTGGAAAAAAGATATTCCTGTCGCGCGATATAAATTCAGCGCGCGGGAGTTAATGGAATCCGCCATGAACAAGGGACATCTGAAAGCCGCTTTCGTCCTGGCAAACATTACACTCGAAAGCAACTATCCCTCCAAAGCGCTTGCTTATCTGAAAACGCCATGCGCCGCCGGATACGCGCCGGCTTTTTACCTGCAAGGCAATATCCTGCATAAAATGGGACGGCGCGAGGAAGCGAAACAGGCATATGCCGAAGCGGCCAAAGCCGGAGAGCATCGCGGACTTCGCGAATTAGCCCTTTATTCATCCGGTAGCCGGAAAACGACTGCGGATGATCATTTATGGCATGACTATATTCAGGCGGATTTGCGGCATCGGGCATTTGATTCGGCGGACCCGTATTATCCGAATCCTTATGCGGAACTCTACAAATGGGAACGGATTTCGATGGCCGACGAAACGGATGAAGCCGTTTTTGCCAGGAGTCGAAACACAGAAGGCAAGCTACTTTCCGAGGTTTATGGTTCATACGAATCATACAAAAAGCGGCCGAAGTCGCCGCCGCCGCCGAAAGGATATGATCCCAGATTAGAAAAACGGAATCAAAATCAGAGAAATTAGAAGAAACCTTTGCCAATAGTGGGAATGGTTGTTGGGAGCGACAACTATTCCTGGTATCGGCTTTCCCGGAGTTTGAAAGAAGAAGGAACATCAATAAAGAGGAGTGTTATGCGGTACTGGGTAATGATGGAAGATGTACAAAGATTCAAAATGCGCAAATCAATTGTAGTGATTGGTATAATATTTTGTTGTCTGATTATTTTATGGGGCGGACTGTTATACAATTCTATTTCTCAATTAAAAGAAGTGGTAACAATCAATAATTATCCTATCATGGCTCATTATATTTTAGGAGTAATACTATTGGGAATAACACTGTCTTGGACGATATTTTTAAAGATACAACAATATATTTTCAGTAGCATCAGCAGAATAATTTTATTGGCCTTATTTTATATTTTTACTTGGATGGGAAGTGTAATTTTTTTTACAACTCTCCTTCAAAATATTACCGCTTCTCTCAGCTAAAAAGCAAAAGGAAATGGTGCCACTCCAAACAGGAAACAGAACCGTTGTTTTGACAAAATGTAAAGAATAATAATTGAGCATAAGGTATTGATGATGTATAAAATATTTATATTCATGTTCCCACTATTGGTTCTTATCGGATGTAATAGCACAAGTATTTATCCACCCTCCAAATATATTGGGCTATACGAGAATTATAACGGTTATAGAAACGGGTCATTGCCTAATCACTCTGACTATACCGGAATTTGGGAAAATTCAAACGGCAGAGTAACTGGGTACTACAGAAATGGTATTCCATATGGAGTTTGGAGATCCTATTATCGGAATTCTATTCTCGGCAGTTTGATGATCTATTTTGATGATGGTCATTATCAGCGTACTGATTATTATCCAGACGGTTTGCCAAGGATGGCATCCAAGGGAGAATATAATTTTTCGGGAAACGTGTTTTCATCCTCAATGCATTCTGTGGAGTTCTGGGATATCAATGGACGCTTATTGAATGGAATCAGGTCATCATCCGATCATGAAATTATTCCTAAGCAGCCATCTGGAATCAAATATTCCCTTGAAGACTACGCCGTGGAGAGTTATTATTTCATCGATAAATCAAATTTCACCATAGCTATATACTTAGTCCCAGAAAATCAGGACTTGGCTCCCTATGGGAAAATCATTTTTTATTGCGACTTGGACTATAGCAATAAAATTATGGTGAAAAGAAAAGAATCTTCCGGGAGCATTGATTTAAATTTAGCGGAGTATCATATTTCTAATCAAACAGTGAAGCTCATTTTTACCGCGCGAAATTTAAAAGAGCCAAGGAATAAAATCACCATGGAATTTCCTTTGACAAGATAATTCCAAAGAAAATGGTGCCACTCACAAGAAAATGGTGCCACTCATGAGAAAATGGTGCCACTCATGAGAAAATGGTGCCACTCATGAGAAAATGGTGCCACTCATAAGAAAATGGTGCTACTATTGTATTTGGAAGTGCAAGATTACTGAGTTATTCTTTTAAATATCTTTTTAATAGCTCAAGTCATTTTGATAATAACTACATAGTTAATTTATTAGTGATTTTATTGACTTATCTTTTGATAGAGATATATTCGATTGTCAATCTTAAATCTTTGAAGAAGAGGCTTCAACGATTATCTTAATTAGCAGAAAAACGGGAATAAAATCGTTTTTGAACGAAAATGGTGCCCCTCATGGGAAGGAGCTGCTAATCAAGAAGATTCGCTTAAATTATGAAATATCAAATAGTTTTCAGCTTGATTTGATAGACGGATGTACCCGGTTTTGTCGATAACAGGAATGGTTGTTGAGCGTGACAACTATTCCTAATGTGAATAATTAAATATTAACTCGATTGGAGATGTAATGTGAGATTGCTGTTTCGAGGTTTAATTTTTCTGTGCCTGGGATGCCTTTGCGCTGAAGACGAAGGAATACTAAGAAAATGGCGTTTAAGCGGTGGGGTTGGAAAGATGTTTGATACACCAATCGGAGCGGTATACCGAGTTGAACCCGGGGAAGTATATTTTATTCCGGATATGAATTACAGTAAGCGGAAAGAGTGGGAACGGAATAAAAGAGATATGCCGCAGATGGGAGGTTTGTTGTATGTGTCGTTTCTGGCCGACAACAAACCGACCAAACGCATTGTGGTCATTGATTTCAAAATTCGACTCTATCCGGTATTTTCTAAAAAGGGAAGTCCTGATTTTGAATTTTCGCTGGTACGTAGCGAAAACAGCGAAATGCAAAATGATTACAGGATGTTGAATGGATTGTTAATGATACGAAGCAATTCAGGAGTTTTTTTATCGAGCAGTTATTGTCCGATGTATCCAGTCGTTATGGTTTATCGTAATAACCCACGATTTCGGCCGGATTTTGAACCGCTGTCCATGCGCGTGATATTCGATACCACTACAGAAGAAGTAGTAACCAGTTTCAATGGTCAAAACGAAGTCCACACAACACGAGCGCGCGTGAAAAATTGGCCTAAGGAGAATATAGATAGTAGTTTAGCTGCTTCTCATTATGGAAACAGTGCGAGTGGGAATAATGCTCCAGCCAAGGTCCGCAGTTTGGGGATTCTTTGTATGGCTTCTAAAGTCGGTGACAAACCCCAATTTCTGGAAATATCTTCACCAGTGATCCGTCTGTTCGATAAAATAGAAGAGACTAAAGATTTGCAGCCTGCGCTGTTTTCGCCGTATCCTTATGGACAGTATCTGCCGGAGTCGAAAAAAACAATTGGCAACGCAGAAGAATTAATCAGATTGGCGCACAGAGACAAGAATCCCGAGGTACAATATGCTGTGGCTCTGCGGCTTTTGTATGGCAATGAAGATTATTGTTATCCAGTGGAAGCGATCAGGCTCCTCGAGAAAGCAGCTCAAGATGGACACGTGCTGGCGTTTTATCAGTTGGGAGTTTGTTATTACCGTGGATATGGAGTGGCAGTCGATACCAAAAAAGCGTTACGTTATCTGCGGAATGCCAGCGACTTTAATTACCAGAATGCTGAAGCACTAGAATGGTTTATTGAATGGGACCAGGCCCATCGGCCATATTTTATGGTCGAAGATTTTATCAAAAAAATAGAAAAACTGCAGGATAAATATATCCATTTTGAGCATGATGCCAGACATCTTCGTGGGGTAGTGTGTGCGATATATGGTGCCTTGGGTTATGAACCTTATTCTCTGAAAGATGTGCTTGGATTGGGATATGTTAACTCTTGGATCAATAAAAACGAGCAGATGCAGCCGAAATATTTTATAGACCAAGCAATCAATTTGGGTTATGCCTCCGCATATGTGGCCAAAGCCAGATATTTCAAAGGTCTTGACAACACCGAAAAGCTTCGTCTATTGAAGGAGGGCGTTAAGGCTGGCGACACGGCGGCGATTCCTGAAATGTTGTTGGCTATGGGCAGGAATAACCAGTTATCCCTTGACGAATTCACGGTCGAGCGAGATTTGATTTTTGCCGACCACGCATTATATCAATTTTTGGCGCGGGTGATGAAAAATCCAGACGATCCAAGCGTTAAAGCCTTTCTGGCTGGTGATAACACAAAGGCAATAAAACTAC
Source organism: Lentisphaeria bacterium UBA5247 (assembly GCA_002408885.1). Classification (GTDB taxonomy): domain Bacteria; phylum Verrucomicrobiota; class Lentisphaeria; order Victivallales; family Victivallaceae; genus UBA5239. The sequence goes on along the minus strand of DHTZ01000032.1, from coordinate 115,556 downwards.
TGGAAAATAGCAGTTTCCCCGATAAACATCTGCTGCTTGGGCTGTTGGGAATTATCGGGCAACTCCCTCCCAGGAGTGGTCTGAAGAAAAACGCCGTTTCATCGGAGACGATTATGTATTTGATCCAGGCCGCGGCTGCAGCAGATCCCATGGCGCAATATATTCTGGCAAGCCGCCATTTTCGAAATGATTTGCCAGAAAAAGAGATTAAAGGAGTTAAATTCAATCCCCATGAACTGTTATTGAGTGCATGCAAGCAAGGGGATTTGAAGGCTGCAATGCTGATGGCTGAACTGGAACAGCATAGCAATACCACAAATGCTTTGAATTGTTTAGAAAAAGTCTGTATGACCGATTATGCACCTGCATTTTTCCTGAAAGGACAAATTTTACAGAGACTGGGACGCCAAAAAGAAGCTGAACAGGCCTTTCAAAAAACGGTCGAATTGGGAGATTATCGCGGTTTGCAGATGCTGGCTCGATTCTCTCGAAATAATCCCAAATTGGAGCAGAAATTATGGTATGAATACATTCAAGCCGATTTACGTTCGCGGACACTTGACCATTATGATCCGTATTTCCCGCAGTTGTACCGGGACCTCTATAAATGGAAGCAAATTGATTCCACCCCACCAAATAAAGCACAAGATAAAATGCAGGATTCTTGGCGGAATCAAAAAGTTGAAGAAATCAAGAAGTATCAACGCAAAAGATGAGCCAATGGGAGTATCTGGAACATCAATAAAGAGGAGTGTTATGCGGTACTGGGTAATGATGTTGGCCGTATTGGGGGGATGGGGCAGCTCGGCTTTTGCAGACGTGATTGAGGTGAAGACCCGTGCGCCAAACAATAAGACGGCATTTTTCAATTACCGGGTGCCGAAAAGCTATGACGCCAACCGGCGCGAATCGTACCGGGTGGTGGTGATGTTCGGCGGACGCAATACCGACGGCAAAGCCGACGCCGCCGGGCGCATGGGCTGGGGACAATGGTGCGACGACAACGGAATCTTCATCGTTTCGCCGGGCTTGAAGGACGACAACTACTGGGAGCCTCAGGTCTGGTCCGGGCGTGCTTTGCAGATCGCGCTGGAGCAGATCAAGCGGAATTACAATATTTGCCTGACGAAATTGTTGTTTTACGGCTATTCGGCGGGCAGCCAGGCTTCGAATCTGTTCCCGGCGTGGCGCCCGGAATGGACCCGGGCATGGGTTTCTCATGCTTGCGGTGTGTTTCACGAGCCGACCACCCGGATGCGCGGCGTTCCCGGTCTGGTCACCTGCGGCGATGCCGACACGTCCCGCTACATCATCAGCCGTAATTTTGTCGAAAACGCCCGCCGGAAAGGCGTGGATATCATCTGGAAGTCATTTCCGAACCATCCGCACGATGTGCCGCCGGATTCGCTCAAGCTGGCCCGTGCATTTCTTCTGTATTATCACGAGCTTTACCTGGACGACCTGAGTTCCTGGAAGGCCGGCCGGACCGCGCCGATGCCGGTAGCGTTCATTGGCGATGACCTTGAGCATAAATATTATGCCGCCGACTCCGCCAAGGCACGTAACGTACTACCGGAAGACCGCGTCCCGCTCCCGAATCAAGTAATCGCTCAAGCTTGGGGAAAGCCTGCGGAATAACCCGGCAAGCCCGTTTGAAAACTCTGAGAAACAGGGTTTATTAATCGACAACTTGATGTAGTTTGTTGTGAATTGAACAAAATGGAGGCGGCGAAATGAAAAACGGGAAGAAGTTTTTCGGAATGTTGGGGGCGTTGGTCTGTGCGCTCGGTCTCCATGCAATGGAGTTCAAATCAACCACGGGAGCAGTAGCGGAACTGGAGTATTTTTACGCCAAGGACGGTATGATCACCGAACGGCGGGTGAATGCCAGTATCCAGATGTACAGCTACGACAAGCGCGGCCAGCTTCTGGCGGTGGTTGACAGCGGCGGCACTCCGGTGGAGCAATACGCCTATGACCCGGCAGGCAATATCCTGCGTAAAACAGTCAACGGTAAGACCACCACATTTACTTACGACAAAGCCAATCAGCTCGTCAGCAGCACCATGGACGGTACAACCACCACTTATCGGTACGATGGAGCGGGCCGCCTGGTCAAAGAGGGCGACAAAACCTATGAATACGGTTATCTGGACAAAATCCTGAATGCCCTCGAAAACGGCGAAACCATCGCCGGATTTGATTATCATATCGGCGGTCAGATTGCCAGTTCGACCACCAAAGACGGCACCGAAAATTTCCTGTGGGACGGCTTGGCGCTGATCCACCGTGCCGGAACCGATTTCATCAACGAACCGGCAATCACCGGCGGTAACCCCGTTCTGGCTGGCGACAATGTAATGTTCAACGATATGCTCGGTTCCACGCTCGGCGTGAAGTCCGGCGAAGGTTTCAACCAGATCGCCATGACCGCCTTCGGCAACACCGAGAACCTGGCGTCGACCACCCGGCTGAATCTGGTGTTGGAGCAGAACCGCGCGATGGCTGAGGCGGTCGGGCGTCACCAGGTCATTGTATGACCCGGACGTGCTGGAGATGTATCCTTACGTCATCTATCACGCCCACGGCGACGGAGCCACCCGCCCGGAGCATGGGCGTGATGCCACGCGCGCGGAACGAAATGTCGCGCACCGTCAGCCGGTCCGGTTACAGCTTTGACCCTGCCACGGCGTTTGAGTCCAACGACCTCGGGGCGCTGCGGTTGAAAGACCGCCGGACGGTCGTCAATGAGATGGAGCAACTGGTCCGGCGGCCAGCGCCAGCGCATCGCCATCGCCCGGGTGTTCCTGAAAAATCCGCCGATCCTGATCTTTGACGAAGCCACTTCGTCGCTGGACAACGAAAGCGAGGAATTGATTCGCAACGCCATGGAACGGCTCTGTCACAACCGCACCACCATAATCATTGCGCACCGGCTTTCGACGGTGAAAAACGCCGACTACACCTATGTCATGCGCAAGGGCACCATCGTCGAACAGGGCACTCACGCCGATCTGCTTGAGCGGCAGGGATATTACAATTCCCTCTATTCCCTGAATACCCTGCAACCCGGCGCTCCGGGCCGGGTCAGAGGTTCAGCTTGCCACGGAGGAACTGTACGGCGGCGGCGATTTCGGCGTCAGGGTCGTCGCCTACCTCGCGTTCCACGGTCAGGAAACCGTCAAACCCGGTATCGCGCAATGCCTGCAGATAGGCGTCCCAGTCGATCTGTCCCTGGCCCAGCCGGACTTCGCGGAACAGTTCGCCGGTGCGCTCGACCAGTGCGTCGAAACCGCCCTCGGCGAACGCGTCATAGACTTCCTTCGGGTCGCAGGGGCGGAGGTGGATGCCGTCCTTGGCGTGGGTGTGGACGATATGACCGGCGAGCGTTTTCACCGCTTCCGCCGAATTGCAGTTCAGGACCATTTCGAGGTTGGCGGGGTCCATGTTCACGGCGATGGCGGGGCTGCCGACGTCGATCAGGAAGTTTTTCAGGACTTCCGGGGTTTCGGGGCCGGTTTCGATGGCCAGGGTGATGCCGTTGGCGGCGCCCAGTCGCCCGACTTCGCGCATGGCTTCGACGACTTCCGAGTAAATTTTAGAATTGCGGTCCGTGGGGACCACGCCGATATGGGTGGTCAGGACGCCGGTGCCGAAAAATCGGGTCCGCTCCATGATCCGGCGGGTTTTTTCGAGCCGGGCGGGATTGCCCGCCGGGTCGGTGAAGCCGTGTCCGCCGAGGTCGGCGCAGACGGCGGCGAATTCGAGGCCGTGGGCGTCGGCGAGCGTTTTCAGCTCTTTCAGCCGGGCGTCCGGTTCGTTGAGCATGTCAAAGTATTTGCTCAGGGCATAGATCTGGATGCCGGAAACGCCGAGGGCGGCGGCTTTGCGGAAGCCTTCTTCCAGCGGACAGCGGAACATTTCAACGATCACACCGATTTTCATAAGGGGGCTCCTGGGTCTGAAGTTTTTTTATCGTTCGTGCGCCCCGCCCGGATTCCCCAAAGATAAAAGTCCTTCGCGGCGGCACGTTGCCGCACGCTGTCCAGCGCGCGGACAGCGCTGGTCGCCCACAGGGCGAAACGAATTATTCCGCTCTGCGAGCGGGCAGCGTTTCGCCGCTGCACCGCGCCCGGGCACGGCCCGGTGCGGTACGGATGCTCCGCATCCTGGCTTTTATCTTTGGGGAATCCGGGCGGGGCGTCTCATTTATTATTATACTGCCCGGCGCAGGTTTTTCAAATCCTGTTTAAATAAATCGTTTGTTTTTTAAATTGTTTAAATAATTTTAAATCAGCCTCTTGTTTTTTGCGCCGGAACCTGTATAATATTCAGCATGAAAAAGAACGTGAATACAACTTTGGAAATGCTGGCCGAAAAACTCGGCCTCTCAAAAGGCACCGTCTCGCTGGCGCTGAACGGCAAACCCGGCGTCAGCAGCCAGACCCGCGACCTGGTGCTGAAATGCGCGGCGGAAATGAATTACAAAGGCTATGCCGTCCGGCAGAGCACCCGCCAGGTGGCTGTCCTGCTGCCGCGCCTGACCAGTTCGTTCAACAGTGAAATCCTGGCCGGGATCGAACGGGCGGCCGGAGAACTGGATTACGACCTGATCGTCCATACCATCGAAGGCAAAAGTTTTAAATACGAACCGTTCATTCAGCGGATTAAAGACCGGGTGGACGGCTTGATCACCTCCACCGGGCTGTTGACGGAAAAGACCCGCGAGCTGCTGGGAGAAGTCGGTGCGCCGATTGTCTGCCTGGCGCCGGAGAAACGCGGGGACGCCAGCGTATCCGTGAACCACCGCAAATCCTGCGAACAGGTGATTCACCATCTGTTTGAACTGGGGCATCGGGAAATCGCCTATTGCCACGGTATTTCGCGCTACAGTGAACTGCGGCTCGGCTACAGCCGGGACGCCGCCGCCGAGCTCGGCATGAAATTGCTGACCTGTTCCACCGAGAGCGAGCTTGAACCGGAAATCGCCTATTATAATTTTTCCAAATTCATGGCGGAAGGGCACAAGTTCACGGCGGTGGTCTGCGCCAGTGATTTTATCGCGGGCGGAGTGCTCCAGCTCCTGAATGATTCGGGGCTCCGGGTGCCGCACGACGTGTCGCTGGTGGGGTTCGACGGCCTCAGCTGGACCAAATTGCTGACGCCGCCCCTGACGACGGTTCAACAGCCGCTGAGCGAACAGGGCGAGGCCGCCATGCACCTGCTGGTCGATCTGATCAAGGGGCGAGGCGCCGACCATTATATCCTGGATTCCACACTGATCATAAGAAATTCAACCGCGAAGGTGAAATCATGAAGAAAATAGGTTTTATCGATCTGTCCATCGACGAATGGCATGCCAATAATTACCCCGCCTGGATCCGGCAGGACCGGCGCGGCGCCGAGTTCGAGCTTTTCATGGCTTACGAGGAAAAGCCCAACCCGAACGGGCTGGACCTGGCCCGCTGGTGCGAGAAATTCGAATGCCGTCCCGCACGCTCCATCGAAGAAATCGTCGACGCGTGCGACGCCCTCTGCGTGCTTGCCCCGTCCAATCCCGAAGTCCACGAGCGGCTGGCCGAACTCCCGCTGAAAAGCGGCAAACCGGTCTACATCGACAAACCGTTCGCCCCGAACCGCGCCGCCGCCGAACGCATGTTCGCGCTGGCCGAACGCCACCGTACGCCGATGTTCTCCTCCTCCGCCCTGCGCTTCAGCGATCAACTGCTTGACTATGTCCGCGGCGGCGAGGCGAAACCGGCGAATGCGGTCGTCACCTGGGGCGGCGGCAGCAATTTCCCGGAATACGCCATCCACCAGCTTGAAATGATCGTGTCCATTCTCGGCACGGGCGTTTCGCAGGTTCTGTATTATGGGAACGGCTCGACCGACATGGCGGCATTCGAATATGCCGACAACCGCCGGGCGTCGCTGACGCGCGGCAAACTCGGTTTCGGCGCCATCGCCTGCGGCGAAAACGGTTCGAAAGTCATGCCCGAAATGAGCCGTACTTTCGAAAACCTGATCTCCGCCCTGCTGGACTTTTTCGCCGGCGGCCCGGTGCCGGTGCCGCAGGAACAGACCATCGAAATCGCCGCCATGCTCGACGCCGTGATCCGCGCCTCGCGCGAACCCGGTAAATGGTTGGAACTCTAAAAGGATTTTGCCCGTATGTCATCCAAAGGAGTCATTATTGCCGGAGCCGGCCGGGGAATGCTGTTCGCCCGGCTGCTGGCGGCGGCCAATCCGGTCACCCGCGCGCGCAGCGTGGACAACGGCCTGGAATGGACCCAGTTGTCGGCGTTTGCGGGCATGCGCCCGATCGACCGCCGGGTTTCCGCGATGGTCGATATCAACACCCGGAGCCACGCCTCCATCCGCGCCGAACTGAATGCCTGCGGGCTGACCGATACCGCGATCTATGCGACGCTGGAGCAGGCGCTGGCTGAAATCCCGGAGTCCGACGCGGATACGGTGATGATCGTCACTCCGAACGCTACCCACGCGGATCTGACCGAACTCGCCCTGCGGCATCACCGCCATGTATTTCTGGAGAAACCGGTGGCGACCTCCTGGGGGGAAGTCCGCCGAATCACCGCCGCGGCCGCCGCGGTGCCGGACCGCCTCGTATTGCCTGGCTTTGTGCTGCGGCATTCGGCGTTTTACCGGCGCGTGAAGCAGATCTGCGCGTCCGGCAGCCTCGGGCGGCTGGTCATGATTCAAGCCGACGAACGGCTGATTCCCGAGCACAGCCTCAGCTACCGCCGCGGCTGGCGCCGCAAAACCGCCGCAACCGGTGGCGCCATGAACGAAAAATGTTCGCATGACCTCGATATTCTCTGCTGGCTCAAACAGCCGGGAGCGGCGCCGACCGCGGTTTTTTCCGCCGGCGGCCAGATGCTTTTTCCGCCGCGGGAGAATGTCCCGCAGTATTGCTCCGAATGCACCGACAAGAGCTGTCCGTTCCGGCTGAGCCAGGAACAACTGCTCAACGTCTGCGGGAGCTTCAAGCGCGACCTCGGCGACCCCGACCGCTGCGTCTTCCATACCGACGCGGACGTCCGGACCGACCAGAGCGCGACGATTCTGTTTTCCGACGGCAGCCAGGCGATTTTTACCATGCTCATGTACAGCGGGCATCCGGGGCGGAACCTGCTGATCCACGGCACCGAGGGGATGCTGGAGGGCGATTACGACAGCGGGCGCGTCACCGTGCACAATTACCGGACGCGCGGAGAGCTTCACGAATCGATTCCGCTCCGGCGCTGGCACGGCGGCGGCGACGCCGTGATGCTGAATGACTTTTTCGACAGCGTCGACCGCGGCGAAGCCCCCGCCAGCACCCTGGCCGACGGCGCGACCGCCACCCGCCTGGCGCTGGCCGCCGACCGCAGCGCCGAAGAATGCCGCCTGGTGGCGCTGGACGAATTTCCGTGGCCCGTAGACTGCACCTGGAATTGCCATGGTGAGCCGATAAGCGAACAAACGATTCAACAAGGAGAATCTGCAGTATGAGTGACAAGAAAATTAAAGTCGGAGTGGTCGGGGGCGGTGCGATCGCCCAGGCGTGCCACATTCCCGGCTACGCCGCGAATCCGGATTTTGAATTGACCGCCATTGCCGATCCGTGCGCCGGGTCGTTGGAACAGGTCCGCAGCAAGTGGGCTTTCAAGAAAGAATACGCCGACTACCGCGAAATGATCGAAACCGAAAAGCCGGACGTCGTTTCCGTCTGCACCCCCAACAAATTCCATGCCGAAATCGCGATTTTCGCGCTGGAACACGGCGCCGACATCGTCCTGGAAAAACCCATCGGACTGTCGATCGTGGAAGGCGAAGCGATCCGCGCCGCCGCTCTCCGCAACAACAAACGTATTTTCGTCTGCTTCTCGCACCGTTTCAACGACATGATCGCCGCCGCGCGCAAGGCGTTGAACGAAGGCAAGATCGGCGAGCCCTACATGTTCCGGGTGCGTTTCGCGCACGGCGGACCGTGGCCGGGCTGGGCGAAGACCGACTGGTTCTACAACCCCGAAATCGCCGGCGGCGGCGCGCTGCTGGACATGGCGGTCCATGCGTTCGACCTGATCCGCCACCTGATCGGCGAAGTGACCGCGGTGAGCGCCAAAGCGGCCACGCTGCGCAAGGACATCAAACTGGACGACAACATCGTCGCCCTGCTTGAAGTCGGCGACCGCTGCATGGGTTATGTGGATGCCGGCTGGACCAGCCGCGGCGGATTCGCCGGGATCGAAATCATGGGCGACAACGGCTACATCACCGCCCACTACGGCAAGGGGACCGTTACGGCGACCTACGGTATCACCTCCCCGGACGGCACCATCAAGATGAACGAAGAAGTGCTGCTGGACGGCGGCTCCCGCCCGCACTGGACCAACCAGATGGCGGCATTCACCCGGAGCATTGCCGACGGTTCCGTGCCGAGCCCCGGCATTGCCGACGGCCTTGAAGCGTTGAAAATCACCCTGGCCTGCTATCAGTCCAGCCGCGAAGGAAAGCGTATCACCATTCAGTAATACGAATTCACCTTTCGGCAACAACAAAAAACCCCGCGAAATGCGGGGTTTTTTGTTGGTATCCGTTCCGTCCGCCGGACGGCATCAATAACGGTAATGGTCCGGCTTGTAGGGGCCTTCGGGTTTGACGCCGATGTAATCGGCCTGTTTTTCCGACAGTTTCGTCAGTTTGGCGCCGAGCTTTTCAAGGTGCAGACGCGCGACTTCTTCGTCGAGCTCTTTCGCCAGGCGGTAGACGCCGATCTTGCGGTCCGCGTTGCGGGCGATGTCGATCTGCGCGATCGTCTGGTTGGTGAAACTGCACGACATGACGAAACTCGGGTGGCCGGTGGCGCAGCCGAGGTTCACCAGCCGCCCTTCCGCCAGCAGATAGATGCTGTGGCCGTCCGGGAACGAGAAGCGGTGTACCGGGCAGTTGAAGTCTTTGATCTCTTCTTTTTTGACGCCGGGCATTTTTTCGAGTTCCGCGACCTGGATTTCGTTGTCGAAATGGCCGATGTTGCAGACGATGGCCTGGTCTTTCATCTTGCTCATGTGTTCGGCGGTGATGATTTCGCAGTTGCCGGTGGTGGTGACGAAGATATCGGCATACGGCAGGGCGTCTTCGACCGTCGTGACCTTAAAGCCCGCCATGCACGCCTGAAGCGCGCAGATCGGGTCGATTTCGGACACCAGCACCTGGGCGCGTTCGTTGCGCATGGCTTCGGCGCAGCCCTTGCCCACGTCGCCGTAGCCGCAGATCATCGCGGTCTTGCCGGAGATCAGCACGTCGAGCGCGCGCTTGATGCCGTCGGTCAGCGAATGGCGGCAGCCGTAGACGTTGTCGAACTTGCTCTTGGTGACGGAGTCGTTGACGTTGATCGCCTGGAACAGCAGTTCGCCGTTTTCTTCCATCTGGAGCAGGCGGTGGACCCCGGTGGTGGTTTCTTCGGAGACCCCTTTGACGGATTTGGCTACCCGGCCCCAGTGTCCGGGGTGTTCTTTCAAGACCTTTTTCAACAGGTCGTTGATGACCTGCAATTCGTGGATGTCGGTGGGGACGTCGAGGATGGAGGCGTCGCTTTCGGCCTTGCATCCGCGGTGGATCAGCAGCGTGGCGTCGCCGCCGTCGTCAACGATCTGGTCGGGGCCGCCGCCATCGGGCCAGGTCAGGGCGTTCCAGGTGCATTCCCAGTATTCCTCGAGGGTTTCGCCCTTCCAGGCGAAAACGGGAACTCCGGCCGCCGCGATCGCCGCCGCCGCGTGGTCCTGCGTCGAAAAGATGTTGCAGGAGCACCAGCGGACGTCCGCGCCCAGTTCGACCAGCGTTTCGATCAATACCGCGGTCTGAATGGTCATATGGAGGCTGCCCATGATTTTGAGGCCCTGCAGCGGTTTTTCGACGCCGTATTTCTTGCGGGTGGCCATCAGGCCGGGCATCTCTTTTTCGGCTATTTCGATTTCCTTGCGGCCGAATGCGGCAAGGCTGATGTCTTTGACTTTGTAATCCATTGTTAAACTCCTTGAATTCCCATCTGCTGTTTGATGACCGGCCAGCGTTCCGCCGGGATTTTCGGGCCGACCACTTTGACGACTTCGGCGGAAACGATGGAGCCGAAGCGGGCCGATTCGGCCATGCTGTAACCGTTCAGGTATCCGTAAAGAAAACCGCTGGCCCACAGGTCGCCGGCGCCGGTGGTGTCGACCGCCGGAACCACCTGTGCTTTTACGCGGTCGGAACGGCCGGAACGGGTTCGGATGATGGAGCCCTCGACGCCGAGCTTGAGGCAGGCGATCGGGACGATCTCGTTGAGCCGTTTCGCCCATTCCTGCGGCGTACCGGGGCCGCAGAGTTCCGCGGCTTCGTCCTCGTTGACGAAAATCATGTCGAAGCGGGGCAGCAGCCCCGCCAGGCGCTTCCGCATGGAGCGGATGATTTCAAACGCGCAGAGGTCGATGCTCATGGTGCATTCGGCGGCTTCGCCGAGCTCGACCAGGCGTTCGACCAGGCCGGGCATGAACAGTTGATAGCCTTCGACATGGAAATGGCGCGCCCCCGCGAAATCGTCCGCGGTCAGGTCCTCGCCGCTCAATAATGACGACGCGCCGAAGTTCGAGCGCATGGTGCGTTCCGAGTCCGGCGTGATCAGCGACAGGCAGCATCCGGTGTTGACGCCGTCGGCGTAACGGAATGCGTCGCGGGCCCCGAGGGCCAGCAGGCTGTCGCGGAAAACCGCGCCTTCGCGGTCGCGTCCGATCTTGCCGATGAACGACGTCGGCATGCCCAGTTCCGCCAGTCCGAAGATGGTGTTTCCGGCGGAACCGCCCGGCACCGTCTGCGGCTCGACGCCGCTGGCGGTGATGATGCGGTTGATTTCGTCGATTTCGGTGATGACGGTGCCGCCCTTTTCGGCGTTGATGCTTTCGAGGAAAGCGTCGTCAACGTTGACCAGCAGGTCAATCAGGGCGGAACCGGCGCCGAGGATATAGGTTTTATCGCTCATTTATTTCGTGACATACCCGGTCGCGGCGGCTTTCAGTTCTGCCGCCTTGTCGGTTTTTTCCCAGGGGAACATGTTGCGCCCGAAATGGCCGTAAGCGGCGGTCTGGCTGTAATTCCAGCCGTTCTTGAACGGGGTCTTGAGTTCCAGCGCTTCGATGATTTCGGCGGGGCGGAGGCTGAAGATCGAACGGATGATCTTTTCGAGATCGCCGTCGTTTTCCAGTTTGCCGGTGCCGTAGGTGTCGACGTTGACGCTCAGCGGATCGGCCACGCCGATGGCGTAAGCCACCTGGACTTCGCATTTCTCGGCCAGCCCGGCGGCCACGATGTTCTTGGCGATGTAACGGCTCATGTAAGCGGCAGAACGGTCCACTTTGGACGGGTCTTTGCCGGAAAACGCGCCGCCGCCGTGCGAGCCGACGCCGCCGTAGGTGTCGACGATGATTTTGCGTCCGGTCAGCCCGGTGTCGCCGTGGGGCCCGCCGATTTCGAATTTACCGGTCGGATTGATGAAATATTTGATATCGTCGTGAAGCAGCGAGGCGGGGATCACCCGGGCGACGACTTCACGGACCACCGCGGACAAATCTTCGATCTTCATCTCGGGGGTGTGCTGATGGGAAACCACCACACTTTCCACCCGGGCCGGCTTGCCGTTGCGGTACAGGATCGACACCTGGCTCTTGGAGTCGGGACGCAGGTAATGATACTTCTGCGGTTCTTCGTGACGGCGGCGGGCCAGTTCCTGGACGATGCGGTGCGAATACATGATCGTGGCGGGCATCAGTTCCTCGGTGTCGGTACAGGCGTAACCGAACATCATGCCCTGGTCGCCGGCGCCCTGGGTGGCGCGGCTCACGCCTTGGGAAATGTCGGGGGACTGCTTGTGGACGCAGACCATGACTTTGCAGTTTTCCGCGGAAAATCCGATGGTATTGTCGGTATAACCGATTTTGGTGATGACGTCGCGGGCGATTTTTTCCCAGTTCACTTTGGAATTGGTGGTGATTTCGCCGGAGATGACGATCAGGTCGGTGGTGGCGAGGGTTTCGCAGGCCACGCGGCTTTCCGGGTCGTCTTTCAGGCAGGCGTCAAGAATCGCATCGGAAACCTGGTCGCAGACCTTATCGGGATGGCCTTCGGAGACGGATTCCGAGGTGAAAACGTGTTCGGCATGGATTTTGCTCATTTTCTTTGTTACCTCTGAGGGTTAATTATTTAAGTTTTTAATTCATGTGATTCATCTGGTACAATACATTCCAAAGAAAGATTTTTCAAATAGTGAAAATAAAAAAACCCGGGAAGACCCCGGGTTTGAATTCGATTCGTTTCGGAACGTTTATTGAATCTGGGCCGGAATGGTTTCGCCGCGGCGGTTTCTGGAGCGGGCGTCGGCGGAAGCTCCCTGTACGGCGGGACGGTCTTTGCCGTAGCTGATGGTCTTCATGTTTTCGTCCTTCACGCCCAATTTGACCAGTTGGTCGCGGAGTGAAATGGCGCGGCGTTCGCCGAGAGCGCGGTTGTATTCTTCGCTGCCGCGGTCGTCGCAATGGCCTTCGATGATCAGGCCGAGCTCGGGACGCGAACCCATGAAGGTTGCCACCTTGCGGAGCTTATCCATTTCGCTGGCCTTCAGGTCCGAGCGGTCGTATTCGAAATAAATCGCTTCGAAATGAAGCCCGGGGATGGAAATCGCAGAAAATTCGCCGGAACCCGCGTTGTCGCGCGCCGGGAGATTGCCTGCGCCGTCGCCCCAGCCGCCGGGTGCGCCGCCGCCTTTGCCGCCGTTGATGGGGTTGCCGTATTCATCATAGAGGATGCCGTCGGCGCCGGCATTGCCGCTCGGTTTGCCGGATGTCGGAGCGGGGACCGGGCCGAGGTCAACGGGTTCATTGTGACATCCGACCGCGAGCAGGCCCAGAAAAGCCGCCGCACACAAGCTCATAATCATACGGGAAATTTTCATAGTTTTGGATCCTTATATATGTTATTTGACCATATTATATATAAAATAACATTGATTATTGGAAATGTAAAGGTATATTACAGGATGTTTTCATAAAATCAATGAGCAATTCACATTTTCGCATGAAAATATTTTTTTATCATCATTTAACAGGAGATTTGGAATTATGAACATCGAGTGGTCCAAACTGGGATTCGGATTCATCCAGACCCGCTCGAACATCCGTTTTAATTTCAAGAACGGACAGTGGAGCGAAGGAAAACTGCACAGCGACTACGACATCACCATGTCCATCGCCGCGCAGGTATTCCACTACGGACAAGCGTGCTTTGAAGGACAGAAAGCCTTTATGGGCAAGGATGGCAAGGTCCGGATTTTCCGCCCTGTTGAAAACGCGCGCCGGCAGAATGCCACGATGCGCCACCTGCTGATGCCCGAATTCCCGGAAAAAATTTACGTCGAAGCCATGAAAAAAGTCGTCCGCGACAACATCGACTACGTGCCCCCCTACGGCACCGGCGGCGCCATGTATATCCGCCCGGTCGCGTTCGGCACCGGCCCCACCATCGGCGTGGCGCCGAGCGACGAATATGAATTCATCATCATGGCCATGCCGGTCGGCCCGTATTACAAGGGCGGCATCAAACCGGTGGACGCCTGGGTGATCAACGACTACGACCGCGCGGCTCCGCTCGGCACCGGCACCATCAAGTGCGCGGGCAACTACGCCGCCAGCCTGCTGCCGTCCAAAATCGCCAAGGACAACCATTGCCCGATTCCGCTGTTCACCGACCCGAAGGAACACCGCTACATCGACGAATTCGGCACCAGCAACTTTATCGCCGTTTCGAAGGACGGCAAGTATGTGACGCCGAAGTCCGGTTCGATCCTGCCGAGCATCACCAACAAATCGCTGATGCAGCTGGCGAAAGACATGGGCATGCCCGTGGAATGCCGCCCGATCCTGAAAAGCGAACTGCCCGGCTTTGCCGAAGTCGGCGCCTGCGGCACGGCCGTGGTGCTGACGCCCGTCGGCCGGATTTACGACAACGGCGAGGTGATTTCCTACGATACCGAAGCGATCGGCCCCGTGTTGAAGAAACTTTACGACGAGATGACCGGCATCCAGTACGGTGAGATCGCCGACCGCCACGGCTGGATGGTCGAAGTCTGATCATGAACATCATCCGCACTGTTTCCGAGATGCAGGAATGTTCCCGCCGGGCCCGCCTGGCGGGTAAACGGATCGGGGTCGTGCCGACCATGGGGTATCTGCATGACGGGCACCTGAGCCTGGTGGACCGGGCGCGGGAAGCCGCCGATTTCGTGGTGGTCACGATTTTCGTGAACCCGACCCAGTTCGGCCCGTTCGAGGACCTGAGCAAGTATCCGCGCGATTTCGAACGCGACTGCGCGCTCTGCGCGGAGCATGGCGTGGATGTGGTGTTCGCTCCGGAGCCCAAAGACATGTACTTCCCGAAGCATACGACCTGGGTGGTGGAGGAATCGCTGACCGCGGACCTGTGCGGCAACAGCCGCCCGAACCATTTCCGCGGGGTGACGACGGTGGTGGCGAAGCTTTTCAACGCCGTGCTGCCCGACGTGGCGGTGTTCGGCCAGAAAGACGCGCAGCAGGCGCTGGTGATCCGGCGGATGGTGCGCGACCTGAACTTCCCGATCGAAATCCTGGTGGCGCCGCTGGTGCGCGAGGCGGACGGTCTGGCGATGAGTTCGCGCAACCGCTACCTGAGCGGCGACGAACGCCGCCGGGCGCTGTCGGTTTCGCGCACTCTGCTGGGGCTGACCCGCGACAAACTGAACGCCGACACGATCTGGGACAGTATCACCCGGGCGGGCGGGCGCGTCGATTATGTCGAGATTCGCGACGCCGAGACCCTGGGCGAAGTGACCGCCGAAACCCGGGATATTCTGGTGGCCGTGGCCGCGTTTTTCGGCGCGACCCGGCTGATTGACAACGTGATTCTGTCCAAATGACGATGGATACAACCGCTTTCCCCGAATGGCAGACGCGCACGGCGCTGCTGCTTGGCCCCGATAAACTGCGCCGCCTGCGCGAAGCCCATGTCCTGGTGATGGGGCTGGGCGGCGTGGGCGCTTACGCCGCGGAAATGCTCTGCCGCGCCGGAGTCGGCCGGATGACGATTGTGGACGGCGATATCATCGAGAGCTCGAACCGCAACCGCCAGCTCCCGGCGCTCACTTCGACGCTCGGGCGGAAAAAGGGCGAAGTCGTGGGCGAACGGCTCCGCGACATCAATCCCGGGCTGGAGCTTACCGTCATCAACGAATTCATCCGCGACGAAAAGACCGCCGAACTGCTCGACGCCGCCCCCTATGACTGCGTCGTAGACGCCATCGACACGCTTTCGCCGAAGCTGAACCTGATCTGCAAGGCGCTTGACCGCCGGCTGAAAATCGTCAGTTCCCTCGGCGCGGGCGGCCGCCTCGATCCCTCGCTGGTGCGGGCGGCCGACATCTCCAAGTCCTACAACTGCAATCTGGCGCGGGCGCTGCGCAAACGGCTCCACCGGCGCGGCGTTCACAGCGGCTTCCAGGTGATTTTTTCGCCGGAAGACGTCCCGGACGAAGCCGTGACCGAGGGCGAAAACGACCTCGGTAAATTCCGTTCCACCGTCGGCACGGTTTCCTACATGCCGGCGGTGTTCGGCTGCCATTGCGCCGCCGCCGTCATCCGCGAGCTGCTCGGCTGATCTTCGATCCCGGCGTTATTCGGTCAGGAAGTTGTGCTGGTTCGCGGTTCCCGCCAGCGGCACGAACGGCGTGAACGGCTCTCCATGTTTATCATCGAAATAATGATGCCCGTGGTAAACCGTCGTCGGGCGCAGTTTCCGCAGCGTATCCGGCCATGCCTCGCGGAATTTGTGCTGAAATACCGTTTGAATCGGGAAGAAGCGGCGCTCGAAATTTTCGTATTCCTCCTCCTTCGCGAAATCGTATTGGGGATTCGGGTTCCAGATGAACCCGGCCCCCGCGAACAGGGTGATGAAATGATTTTCGAGGTCGTTGCGTCCCCAGAACGTCAGGTTGATCCCTTCGAGGTTGGCGATTTCCAGCGCGGCGGCGCGTTTGGCCCAGTAGCGGGTGGCGTGATAGGCCCCGCGATGCTGTCCCATGCTCTGTCCGGCTCCAGCCATCCACGGCGAAGCGCCGGAGGCATAGCGGCCGATGCTGAAATCCATGTGCGAACGAAGGGCGTTCCAGTAACACCACGGTTCGATGACGACCCGGGAACTGATTTCCGCCGGAACGGGCCGTCCGGCATGGTCGCCCCAGATGCGCATGGAAAGCTCGCGCGATTTTTCCTGTCCAATTTCCTGAAGCATCCGGTAATAGCGTCCGACCAGTTTTTCCGGCGTGAAGCCGGCGGGCATGCCGGGGGCGCAGAACCACAGGGCTTCGTCCAGCCCGAGGTGAATCCGGGCTTTCGGCGGCATGACTTCCGCGATCTGCGAAATCATGTTGCGCATGACCTCGAAGACCGGTTCGCCGATCAGGAAACTCGAACCGTTGTACAGTCCCTTGCCGCCGCGCAGGTCCGGGCGGTGGGCGACCAGCGAACCGACATGCCCCCAGCCTTCCAGTTCCGGCACGATCTCCACGTGGAAATCGGCGGCGAAACGGACCAGTTCGCCGAGTTCGGCGACGGTGATGGCGCAGGGGTTTTCGGAGCCGAACGGCAGGCCTTCGAAGCGGATGCCGCAGAGCTCGTCGTCGTATAAATGCAGGTGAAGCTGGTTCATTTTCAGCCGGGCGAGAATCCGCACGAGCTGTTTCAGGAGCGGCAGCGGAAAGACGCTTCGCCCCATATCCGCCATGAAACAGCGTTTGCGGAACGCCGGGCGGTCTTCGATCCGCACCCGCTGCCACAGGTCGCCCGCGGCGCTGTAGCGGATGAGCTGGAGCAGGGTCTGCCAGCCGTAAAAAGTCCCGGCTGCGGCGGAGGCGCGGATTTCGATGCGGCCGGGGGCGATGTCCAGGATATAGCCTTCGGGGTTCGTTACGGCGGCGTCGGTTTTGAATTCAATCGGGCAGCCGTCCGGAGACGATTCGAGGTCGCCGTCCACGTGGATGGAATCGGCCTGAAACCGGAAACGCTCCGGTTTCGGGAACGTTTCTTCCTGTAATTCGAGGTGGAGCGGGGCAGGCCACAGCCTGTTCAGTGCGTTCATAAAGGGTCCTTTATCGTTGAATTTGTTGTTTTTACCATTTTTCGGGGGTGAATTCGGCGCCGAACGCGCCTTTCATCAGGCCGCGGAACCGGCCGCCGTTCAGCAGCATCTGGCGGGGGCGCCCGTAAAACATGCTGAAGTCATCGTAAACGATTTTTTCATTCGACCCGTACAGCGAATCAATATAGCTGTTCCTGCGGTCAAATGCCAGCCGCAGCGGCGGCAGGTCTTCTTCTTTTCGTCCGGAATCGAGCCATTTCAGGAAGGCGCCGGCCAGGGCCGCGCTGTGTTTCAGGTAGTCAAACTCGATCCGGGTCAGGTGCAGGCGGCGCTTCTGCGCTTCGTCAAGGTTCGGGGCCTGCTCCGCCGCGGCAAGGCTCGCCTCGAGTTCCGCCAGAATGGCGGCGGGGTAGCGCCGGACCGTCAGGCGCTGGTTTTCATACAGTTTGATCGTGGCCCCGTACATGAAATCGCTCCAGTCCGGTTCCGGGTACTGGCCGTCGTTCACCCGGGCGTAGAGGCGGTCGAAAAAGGTCCGCATGTCCGCGGATGCCGGGCCGAAAGCGCGTTCGCAGTATTCGTCCAGGGCGGAATTCAATTCCCGCCCGGCGTCGCCGGCAAGCTGTCCGTAGGCGTAATAAACGGGGCCTTCCAGCCCGAACAGTTCGCCGAAGCCGCAGCGGTAGATCGCGTGGACCCGGTTTTTGCGGAACAAATTCAACTGTTCCGGGATGAACGACGGCGGCAGGCTCGGCGAAAATCCTTCGTCCTTGTAATAGCCCCAGTTGTAGACGTAGACGACGGCCCCGGCGTTTCCTTTGACGGAGTTCCACGCGTCGAAATCGGCCTGCGAATAATGGCATAGTTCGATGACGGTGTTGGCGGGGAATTCCTTGAATTTCTCCGGCGGCTTGCGGGTGACGGTATAGGCGAGGAGCACCACTTTTTTGCCGGGGCGGTCGACGGCGAAGCGTTCGGCCATGTCGCGGTGTATGGCCCAGAGTTTTTCGCCCCAGGTGTCGGAGCCCAGGTATTCGCGGCATTGCGGGCATTCGCAGCCGGCGAAGCCGTCGGCCTGCGCGAGCTGGACCCAGTCATAGCCCTCATCGGCGCGTTTCAGGGTTTCCCGGTAGATCAGTTCCCGCACGTCGGGATTGCTTAAACAGACCTGCGTCCGGTTGCGCTTGCCGTTGACGATGGCGAAATATTCGGGGTTGCTGTCGAAGTATGTCTTCGCCGGGACCGCCCGGTCGTGCGAATGCCCGCCGTAACTGCCGTAAAGCGGCATCGGCAGGAAGTTGTTGGCGAAATCGTAGAACATGCCGTTCGGGCGGCCGCTGATGTAAAGAAAATCCGGCTTGTCGCGGAGCGGTTCCGTCCGGCTGAATTCAATCCGGTCGCGGCGGGCCGTGCTCCGGCCGGAAGCGGTCGGCATCAGGTAGCGTACGCCCAGCGTGTCGCGCATGAACAGTGATACGGCGCGCACGGAACCCAGTTGCAGGTCGTTGTAGTCCTTGGCGCGCTTGCGGAAAAGGCGGTCTTCGCCGTAGAGGATGATATCGTTTCCGTCCAGGACCGTGACGGTTTCCCAGGGGGCAAGGCCCAGTTTGTCCAGCCCGAGCGCGGCGGCGCGTCTGGTGGCTCCGATGTAGATGGCCGGTTGGCTCGGCGGAAACTCCGCCTCGGAAACGACCGGCAGGGTGGCCCCGGTAGTTTCCTTGAATGCCGTCCGCAGTTCTCCGGCCGCTTCGCGGTAATATTTGGTGATGAGTTTATGGTGTCCCGCGCGGTGGGGAACGACGATGGAATAGTCGCTTTTGCCGTTTTCGGCGATCACGGCGGCGGAGGCGGTTGCCGCCAGCATTGCCGACAGGAAACCAAGCAGGAAGTAAATACGCATGTTGATCCTCATTTTCAGTGTTTGTCCAGATAATCGAAACCGGCGGAAGCGAAGTTCCAGTCCGTGACGTTATTGTATAGTTGCCTGCTGTCCATCGTCTTGACGTGTCCGCCGATGGCCAGCAGGTTGTGGCGCATGGGGTGGTTCTCCCGGGTGTAGTCGCCGGAAGTCCGCTCGAGATAATACTTGTTCGGGGCGAGATCCATGGTCCAGACCCGCGAAGGAGCGTCCTTGCCCATGTGGAGGCGGGTGCGGAGGCTGTTGGTCGCCATTTCGGCGGCCCCGTCGCGCCCGAAAACAATATTCCAATAAGAAGTACCTTTCGTCCCGTTGGTCTGGTCACGGGAGAAATTCTGCCGGTCGCTCGGACAAAATACAAATGGCTTGACTTTTTGGTGATACTCCTCATCTTTGCTTACGAATTCAATCGGATTGCCGAAATAACCGCCGCCAATCATCAACACCAGAGAGTTATAAGTGGTCAGCCGCCATGAAGAGTTTGCCTTGACCGTGTCGCTGGGCTGTCTGTACGGCAGGAAATCGTTGTAGTCCGAGCCGTAGGAGGCGCCCGCGAGCCCGATCTGTTTCAGGTTGGAAATGCAATGCGCGTTCCGCGCCGATTCGCGCGCCTGGTTCAAGGCCGGGAGAAGCATGGCGGCCAAAATGGCAATGATTGCAATTACGACAAGGAGTTCGATAAGTGTGAAACGTTTTCCCATAGAACGATGTCCTCCGTGGTTATGATTTTTTATTACAGTTATCGTTTTGAAACGTGAAAAATCGGATATGGCGTATTTTCATGCGTCATCTTTTTATATTCAATACGGCCTCGAAACGTTCGGTGAGCCGGGTTTTGCCGCCGTCCACCAGACGGCGTACCGCCAGCTTTCCGTATTCTTCCAGCGGCTCGATCAGTTCGTGGATGGAATCGGCAAACGGCACCGGGAATTCGATCCGGTTGAACGTGACGATTTCCACGTCATCGGGAACCCGCCGTTTCAGCGCTTTCAATTTTTCAACCGTGCTGGCGAGCATCCGCCCTTCCGTCACCAGAATGCCGTCCGCTTCGGCCAGGACCGATTCCGCCTGCGCGCCGTCGGCGAAACCCAGCGTTTCATGGTCCATGATAATGTCTTTCCCTTTCAGCCCGTGCTGTTTCAATACGTCGTGACAACCGTCGCGGCGGGCGCGTTGGTGGGGCTGTTCCTGTGCGCTGACCAGCGCGAGGTTCCGCCGCCCGCGGCCGATCAGGAATTCCGTGCCGAGTTCCGCCGAACGCCGGTGGTCGGTGGTGAAAAAGCTCAGTTCCGGGCAATCCATTTCGCGGTTGATGACGACGACGCGGTAGCCGCTGCGGGCCATGCTTGCGGCTTCGTCCATCAGGGCCTGCGGGGGAGTCGGGAACAGAAATCCCCCGGAATGAGGCGAATCCTTCCTGAAATCGCACTGTTCCGCCGCATAAATGGAGAGCCGGACGCCGGAGCTGTACGCTTCCTCCAGGACGCCGTGGATGATTTTGAACATCGTCCCCTGTTTCGCCACCTGCGCGGCTCCGGGGAGGACCACGGTGATCTGGCGCCCGGCGGCGTTCGGGTCGTTGACGAAAGTCCCGACGCCTTGCCTGCGGTAGAGCAGTCCCTCTTTTTCCAGTTCCGTGAGCGCCTGGCGGATCGTCATTTTGGAGACGCCGAAAATATTCACCAATTCCGGCTCGGAATGGATCGCGCTGCCTGCCGGGTATTCCCCGGACACGATCCGGCGATAGATCACATCGCGGACCTGCATGTATTTGGCCGTGCCCCGTTTATCCAGCTTTACCTGAGTCGTCATCGCCTTTGCCTTTTCTTGGATTCCTAGTTGTCTAGGGAACTTATTTTATTATACCGTCATTCCGGGGTTTTGTCAATACGTGTTTGGCATGAATTTCGTTTTTTTCGCGGCGGCACGTTGCAGCACGCCCGGGCACGGCACCGGGCACGGCCCGATGCGAACGGATGCGTCGCATTCAGGCCTGATCGGAAGAACTTTAAGGGCTCCGCAGAATATTTCCCGGGATTTCGGCGGAATCGCTGTAACGTTTTAAACACTTACAACGACAATATATTTGTCCGTGTTTAGAACTATTAAAAATGCCCTTTTTTTGCAGGGAATCCGATTGAAAAAAGATGAATACCGGTATATCTTAATAAATATTTAATTTTTTGGAGATGTTTGATGAATATTAAGAAACGAATTTTCGGTGTATTGCCGTCTATACTGGCGTTGGTGGTTTTGAGCGGAGGTTGTTACCGCTACACCCCGCCGGCCACGGATTTTGACGCGGATGTCTTTTCGTCCCGAACCAAAGGCAAGCAGGACGATATTCTGCAGGATGTCAAAATCCTGAATCTGGAGAAAGCCCAGGAAATCGCCATTAAGAACAACCCTGACTATATCTCGGTCTACCATGCGGTCAACGCCGCCCGGATGCGCTATTATCAGGCATTGAACGCCTACATGCCCGAATTCAACGCCAGCTTCAATATGGGCATCAACGGCAACGAAAATTACAACCGTCACAATGTCGCCACCACCCGCAACCGCGCCTTTACCACCCAGACCGGGTTGAATGCCTCCTGGCTGATTTTTGACGGTTTCATCCGGACCATGGACGTGTTGAGCGCCCGCGAATCCTGGACCGCCCAGCGCCACCAGGAAGACGATACCCGCCGAATCCTGATGCGTTCCGTGGCTTATGCCTTTAATGACATCCTGCTGGCCCGCGGACAGCGCGCCATCGCCAAAGCGGACATGGACTTCCAGTTGAAAAACCTCGAACAGACCCAGTTGAAGCTGGAATTCGGCGCCGTGCCGCTGTCCGACGTGCTGAACTTCAAGATTCTGGTCAACAACGCCATCGGCGACCAGCTGGCCGCCGAATATGCTTACAACGCCGCGGTCTATTCGCTGGCCGTGCTGATGGGGTATCCCGACGGCAACCTGCCCGCCCACATCGATTTCCCGCCGATCAACGCGGGTACCGATGAACACGTCAGCACCGTCGATGTCTACCTCGATATCGCATTGAACAACCGCCCCGACCTGAAATACTACCGCGAACAGGTCAAGATCAATGAATATTCGCTTTACGCGGCATACGGCGCCTATTCGCCGGTGGTCCGTGCCAACGCCGGCGTCGGTTTCGACACGGCCGCGGGGCGTAGTTCAACGGCAGGTTTGGGCGCGAGCAATTCCTATGCGAACTCGCCGAACTGGAGTGCCGGGGTCACTGTGGAATGGCTGCTGCCGCTCGAGTGGCGCCGTGCCGCCCGGGTCAAGGAAGCCCAGGCCACCATCGCCCAGGCCAGATTCAACGTCGCCAGCACCTGGCTGAATGTGGTGGAGGAAGTTCGCGCCGCGTATGACAATTACGTGCAGAACGTCCGCCTGGCCCGCCTTTACGTGACCACCCTCGACCTGGTGACCAAACAGCGCGAGCTGGTCGAAGAAGAATACAACGCCGGTAACACCGAACTGACCCGCCTGAACGAAGCGCAGCTCAAATATGTACAGGCCGAAAATACCATGATCAACTCTCTGGTCAGCGTGCAGAAGGCGATTGCCCAGTTGCGCGCCGCCACCAATACCAGCCCGATCGGAACGCGAGTCGAACAGGCCGTTTCCGTGGACAAGAAATCGGAGCAATAACTTCAGGATAATACCGTAAAAAAATGGAAAACAGAATCAGATTTGCGCCGTCCCCCACCGGACAGGTGCATATAGGCAATATTCGCACGGCAATTTTCAACTGGCTGTTCGCCCGCCATACCGGCGGCAAATTCCTGCTCCGTATCGAGGATACCGATATCGAACGCTCCACCCGGGAGGCGATCGAAACGCTTCTGGATTGCATGCAGTGGCTGGGGCTGGATTACGACGAGCAGATCATTTATCAGACCCAGATGCGCAATTCGCACCTGAGCGCGGTTGACAAAATGCAGGAAGAAGGCTGGGCTTACCGGTCCGGCGACGGCCCGGTATTTTTCCGGATTCCGTGGGATTGCACCGGCTTCGACGCGGTCCGCAGTGTGGGCGAGGCGTCGTTTGAACTTCACCCGGAAGGGGCGTTTACGGTAACGCCGCAGGGCGTTGGCTTCTTTACCGTCGGCAAAGGCGGCAAGGCCGTGGAAAATTCCGCCTGCCTGGCGGGCTTCCGCGGGCTGAAAGCGTTCAACGCCGCCGGCGAAATGGTTTTTGAACTCGAAAACGCGATCGATTCGGTCATCGGCGAGGGGCGCTCGTATGAGTTCTCCGGCGTGGCCCGGATCGTGTTCGAACGGCGCGAAATCTTTTTCCACGACCTGATCAAAGGCGAATTGAGCAAGCCGTTGGACGGCATGAAGGACCTGATCATTGTCCGGAGCGACGGTACGCCGGTGTTTCATATCGCCAACGTCTGCGACGACATCACGCAGGAAATCACGCACATCGTGCGCGGCGACGACCACGTGGAGAACACTTACCGCCACATCATGCTCTTTCATGCGCTCGGCTGCAAGCCGCCCGTATACGGCCATATGCCGATGATCGTCAATGCCGCGGGCAAGCCGTTCTCCAAGCGGGACGGCGATGCGTTCGTCGGCGATTTCCGCGAAAAGGGATATCTGCCCGAGGCGCTGTTCAACTATCTGGCGCTGCTCGGCTGGTCCCCCGGTGACGACCGCGAAAAAATGACGCGGCAGGAGATGATCGAAGCATTCCTGCTCGAGCGTGTCAAAAGTTCCCCGGCGCAGTTCGACGGCAATAAATTGAATAATATGAACGGCGCCTATATCGCGGAAATGCCCTTTGCGGATTTCATGGCGGCGGCAAGCCGGTTCGCCGATCCCGCCTGGCCCGCGGAAAAGCTGGAAAAAGTGGGCGCGTTGATGCAGAGCCGTACCAAACAGCTCAGCCAGGTGGATTCGTGGAATTACTTTTTCACGGATACGCTGTGCTATGACCTGAAAAATCTGGAAAAACAGTTCAAGAAACCGGAAATCTGCGCCGGAGTGCGCCATGCCGCCGAAAATCTGAAATGCGCCGAATTCACGGCGGAAAATATCCATGCCGCCATCGAAGAAGCCGAAGCCGCCTGCGAAATCCCGCACGGCAAACTGTTCCAGCCGATGCGGCTGGCGGTCAGCGGCGTCGCCGGCGGAGCCGAGCTTGACGCGACCATGATGCTGATCGGCCGCGACCAGTGCCTGAAGAATATCCGGCATACGCTGGATTTGGTTGAACGCGGCTTTCAGGAGGTGTGACGTGTTCCGGAGGAAGAAAACGTATACGGTCTATACCGCGGGCGCTCCGGTGTTGAAGAAAAAGGCACGGGAGATCAAAAAGATCACCCCGGAAATCGTGGAATTGGCCGAAAATATGGTCGGCGCCATGAAGGCGTTCGACGGCATCGGCCTGGCCGGGCCGCAGTACGGAAAGGATCTGCGGATTGTCGTGCTCGATGTGCCGTCGCGCGAGGGCGAATTTCAATCGCCCGGCGAGGCGCAGTTGCTGCCGATGATGCCGATGGCGGCGATCAACCCGGAAATCGTCGGCGTCGGCGAAGACCTGCTGGAAGCCGAGGAAGGCTGCCTGAGCGTGCCGGAAATCTGGGGCAGCGTGGTGCGACCCGCCACCGTGCGGTTCAAAACCCGGTTGCTCGACGGTTCCGTGGTGGAATGCGACTGCGGCGGGCTGTTGGCGCGGTGCATTCAGCATGAGCTGGACCACCTGGACGGCATTCTGTTTGTGGATCGGATGTCCCCGGAGGAATTCGAGGAAATCAAGCCGGCACTGCAGAGGCTTGAAACGTGCGGCGCCGCCAAAGAATATAAACGGAAGGGCAGATTTTGAAGTTAGGTTTTATCCAGATTTTAATGGAGAGCTGCAAAGGGACGGCGATTTATTGTCATTTGCTGAGACAGTCGGCGTGGCGGGCTCTTTTTCATTTTTTGCTGCTCTGTTTTCTGACGGTGCTTACGGTGTGGCTTTTCATGATTCCCCCCATCAACCGCCAGATCGATGCGGCATATGCCCGGATCGCGGAGAGCTGCGGGCAGGTGACGCTGACGGACGCCGGTTTGCTGCCGGAAAAGGACCCGACAGTCAACCGGATGATTTTTTCCATGCCGCGCCTGGAGCTGACCTATGTCGGCAACATCGAGGCGGAATTGCCGAAAATCGACATCGGGCTGGCGGATTCGGGCATTATCTGGATGCCCAAATCGGTGCTGGTCTGGGCACAGCGTGATCAGGACAGTTATTTGCTCTATACGATTGCCAACGGCGAATTGTTGAAAATGCAGACATGCCCCCGGGAGCAGATCGCGGAGTTTATCAAGGCGGCGTATCAGGCCACGATCCAAGAGAAAATCGACGTCATGAGCCCGACGTTGAATTTGTTCCTGTACCCGAAGGTCGTGAAAATATCGATGGCGCTCGGAAGCTTCGTCGGACTGCTGGGAATGATGATTTTCCAGTTCATGTTCTTTATCCTGATGGTATCGCTGATTTTCTCCGCGCTGGGTTCGCGGCGGCTGCAGGGGAAACTCTTTTTCCGGGATTATTTTGTGCTGAATTGCTATATCGCGTTTCCGTGCATCCTGATTTCGGCGGTGTGGCTGGCGTTCCGGTTGCCGTTGTTGAATTTCCAATGGGTATCGATCCTGTCCTTTTCGATATATTTTATGATAGTGATGAGCCGGATTGAGCGTTGGCTGTCGCCCGCTCCCCCGGAAAACGAATCTGGAGACTGACCTATGAGCCGAGAAGATTTCTGGCGTACGCCCGTATGGTACCCGGCATTGTCCGAGCATACCTTTATGACCAGCTTTGTCAAGCTGAAAGATAGTGAAGTGACCGCCCTTGCCGAAGGCGAAACCAAGGGCGAAGCCGTGGAGGAAGTGATCGAACGCATGCGCCGTCCGATGGACGCGGTGCTCGGGAACTGCTTCGTGTCGGTCGATACGGCCGCGCCGACCGATACCGAACGGTTTTCCGCCAAGCGCGGCGCGGTGCATTCGCCGGAGAGCGCGTGGCGCTTCCTGGCCGAGAGCTATAAGATCCGCGAGGCCGCGGCGTCCGGCAACGTCGAATACATCTGCATCCGTCCGTTCCGGCGCATGAACAAGACCCGGGAATTCCGGCTGTTCATCCGTGACGGCGAGCTTTCGGCGATGAGCCAATACTGGCTGATCCGCCATTTCCGCCGCATGGAGGGGGTCAAGCAGGAGTATTGGGACAAGGCCGAGGCGTTTGTCCGGGATATTCAGTGGGCGCTGCCCGCGAAGACGCTGGTGATGGACATCTACTGCACCTCGGACGGCAATATCCTGATCGTGGACCTGAACAAATGGGGCGAATGCGATCCGAAGCTGCTCCATACCTGGGAACGCGACTGGTCGGTGCCGGCGGGGATCGTGATGATGCCGCCGCCGACCATGATCAGCGGCAATGTCAACGTCTCTTTCTGATCCCGAATTCGTATTGATCGGCGGGATTTCTTGAAATCTTGTTGTTTTTCCATCAAGCTCATTCGAATTTTTCCCGACATGGAAGTATATTATTCCATTCGGTATTTAATTTCTTTAAAGCGAAGTGAATGAGTAACAGCCAAAAAATACGATTATATTTTCTGGGATCAGGAGAAATAGCGGTTCCGGTGCTGGAAGCGGTTTCGGCCTCGGCCAAGATCGATCTGGTCGGCATCGGCACGCAGAAGGACCAGCCGGCCGGCCGTCACCGGATGCTTCAGGAAACGCCGATTGCCAAATTCGCCCCGAAAACCGGTGCGCCGCTCGACAAATTCGAGTCGCTGAACGCCCCGGAAAGCCTGGCTTACCTGGCGGATCTGGACCTGGATATCATCCTGGTCGTGTCATTCGGGCAGATTCTGCGCGAGCCGGTGTTGAATTTGCCCCGGCATGGCTGTATGAACGTTCATTCTTCGCTGTTGCCGCGTTTTCGCGGGGCCTCGCCGATCACCAACGCCATTCTGAACCGGGACAGCGTAACCGGGGTGACGTTCATGCGGATGGATAAAGGGCTGGATACCGGGGGCGTTTTCTGTACGCTCCGCTATCCGTTGATCGGCAATGAATATTCGGATGACCTCGAAAAGGCCCTGGGGCGCTTTGCCGCGGAGCATATCGTCGAAGTTGTGGACCGGATCGTCAGTGGAAAGATGAAGCCGGTGCCGCAGAATCACCAGGAAGCGGTCATCACCCGTAAAATTAAAAAGCAGGACGGCGCCATCGACTGGAGTCTGGCGGCTGAAGATGTGGAAGCCCGCATCCGCGCGTATCATCCGTGGCCCGGGGCATATTTCGTCGCCGCCAACCCGGAGCGCTGTTCTACCATCAAAGTCACCGCCGCCAGAGTCATCGGCGACCGGCACGGTACGCCCGGGAGAATCCTGCAGGCGGACCGTCACGGCTGGGTCGTCGCCTGCGGGCGGGGCGCCATTGAGCTGATCCGGATTGTGCCGCAGGGGCGCAAGGAAATGGGATCGCCCGATTTCCTGAACGGATTCAAGCTCACCGGCGGGATGATGGTATTCGGAGGCGCAGAAGAAACATGACCGCGCCGCATAACAATTTAAAAAGTGGAGTATTAATTTCAACCCCATGGAAAAAGTCAGAAAACAGATTATTTTCAACACCGAGCAACTGGAAACCAGCTGCGCTCTGTTGAGCAATGGGAAACTCGAAGAATACCACATCGAACGCCCTTCCGTAGGGCCGACTGTGGGATCGGTTTATATCGGCAGGATCGTTAACCTGGAGCCGTCGCTGCAGGCGGCGTTCGTCGATATCGGCATCGGCAAAAATGCGTTTCTGCATTACTGGGACATGATCCCCGCCACGTACGACATGGATGCCGACGAGATGAATCCCCTCAGCGAGGAATCGCTGGTCGACGGGGACGGCAAAGCCAAGAAGCGCAACGTCTTTTCGGAAAAGCTCCGGATGTGGCTCCGCCACAGCGCGCGCCGCTCGAAACAGCTTCGCGAAAACGAAAAGCACCGCCGCAAAAAGAAGATCACCGCCAAGGAAATTCCGGAAATTTTCCCGGCCGGGACCGAACTGCTGGTGCAAGTGGTCAAGGGCCCGATCGGCACCAAAGGCGCCCGGGTGACGACGAACCTGTCGATTCCGGGGCGTTATCTGGTGCTGCTGCCGTACGCGGACCATATCGGGCTTTCGACCAAGATCGAAGGTTCGTCCGAGCGTTCGCGGCTGCGTAAAATCCTGAAAGAACTGGATGTCCCGGAAGGGATGGGCCTGATCTGCCGCACCGTCGGCGAAGGGCGCAAGAAAATCTATTTCCAGCACGACCTGGACCTGCTGCTCGATACGTGGCACCGGGTCGAAGAAGCGCTGGAAAATCCGCAGGTGCCGGCGGAAGTCTATTCCGAACCGACCTTGATGGAGCGTTCGATCCGGGACATCATGACCGAGGATATCGACGAAATCATCGTCAATTCCCGGGAATCCTTTACCGTCATC
The DNA here is from genome assembly GCA_002408885.1 of Lentisphaeria bacterium UBA5247. Lineage (GTDB taxonomy): Bacteria > Verrucomicrobiota > Lentisphaeria > Victivallales > Victivallaceae > UBA5239. The sequence goes on along the minus strand of DHTZ01000032.1, from coordinate 86,936 downwards.
ACCGAGACGCTGGACAAATTCGGCGGCCGCCGCCTTTCGAATAAGGTGAAGCAGTATAAAAAGGCCGAGCCGATTTTCGAGTCGTACAACGTCCAGACCCAGATCGAAGACATTTTCAAACGGGTGGTGCCGCTGCCCGGCGGCGGTTACATCTGCATCGACGAAACCGAGGCGCTGATCGCCATCGACGTCAATACCGGCAAAGGCGGCGCCAAGCGTACCGGCGACCAGCCCGAAGTCATCCTGCAGACCAATCTGGAGGCGGCCGAGGCGGTCGCGCGCCAGCTCCGGCTCCGCAACATCGGCGGGCAGGTGGTGATCGACTTTATCGACATGCGTTCGGCGCAGGACCGTGAAACGGTTTACAAGCTCATGAAGAAGCTGGTCAAGGACGACCGGGCCAAGACGCACCTGCTGCCGCTGAGCCGTCTGGGACTGATGGAAATGACGCGCCAGCGCGAGCATGAGAGCCTGAAGGACACCATCTATATCCCGTGCCCCTACTGTCATGGCGCCGGGCATATCAAGAGCGAACTGACGATGAGCGTGGAGATCCAGCGCCGCCTGAACACGGTACTGCGTTCGAACAAGGGCAAGGAAATCCGGGTGATCATGCATCCCGAAATCCTGGCGCGGCTGAAAAATCAGGACGCTTCGCTGTTGACCGAAATGGAATCGCGCTACGGCAGGAACCTCAGTTTCCGGGCGGACGATTCGGTCCACCACGAGGAATTCAAGCTGGTCAATCCCGCCAGCGGCAAAGAGTATTAAAAATCTGTCGGCAGGGTGAAATTTCCATTTTGCCCTGCCGATAACCGGCATTCTTTAATAACAAAATCAGGATATGAAGCATCCGTACCGCGTCGGGTGATGCCCGGACACGATACGGGTTTCGGGAAATCCGATCAGGCGTTTTCCACGATCTTCAGGGAAGTGGAGAGGCGCAGGTCGGCCACGGCGGCGCCGTATTTTTTCATGTGCGGGGCGGCCAGGTGAGCTTTCAGATGCTTGATGCTTTCCCATTCTTCGACCACCGTGACCACGTCCGGGTCGGCTTCGACCAGGTCGCTGACGACATCGACGCAGGGTTCATAGCTCAGGCAGCCGTCTTCCGCAAGGACGTTCGGCACGTTGGCCTGAAAGATCTCCAGAAATTTTTCCCGGACGCCGGGCTTCAATTTGATGGACGCAATTACGTAAATCATGGTTCTATTCCTTTCGGGTGGATTGTTTCAGATACTGATGAATCGGCATGCCCTCGATTTCGAGGTCTTCAATGGCGTAATCGCCGTTCTGGTAAATGTTGACTTTGATCACACAGACGTCGTCGCCTTTCCGGATCGCCTCGTTGAAGGCTTTTTCCGCCTCCGGCGCCAGTTCTTCGTTGAGGTAGAAACGGTCGAACGGCAGCGTAATTCCGTAGCTCGGTTTCTCCTTGTTCCAGTTTTGGAAATAGGCGGATTCCAACCGCACGCAGTCGCGTCCTTTGACCGGGGCTTCCGTCAGGTCGGTCACGGTGGCCAGTCCCTTTTCGTCAAGGCCGAGCACCGCGTATTTCGGGTCGAACCCCTTGTTCGGGATCTGGACCTCCGACGGCAGCGGGCGCAGCACCACATAACGCCCCCGGAACGGGTCGAACGGATCGACGATGCCGGTCCTGAAACGGTAGACGGCGGGCGGCTGGCCGGGGAATTCAAAACGGATGATTTTCGACGCCGGATAAGCCATGCCCGCCAGCACCGCCAGGGCGAAAACGATCAGTTTGATGATTTTTACCGGGTTCATGCTTCACCTCCCGCGTTCTTTTTGAATCTCCTGCCGATGATCACGTTGGCGACGATGAACGCCGCCCCCAGCACGATGAACGCCGTACCGCGTACCAGCATGCTGAACTCCGAATCGAAGAAACGGCAGGTCGCCAGCGCCGCAATCTGGATGATCCCCGCATTGAAAAACAGAAGGCTGCGGTGGCGGATGCCCGATGCCGTCAGCGTGATGCCGAGGCACAGCAGATAGAGGTTGCAGAGCCATCGCATGAGGGAACCGTCCAGAAAGAGAGCCATATACGGCAGCAGGTAGGCCGCCGCGACCACCAGCAGTTCCGGGTTGTCCAAGACCCGTTTGCCGTTCCGCCGCGCCGTGCAGAGCAGAAGCGCCGGCAGCAGGCCGCCCAGCAAGATCGGCAGCAGAAAAATCCATTGACAATTCGAAAAATCGTAGAATAAGGACTTCCGGATATCGTTCGTATAAGTGCTGATCAGCAGTGCGACGGTCAGTACGATCCAGCCGCAGAACAGCCAGGGATTGCGGAAAAAATCAATGCCTTTGCGGCTGTAGATGATTCCTCCGATGTAGACCGTTGCCGCAATGATCAGCAGTCCGCTCAAAACTGGGAAGTCGCTCATCAGGACAAAAATCAATAACGGCAGTGTCAGATACCGGGCAAAAGTCGCCTGCGCGCTGCGGTAATCGCGGAACAGATGGTAAAACAGAAACGGCAGGACGCCTGCCAGAAAAGCCCAATTGACAAGGTCAAAGTCGTATGGCTCCAGAAAGAACAGCCCGAAACAGTAGAGGCCCGCATAAAAATAACTCCTGAAAACATAGAGCAGCGGCAGGGTCACCAGCAATACCAGCATGATGAAATCCCGCAGGGTGCCGCCGGTATGGTAAATCTGCGAGATCAGAGCGGTGAAACACGCGACGCCGGCCATGGTGAGCACCGCCGAACATTCGCGCCAGCGGGCGTCTTTGTCGTTGACGATGGTATACGCGCCGCAGGCGGCTCCCCCCAGCAGCGGGAGGAGGGCGATGAAAATCCGGCAAGCCTTCGGCAGCATATCCCAGTTATACGCCAACAGCGAAATGACGCCTCCGGCGATCATGCAGGCGCCGAGCCCGACCAGCACCATCATCCACAAATTCTGGGGCGATGGCGCGGCGGCCAACCGCGCCCGGTAATGATCGTTCAGCCGGTCGTGGGTCGGGGCGTCGATGATCTGTTTTTCGCGCAGTACCGGCAGTTCCGTCAACAGCCAGCGCATGGAGTTGTGTTCTTTGCTCATTCCCGTCTCCTTATTTCATGAAATATCGGATATAGAGATAAAGGCTCGCAATCAGCAGTCCGCTGATGGCGAACGGCAGGCCGTAGGCGCTGAAAACCATGACGCCGATGTTGTATTTGTTGCGTTCGGCAAGGCGTTTCATGGCGTAGTTGCCCGACGAACCGAGCAGGGAAATGCTGCTGCCGAGGGTGATCCCGAGCACCAGCGCCCAGAGCAGGGGATTGGTGTTCATTTCGGCGGGGAAGGCGGAGGAGATTTTGCCGACCAGCGGCGTCAGCGCGATCGCCAGCGGGATATTGTCCACGGCGGAGGAAAAGAGCGCGGCGCCCCAGAGCGTCAGCATGGTCATGGCGAACAGATTGCCGTTGGTGTAGGTCTGCATCCATTGCGCGATCCGGTCGAAGCCCCCCTGCATTTCAAGAGAGCCGATGATGACGAACAGCCCGCCGACGAAGATGATGGAGGGCCAGTCCACTTTCTGCAGAACGTTGCGCATTTTCAGGCGGCAGGCCAGCCCCATGATGATTGCGCCGAACAGGAGGATGACGCCGGGCTCGCTCCGGGTGTACGAACTGACGATCAGGGCGGCCAGGATCAGCAGTCCGATCAGCAGGGCGCGCCGCAGCAGCGGGAAGTCTGGAATGGCTTTTTCGGGCAGCGCCTTCATGATCTGCTGTTTGCTGCCGGTCCCCGCGACGAAGCACCGCCCGCGGAAGATCGCCACCAGGCAGAGCCAGAATATGCCGATGATCGCCGCCGCCGGGGCCACGTGGATGATGAACTGCATGTAGCTGACTCCGGCCCGGGAGCCCACGATCATGTTGCAGGGATCGCCGATCAGCGTCGTCGCTCCGCCCAGGTTGGCGAACAGGGCCAGCAGGATCAGGAACGGGCGCACCGGCAGGTTCAGGATCTGGGCCAGCAGGATCGCGATCGGCACGAACAGGATCAGCGTGGCGATGCTGCTGTACAGCGCCGAACAGACGGCCACCGCGCAGAGGACGCCCATCACGGTCAGCAGTCCGCTGCCCTTGAATTTGCGGGCGAGCATGATCGAAATCCATTCGAACAGCCCCGTCTGGCCGATGATGTCGCCGATGATCATGATTCCCATCAGCATGAATATCACGTTCAGGTCGATCTGATGGGACAGCGTCTGGAACGGCACCACGTTCAGGAACACCACCAGGCAGGCGCCGATCAGGACCATCAGCGTCTTGTTGATCCGGTTGGTCAGCGAGATCAGCATGTAGGTCAGGATGAAGATGACGATAATGGCGTAATACATGACGTTTCCCCTAAAAATTGATGATCTGTTCGAGGACCGTTCCCTGGTCGATCATGCCGACCAGCTGGTTGCCGTCCACCACGTAGATCATCGGATAGTTGCGGGTGGTCAGGGCGTGGACGATTTCCAGCAGCGTGGCGACGGTGCTCATGGCGCAGAAATCCCCGGTCATGACTTCGCCGGCCAGCGCGTGGCTCTTCTCGAAGAAATATTTTTCAAACGGCTCGAATTCACAGATGAACGATACGCTCTTGAGCCGGGTCATGAACTCCGGCATGCCGAGCTGGAACAGCCGCGCCCCGGTGATGTGTCCGACGATGTTGCCGTGTTCGTCCACCACCGGCACCGCGGAGAGGTGTTTCTCGGCCATCAGGCGGATGACCTCCGGGAGCGGCGTGTCGCGGCGGACGTCGAACAGGGGCGGGTTCATGATGTCGCGCGCCATGATCGGGATGTCGGAGGAGGCGCCGGACTCCATCAGCAGGTTCAGCACCATGCGGCTGTCGTGGACGCTCAGGATGCTTTCCTTGATCCGGCGGTCGGAGAACAACCGGATGGTCTGCGACATGACTTTCAGCGCCATCGTCGGGTTTTTCTCCGGTGCGAGCACCATGCAGACGATGTTCACCGGCATCTGGTCGGACGCGCCGTAGTCCAGCGGTTTCTGCAGAAAGGCCATGCTGACCGCCAGCCCGTGCAGCGCGGAAAATTTGGCGTGCGGGAACGCATAGCCGTTGCCGACGCCGGTATTGCTGCTTTTTTCACGCTTGATCACGGCGTCGAGGATGTAGTTCTGGTCGAGGCCGGAATGCTTGACCGCCGGGGAGGTGGAGAGCGCATTGACCATCGTCTCGAACAGCTCCCGTTTATCGTTCGGCTCCGCGCCGACCAGGATGGAGTCTACCGAAATCAGATTCGCCAGGTTCATTTCTTCAACTGCCTCCGTTGTTTGCCGGTGAAAAAGGGATTACATGGCCCGGGGGACTCCGATCGTCAGGGTTGCCAGCCCGTCGGTCAGAACCGTCCGGACCGCCATGCACAATGCCAGCCGCACTTTTTTGAGTTCGTCGTCTTCCGCGCTCAACACCGGGCATTCCCGGTAAAACCGGTTGAACGCCTTGGCGGTGTCCAGTAAATAATCGACCAGCCCGGAACAATCCTTTTTCTCGGCGGCGGCGTGAAGCACCTGCGGGTATTGCCAGAGCGCCAGCGAAACGGCTTTTTCCTCTTTGGTCGCGGCCAGCGCCCAGTTGACCGCGGCGGGGTCCACCGTCAGCCCGCGTTCGGCGGCTTTGCGCTCGATGGAATTGATGCGGGCGCAGGCGTACTGGACGTAGGGGCCGGTGTCGCCTTCGAATTTGACCGACGCCTGCGGGTCGAACATCATCGTGGTTTTCGGGTTGAATTTCAACAGCATGAATTTCAGCGCGCCCATCCCGATGATCTCGGCGCGTTCCTTGAGTTCCCCGTCCGAAACGGTTTCGTCGGCGCGTTCCCGGGCGGCGCCCAGCGCCAGCTCCACCATTTCTTCGAACAGGTCGTCGGCGTCCACCACGGTGCCTTCGCGGCTTTTCATCTTGCCGGTGGGCAGGTTGACCATGCCGTAGGAGAGGTGGTAAAGATTGTCGGCCCATTCGTAACCCATCTTTTTGAGAATCGCGAAGAGCATCTGAAAATGCAGGATCTGTTCGTCGCCGACTACCCAGATCTGGGACTGCGGACGGTAATCCTCGTACTTCTTGAGCGTGGTGCCGATGTCCTGCGTGATATAGACGCTGGTGCCGTCGGAGCGCAGCACGACTTTAGGGCCGAGCTTGCCGAGGTCGATGGTGATGGCGCCGTCGGCGCGTTTCTCAAAAACGCCGCGTTCGAGGCCGTTGTAAATCAAGTCCTTGCCGAGCATGTAGGTTTCGCTTTCCAGATAGGTGTGGTCGAACTTGATGCCCATGCGGCGGTACGTTTCCTCGAATCCCTTGAAGACCCAGCTGTTCATCATTTCCCACAGCGAACGGACTTCGAGGTCGCCGGCTTCCCAGTCCTGAAGCATTTTCTGGGTGGCGCGGCCGAGTTCGGTTTCCAGAAAGAGGTCGTCTTCGCCTTTGTCGGCCAGCTCGGGGCGCTGTTCTTTCAGCGTCCGGATTTCCTCTTTCAGCGCGCTGCTGTATTTGACGTAAAAACTGCCGACCAGATGGTCGCCTTTGACCGCGGCGGATTCCGGCGTGACGCCGCCGCCGAAGCGCTGGTAGCCGATCATGGATTTGCAGATATGGATGCCGCGGTCGTTGACCAGATTGATTTCGGTCACGTCGTGCCCGACCCGTTTGAGGAGCGAGGCGAGCGACATGCCGAGCGTATTGTTGCGGACATGGCCGAGGTGCTGCGGTTTGTTGGTGTTCGGCGCGGAATATTCGACCAGGATGCGTTGGCGGGCGGGTTCTTCGAGGATTCCGGCGGCCAGAACGCCGCCGATGTCGGCGGAAGTCCGGCGGTGGGCGGCGCCGGCGGTCAGCGTTACGTTCACAAAGGCCTTGACCCGTTCGACGCTCTCGATGTCCGGGTGCCCGGCGAGAAATGCGGCGGCGGCTTCGGCGACCGGGTCCGGCGCGGCTTTCAGGGCGCGGGCGAAGCGGAAGCAGTTGATGGTCAGGTCGCCGTTCATGTTGTCGGGACAGCGTTCGGGGACGATGGCCGGTTCTTCCACGGCGTTGGGGAAAGCTCCTTTCAGGTGGAGCGCCAGGTCTTTTGCAAAATCAAACTGTATCATTACTCAACTCTTGATGATTGTATGCTAATACTCTTATTTTTATCTTCAAATGGGCATTTGTCAGGCGGTTGTTTTCAATATGGTGATCTCTTTCGCCTCCGTCGGCCGGACCGTGTAAGTGCCGAAACCGGCGGGGATCAAACAGGTTTCGCCCGCGTTCAGGCGGGTGGTGCGGTCGCCCCGGCCGACGTCCACGGTCCCGTTGATCGCGCTGATCAGGTGGAAGCTCGCGCCCGGATCGGTGGTGTCCTGCCAGTCGGTGACGAGCCGCAGGTCGTCGGCCTTGAAAAACGGGCACCGGTTGATGACCGGGAATTTGCGGTTGTGCGCGGCATGTCCGGTCACGCCGGTGATGCGCGGCGCGGTGCGGTTGCCGAAATCGATCGATTCGATCGCCTGCTTCAGGTGCAGTTCGCGCGATTTGCCGTCTTTATCGAGGCGGCCCCAGTCGCTGACCCGGTAGGTCGTGTCGCTGTTCTGCTGGATTTCGAGCAGGAGGTTGCCCTCGCCGATGGCGTGGATGGTGCCGGAAAAGATGAAATAGGCGTCGCCGGGTTCGGATTTAAATACCTGCAGGTGGCTCTCCACGTCGGGCGAATCGATGCTGGCGAGCAATTGCTGGCGGGTGGTGCGCGGGTTCAGCCCCGCCATGATCTTGGCGTTCGGTTTGGCGGAAATGATATACCACATTTCGGTTTTCGGCTCCGCGCCGTTGCCGATGCGGCGGCACGCCTCCGCGTCGGGATGCACTTGCAGCGACAGCCGCTGCCCGGCGTCGATCAGTTTGACCAGCAGGGGGAAGCGTTTGGCGCCGCGGAAGTTGCCGCCCAGCAGCAGGGTGCCGCATTCGTGGATCAGTTCCTGAAGGGTCCGGCCTTTCATCGGGCCGTCCGCCACTACGCTCTGCGCGTCGTCGCGGTCCACGATTTCCCAGGATTCGCCGATCGGGTCGCTGCTTTCCGGCAGTTTGCGGCCGAGGACCGAGGACATTTGATCTCCACCCCACATCACCGGTTTGTAAAGCGGTTCAAAGCGCAGCGGGTACAGGTCTGAAGTGTTGATCATAAATTCCATCGTCCTCTATAAAAAAACATATTACTTGGAATTTACAGCAAAAATCGGCAAATGCAATCTTTGAATATAAATATTAGTAAAAGATGTTCCCCATCGTTTTTGGCACAGATGTATAACAGATATCATAACAGATGTGAAAATAGTTGAACTTTTTGCCGTTATGATCCGGTATCTGATATTGACAGAACCGGGGCAGGGTTGTATAATTCATGGCAGGCAGTCCGGATGATGAAACAGGAAATATGGCAGTTTTATGGAAATCGCATTGAAATCGAAGACCGGCCGGAAAACCGGCGGCATTACGGATGTTCTGCGCAGCCAGATCAACAGCGGGGTGCTGAAGCCCGGCACGAAGATCATGTCGGCGCGGGAACTCAGCCATCATTTTCAGGTTTCGCTGGTGACGGCCAACAAGGCGCTGATGCAGCTCGCGGAGGAAAACCTGATCGTCCGCAATGACCGCAGCGGCAGTTTCGTCAAGAAAAATCACCAGGCCGAGATCTACAAGATCGGGTTCGTTGACAATATCAGCATTTTCCGCCCCGAAATTCAAGGGAGCTGCGGCCTTTACCGCGACACCTGCATCGAGATGCTTTATGAAAACCAGTGCCACGTCCGTTTCCTGAACACACAGGAGATTGCGGAAGCGGTGCTGGAGCGTGAATTCGACGCCGTTCTCTGTTACTACGGCGGCTGGGACGACGAAACCATGGCGCGGATGAAAAAAACGAAAGTCCCGCTGGTCCTCGGCCGCTTCGATTTCGTCCTGAACACTCCTTTCCATCAGGTCCTGCCGGATATTCACGGCGCGGTTTTCGAGGTGTTCCGGCGGATCCGGCGCGAACAGTTCGACGGGCTGATCCTGGTGTACGAGAATCATGAAAACTGCCTGTACCGCCGCGATGTGGCGCTGGCGCTGGCGCGCCAGGCGGGTTTTGCCGATTCGGACATCGAACTGGTCAAGGCCGCTCATCGCGAAGTGGAAATGAATTATCCGCTCTGGCAGGACATCAGCCGCCGCTGCCGCCGGAAGTTCATCTATACCTGCGGGGATGTAATGGCGGCCGGGCTGATCCGGGTGTTGCAGGAAGCCGGGATCGAACTCGGCACGGAAACGCAGCTCGCCAGCCTCGGCAACCTGGAGGATTCCGGTTATCAGCCCTTTGACGAGCCGACGATCACCGGGGCGGGCACCTGTTACCGGGAATACGGTAAAGCCGCGGTCCGGCTGCTCCTGAGGGCGTTGGAATCCCCGGAGGAAAACCGGGTTTCGCAGATTATCCGGGTTCCGGCGGTGTTTAAAAAGCGGAAAACCGCATTTGTGCAGTAAGCGCCCCGTGACGGATAAGATGATTGAAAATCAGAAAAAACTTCACGGCGGATCGTACCCGCCACCCGTCGCCCGCGGGACGAAGCTGTGACACGGAATGGATGTGTTCCGTTCCGCGTTTGTGATCTCTATGATGAAAACCTGAAATTATATAAGGAACTGAAACATGAAACCTGAAAAGACAAAACATTTCACCCTGATAGAGCTCCTGGTCGTGATTGCGATCATCGCCATCCTTGCCGCGATGCTTCTTCCCGCCCTCAACACCGCCCGCGAAAAAGCGCGCACCACCAAATGCCTCGGCAACCAGAAACAGGTCGGCATGGGGTTGATGATGTATACCCGGGATTTTGACGACTGGTTCAGGTCCGGGGACGCCGGCGCCGCGGACGCCACCGTCGCCACCGAGCCTCTGGTGTGGGCGTGGGGTTGTGTCCTGGCGCGGCACGGCTATCTGCCGTACAACCCGGATTCTTACCGCAACAACGTGATGTTCTGCCCTGCCACCGAGGCCAGCCCGAATCCGATCCTCGGGCTTTGGAATACCTACGGGGCATGGTATGGCAACGGTTCCTGCGTGAATACCGATGCCGCGAGAAGCGGCCTGTCGCTGAAAGACAACCGCCTGCTGAAAGCCGGCGCCTCCAAAGTCTCGCTGATCTCCGACTGCATGGAGATCGACAAAAAGCGCCCGACTTTTAAAATGGCGCATACCACCGCCGCCAATTATTCCACCATTTACCTGCAACACGCCAACCGCGCCAATATCCTGTTCATGGACGGCCATGCGTCGGCGAATGACGAAGGACAGATTACGCAGGAGGTCCGCACCGCCAAAATCAGCACCTCCACCGGCGAAATCCAGAAAATCAACGCCATCACCGTCAACGTCGGCGGCAATCCCGTACAAAAAACCATCTACCAGTAACCCTGTGGAGAATATGATGATCCGTTTTACAACCCTGTTTTTCCTGCTGGTCTTTTTCGCCGTGGACGCCTGTTCCCGCGAGGTTCCGTTTTCAGTCGGGGGCTACTATCCCTCGCATGAAGCCGCGCTCAAGCAACTGCCGCCCGGACAGATTGATTTCGGTCTGTACGATATCGTTTATCAGGCGTTTCTGCGGTTCGGCGAGGACGGCTCGTTGAAGCCCGATCCGCTGCTCGACCCCAAGCCGTTGCTGGACGGCCGCCGCGCTTCCGGTAAAAATACGGTCATGATCAGTGTCGGCGGCGGCCGGTTCGGCCTGTTTCCCGAGCTGTGCAAAACGCCGGAACAGGCGGACGCGCTGGCCCGGAAGATCGTCGGTTACGCCCTTGAAAACGGTTATGACGGCGTAGACCTGGACTGGGAGGGCGAAATGGACGCCGAAAACGGCAGGCGCTGCGAAATGCTGATCCGCGCCCTCCGCCGTCACTTGGACGACGCCTCCGCGAAAGCGGGCCGGAACTATTATTTCAGCATCGCCGTCATGGGTGGCGAATGGTTCCTGCGCCACCTCGAGCCCTCCGCGCTGAAATTGGCCGACTGGCTCAATCTGATGTCCTACGACATGAATTACCGGATCGCCGCCTATCATGCTCCGTTGCAGTCCCAAAGCGGGCCGAGCATCGAGCAAATCCTCGATTATCTGACCGGCAAAATGGGGATTCCCAAGAACAAAATCAGCATCGGGCTGCCCTTCTATGGATTCCTGTATGAAAACCTGAAACCGGGCGAGGCGGTCAAAAACGGCAATCCCGATTCCAGAAGAACCATGCTCACCGCGGTCCGGCTGGAAGAACGGGGGCGGGATTTCACCCGCGTATTCAACCCGGTGACCCGCGGCGTGGAGCTGACCTCCGATCAACCGGACACCTATATCCTGTACGACGACGCCGAGAGCATCGCCGCCAAGGTCCAATGGGCTCGGGAGCAGGGCTACCGGGGCGTGTTTGTCTGGTCGATCAATCAGGACCGTTTGCCGGACGGCGGCGCGCCCCTGACGGCGGCCTTGAAACGCTCCGCCGGGAAATAACGCCCCGGCGGAATGAAATCAGACGGTTTCCGGTTTTACCGGCCTGCCGCCGCGTTCGGACGATTTTACAATGGCCAGCAGCAGCGCCAGCGCATTGCGCCCGGCCTCGCCGGGAACCGGGTTGCCGGTGGCGCCGTGGATCGATTTGACAAACCATTCGTGGCTGTTGGTGAATTTGCATTCGGAGGCCGGGACGATTTTCGGTTCGGATTTCCCTTTCAGGCGGATTTCGCAGTTCGCCATGCTGGCGGGAACGGTGATGGAACCTTTCTCCCCCCAGATTTCGAGGCTGTTTCCACCGACCGGAAAGGTCCAGGAGAGTTCCAGCACCCCGGTCGCGCCGTTGGCGAAACGGAACAGCGATGCTGAATTGTCGATCACTTCCCCGTTCGGGCGGCGGATCGAATTCTGCGCCGAAATGCTCTCCACGTCGCCGAAATACCAGTACAGCAAATCCGCCATGTGGACGGCGATGTCCATCAGGATGCCGCCGTTGGCATTTCTGGAAACAAACCAGTCCGCGCCCGGCGACCAGCCCACGTTGGGGGCGCTGACTCCGGCGCGCAGACAACGGATGTGCAAAGGTTTGCCGATTTTGCCGTCCGCGACCGTTTTGGCGATAAAGTTGTAGAGCGGGAAATAACGGAATGACTGATTGACCTGCAGGTGAAGGCGTTTCCGGCGGGCCAGCTCGCACATGGCGTCGGCCTGGCGGAGATTGGTGGCCATCGGTTTTTCGACCAGAACATGCTTGCCCGCGTTCAGGCAGTCGATGGTCTGGCGGTAATGAAGCTTGTTCGGGGTGGCGATGATCGCCGCGTCAATGCCGCTTGCGAGGAATTCCTTGAAACTGCGGCAGATGACGGCGCCGAAACCGCTGTCTTTGGCGATTGCTTCGGCGCGGGCCGGGACGATGTCGTACAGCGCGGCGACTTCGATCTGTTTCGGGAGAGCGGCCAGCGCCGGGGCGTGCGACGCCCTGGTGATCTGTCCGCAACCGATGATTCCCAATCTGATTTTCTTCATGGCGTATCCTTCCGGGCGCTTCCTTCCTTGACGGCGGAGGCTTTTTTGGGCGGGGGATTGTAGATGATGACGGTTTCGCCGTCTTCACACAGGCCGAATTTCTCGCGGGCCACTTTTTCCACGGCGGCGGGGTCGCGCTCCAGCGCGTTTACATCGTGCCGGAGCTCATTGACCTTGTCCCGCTTGTCCGTGGAGATTTCCTTGAACCGGAAATATTCCTCCTGGCGCTCCCGGTAGTCCCGGTAAGCGGGCCAGATCAGCATGGCGGCGAGAATCCCCATCACAATAAGGAAAAAATAAAACAGACTCAGCAAAAAACGGCTTCGTTTCGGGTTCATGCTTTTTTCTCCTTGTATTTATGCCCGATTCTATTGCAGGTTGTTCAACGTCAACAGAAATTCGATGTTGGTCGTCATCTTTTTCAATTTGGCGATCAGCAGTTCCATCGCCTCCACCGGGGGCACGCCGTTCATCACTTTGCGCAGGACCCAGATCCGCTGGAGTTCGTCGGGATGCAGGAGCAGTTCTTCCCGGCGGGTGCCGCTCTTTTCGATGTTGATGGCCGGATAGATGCGGCGGTCGGACAGGTAACGGTCCAGATGCAGTTCCATGTTGCCGGTGCCTTTGAATTCTTCGAAGATCACTTCGTCCATGCGGCTGCCGGTTTCGATCAGCGCGGTGGAGAGAATGGTCAGGCTGCCGTGGTGTTCGATATTCCGGGCGGCGCCGAAGAAGCGTTTCGGCTTGTGGAGCGCGTTGGCGTCCACGCCCCCGGACAGGATCTTGCCGGAGTGCGGCTGGAGGGTGTTGTAGGCGCGCGCCAGACGGGTGATGCTGTCGAGCAGGATGACCACGTCGTTCTTGTATTCGACCATGCGCTTGGCCTTTTCGATCACCATTTCGGCGACCTGGACGTGGCGCTCGGGCGGCTCGTCAAAGGTGGAGCTGACGACTTCGGCGTCGGTACAGCGCATCATGTCGGTGACTTCTTCGGGGCGTTCGTCGATCAGCAGGACGATCAGCTTGACTTCCGGGTTGTTGGTGCGGATGCTGTTGGCGATCTTCTGCATGAGGACGGTTTTACCGGTACGCGGCGGAGCCACGATCAGCCCGCGCTGGCCCTTGCCGAGCGGGGTCACGAGGTCCATGATCCGGGTGGAGAAATCCTTCGGATCGGTTTCGAGGACCAGGCGCTCGGTCGGGAAATACGGGGTCAGGTTGTTGAACGGGATGATGTCTTTTTTGCGTTCCGGCACGTCATGGTTGATGGTCTCGACCTTCAGCATGGCGAAAAAGCGTTCTTTTTCGCGCGGCGTGCGGATTTGACCGGCCACGAAGTCCCCGGTTTTCAGCGAGAAGCGCTTGATCTGCGAGGGCGAAAGGTAAATGTCTTCCGGGCAGGGCAGATAGCCGTATGAGGGGGAACGCAGGAAACCGAAACCGTCCGGCAGGAGTTCAAGGTATCCGCTGCCGTACATCTGGCCGCATTTTTCGGCGTTGGCTTTCAGGATTTCAAAGAGGAGCAGGGATTTTTCCAGCGAACCGACGCCTTCGATTCCGAGTTCGGTCGCCATTTTCTGCAGTTCATGCATGTCGCGGGCCTGGAGTTCGGCGATATTCAGGCTCGGGCCGACCCGGTCGCGCTGGACATCATCCGAAACGACTTCGGCGTGCGGCTGTTGCGGCTGTTGCGGTTGTTGCTGTTGCTGGCCGCCCTGCTGGTTCTGCTGGTTCTGGTGCTGTTGATTGCCCTGGCCCTGCTGTTGCTGATGGTTGCCGCCGTTTTTGTTTTTCTGAAACTTGCGGTCTTTGAATTTATTGAATTTGCGCTGTCCGTTGCCGTCTTCGTGACGGTGCTCCTGGGGGGCGGCCTGCTCTGCTGCAATGGCGGGCCTGGCGTTTGGCGTTTCCGGTTCGATGGCGGCGGGGGCCGGGGCTGCAACAGGAGCCGGAGTCGGGGCGGGCGCTGAAGTCGGGACGGGAGCCGGAGCCGCGGGCGCTTCCTGAGCCGGAGCGGCTTGAACCACGGGTTTGGGGGCGCTGACGGGGGCGGTGTCCTTCAGTTCGAATTCAGACTGCTGAACGGAGGATTCGGCGGCTTCCGCCGTGGAATCTTCTTTGGCTTTTTTCGGGCGTCCGCGTTTCTTTTTCGGCTGTTCCTCAATGGACGGATCGGCGGGGACGCTGTTGTTCAACTGTTCTTGTTCTTCCATATTTCTTCCTTTAATTGCTTTGATAATTCTTTGCATTGTTGATATAATTGTTCAGGCGGGCCATTATTGATCAGGCCGAAATCCGCCTTGGCCAGTTTTTCATCCGCCGGCATCTGAAATTTCATCCGCCGCTGGATTTCCGCGTCATTCAATCCGCGCCCATGCAATCTGTCGCGGACGGTTTCCGGCGCGGCCCAGACGCAGATGACGGCGTCGTAACCCGCGTGCCAACCGGTTTCATAAAGCAGCGGAACTTCGAATATATGGTCGTGTTCCGGCATTGCCGCGAAATGATTTTGCGCATGGTCCAGGATCATCGGATGCAGGAGTTTGTTCAGCCATTCAAGCTCCCGCGGGTCGGCGAACACGATATCGGCGACGATGCGCCGGTCGATCGCGCCATCCGTTCCGATGACTCTGGCCCCCCAGTGTTTTTGTAAATTTTCCTTGAACTTCACGTTGCCGTCGTAGATTCCGCGGTTTACCGCGTCGGCGCTGAGCGTTTTCCAGCCGAGTTCGCCGAAGTATTGCAGTGCCAGGCTTTTGCCGCAGCCCATTCCACCGGTCAATGCAACGATCATAAGTTCTATCAGTTATCCTGTGAATAGTTAAAACATGAAACGGTTTTCAATCAAGCCGCAATGGGGAACTGTTTTGCCGGATGATCGGCGGCAATAGCCGATTTTTTGAATTAATTTCAGGAACTCTGCTATCAAAAATTCATCATCGGAGCTAAATTGAAAAGAATAATTGAAATTGTCACTGCTAATCATTTTAGCACAGGAAAAATATTTTGCAAATAAAAAATTACAGGAAAAGCCGGAAAATTACAGGAAAAACAGTAATTCAGGCTGTCGGCGCCGGAAAAATAGGGACGGACGGCGATTTTCCGGAATCGGAAGGAAATGGAAATGTTGAATAAGAATGAACTTCTTTCCCGGACGAACCTGGCCGAAGGCCGCTTTCTCCGGATCGACGAACTGGAATTCACCGACCGCCGCGGCGTCCGGCGGCGCTGGGAGACCACCGGGCGCGTCAACAGCCGCGGGGCCGCCACCATCATCGCCGAAATCGTGCCGGACGGCAAACTGATTCTGGTGCGGCAGTTTCGCCCGCCCGCCTGGCAGTACCTGATCGAATTCCCCGCCGGGCTGGTCGATCCCGGGGAATCCCCGGCCGCCACCGCCTTGCGCGAGCTCCGCGAAGAAACCGGCTTCGAGGGCGAAATCGTGTCCGTCCTGCCGGAATCGACCAGCTCCCCCGGCATGAGTTCCGAAAAAATGACCGTCGTGATGATCCGGGTGGACGGCAACCGTTACCGCGACGGCCTGCCCCCCAGTTGCCAGGATGAAAACGAGGACATCGAAACCATTCTCGTGCCGAAAACCGGGCTGCTGGATTACCTGACCCGGGCCGCCGCCGCCGGAGACGGCATCGACGCCAAGCTCCTGCATTATGCGCTGGGATGTTCCCCGTCCTGAGCGAATCGTTTCGCCGCTGCATCCTGTTTCTGAAAGTTTGACGACCGGCGTCCGGTTGAAGAATGGTAAAACCGCCATTGTCGGAGGTGGTTTGGTTACACCTCCGACAACGGATATGGCAATATAAGGCGTTTTTTGGAAAAGTCAAGCCTTTCCGGGTTTTGAGGCAATCACCGGAAATCGCCGCGCCCGGAAGTCATAATACGATGAGGATTATGACATATCCGATCTTGATTTTCGCCATCGGCGTGATATGTTATTGAATTAATTTCAACGGAAAAAAGATGAACGACTGGAACCTGAACAAAATTGTTGAACTGATGCACGAATGCGGGCGGATCGCCATGCATTTTTACGACGACCCCCCGCTCGAGGAAAAAAGCGACAACTCCATCGTCACCGCCGCCGACAAGGCCGTGGAACAGCGCCTGGCGCAGGAATTCGACCGCCCCGCCGAGGGCGCTTACCTGATCGGCGAGGAAACCATCGACACCCACGGCGAGGATTATATCCGCCGCGCCCTGCAGGGGAATTGCTGGGTGGTCGATCCGATCGACGGCACCGCCCCCTACGCGCAGCAGGTGCCGGTCTGGGGGATTTCCATCGGTTTCATGCGGAACGGATATATCGCCGAGGGCGGCGTGTACTTCCCCGTCACCGGTGAACTGATGATCACGGACGGCCCGGACGCCTGGCTGTACCGCGGAAACGAGCGGACGCCGTTTCCGTTCAAAGCCGCCGCCCTGAACGGGTCCGTCTCGCTGGCGTTGTCGCAGCGGATCACCCGCCGCGGACGGGTCGAGCTGACCAACCACCTGATGGTCTTTGACTGCGTGGTCGGGGTTTTCCTGCGGATTCTGAAAGGGAAAATGCTCGGCTATATCTGCAACGCCAAATTATGGGACCTGGCCGGCTGTCTGCCGCTGGCCGAACGCGCCGGGTTCGTCTGCAAAAATTACGACGGCACTTACCTGACCTGCGACGCCGCCGCGTCGTTTCAGTTGACCGGCCCCGCCGAAACGCGCTGGCAGCTCCTGAAAACCACCGTTATCGCCGCCGGCGAAGAACGCGCCGATTATATCATCAAAGGCTCCACTCCGGCCGAAGGAATGCAATCATGAATATTTTTATCGTCAGCCTCGGCTGCCCCAAAAACCTGGTCGACACCGAAGTCATGACCGGTGAACTGCTGGTCAAGGGATTCGGCTTCACCATGGACCCGGAAGAAGCCGATATTTACCTGATCAACACCTGCGCGTTTATCGAGAGCGCCCGCCAGGACGCCGTCGACGCCATCGAAGAAGCCGCCGACTGGAAAAACGCCGACCCCGAAAACCGCATGCTGGTCGTCACCGGCTGCCTCGTCCAGTGGGACAAGGAAGGCAAGGTCAAGCGCGAATGGCCCGAAGTGGACCTCTGGACCGGCATCGACATGATCCCCCAGATTCCCGAACAACTGCTCGAAGTCCGCAACAACCCGAAGCTCCGCGGCCTGACCAGACGGGAGGAAGTCCCCTGTTACCTGTACAGCGACGCGACGCCGCGTTTCCAGTGGACGCTGCCCCACCTGGCCTACCTGAAGATCGGCGAAGGGTGCAACAACCGCTGCACCTACTGTTCCATCCCCGGCATCCGGGGCGAACTGCGCAGCCGCGACATCCCTTCGATCCGGCAGGAAGCGGTGAACCTGATCGCCGGAGGCGTGAAGGAACTGGTCATCATCGCGCAGGACATTACCGCGTTCGGACATGACGGCAAGCAGGGCGATTTCGGCGCATTGCTGCGCGAATTGCAGGGCATCGAGGGCGATTTCAAAATCCGGCTGCTCTACGCCCACCCCGCCCACCTGACCGATGAAATGATCGACGCCATGGCGGAATGCGACAAAGTCCTGCCCTACCTGGACCTGCCGCTCCAGCATATTTCGGACCGCCTGCTGAAAATGATGGGGCGCAAAACCACCCGCGCCCGGATCGAAAGCATTCTGGAACAACTCCGCCGGAAAATCCCGGGCATCGCCATCCGCACGACGTTCATCACCGGTTTCCCCGGCGAAACCGAAGCCGATTACGAGGAACTGAAGTCGTTCATCAAGGAACAGAAGTTCGACCGCCTCGGCGTTTTCGCCTATTGCCCGGAGGAAAACACCCCGGCGTTTACCATGGCCGAACAGGTCCCGGAGGCGGTGGCGGAGCAGAGGGCCGACGGTTTGATGAAAATTCAGGGAAAAATTGCGCTTGAATTGAATAAAAAACTTGCCGGACGCGTTTTTCGTGTTATAATTGATGAAGTCGGTAAGAAATTCGCTGTCGGCCGCACCTACATGGATGCGCCCGACGTGGACAATACCGTCCGCATTTCGCCGCCGGACGGGCTTCGGGCCGGCGATGTCGCCGACATCCGGATTACCGGCGTCAGCAAATACGACCTGTTCGGGGAAGTGCAAAAGAAAGGAAAGAAGCTGAAATTATGAAGATGGTAAACATACCCAATACGTTGACGATTGCAAGGATTGTCGTGATTTTCATTGTCCTGATCCTTGCGAATATTGTTGAACCGGAGGTATGGCCTTATCTGGACGACCCGACCAGCCAGGCGCTTAAGATGACGGCGTTCATCCTGGCGATCCTGGCGGCGCTGACCGACTTCTTCGACGGCTATCTGGCCCGCAAATACAATCAGGTGACCGACTTCGGCAAGCTCATCGACCCGCTTGCCGACAAAATATTCGTCGCCGCGCTGATGCTGATGATGGTCGAATTCCTGCTCATCCCCGCCTGGATCGCGGTGATCGTGATTTCCCGCGAGTTCCTGGTGACGGGGCTCCGGATGCTGGCGGTTCAGAAAGGCGTGGTGATTTCCGCCGACAGCTGGGGCAAGGCCAAAACCGTTTTGCAGATGGTGATTCTGCTGATCGGCGGCGCGTCCTGGATCGGTATTTTCAATCTCCAGACCGACATTCTGGTGTTCGGCGGTTTCCCAACCGTGCAGTTGGTGGCGAACGGCGTCACCCGGACCTGCCGGATCGTCGACGGTCATTTCTGCCTGAGCCTCTGGTTCATCTGGAAAGCGTTCCTGATCGGCATGGTGCTGGTGACCGTCTATTCCGGCATGGGCTACTTCGCCAAATTCAAAGACCTTTTCGCCTCGGACAAGAAAGCTTCCTGAGGCCCCGCTCCCGGCTTCCGGCGAACGCGGCGGGGGAGGGATAAATTCGGCGGTTTTTTGGTTTTCCGGCTTGAATAGTAAACGGTGCGGTCTATCTTTTAGCAATGATGTTTTTAACCCCGGGAATCGTTTGATATGCTTTATTATTTGTCGTACCTGCAGGACAGTTTCGGTCCGTTCCGTTTGTTTGAATATGTGACATTCCGCAGCGTGGGGGCGCTGATGACCGCGCTGCTGCTGGGAATCATCTTCGGGCCGTTCACCGTGCGGCGGCTGAAAAATCTCCGGGCGGTGGCCGAGGACCGCTACAAAGGGCTTTTTGAACAGCAGTATATCGACCAGGGCAAAAGCCGTACCCCGAGCATGGGGGGGCTGCTGATCATCGGCTCGGTGGTGATTTCCGCGCTGTTGTGGAACGTCTGGACGAACCCGATCACGATCGCCCTGACGGTGTCGCTGCTGGCGATGTCCGCGATCGGCTTCGTCGATGATTATTTCAAGGTGGCGTACAAGAAACGCGACGGCATCCCCGGCAAGGCGAAACTGGTGTTTCAGCTCGTTATCGCCTTCGGCGCCATTTTTTACATCAACAGCATGCCCGCCACGCGCGATATGATGTGGCAGTTTTATGTGCCGTTCATGAGAGACCCGCTCTGGGTGTCGCCGCTGGTGATGGTGTTCAGCTCCGTCGTGGTCATCGGCTCGTCCAATGCCGTGAATTTGACCGACGGCAAGGACGGGCTCGCGGTCGGGTGCATGATTTTCGCCGCGATGGCGTTCGGGCTTTTCGCCTATCTCTCCAGCCACAACGTGTTTGCGATTTACCTGGGGATTCCGGTGGTGCCGGGCATCGAGGAAGCCGCGGTCTTTTCGCTGGCGATCGCCGGGGCGTGCATCGGGTTCCTGTGGTGGAACTGCCACCCGGCGTCGATGTTCATGGGCGACACCGGCAGTCTGGCGCTGGGGGGGATTCTCGGGCTGATCGCGGTTTATGTGAAACAGGAAATCACGCTGGCGATTGTCGGCGGGGTATTTGTGATCGAGGCGCTTTCGGTGATGATTCAGGTGGCGGTTTTCAAAAAGACCGGCAAGCGGGTGTTCCTGTGTGCGCCGATTCACCATCATTTCGAACGGCTGGGCTGGACCGAAACCCAGATCGTGGTCCGGTTCTGGATTCTGGCGGGCATCTTCGCCATGCTGGGACTGGCGACCCTGAAACTCCGGTGATATGATGCGTATCCTTGCCGTACTGGCCGTTTGCCTCGGGGTGTTGACCGCTTCGGCGCTGGACTGTTCCCAGTGCGGCCGGGCGGTTCAGGGCAAATACCTGACTGCAAACGGTAAAAATTTCTGTTCGGAAACCTGCTACGAACAAACACTTCCGAAATGCGCCCTCTGCGGCCGCCCTTTCCGTGAAGGCATCCAGATCGCCGAATACCCCGACAAAGTTTACTGCAAGGAGTGCGGCGCCAAGCCGACCTGTTTCAACTGCCGGCTCCCGAACGACTGCGAAAAACTGGACGACGGGCGCCATATCTGCCGGACCTGCAAGGCGGATGCGATATTTGACCAGGCGCGGGCGCAGGAAATTTTCGACCAGGTGCGCGAACGGATGCGGAACGACCTCGATCTGGGCACGGACCGGAAGATTCACTTTTACCTGATCGGCCTGCCCGAGTTGGAGAAGCGCAGTCCCGGCGAAACGCCGCCCGGCGGCGAACTCGGACTGTACCATTATTCATTTACCGAAGTCACCACCACCGAGAAAAAGTATCCGTGGAGCAAGTCGCGCGATTCCGTCAAAATCACCAATGAACGTTTTGCGATTTATGCGCTGTACGGGTTGACCCGCGCCCGGCTGATCGAAGTCTGCGCCCACGAGCTGGCGCACGACTGGATGCAGAAGAACTATCCGCGCATCCGCGACCTGAAACTCCGCGAGGGATTCGCCGAATACGTGGCAACCAGGGTGAACACCCTGTACGGCAACGGCTTCCTGAATACGCGCATCGAAAAGAATCCCGACCCGGTCTACGGGGGCGGCTACCGCGAAATCGCGGCGTATGTCCGTCTGCACGGGTTCAACGGATTGCTGGAACATTTCGCGGAACTGAACGGCAAAGGGTGAGGGTTACTCCTCGCCGGTCGCTTTTTCCATGCCTTTATTGTGGTCGCTGTAAATGTGGTTGATCTTGCGCCCGATCTTGCTTTTGGCGACCGGTGTGTTGGCGGTGCTGAGGGCCTGGTCGCCGGGATTGGCCACGGAGCGTGCCGGCTTGGCCGGTTCGGGAGCGGCTCCGGGAGCGGCTCCGGGAGCGGCCTGTTGAACGGCCTGCGCGGGTTGTTCCTCCGGCTGGTCCATAAAGGTTTTAAAAGCCCACACGCCGCCCATGATGAGAAGCGCCAGTACAATCAGCGTAACTGCAATTTTCATATTATCCTGCCTCATTTATCAAGTTGCCGGGAAACGGGATGCGTGGGCATCCGCGCCGCGTTATAGTCTATAGTATAACCTGAATTCCCTGAAAATGCAAGGAATTTGGCGGATAAGTCTGCCGAAAGTTCTGCGGAGCCCCCTTGACAACCGGCCGATTTCGCAGTATTTTAATATACTGAGAGATCAGTGTTCAATACGTGACCAACCGGAGAATACCAAGGAGGATGTGTATGAAAAGACTAGTCGTTTTGTGTCTGCTTGCCTGCATGTTCGGAGTAACGTTTGCCCAGGAATCCACGCCGCCGCCGACCCCACCCCCTGCCGCTTCCGCAGAGGAAGTTGAATGGGACATTTTGCAGCTCGGATTCTGGTTCGGCAATCCCAAATATCAGGACGTGATCGGGGCGTCCGGGTTCCGGATCGGAGCGCCGTTCTGCGGCGGCAAAGCGCCTGTTTACGGCGTGGAGGGGGCGCTGCTCGGCGCGGGCAGCAACGAAGTCAACGGCGTTCAATTTGGCTTGTTCTTTGCCAAGGCGGACACGATCAACGGGCTTCAGGCCGGGTTCTATACCGACACCCGCGAGGTCAACGGCGTTCAGGTCGGAATCGTGAATTTCGCGAAGGCCAAGTCGTTCCAGATCGGGCTGGTCAACTTCATCGAAGACGGCGTTCTGCCGTGGTGCATTCTTTTTAACTTCAAATTTTAATCGATATCCAGGAGAATTTCATGAAAAATTTGCTGACCGGTATTTTTATCGTTGCCGTATCGGGGATGATCCAGCTTGGGGCGCAGGAAGCCAAGGCCCCGGCTCAAACCCTGACCGTGCAGGGGAATAAACTTCAGATGGTCGAACTCGACCCGGCCGTCCGCGCCGAAGACGAATGGACGCCGTTCCAGGTCGTTTTTCTCCCCGGGCTGCCGTCCTACAGCCGCAATTCCAATACGCATGGGATCAAGAGCGGCTGGCCGGCGACGTCGGGCGTCGGGCGCGTCAACGGGATTGAAATTTCGTGGTGCTACTCCGGCACCGACATCATCAAGGGGATTCAGGCGAGCTGGCTTATCAACGACAACGTCGCGATGGACGGGCTCCAGATTTCCTGGATTCTGAATATGAACGGGCAGGTGTTCCGCGGCGTCCAGGGTTCGTGCGTGGTCAATATCGCCGGGGACTTCACCGGGCTGCAGTGCGGCGGATTCAACAAAGCCGGGGATTTCACCGGTTTCCAGCCGGGGGTTTTCGGCAATATCGCCAATGAATTCACCGGTTTCCAGCTCGGGTTGTACAATGTGGCGGGAAGCCTGCGCGGATTTCAGATGTCCGGGGTGAACGTGGCCGGGGAATCCGACGGCTTCCAGCTCGGCTTTGTGAACGTGGCGAAAAACCGCGGCGTCCAGTTCGGGCTCCTGAACATCATCCAGGGCAGCCCGCTGCCGGTATTTCCGTTTTTCAATATCTGTTTCTGACGGCCAATGGGGCGGCGGGGCTTCCCGCCGCTTTTTGATTTGACAAATGGGCATCGGCCCTTTATTGTATAGCTAAACCACCTTGGAGGTAATGTTATGGCTACCGTAAAACTCTACAAGAAAGACGGGGACAAGAAAGCGGTTGAAGTTCAGGAAAAGATCGAAAAGAAATTCGGCTTTATTCCCGAAGTATATCAGGCGATGGGCCGCAACGGCGCTTTTTTGAGCGATGTGCTGTCGATCTCCGAATCCGCCGGCAAGGGCCTGGACCCGAAGACGAAAGAGCTGATCGCCATCGCGGTGAGCGCCGTCAACGGCTGTGATTATTGCGTCAGCGCCCACCGGGCGATCGCCAAAGGCGCGGGCGTGACCGACGAGGAAATCACCGCCGCGCTCGAAGTCGCCGCCATGATGAGCATGTACAACAACTTCAACCGTGCCGCCGGCCTGAAAATCGATATCAAAGCCGATTGAGGCCAGACGATCATGCCGGGCAAGGAATATGACTGGAGTGAGTTGATCAAACGGGGTATCGAATCCGATACCCTTGATTACAAGGCCGCCCAGAACTGGACAAAGCTCAGCAAGGGCGGCAAAGCCAAATTCGCCCGGCACTGCCTCGGCATGGCCAACACCAAAGGCGGCTATGTCGTGGTGGGCGTGGGCGAAGACGCGTCCGGGCAGCCGGCGCTGTTCACCGGGCTGACCCGGGAACAGGCCAAGTCGTTCGACCCCACCCACGTCGGCAATTTCATCAACCGCTACGCCGACCCGCAGATCGATTTCAGCATCGAGCGCCCGGTGGTGGACGGCAAGCAGTACGTGGTGTTTGTGATCCGGCGTTTCCAGATGATGCCCCATGTCTGCAGTTCCGGTTGCGACCACGAACTGCTGCAGGGGATTTTTTATATCCGGACCGCCGACGCCGCCAGCCGCCCGGCGTACCGCGCCAGCGAGATTCAGGCACTGTTGCAGCGGGCGTTGCGGAACCAGCGCGAGATTCTCGGCCGGATGATCCGCGGGATTCTCTACGAGGGCAGCCACACCCCGCCGGGGGAGCAGGCCCAGAGCCGCTTCGCCGAGGAACGCAGCCATGCGATGAAGTATTTCAGCAGCCGCCGCCAGAATCCGTATGAACATTTTTTCAGCATCGAATTAAGCGCCGCCCCCCCCGAATACATCGGCGGCAAATACAGTTTGTCCGAACTGCGGCGCAGCGTCAACGAAGCCTTCGACGTGTACTACGATTCCGGGTTCATCACCGAAAAGGAAGTCGAAAACGCCTACAACACCAACGTGTCGCTGCGTTCGCTCGCCGAATCGAGGGATAAACAGTGGCAGGCGTTCCAGAGCGGGCTGTTCCATTTCATCGGCCTGTATGAACTGCGCGACAACAGCATTTCCTATCTGCTGCTGGTACGGTTCATCGCGGAAGCGGTGCAGTTCCTGGCGAACTTTTACAACGACCTCGGCTATGCCGAGGAAATCATCCCGGTCAAGCTGGTGATCAACAAAGTGGAAAATGTGATTCTCCGCGAGGATAACAGCAAGTCCGACGACGATATTTTCGTCTGCCGCATCCCGGAAATCACGGTTCGCCTGGAGCGTTCCGCCGCCGACCTGGCCAGCGACCCCGCCGCCCACGCCATGCAGTTGGTCAAATCCACCTGCGAGCGTTTCAATCTCCCCGACGGGCGGCACCGCCGTCTGCTGAAACTCCTGCGGAGCCACCTGGCGCGCAAGGACTGACCCGCCATCACAAAACCAACCGGATTTGCCCCAAAAAAAAGACTGCCGCCGCGGTTGCGGGGCAGTCTTTCACGCGGTTAAACCGGGCTTACGGACGCGGCGGCACGTTCAGGGTTCCGGCGATGTATTCTTCGGATTCCTTCCAGTAACGGGCCGATTCCAGCGGTTCTTCGTTCAACTGCCAGTATTGGGTCATCTTGCGTTCTTTCCGGCGCGGGGCCTCGGCGAGGTAGCCGCGCAGGTCTTCGACCGAAATGGCCGCCTGCGGCTGGAATTTGGCCGAGCCGATGTAGTTGACGATGGCTTCGAACATGCCGCTGGCTTCCGGCGTGTTTTTGCCCAGTCCGGTGAAGTTGAACCCGGTCAGGAACAGCCGTCCCTTGCCGACTTTCAGCTCGATGGCGTAGCCGAAGCGGCGCATCGTCCATGCGGGCTGGAATTCCGAAAGCCCGTAGGTGTAGACGTCGTAACGGTCGCGGACCGGACGGTCCACTCCGCGCATCAGCGGCGTCACCGGCACCGGGAAGGTATCGAGGTTGAGTTTGTCGGAATCGTCGATCAGGCCGTGGAACTGGAGGTCCAGGAAGCCGTTGTGCGGGAACGCGTCGAACACCGGATGCGAATCGATGTAGGCGCCGAGGTTGTTGCCGCGGTCCCAGATGCACCCTTTCAGGCGGTCCCACACGGAGGGCAGGTAGTATTGTTCGGGCGCGGCGGCGTATTTACGGTCGCGGTTTTCCTCGACCCGGTAGAGCATCAGCACGTCGCCGCCGTTCTCGAGATGCTTGAAGACATGGTCGCTGAAACGGTTGACGATCAGGAGCTGTTCCGGGTTCTCCGGCGTGCCGGTGGAGGTGAACTGCGGATAGCGCGCCTGGATGCAGACGTCTTCCAGCGCCACCGTGGCTTTCGGCGCTTTCAACTGGGCGGGGCGGTTCGGGAATGACCAGAGGCTCCAGTCGTTGAGGACTTTGCGGCCGTCGGCCAGCGTGAGCTCGGCTTCGAGCTTCAGGGAGCGGGACGCGGCGGATTCCGGCATTTTCAGCGTGAGCGAAACGATCTCGCGGCGGCCCTTTTCGTCAAGGCTGACCCCGGCGAGATGGCCGGTGTGGAGAACTTCGCCGCTGACGGCGTCGGTCAGGCGGAAGCTGAAATCGGCCATGCCCTTGATATCGGCGTCGAAATGCGAGAGCAGGATCGGGACCTTGACGTTTTCGCGTTCGAAAAAGGTCCGGCGCGGCAGGTCGGCCAGCAGGATGGTGTCCGCGTTGAACTTGAGGAATTCGGTTTCGGACACGCCGGTCTTGTCATCAAAGCAGTCGATCAGCCCGTTGCTGTTCTCATAGCGTTCGGTGTCGCAGAGCTGGAGCATGTGGAAGCCGCAGAGCAGTTTGCTGCGCCGCGCCGCCTCGATGGCGAGCTTCCAGCTCAGGAATTGGAAATAACGGCTGGCGGCGCGGAGGCGCGGGTATTCGTCGCGGCAGCCTTTCTGGTCGATGAGTTTGTTCAGTTCGCCGATCCACCACGGTTTCTGGTCGGGGGCGTAGCGGTCGAACTTGGCTTCGAGGCCGTCCAGGTCGCGATAGGCGATATAATGGCAGATTTCATGCGCCAGCACCGGGCGGACCGGATCGAGGGCGCGGGTGATCTTGTAGTTCGGGTCGTCCTCGCGGTCGGAATCGGTCAACTGCTGGCCTTTGCAGGAACCGTAAATCAGCCAGTTGTAAGTGTTTTCGAACATGTCGTAGTCTTTGCCGAAGGGGTAATAATAAGACATGTGCTGAACGTCGAAGTCCACATAGGTACGGTCGAATTCGCCGTGGGCGCAGGTGTCGATGAACAGCCGGGTGGGGTCGAGTTCCTTGGTGACGCCGGCGATGTGCTCGACGAACGGATTGGTGCCGGGATGGCGGATTTCGTTGCCCATGCAGTATACCATCAGCGACGGATGGTTGCGCAGGTCGAGGATGGTCTGGCGCCACGCGCTTTCGTCGATCATCTCGCCGGAGTCGGAGGTCATGGTGGCGCGTTCTTTCTGGTAGCGGCCGAAGTATTTGCGGATTTCGATATGGATCAGCATGCCGAGACGGTTCGCCACTTCGAAACACTCCTCGTCCGGGATGCGCGAATGGAAACGGACCAGGTTGAAGCCGTAATCCTTGGCCGCGCGCAGGTTTTTCTCGTAATATTCGGTGAGCGACAGGCCCTGGAGGTTCGGATGGTCGTGCGCTTCGCGCCCGCGGATATATCCTTTGAGCACGACTTTTTCGCCGTTGATCAGGATGTCGCGCCCGGATACGCTGATGGTGCGCACGCCGAAGCGGATTTCGCCGCCGTTCCCGGTAAACGTGTACAGGTAAGGCGTGTTGAGGTTCCACAGGCGGCAGTTCGGGATGACGGCCTCGAAGCGGATGCTGTCGCCGGGCTTGCCCTCGGCTCTGCCGGAGGCGACGACGGCGCCGTCGGCGTCTTTGATGTTCCAGTCAAGACCGTTGAAATTCTCGGGTGCGGTGAACGATACCTGGACGGAGCCGCGATGGATATCGGGCACGATGAAGAAGTCGTTGAACAGATTGGCGCTCATTTTTCTAGCTCCTTGTTAAAAGAATAGTCTTTTGATTTAATATATCAAAAGGATATCATTTTGTCAACCCCCGAAGATGGAAAATCGGACTGAAAGAGGTATTTTCGGCGGGGTCTGTACGGGATTTCGTCCGCAATTTCCCGGATGCGAGGAAAATTTCGGTGATATTTTCCTTTTTTGTGTTGACATTTTGCGATAAGTCAATATAATACAGGCAAAAGTGGAAACCCAAAATTATCAAGGAGGATTTGTTTATGGCGACCATTTGTCCTTACTGCAATATTGAAATCAGCGAAAGCTCGATTGAAGCGGAAGACGGTTGCTGCCCGGAATGCGGGTCGGTGATGACGGTCTCGAATATCTTCGACGGCGAAGACGACGAGCTCGACGACGAGTTCGATATCGATGAGGAAGATGATTTGCTGGATGACGAATTCGGCGGCGAAGAATTCCTGGACGAGGCTTTTGACGACCTGGATTTCGACGATATGCCGGAGGACTTTGATTACGATCGCTGATCAGACGAATCCGCAAACGATCAAGCCGGCCCTGAAAAAGCCGGCTTTACCATGAACCCCCCAATGATTGAGGATTCTGCAATGCATAAACATACGATATCGGTCCTGGTGGAAAACAAGTTCGGAGTCCTCGCCCGGGTGGCGGGGCTTTTCAGCGGCCGCGGCTACAACATCTGTTCGCTGACGGTCAACCAGACCCATGATCCGCAGGTTTCCCAGATGACCATCGTGACCTCCGGCGACGACGCGGTGCTCGAGCAGATCGGCAAACAGTTGAGCAAACTGGTCGATGTGATCGCCGTCAACGACCTGACCGGCAGCGATTTCATCGAAAGCGAAATGGCCCTGCTGAAAGTCAAGGCCGAAACCTTTGAACAGCGCTCCCGGATCATCCAGTTCGCCGAAATCTTCAATGCCAAGATCGTCCTCGTCAACACCGAGGAAATCGGCCTCGAAATCCACGGCAAGCCCGGCAAGATCGATAACTTCATCGGCCTGCTCGAAGGCGTGGTCATCCTCGAAACCGCCCGTTCCGGCCGCGTCGCCATCTCCCGCAACATCGGTTCCATCCAGACCCGCAGGAACTGGGACGAGGAAGGTTGACCTCCATGTCCGAACCGGAAGAAAAACTGCCCGCCGAACTCCGGATGAAACTTCTGGAGGTGGAGAAATTCAAGGAACAATCCTACCCGGATTGGAAACGGGGATTCCGTTTTGCGCTCCTCGGATTGTTTTCCGCGGCGGTGGTGTTTCCGGTCGCCTATCTCGCGACGCTGGAGAGCGATGCCGCGGGGCGGATTTACTATCCCTCGGCGGGCATCGTGGCCGCCGTCATGGTGATCGCGTTCGCGTTCGGCGCGTTCCGGCCGCCCCGCTGACCGATGAGCCAGGACCCGCCGGTACATATTCGGTTCGACCGTGGAACGCTGCTCGTAGAGGCGTCTCCCGATCAGGTGCTGCCGATCATCGGATTTCTCAAATACGACGAGCGCGTGCGGTGTTACCGGGTTCCCGGTTATCAGTACGCGCCGCTGGTCCGCACGCTGCTGGACAAAAATATCCCGTATGAAGACGAAGCCCGTGATTTCCTGCCGCTGGAACTGAACATGCAAGCCGGGTTCGCGCCGCGCCCGCATCAGGCCGCCGCCATGCACGGCTGGCTCGAGACGGACGGGCGCGGGCTGGTGATCATGCCGACCGGTTCCGGCAAAACCTACATGGCGGCGATGGCGATTGCGCGGATCAGGCGCCCCACGCTGGTGGTGGTGCCGACCATTGACCTCATGCAGCAGTGGAGCAGCGTGCTGGAGCGGCTGTTCGGCTGTCCGGCGGGGATGCTGGGGGGCGGTTCGCGGGAAATCCTGCCGCTGACCGTCACCACTTACGACTCGGCGGTGCTGAACATGGAATTCATCGGCAACCGCTTCGGGTTCATCATTTTCGACGAATGTCACCATCTGCCCGGGCCGATGAACCGACTGGCCGCGCAGATGGCGATCGCGCCGTGGCGGCTGGGGCTGACCGCCACCCCGGAGCGCGAGGACGACGGCGAGGAGCTTCTTTACGACCTGATCGGCCCGCAGGCGTACCGCATCGACATCGACCAGTTGGAGGGGGATGTGCTGGCGCCGTACCGGACGGTCCGGCTGGAGCTGCCCCTGGACGACGACGAACAGCGGGAGTACAGCCGCGCCAGTGCGTTGTACAAGGATTTCCTGAAAAGCAGCGGAATCACGTTTGAGCAGAAAAGCGACTGGAGCCGTTTCATCGGCCTGTGCGCGCGCTCCGAAGCCGGGCGCCGGGCCTTCGAGGCCTATCTCTCCCAGCGGCGGATCGCCCGCGCCGGGCGCAACAAATTCCGTAAAACCTGGGAGTTGATCGTCGAGCACCGCGGCGAACGCATCATCATTTTCACCGCCGACAACGAGACCGCCTACCGGCTCGGCGAAGAATTCCTGCTGCCGGTCATCACGCACCGCACCAAGGCCGCCGAACGCAAAGAGATGCTCGACCTGTTCCGCTCCGGCGACTACCCGGTGCTGGTCACCAGCAAGGTGCTGAACGAGGGGGTGGACGTGCCGGAGGCGGGGATCGGCATCGTGCTGTCGGGCAGCGCCAGCATCCGCGAACACGTCCAGCGGCTCGGGCGCATCCTGCGGGCGGGGGAAGGCAAAAAGGCCGTGCTGTATGAACTGGTCAGCCTCGGCACCAGCGAAATGAGCGTCAGCCGCCGCCGCCGCGAACACCGCGCCTACCGGCGCTCATGGAGGAAATACTGATGCTTCCCAAACCGCTGATGAAATTCCGCCGTACCGGCCCCGGCATCAAACCGGTGTTCATCGACGCCGCCGACCCGGAACTGCTGGAGCTGGCCCGGCAACTGCTGGAGCTCTACCGCCTGCCGGAAAATCCGTCCGACGCCCCGACCCGCGGCGAACTCGAAGAAATGGCCGAACCGCTGGTCAAGGGCCAACGCGACGCCAAACTGTCCGCCGGGCTTCACAAGCTGGTGACGGACCGCTGCGAATTCACGGCTCCGCTGGACCTGGATTACGCCGAACTGCGCCGCCGCCTGTTCCGTTCCGGCGCGGAGCGCCTGAAAGCGGGCCCCGGCGAACTGTCCGCCTACCGGGCGGACGTGCTGGACGGTTTCGACGGCGAAATCTACCGCGACCTGCCGCAGAACGAAAAGCTCTGCAAAGTACGCCCGATGTTCGCCCGCGAACTGCTGGAGCGTTACAATTGCGCGCAGGTGCAGTCGCTGCTGCTTTACTGCAACGAATTGAACCTGCGAATCGAAGAACACAACCCGGCCGCGGTGCGGCGGTTGTTCAAATACCTGAAATTTTTCCGCCTGCTGGCCGAGATCACGCAATTGCCGGTCGCCGCCAAAGAGAAAAAGGACGGGACCTTTTTCCGTCTGGCGCTGAAAATCAGCGGCCCGGTGAGCCTGTTCGAAAATACCCGCAAGTACGCGGTCCAGCTCGGCAGTTTTTTCCCGGCGGTCTGCGATCTGGAAAAATGGACCCTTGTCGCCGACCTTGAAATCGACCAGCGCCAATCGCGCCTGCGGTTGACCGAGGAAAGCGGCGTGGTCGGGCACTACCGCAATTTCAGCGCCTACGTGCCGGAGGAAATCACCCTGTTCCACCGTCTGTTCCGCGAAAAATCGCCGGAATGGGAGATCGTGGGCGATTCGCCGTTCTTCAACCTCGGCGGGCAGGAACTGGTGTTTCCCGATTTGAGCTTCCGCCACCCGGACGGCCGCGAACGGCATCTGGAACTGTTTCACCGTTGGCATGCCGGGCAGTTGACGGGGCGGCTGGCGGCGATGGAGGCAAAGCCGGAACCGGCGTTGATCATCGGTGTGGACCGCGCTTTAAGCGGTAAAAAAGAGATTCGCGGGCAGTTGGAGAGTTCCTCGTTTTTTCAGAGCAACGGCTTTGAGTTCCGCGATTTCCCCGGCGTGGACCGGGTCCTGAAAAAACTGAACGGCTCCTGACCGCCCGCTCCGGTTTATTCGACGATCCAGACGGCGTAGTCGTTGGGCTGCAACTGCACCCGGAAGGTGTTGTTGGCGGGCACGATGACGGCTCCGGTTTCGGCATCGACCAGTCGCGTGGCCTTGACTCCAAGGGCCTTCAACTTCTCCGGCAGCAACTCCACCGTAACCTCGCTCCCGGCGGACAGATTCATGGCGACCGCCAGCATCCTGCCGTCCAGAACATAGCACGACACCAGCACGTCGGCGCTTCCGGCAAACGGCGAATCGGGGGAACGGTAGAGAATGAAACGCTCCTGTCCGTTGAACCCGAAACGGTCCTGAATTTGCAGCCATTCCTTGATGGAGACGCCGAACGCCGGCCAGATCAACGCGTCGTGAACCAGGAAATAGCCGGTGAAATGACGCAGCTTGGCCCGGTGTTTCAGCATGTCTTCCGGTTTCAGCCAGGCGTCTTCATAACGGCGGGGAATGGGACTGTGTGCCCGGATCGCCCGCTGAAACTGCGGGATGAAATAATTCGGCACGCCGAACGGCTGCGTCCGGAACGCGGCGCGGAACATGTCCGGGCTGAAAATGTTGAAGTACGATTCTTCCTTGCCGACGGTGCCGTTGTACAGTTCTCCGTCCGCCAGCATGTCGCCGAATCCCACCACCGGCGTCACCGGTTTGGCGGACATGTGGCGCATGATCAGCCCGTCGGGGCGCTTCTCTTTGAACATCTTGTAAATTCGCTTGACCAGATCGCGCGTTGCCAGCAGGTTAAAGGTGTCGTAACGGTTGCCGTCGGTTCCCGTCCAGCCGCAGTGGTGAAGGGGGTTTTGGCATAGCTGGGCGTCCTGATTGTCGAAATAAAGGTGCTGGATATTCAATTTCTCCACCGTATCGCTCAGGTGCTGGAGATAGTAATCGCGGTAGCTCCGGTCCGCGGGGCAGTTCCAGGCAAACGCCCATTCGCGTTCGTTCAAACTTCCGTAATGCCCGAGCGCCGGAGACTGTTTGCTCCAGATGCCGCCGTAATAGGACCATTCCGGCGTGTAAGGGCTGTTGGTGAACCCGGCGAAATAGTGAAAGACGCGGTGATTGTCGAGTTGTTTTTTTGCCAGTGTTTCCTGATAATCCGGCTTGATCAGCTCCGGGTCGGGGATATTGTGGAGCGTCGCCCACGGGAACCACGGATCGAAGGAATTGGCGTCTTTGGCCAGAACCCGTTGGAGGCGCCATTGTTCGGGCAGCGGACGGACCGGCGTGGCCTGGATGCCGAAGCGGTAGCGGAGGGGGGCGGAGATCGTCCGGCGGTGGTCGATCAGGTTCAGGCGCAGCAGATTGCTCTGTTTGCCGGGGATGATCTGGAGGCTGTTCTGCGGCGTCCGGTTGTACCAGGAGGAGAGTTCTTCGCAGAACCATTCCAGCCCGTGATCGTCGTTGCCGATGAAAACAGCACGCGAATTCAGGTACAAATCCATGCTGTAATTGCGGATCGTGCCCTGATGCCCCGGCTGGAACTCAAAATACTGCTTGTTCATCGCGTTGAACAGCGTCGAAGCGGCGGGGAGAAACGGAATGTCGAGCGTGAGTGACTGCACTTCCAGGGATTGTTTCGGCGTCAGCAGCAGGTCGAACCAGATGAAGCCGTCGAATTCGGCGGTGACTTGCGAACGGATCGAAAAATTGGGGTCATTGCCCTCGGATTCCAGTTGAAAACCGTCACGGATGGCCTGGCTTTTCGCCAGCCGGGGGAGCGAAACGGGCTTTCCATCCAGCAGGAGCGCAATCGGCGCCGCCAGCAGTTCTTCCTTGCCCGAACGGATCTGCGCGGGCAGGGCGGAGTTCCCGAACGAATATTGCCGGTTCCAGCAGTCGAACACGGCGTCGGCGGCGTTCCAGGACGGCTCGGTCCATGGCGCGGGAACGGCGGGCTGTTCGCCGATGGCATTGTTGCGCCAGCTCTCGGGGGTTTGCGGAATGGTGAAGGCGTGGGAGGCTTCGCCGCGCGAAGTTTCGTCCCGGCGGAGCGTCTGGAGCTTCAGGGTATATTCTCCGGGCGGCAGTTTGTCCAGCGGAAATACCGCCTGATAGCGGGAGCTCTCCGACGTGACCGGCTGACGGATCAATTCCTTGCCGTTGCGGTCGATAACCTGGGCTTCCGTCCGAAACGGCGTACCGTCCGGTTCCGCTTGGTTCAACACGAAATTGACCCGGAACATGCCGGCGGCGGGGTCCGCCATCGAAAAAATCTGCTGCGCCGTCACCGGTGTTTTGCCGTCGTCCGGCAGGAATCCGTATCCGTAAGAGGCGTAGCGGGCGCGGACCTCGGCGGGCGTCAGGGCTTGGTTGTAGATCATCAGGTCGTCGATGAGGCTGAAATCCTGCGGCGTGTTCCATTTCAGCGGGAACAACCCGCCGACGCCGAAGTGGACGAAGTCATTTTCCGGGATATTTTTATAGTCTGATTCGCCCGCCTGCTTGCCGTTCAGGTACAAGGACGCCTTGCCGTCGCCCCATGCGGCGGTCACGAAATACCATTGACCGGATTTCCAGTCCTTGATGTCCGCTTTGACGATTGTCCAGATGTTGCGTCCGTTTTCCTTACGCATCGGCCCGATCAGGAAAAGAAGATGGGAGGACCACGGCCCCTTGTACACAATCAGGTCGGCGTCGCGCCCCTGAGCCCGGAAAAAGACATGAAAATGCTTGTCGTCCGGACGCCAGTCCAGCGGGTTCACCCAGAACGCGATTGAACCTTTTGACGGTGAGAAAAAGCCTCGGTTCGGGTATTCGATATGGAAATCCTGCTTGCCGTCCGCCCCGGTGCCGACCATAGCGGCGTTTCCTTTCAGTCCTGCCGGGAGATAGGCGGCGAGCGTTTCCCACAGGATTTCCTGGCTGTGCTTGCCTTCGATGGTACCCTGATTGCTCAGGGCCTGAAAATTGCGGTCGAATTCGGCGTGAAACACCGCCGACGGAAAGTCCGCTCCGACTGCGCCGCCGAGCAACGCGGCGAAAGAAAGACATACGGCAAAAAATTTTATCATGGTCATGGTTCCTTATCGGTGATCAGTTTTTATAGTACCAGGAGGCGAGGTATTGCGGTTGGGTGACCGAGTTGGTCTGAATGGACTGCCATTCCAGGAAACTCCGGCTTGCGACATGCATGTCCAGCCACAGGAAATTGGCTGTCCGGGGGTCGTGCCGGTATTGGAGGCTGGAATTGTTGTAATCGGTGGCCGCCGACGGGCCGTGACCCGGTTTCACTTCGGCGGTCACCATTTTGGACGAGGGGTCCCGGATGGGCGACACCTTGCGGTAAATGATCGGGTAGCCGGTCGTGTAGCGGTCGCGTCCGATCCAGTAATTGTTGGCGTAGTTGAACGATACGACCGGCCCTGCCTGAGCCTCCGCCGGGCACCAGAATTGCTTGTAGAACTGACTGTCTGCGACGCCTTCTCCGGTCGAAACCATATAGTTGTTCCGGGCCAGGATGCCGACGTTCGTTTCCCCGGGGAACTGATCGTCCCAATCGTTGAAATACATGCCGTAAGCGCTTCCGGTCTGGCGGAGGTTTGAGGTGCAGCTGCTGTGATGGGCTTTCCGGCGCGCGTTGTTCAGGGCGGGGAGCAGCATCGCCGCCAGAATCGCGATAATGGCGATAACGACCAGGAGTTCAATCAGTGTGAAATTCGGGGAGGGCGGTCGGTTTACGATCAGTTTTTCCTGATATGGCTGGAAGGGCGGCTGTTGTTTCATGGTCGGTTTCCTCCGGTATTGATATAATGGTTGATTTTTTTCTCGATAAATCCGCAAACGTCGTTTCCGCGCTTGCCGTTGATGTAGTAAAACAGTTCCCAGGAGACGAAGTAGTTGAATGCCCGGTGCAGGTCCGCGTCCGGAATGGTCGGGTCGGTCTGCGCTTTTTCCCGGAGCTGCCCGGCCAGTTTGCTTTCGTTCTTCAGCAGCGCGGCGTGGATGGGCTGGAAAATGCAGAGCTTCTGCCCCTGCTGCTGGACGGACGGCTCCAGCAGTTTCAGGATGATCCGCAGGCACTCTTCGACGAAATAACTGCGGCGGCTGATGGCGGCGGCTTCGGAAATAATGATGGGGTGGCTTCCGCCCGGATAGGGGATCAGGGTCAGGCCGCGTTCGGCCAATTTTTTCCGTTCATCCTGATCGTTCCGGTTAAAGGAATATTCGGCGATCCGGATCGGCTGGTTTTCCTCCATATGGTAGATTTGTTCATAATCGGAAAAACGGCCGTGGGGCCAGATCAGGTGCCCCGCCCGGTAAAGCTTGCGGATGCGTTCGAACACCGCGAGGAGGTCCTGCGCGGGGGGCATGACCAGCCGGCGGTTCTCGCGGTCAAGGAAATTCAACCCGCTGTTGTCCAGCAGCGAACGGCAATTATGGATGCCGTAGCCGACCGGGCGGTTCGCACCCTTCGCGATGCGCTCGATATAATCCAGCACGCATTCGCGGGGTTCGGGCAACGGCGTCTCTTTGCCGCCCAGGAGATAGTAATTGATGACTCCATAAGGGAAATAACAGGGGGTCGGGCCCCAGCGGATATCGTCGGGAGCCAGAAGCAGATCGGCGTAGACGTCGCCGTAAAATTCGTTCATGACGGAGGCGGGCATGATGTTTTCGGTCGTGAATCCGGCGTGCGCCAGAAAAGCCGGAGAACCCAGCGCCAGGTCGAATTTGCAGTCCACGGGTGACGTATTGTAGCTGACCTGCAATTCGATGTCCGGATTCTCTCGGGTGATTCTGGCGAAAAAGGCATTCCAGAAGACAAACTGCCATTCCTGGCTGTCCTCGACCAGCACATGAATCTGTTTGGCCTCCCCGTACTGCCCGAACAGGCGATCGCCGGAATATTTGAACTCCACCAGACTGGCCTGGCCGGAAGTTTTCGAATAAATCCCGCCGCCCACTTTGGCGCTGACCAGCCCGGCTTCTTTCAACAGTTCCACTGCTTTGGACGCGACATTGACGCTGACGTTGTATTGCGCCGCCAACTCTTTCAGGTTCGGCAGTTTCGCGCCGTTCGGCCAGGTGCCGGAGCGGAGTTCCCCGCGCAGTAGATCGAATAATTGCTGATGTTTATGTTTGATCATGACAATATGGCTGTCCTGTTTTTTATTCATTATACAGCCAAATGTTATTTTGTCAAGTAGTATAATTGATTTTTTAAAGTAATGAGGCGGCGCAGGGGCGCCGCCGCCCGCAACGAGTCATGATTGCGGGCTTTTTTGGGGCTCCGAATCGGAAAAAACAGAAATATTTTGGATAGGAAGGATTGACTTTTTGCGCTTCGGCATTATAATTGATAGAGAAATGGGAACGTTCCCATGAATTCATAAAGAGCGGAATATGGCCATCACCATCACTGAAATCGCAGAAATGACCGGCGTGTCGAAGTCGGCCGTCCACCGGGCGCTGTCCGGTGCGCCCGGCGTGCGCGAGAACATCCGCCAGGAAGTGCTGGAATGCGCCACCCGGCATCATTACCAGCCGAACTTGTCCGCACGAGTGCTGGTCGGCGCCCGGACGCGTCTGACCGCGCTCCTGGCGACGAACTTCGGCAATGTCAATTTCGCTCAATTCCTGCGCGGCGCCGGGGAAAAGGCCGGGGCTTCGGGTTATCACCTGCTGACGGCTTCGGATGAAAAGGAGCTGAATCCGCTGAAACAGCTTGGGCTGGAGGGCGTGATCGGATTTTTCCGAAAACTCGACGCGGGCGTGGTCGGCAGGCTGCCGGCGATCAGCCTGCTCTGGGGCGTGCCCGGCGATATGTCGGTGAAAAACTGCATCTCAAGCGAAGTGGAATACGGCGCCGGGCTGGCCATACGCCATTTGCTGGCGCTGGGGCACCGGCGGATCGGGTTTGTGACGGTGTCGATTCCCGGCGATCAGGATGCCGTGGTCAAGGCGGCGGCTTATCGGCGGGTGCTGGCGGAGGCCGGTATCGAATACGATCCGAGCCTGGTCGTCGGGGCGGAGCTTTACCGGGAGCGCTGCGGTTATGAAGCCGCGCTGAAACTGTTGACCATGCCGGAGCCGCCGACTGCGGTGTTCGGGCTTTCCGACATCCTTGCCACGGGGTGCTACCGCGCCGCCCGGGAGCTGAATTTGCGGATCCCGGAGGATCTCTCGGTATGCGGCTACGACGACAAGGAATATTGTTCGCTGCTGTATCCCGCCCTGACGACGGTTCGCCCGCAGTACGGAGAACTGGGCAGCCGGGCGATGGACATGCTGATTCACCGGATCGAAGGGTGGGAGTATCAGGAGCTGGAGCCGTTGCTTCCGGCTCTCGTGCAGCGGGATTCGACCGGCCCGGTCCGTACCGGAAATCGGAAAAATCGGATGTGCAGAAAATAGAAGAAAAAGGAGAATATCAGAATGACGGATTGGAAGAATCGAATCTTCAGGCGACGGGTTTTTACATTGATCGAGCTGTTGGTGGTGATCGCGATTATCGCGATTCTGGCGGCGATGCTGCTGCCGGCGTTGGACCGGGCGCGGGAACGCGGACGGTCGGTCCATTGCCTCGGCAGCCTGAAGCAGCAGGGGGTGCTGATCATGAATTATGCGGATGAAAACCAGGAATATTTCATCCCGTGGATGATCTACCGCCCGAAGCCCTCCGGCGGCGTGACCGGCGAGCCGTGGCCGGGGTATCTGGTGCGGGTTTACAAGGCGCCGCGCGCGCTGTTCGATTGCCCGTCGTTCGCCAACGCCCGCATCGACAATCTGGACCACTACGGGATCAACTACATGCACCTGGCATCTTCCAAGCGTTACACCAACGACTACGACACGCCGGCCCGGATTCCGCAACTGACCAAGCCGTCCCGGACGATTTCCGTCCTGGACACGACGGCCGACCCGACGGCGCTGGAAGACGGGCGGCGGGTCGGGGATTACCGCTGCCGGGACAATTCTTCCACGGCGTCGTTTCCCTACGCGCGGCACATGGAGTACGCTGCCGGCGGCATGGTGAATATTCTGTGGGCGGACGCTCATGCGGGGGCCGAGGAAATCAAGGGGAGCCCGCTCTCCTACCTTTCCTATCAGGATGAGCTCGGCAGCCCGATCGGAGCCGCTTCCGTCACCGACAATGAAGTTTATAAATATTGGAACCGATAAGCGAAAGAGGAAAACATGCAGAACCGTATCCTGTTGATGATGTTGTGTGCGCTGACGGCCCTGACGGCTTCGGCGGTGGAAATGCCGCTGAACCTGGGCGCCAGGGAGGAAAAAACCCTGTATGACGGCGTTTTCTGGGGTCGTGGCGACAAGGTGCTGTTGAAGTTGAGGGCCTGCAAGCCGTTGGCCGGCGTCGCGGACAAGGGCGCCGCCGCCGGTTATATCCCCGGCATCCGGATTTATGTGAACCAGACGCCGCTGACGGCGGAACAGCTTGTCAACCGTCCGGCGGAGTTCAAAACCGCCAGGGGGCAAACCGTTTCCAGCGTAAACGCCGCGGGCGTGTGGACCCTGCCGTGCCGGGGCGAAGCATTTCCGGCGGAACCGTTTGCGGAGGAGGAGTTTGTCTTTGATATTACGCCGCTGCTGGCCTCGGCGGGAACGCTTCAGGTCAGGGTCCGGAACCAGTCTCCGGCGAAGTATCCCGAGGCGATGATCCGGGAATTCTCCCTGTCCGGGTTGGACGACAGCAAGGTTGAACCGGTCCGGATTCTCGAAAAAACGCTGTCGGCGCAGGAAACGGCGGAGGGCTCGATCACGGTGGACGGCGCCGCCGGAAAAACCAACCTCCTGATGGTGAAATGCCGCGCCGAAAGCCCCAAATTCAACAAACTGGTCCATCTGCTGAAAATCAAGGTGAACGGCGAAGTACTGCGTCCGTTGATGCCGCCGTCGCAAAGAGTGCTGAACCGGAGCCTGCTGCTGCCTGCGGTCAACGCGGAACTGCCGGTCCGCCACGGCGACCCGGCGACCGCGCTGATTCCGTTGTTCCGGGAGAAAATCGGCGGCGGCTCCAAGATGGAAGCGGAGCGGGGCCCCGAATGCAAGGAGGGCATGTGGCTGGCGCGGTTTTCGCCGGACTGGGAAGTGCGGCCGAGGGATTACCGGACCGGCGGGCAGGACTTTCTGTATTTATTCGACCTGTCGGACCTGTTGAAAGAAGGGAAGAACCGGATTTCATTTCAAAACGGCGCTCTGGAGTCCGAAAATTCGCCAAAGCTCCACGTGCTTGCGGACAGCGTCACGCTGGACCGTCCTTCTCCGCTGTCGGCCGAACGGAAAGAGTCCGGCGCCGGGATGAAGCCCGGCGAAGTCACGTTTCGGATGGCGCCGGGTTCGCAGACGATCGACTGGCTGTATCAGGGACAGGTTTTCCTGCAATCGACGGTTGAGCTTGAGGCGCGGCGGTTCGACACCCCCGCCAAGCCGGAACCGGCGACGCTTCAGCGCACGGTCGAATACCTGCCCGCCGGCTATTTTCAAGTCCATGACCGGATTGCCAATCCGCATGATTTCCCGGTGTTGGTGCGGACTGGAAACCGGAATGTTTTTGTTCATCCGCTGGAGGAGCTCCGGGTGGCGGGGCTGGATTACCCGAATTCGCTGCTGTATCAGAAGACGCTGGAGTCGCCGGACTGGAAAAACAAGGTTCTCTGGCGGCGCTTCAATGCTAATCCGACGGCATTCGCCGGTTTCGGGGAACGTCAGGGCGGCGCCGGTTTCGTACTGGCGGACGCCGTCAGCCGCAACCATCACACGTTCGACCGGGTGGACCCGGAGCAGCGCCTGATCGGCTGGGAAACGGGATACCTGAAGCTGGCTCCGAAAGGGACGGTCACACTCTCGTGGCAGTTTCATCCGGCCGCGGAAGGCGACTACTTTGATTTTGCCAACGCGGTGCGGGAACGGCTGGACCTGAACCGGGTGACGGTGGCGGAAAACTTCTGTTTCGCCGGGGTGTCCGACCTGAACAGCAAAAGCGTCGAGGAAATCCGGAAAATGCTGGCGCACCACCGTGCCGGGGCGGTTATCACCTGGGGCGGCTATGTCTGGCCGGACCCGGAACAGGCGAAGCCGCCTTACGATATTATTTTCGGCGCGCCCGTCATGAACGCGCCCTACAAAGACTATCTGAAAGAGCTCGCCGCCGCGGGCAAAAAGCTCAAAGAAGCGGACCCGAAAGTCAAATTCATCCCGTATTTCCACCTGACGCTGGCGGGGCCGCTGACCAAGGACGAAGTCGAACTGTACCATCCGGAAATCTGCATTCAGCGCGACGGTTCCCCCGCGGCCAGGACCTGGGGCGTGAAAGAGAAAAATCGGCGCTTCCGGCCCGAAACCGCCAGTTATTCCATGCTCCCGCAAGAGGACGGGCCGTATGGCAAGGCGATTCGCCGGACGATTGATTATTACGTCGGGCAAATCGGCGCGGACGGTTTTTTCCTGGACGAATACGGCGGCCATTTCTACGACAACCGGGGCGAATCGGATTATTATGAGCTGGACCGCCAGGGGCAGCTTTTCCCGGTGCGGACCGTGGGGGACCACGCGAATCCGTTCGTGCGGCAGGTGATGCAGGAATGCCATCGGAAAGGGCTGAAATTCTGGGGCAACGGCAGCAACTTGAACCTTTATCTGGATGGAGTCGATTTCTGCCCGGTCTTTTCCGAAGCCCGGCTGAACCTCTATCAACCGGCGGAAACGGTCCATCTGGCGACGCCGATCGCCCTGTGGTACCGTCCGGTAGTCGCTACCGTGCGCATGGTGCTGAACGAAGGGCTGATGCCCGGCGGAACCTCGTTGAACTGGCCGCATAATTTCACCGCCAACCTCTATCCGTTCACGCCGCTGAAAATCGGCCAGGGCTTTGTGATCGGGCGCGAGGCGTTGATCTCCGCCGTGCCGCTGCCGGCTCCCTCCGACTTTGGGGGCCCTGAACTGACCCGTTATGAATACGGTGCGGACGGCAAAGAACAAATTTCCCGGGTCCGCTATCCGGCGGGCGAGCGTATTCCGGTTCCTGCGGACGGCTTTATCATCCTGCGTAAATAAAAATATCAATCAATTTCTTTTGAAATCTTTGAGAAATTCGTCAATTACGTTATCATGAACCATTTTGAAATTCAAATAAGGTTATTGAAGCATGGGCTTCGAAACGCCGGATTCGGTTTATTCCGGCACTTGCAATTACAACCAAGAAGTGGCATGATATTCAAGGACCTACACACGGATTCGGTGTTGGTGGTTCTCGATGCTACGGCTTGCGGGCAACAACACAGAATTCGTTGTGGGTGAAATATGGACCGAACGCACGAGGCAAAGGAAAAGAATAATTGAGCGTCACGTGAAGTCCCAGGTCTGTCAGCAAATGAGCGATGCGCTCTCCCGTGACAAAATCACAGTGGCTGGAGTCAGAGGAATAGCCGCGTTCCTGAGGACAAATAACCATGACCCATCCGCCGGAAGCGAGACGGTCGAGAT
The DNA here is from genome assembly GCA_002408885.1 of Lentisphaeria bacterium UBA5247. Lineage (GTDB taxonomy): Bacteria > Verrucomicrobiota > Lentisphaeria > Victivallales > Victivallaceae > UBA5239. The sequence goes on along the minus strand of DHTZ01000032.1, from coordinate 44,787 downwards.
AGGGGGCTAAGATCTCCGCCTGAGTTCCCGACGCAAGATGCTCGAGAACATGGGCACAGAGCAACCCGTCAAATTTGCCGAGGGTATCATCGGCAAAAAATTCGTCAGGAACATAGGCGCGAAGGCCTTGGGCAAGGCACAATTCAACCGAATCCGGATTGTGATCGACGCCGATGCTTTCATTCGTCAGGTGGTTCAAGTGCCGCCCGATGCCGCAACCCACATCAAGAGTCCGGCGACCGCCAAGGTGGCGGTCAATGTTGCGCCGATAAGGCGCCTGGACGTTGAGGAGGCGCTTCCACCAAACACGTTGGAGTCCCCTGAGACGTGCGGTATAATCCTCAGACCGGGTATCCTTCGGGCCTGTCGCGGACATGCGGGGCTGTTGCTTATAAGGGAAATAAACGGCAAGTTTCCTGAGGGGAAACAGTTGCCGTCTCATAATAAACCTTTTTATGCTGACCTTTGCCATCGCGCGCTCCAGTATTTATTTAATTTACTTTAAATATTTGCTGATGTTAGCAAAGCCCCGTAAAAAATACAGCACAGACATGAAATCGTGAGATTCCGCCCATGCTGTAATAACCCTATTTGAAGTTCAAAATTATCGATAACAAAAGTATACTGCCGTTGGCTCGAAAAAACAAACCGGGAAAATAAAAATTATTTTTATTATTTAAAAGTATGCTATTGAATGATAATCAGTGCTCATGAATGGTTCCGTTTTTGGCGATTATTGGGCGGCGGCCGGTTCGAGCAGGAACCAGCGGCTTTCTCCGGCTTTCATGGGCTGGGTGAACGTCCGCCCGTTGACCGGGACTTCCTTGTTGGTGTGGATGTCGGTGACGCGCGCCGGATATGGCAGGGTAAACGTCACATCGCCGCCGCGCACCGCGTGGGCGCTGATGAACGAACCGTTCATCGACGTCTGCACCTGATTCGGAGCGCACAACCGGTACGCGCCCGCCTGTCCCGCGATGTTGTTCAACAGCTCGGGGCTCAGACCGGAGGAGGCGGTCACGTAGACCGAGGTCCAGCCGGGGAAGCGTTTGACGGCGGTGGCGGTGGCGTTGTCGGCGGCGTAGCGGGCGATGACTTCCGCCTGCGGGTCGTCCACCGTGAAGCGCGACACTTTCAGCGCTTCGATCGCGTCCGCTCCCTGGGTCAGTCGGAACAGATCGCCGTAGCCCTGCCGGGGAAGCAGTCCTTGAGCCAGCGGATGCCCTGTTGCCGGATAGACTTCGAAATCCTTCGGCTGGATCTCCATGTTGACGTTCATGCCGGTGAGACTGCTGACGGCGGAGGCGTCGGAGGGGAATTTGCCGTTCAGGTAGTCGGGGGCGTAGAGCCAGATGAGGGTCTTGCCGCCGCGCTTCAATTTTTCTTCGATGAACTTCCGTTCGGCAGGGGTCAGCTTGTAGGAGTTCATGAACACATAGACCTTGTAATCGGCGCCGTGGGGCGAGGCGATCAGGTCCTCCAGGAAATAACTGTCGTAGGGCACGCCGGAGGTGGCGATCGCGATGCCCTGATAACCGAGCAGCCAGCTCAGGTTGTTCCGGAAACGGTGAATCGTCATGCGGGCGCTGTTCGGCGCGTCGGAATCGGTCACAATCACCATATCGGGGCGGAACGCCTGAGGGCGTGCCTGAACCTGCTTGAAAGTATCGACGGACGCCTTGATTTCCTGCAGGATATCGGGATTGGAAAAGGCGTTCTCGGAAATATCGAAATACCACCATCCGTTGCCCGCGGCCAGGAAATCGCCGGTCAGCTTGCGGTTGGTGCTGCGGAATTCCTCCGGCGTGAGGGGCGTGCCGATTTTCATGGAGCCGATTTCGTTGTAATACGTTTCGCGGAGCCAGGAACGGAGGTCCATTTCCAGCACCCACAGTTTATTGTTGGCGTGGAACGAATCGAACGAATTGACATTGCCGTTCGGCATGCCGGGGCGGCGGTTCTGATAGGAGGGCTGGGTGACGACGAGGTCGATGTCTTTGCTTTCGAGCAGGGGTTTGCAGTATTTGCTCAGCGAGCCGCCCATCAGCCAGGTGATTCCGAGCATCGGCTTGTCGAATTCTTCTTTGATGGCCCGGACCAGGTACTCTTTGATTTTCCAGGTGCGTTCCTGACGGAATTTCTCGTAATCGTGGTCGGGTTGTTCCGTCTGCGGCGAATAGAGGCTGGAGGAGTTCCGGCGGTCGTAGTTTTCGTAGCGGCTGACCGGGACGGCGGCGGTATCCCGGGTGACTTGGGAATCGCTCCAGGCTTTGGCGAGCGCCGCGTCGCTGGCGTATTCGGTCTTCAACCATTGGCGCCAGGCGGCGGTTCCGGCTTCGCTGTAGTCGCGGCGGAGAACCTCGAACTGGCCGTCGTGGCCGCCGCTGGCGAAGGCGCCGACCACGACTTTGTCCAGTCCTTCCGCTTTCAGGCGGCGGATAAAGGCGCGGGTGATTTTAGCCACATCTTCGAACGGTTTGTCGAGGTAGGGGGACGGCCACAGGGTGTTGCCCGCAGGCAGTTGGTCTTCTTTTTTGAACCCCATCATATAGAGGGTGTTGCCGTATCCGGCTTCGCCGCGTTCGTTGAGCCATTTGGTGTCCGGGTTGTTCGCCACGTAGTCGGCGGGCCAGTGGATGTTGATGCCCAGGATCATATACGATTCCGGCGAACGGCGGACGAATTCACGGATCTCGTTGATCAGCGGATTGAGGTTATAGTTGTCGTTGGCGGCACTGGGCCAGACCGGGCCGTCGGTCAGTTCCGACGGATTGCGCGGGTTGATGCCGTCGAAATCGTTGATTTTCACGATGACGTTGTGCAGTTTGATGCCCGCTTCTTCCATCAATTTGAAGTCGCCGTAGCCGGGGCGGAAGGGGAAATAGAGTACCGGAGGCGTCGTTTCGCCGTTGATTTTCAGTTCGACTTTACCGGCGGCGTTTTTCTCAAGCTTGGCGCTGGCCACGGGACGTTTGGCGATGATGGCTCGGGCTTCTTCCAGCGTGTAGCGGGGCGGTTCGGGGATCAGCGGCGAATGGTTGATTTTCCACGGCCGGGCGGGGAAGCTCAGATCGTCCAGCCAGACCGTCACCGGGTTGCCGTAAATCCGCACCACCAGATGGAATTTGCGCGCTTCTTTGGCGGGGCGCAGGCCGAGTACGCGGCGGTTCCATTCGCCGGGAGGCGAATTCAACAGATAGGCCTGGCTTTGCCAGCCCCAGCCCGCCCGGGGAACGTCGTCGTGGGCGCTGACCTCGCCTTTTTCGTCTTCGAGCCGGAAAAAGAGCAGCGAGGAACCGGTGCAGTCGTCGGCGCGGTAATAGCCGCGCCAGTTCCAGAACGCTTTTGCCGGGACCTCGACCGCCTCGGCGGAACGGAGCTCGACATAGCCCTGGCCGTTGGTTTTGACGATGCGCAGCGACTGTTTGCCGTCGCGGGCGGTCTGCGGATCGATGGCGCAGTCGCCTTCCGCGCCGTCTTTCAGGGCGAAGGTCCAGCCGGACGGCGCGGCGGCGTCGGCTTCAAAACCGCCGTTGACGATGACCGAGCGGTTCGGCCCGGTGATGTCGGGGGAGGGCCAGTCCAGCATCTCGCGCAGCTTCGGGGTCAGCCGGGGGCTGTCCAAGAGCGCGTTGCTCATGGCCATGCGGATGCGTTTATTGGGGGATTTCAGCAGTTCGGCGAATACGTTTTCATCGTTGCAGACCGTCAGCAGCGTCACGACGGCGGCGCCGAGCGCGATGTCGTTCGGCGCGCCCGAACCGGGCGATTGGATCATTTTCAGGAGGTCCGGCACGATGGACGGATACTCGGCGCCTGCTGAAATAAAGACGTTCATGGCGGCGATGCGTTCCACCGGTTTGGATGATTTCAGCAGCGGTTCGCACTCTTTCAGGTGCGGCACGGCCTTGTCGCCCATTTCGGCGAGGGCGAGCATCCGCCGGACGGCGGGTTCGTCGCCCGCGGTTTGCGCGGCAAGCAGGCCGCAACTCAACAGCGCCAGTACGGCGATGCAATATTTCCACATGATAGATGACTCCTTTGTCTGTCGTTTTTACGTTAATGGATTATTGGAAACGGAATTCATTTTCGTTGCATGTGCGGATTGCGCCCGTCCGAATCGTGCGGCGCGCGCTGGATGCGGTTTCGGGAATCTTGTTCGAAGCTGGCGTGGGCGTCGGCCCATAAAATATTGGCGCCGCCTTCGTGTCGATCATGGAAATTCATGGTGCCGACGCCTTTGTCGTCAACGCAGAAAACGCCTCCGGTACTGTTGTCGTAACTGTCGACGAGCATGACTTTGGCGGATGGATTTCGGACCTCGTTTTCCTTGGCGGAACGGAGGAGGTCCACGCTGAATTCACCGCCGATATGATAGTAGTTGTATCCGTAACCGATATAGCGGTAACGCGATGCGGTGTTCGGCTTTGATACGGCATCTTCTTTGCCGTTGGTATAGATGCTGGTCAGCATCGACGAGCCGGGGCATTTGTAGACGCCGGCTTGAATCCGGTACAGCTCGCGTATGCCGAATCCCCAGTTCCAGGTGGAATAGTCGGTTTCGCTCCGGGACCACGGGATGTAATAGCCGTCGTAATCCTGCAGATAGGAATTGAACAGGACGCCGAACTGCTTCTGGTTGCCGGTACAGGAAATGGCGTTGGCTTTGGCTCTGGCCTTGTTCAGCGCGGGCAGCAGCATCGCCGCAAGGATGGCGATGATAGCGATTACCACAAGAAGTTCGATCAGTGTAAAAATGGGATTCCGTTGTGACATGGTTTGCACCCTCCTGTATTAAGATTTAAGATTCAAGTATATAGTTTTAGATAATCGTCGTAAGGAATCACTTGTCCGGGCATGTTTTCGCGCAGGAACAGCATGTCGCGCTTGCGCACGATCAGGTCGGGGGCATCCCACGGACAGCCGCAACTGCCGCCGAGGAACATGGACGGTTTCACATATTGATTTTTCCGCGCCTCCTGTTCTCCCGGGTGCTTGATCCGCGAAATCAGCAATTCGAACGCCAGCCGGGCGTTTTCCTCGAACGACGACACGACCGAGGTCAACGGCGGGTTCAGCAGATAGGCGAACGCGGACCCGTCGAACCCGATCAGAGCGAAATCCTCCGGCACCCGGACGCCGTTCCGGTCCAGGAACTGCATCAGCCGGGCGCCGATAAAATCATTGCTCATCAGCCCGCAGGTCACGCCTTGCTCGCGGATGCATTCAAGGATGCGCTTTTCGGCGGGTTCTTCGAACGCTTCGATCATGTGAACCTGTTCCGCCGGCAGCCCGGCTTCCGCCCAGGCCTGCCGCAGCCCCTCCAGTTTCAGGAAGGCCGAATTGTAATTGGTGCAGAGCAGGACGATTTTGCGGTGTCCGTGCTTCAGCAGGTGGCGCCCGGCGAGGTAACTGCCGGCTTTCAGGTCGGAGGCGAAATCGAAATCGCTTGGCGGTTCCTTTTTGCCCTGAGGCAGCTTGACGATGACATTGGGGATCCTGGTCATTTCCAGAATTTCGGGCGGGGGCGTGCCGAGAAAAATCAGGCCGTCCACGCCCCGGGACAGGATATTGCGCATGCTCTCGCGGTAAACCTCCAGTTCGCGCAACGGATGAGCGATCGGGTCGAGCAGCAGTTGATAGCCGAAATGCGGCGCGTAATTCAGGAAATGGTTGATCTCGATCGCCACCGAATACTGGATGACGCAGACATTGACCAGCCCGATGGTCCGTGAGGGCTTGCCGGACAGCACCTGCGCCGAAAGGTTCGGGATATAGCCGAGCTCACGCGCCACGTCGACGATCCGCTGACGCTTCTCGGCTGAAATCGCCATGCTGCCCTTGGCGTTGTTCAGCACGAACGACACCAGGGGGCGCGAAACCCCGACCTTGTCTGCGATTTCCTTTAACGTGACCCGCATGAAACCCTGCTTTTTATTTTAATTACACGCATAATATTACACGGATAATTAAATTATACAGCCACTCTGTCATTTTGTCAAGGGGCTTTCCGAAAATTTCCCGGAAAGCGGGTGCGAACCATAAAAGGACTGGTCTGGATATCGGACACGCCGGAATTGACCGCGAGCCGGAGCGGAGGCCGTACAGGCACGGCCGCCGCTCCTGACAATTCATCCGGTTTCAGGTCTATATCTAGTGCAGTGTCTCCCAAGTAGTATAATTGAAAAAGGGTGCTATATTTTCTGCATCGAAGCCGCGGGAACCGTGAACGACTGGTCGGGGCCGAACGTCGAGTTGAAAAGTAAATATTTGAGCGGGAATGTTGTCCGCAAACTGGACATCGCCCGGACCGAGGTCGATCCGAAATACCGGGCCAATGTCGAAGCGCTGGAAAAAGTACAGCCGGCGCCGCTGCATATCGAGGATATCGACTTTATGCTCGGCAGCTTCTGGATTCCAGCCAATATCATCCAAGCCTGGTTGGAAACTGCATTCAACACGGAGTGTACGGTCAGTTATGGTGATAAAGGAGACCGTTGGTTCGTCAATGCCGAGTACCGTTTCCGTTATACTTTTATGTGGGGGAATTCTTGTATCCTGAAATCACCTCGTGATATTTGCGGTATTCCAATGGGGTAATGCCATTCAGCTGCTTGAAAATGCGCGAAAAATAGTGTGCGTCATTAAAACCCGATTTCTCGGCAACGTCACTCACGGACCAGTTGCCTTCAACGAGCAGTTGCTGCGCGAATTCGTTGCGCAGACGCATGACATACTGGTGGGGAGAGATTAGAAAGCGTTTTTTCCATAAACGCCGGAAAGTCGGATAAGAAAATCCGAATTCTGAAGTCAGCGAGCTCAAATTGAAATCATTCCTGAAATTATCATTCAGCCAGGAATGAAGAGCGAGGAGCCGTTTATTGTCCTGAGAAGAATTGGAAAAATAGCGCATATCACGACTTTCGTTCAGCATGCACGCCGCCAGAAGATCCAGCTGGCCGCAAAACTCCTGGACAAGTGGCTGCTCGATAATTGACGTTACCAGTTTAAAGTATTGCATGAAACCCGGCAGATCGTGAATCGGCCAGATACGTTTTTCAAACGGTTCGGCAAATAAATCCGTGGCAAAACGTTGTTCCGCCCCGTCGTTGTAACCAAAAAAAAGCTCGTCCCAGGTTTCATCAGGACCGTATTCACGACCGTCTCCCGGAACATTGATCATTGCAAAAGGCGCCTGCAAGGTGATCGTTTTTCCATTTTGGCGCAGCCAGCCGGAACCGCGGATCACAAAAAAAAGTGATGGAAGAACAAAATAACGTTTGATGGTTGATTTCTTGTTGTATAGCAAGCCGATGCGTTCAAGTGGTTCAATGCCAATTTTTAATGGTGTGATGGTCACATAACAACTGAAAAGGATGCTTGGCAAAACTATCAGCAGGGGGCGCAAAAAACGTTCTACTGGAATCCGGCGGAGAGCAATCCTTACAAATAGATTCATAAGCTAACGAGGAAAATTATATGCAGTCAAGTCATTACTTGCTTTCAGTTTTATTAATTGCACTTTTGTGCGGTCGCAGCATTCTTTTACAGGGGGCTCCTTTGGTAGCGGACCGGTATACCCTGCTCCTGGCTGGATTTGAAGACGGAGTTGAGCAGCCTGATTATTCGGTCGGGCCATCGGCGTTTTTCAATTCCGGTGCAGTAAAGATTCTTGAGGGATATTACGGTTGTGGTCTGGACTTGAGGCCACATTTCCCAAGCCAGAAAAATCTTCGCATATACAACCGATGGGCGTTGATGATGGAGGGGAATATCCTCCCGGATGAAGGAACGTTTGAGTTCTTCGTCAATTTAAAGAACAGTCCGGCACCATATTCGCAGCCGTTGTTAAATGCTTTTGTCGGTCGTTTCATTGATGACGGCAAAACTTATGTCGGGACTTATTTATATCTGTCGGACAAGAAGATCCGGTGGCGTTTCCCCATTTGGAGCAGAGACACTCGCGAACATTGGAGCGGCGAGATAGACTTTTTGCGTGACAAGCAATATGGCGGAGAGGCGCTTTCCAAAGACTGGCATCATCTGGCCATTGCCTGGGCCAGTGGCGAAGCGTTGCTATTCCTTGACGGTCGACTACTGGCAAGCTGCAATCTTAAAGGAAAATTCGGTTTAACCCTGTTGAACAACCTTTCACATGGCATGCATATGTCCGGTTATGTCATAGACGAATTGAGAATATCGTCGATTGCCCGCTATAAAAATAATTTCGAACCTAATTGGCGCAACGGGAAACGTCCAATTAACGCTTTTACCACCAGTCAGAATATCCGTCGCTATCCGGTGGAATACCGCATTCCTCCCTCTCCAATTAACAAGATGCCTTCCGGCATAAAGATCAATAAACTGGATTGCGCCTTGCTTATGTATGAAGGATACGATCGTCAAATTCTCGAAGGAGCAAAACCGCAACTGTTCGGTAGCCGATTCGAACAACAATTCGATGCAATTTCAGTTGATGGAACGGTCGAGGATGCTACAGATGGAGTGAAACTGTTCAAACTCAATATCCGCAACGGTAAGCTCGAAACACAAAGACTGGAACTGCAGTTTGCCGTGAAACCTGATTTCAAAGCCGCAGAATATTTTGACGGAGCCGAAGTTCGTCGTCATCTTTCTCTGCCCCGTTATCGTTCCGGATATATTTTTATTCTGCCGCTGGGAGCGGTAGCCGACAGTAGCGACTTTGTGGCTACAGGATTAAGTCCTCGCTTCCCTTACAACGACCTGGTTCACGGTTGGTCACCGGAAGGTATTTTATCTGTAGGCGTTAAATTCGTCCTAGCTCCAGGGGAAGAATTTACTGTGACCTTTTACAGCGCCCGAGGAAAAAGTAAGTTTGGCACTGACGCGGCTTTGGATCAATACTACAACTGTTTCGCAGACTTATATAAACGCCCGGAAAAATCAACAGTCTATTCATATTTATCACCAACAGGACACTGGCGAATTAAGCCATCATTGGATATAGTGCGCCAAGGTTATGCCGGTTCCTTCTGGGGACATGGACCGGCTCATACCAAAGGTGATGAACCTGGTAAATGGTGGGAAATGGAAAAATATCTCAATGCTTATTCCTACAAACATGCCCGACATTCCGAAGAGAAAATGGAGACACGGGAGAATCTTCACGAACTCATTGCCGCCGAACATAAATTTGAATTTGACAACGCCTATCCGGTAAGGCGTTTCCATATTGCTCCTGACTTGACACCGGAATGGATCATCAAGGAACTTGCTCCTGATCTTTTACCTTCCGATGATCCGCTGGTCACTGGTCAATACTACAAGCGAATAAACGGTAATTATTTTGTCAATGAATACGATACGCCGTTCGGCGCGCATTTCCGCCGCCAGATGAAAGAATATTTTGAACTGGGTATGCGCGGTACCAGTCCAGGCTGGATTAACGACATTCTTTATGTCGCTTCGGTAATGCGTTTCAACGATCCACTCGCCCGTAAAACCTCCGGACGCAGTTTCTCTGCTGACATGGGAGACTTCGTTCGTGGTGCCATGGGCAAACAGCAGCGCATGGAGGAAATCAACAAGATGACCTGTAATAAATATCCCATGAGCATAATTGCAGACGGTGGTTTAGTATCTTATACGGTGGGGGCCTACGCCTGTCAGGCAGCAATCGAAAGCGGTGACATCTTCCTGTGGCTGTATGCCTGTAACTATGTCAAGTACGGCAGGCAGATATTCGGCGAAAAGCCGATCAGTGCACATTCCTCTCCTCAATCTTTCGCTCTCGGCAATCATCTCCAATCGTCAATTACTCCGGAAATGCTCCGTGAGTTGCTACGCGACTCACAACGCCGAATCATTAATTTTTCCCTGAAACATGCAATACTACTTGACCCCTTTGCTTATAATATTGGCAAACAATACATCATGGAACAAACTCCCCTGTTGGTTGAAGCTTCTATCCGTGGGCGAAAAGCAGTTCCTGCTGGTTGGGTGAATCAGCCGGGCTGGATACGGCGAAGCGGGGAGGGGACGAAGTCACTGATTATCATCGGTAACGACAGCAATCAAGAATTCGCGGCCAAAGTGAAGTTGGACAATGACGAGTTTGATGGTACCCCTTTGCCGGTGGATTTTTTCGGCGGTTATTTGGCCGGTCAAGGTAGTGGCGAAAGTATAGAATTTAAGCATGATATTCCAGCGCAATCCGTATGGGGGCTATTAACACCATTGATAGTTTCAAGGACACGAGTGAGCGGATTTACCACTGCAATGCGGGGCGATGGAGTTGATTTCACCGTTGTGGCGGAAATTAACTGTGATACCCCTGCAACACTGAAATTTGATGATTTTGCTCCATTGTATAGTCTTTACTCTCTGCAAATAAATGGAGTGGAAAATAATTCAGCTTCAAAGCTGATACAATTATCGCAAGGATACTCTAAAATCGAATTGAAGTATCATTGTACACCATTGTATTTCTCGGCAGAAGAACTATCCAAAATAGAGCTGATTAAAGACGGCAGGTGTAATTTTGTCATCATTGCTGATTCAGGATATCACTACCGCAAGCTTGACCGCAATTTTAAACTTGGCTTTGACCAGGGAACGGCGATGATGTTGACCGATTTTATCCGCTTATATGATTGGGAAGACGGGATTTTAGACAATATGGGGCTGCCGGAATGGCATAGCCAACCTATCGCAGAAACCTCCCGCTGGCAATTCATTCTGCAGAGCAAGGCCGAACATAATGGGGCATCTATTGATCAAAAAAAGAAGCATATCATCGTCAAAGGAACGACGCCTGGAGAAGCGCGCCGAGTGATGGTCATATTAATGCGGATGATTGATCGAAAATATCCTCGATTGGGGTCATTGATTCCACTGGATTTTTACAAAGGACGTTTTGATCGGAACCACTCTTGGAAGAATACCGCGTTTGGTAAACATCGTGATATGAAATTTTTCTTGGATTTCAGTGACCAAGATTTCCTATTGAAGCCGGTCTTATCAAGAGAAAATGAAATACTCTACCAGAATGAAAATTGCAACTTTGCCGACAGATACAAACTCAAATTTCCGCCGTTTATAGTCGAACCGACTTATACCGACAATTTTGTCTATGGTTTTGATGGTGAAAATAAATTCTCCCCGAAGCCCTTATAGCCTGAAACTGTACTTGACTTCCAGGCATTTTCAAAAAAAGCTATAAAGAAACGCCGTGTGCAAGTTTTTTTGTTAAAAATTAAATAAAATTTGAAAAGAAGCGTAATCGGTCAGTCCGCCGATAGGCTCCCGCATTACGCTAAAGGCTAATTTCCTGTCCGCAAAAGACGACTTGATGAAGGCGCAACTCGCCGCCGGCGAATTCAACTATTACGCCTGGCTGGTGCCGTATATCGGTTTCGCGGGCAAGGGCAACAACAGCTTTATCTCCGTCTGCCCCGCGGCGCAGATGACGGGTCCTGGCGGATTGCTGGGAAATCAGACGTATTCCATCAATCCCTATCTGGGAAAAGTCGGGACCGGTTATTCCAGTCCGGTGTATCCGTTTCTGAAACTCGGACGGATCAAGCGGGCTTCGGAGGTCATGATCTCCGCGGACGCAGGGGAATCCGTCCGGCTCAAGCAACGCGAGCTTTACCTCGTATCCCTTTGCTTTTACCAATGCCTGGCTGATTGCCCGTGACTGGCCCGTCAAGATCCATGAACAGCTGACCCCTGCCACATTGTTGAGTTCGGATGATCCGTCACGCGAGGCTCTGAGCTTCTCCCGTCACGACAATCGGACCAATACGGTACGGGTGGACGGCAGCGCCGCCGGCTATACGCCGTATGAGCTGAAGTTCGGCAATATCGTCGGCTGCTGATCAGCGGTGCGGATGGGCTTTGAGGATGCGGCGGATTTCGCGGGCGATGGTGGCCAGCCGGTGCGGCTTGGGCAGAAACCCGCGGGCACCCGCTTCCAGAAGGTCATTGACTTCTTCGTCGGACACATATCCGCTTGAAAGCAGGATGTTCGCTTTCGGGTCCAGCGCCTTGATCTTGTAGAACGTCTGGTGGCCGCCCTGTCGGGGCATGACCATGTCCAGCAGTACGAGGTCGATTTGTTCGGGATTGTTACGGTAGATTTCGACGGCGTCGATGCCGTTCTCGGCGAGCAGGACTGAATACCCGAGCTCCTGCAGGGCTTCGATCAGGAAATCCCAAATGGTTTCCTGGTCGTCCACGATCAGAATGGTTTCAGTTCCCCGGGGCATGTCCGTGCTGTTATCCGTCATTTTCCAACGCTTCCTTCCTCTGTTGATCTCTGGTTATTAAAATAACCATGATTGCGGCAAAATCAATGTTGAAGCGGTTGATTTTCGCATGATTTTGGTGTTTTTGCAGATATCCGAGTTTTAAAATGCTGAAAATGAGCTATATTAAGAACAACTTGTCATTGAGAGATCAACATGTTGTGAAGGAACCAAACGATCGTGAAAGAAATTAAAGTTGGAATCATAGGCTTCGGGACCGTGGGTGCCGGAGTGGCCGCAAACCTGCTTGAGCATGGCGAAATGATTGCCGTCCGTACCGGAGTCAAGCCGGTTCTGGCCGGAGTGGCCGATGTCGACATCACCCGTGACCGCGGCGTGAACGTGCCGAAAGAACTTTTGACTACCGACTCCACCGGATTGATTGCCAAATCCGATATCGTCGTCGAACTCATCGGCGGCACCACAATCGCCAAAACCTTCATTCTCGAAGCTCTGAGCCAGGGCAAATCCGTCGTGACCGCCAACAAGGCCCTCCTGGCCAAGCATGGCGTGGAACTCTTTGCGGCGGCGGAAAAAACCGGCGCCCGGATCGGCTACGAGGCCAGCGTGGCCGGCGGGATCCCGATCATCAAGGCCCTGCGCGAAGGGCTGGCCGCCAACCGGATCAATAAAATTTACGGGATCATGAACGGCACCTGCAACTACATCCTGACCCGGATGGAACGCGAAGGGCTTGATTTTGAACCCATCCTGAAAGATGCCCAGCAGCTTGGCTATGCCGAAGCCGAACCCTCGCTCGATATCGACGGGTTCGACACCGCCCACAAAACCGCGATCCTCGCATCGCTGGCCTACGGCGAATGGTTCGGCATGGACCCGCTCTACATCGAGGGCATCCGCGATATTTCGCTGACCGACCTGCGTTTTGCCGACGAACTCGGCTACCGCATCAAACTGCTGGGGATCATCAAGCAGGACGCCGACGGCGACATCGGAATCCGGGTTCATCCGACCCTGATTTCCAAGAAAGCCCTGCTGGCCGACGTGTCCGAGGTCTTCAACGCGGTCATGGTCAACGGCGATTACGTGGGCAACACCATGTTCTACGGACGCGGCGCCGGACGCGAAGCGACCGCCAGCGCGGTGGTCGCCGACATCATCGACATCTCGCGGGGCATGGCCGACGGCTGCCGCAACAGCATCCCGGCTTTCCTGCCCGGCAAACTTTTCCGCGGTATTTTGCCGATGGCGAAAACCGAAAACCGTTATTACCTGCGCATTCAGGTGAAGGACGAGCCCGGCGTGATCGCCCGGATGTCCGCGATCCTGGGCGACAAGGGGATCAGCATTTCGAGCTTTATCCAGAAAGAAGGGCAGTCCGGCGACAATGTTTCGCTGATGATCCTGACCCACCTGACCCGCGAGGAGCTGATCAAAGGCGCCATCGGCGAAATCGAAAAAATGGATCAGGTCCGAGAGAAAGTGAAACTTTTCCGAATTGAGGATATATCGTAAAAATGGGTTTGAGCAAGCATACTGTAGAAAAGATCGGCGGTACGTCGATGAGCATGTTCGGGGATGTCATGCGCAATGTCATCATTGGAAAGCGCCGCCCCGAGGAACTGTATAACCGGATTTTTGTGGTGTCCGCTTACGGCGGCATCACCAACCTGCTGCTGGAAGACAAGAAAACGGGACAGCCCGGTATTTACGGCCTTTTCGCCGAGAAGGGCGATTGGCAGGGCATGCTGGAAAGCACCCGCGCCCGGATGATCGAATTCAACCGTTCGTTCGTGGAACTCGGGCTGAACCAGAAGCAGGCCGACAACTTCGTCAACGAGCGGCTGGACGGCATCAAATCCTGCCTGGAAGACCTGAGCCAGCTGCAGACGTTCGGCCATTTCCAACCGGGGGATTTCCTGCCGGCAACCCGTGAATTTCTGAGCGCCGTCGGCGAATCCCACAGCGCGTTCAACTCGGTGCAGATTCTTCGTCATCACGGCATCAACGCCGAATTCGTCGATCTTTCCGGTTGGCGCGAAACGATCGTCAGCAGCATCGAAGACAATATCCGGCGCAATCTCAGCGTCCTGAATTTCGCCGAATGCATGCCGATCGTCACCGGTTACGCCAAATGCTCCGAGGGGATCATGAACCGTTTCGACCGCGGCTACAGCGAAATCACCTTCAGCAAGATCGCGGTGGTGACCAACGCCCGCGAAGGGATCATCCACAAGGAGTTCCACCTGAGCACCGGCGACCCCAAACTGATGGGCATCGACAACGTCAAGATCATCGGCAACACCAATTTCGACATTGCCGACCAGCTGGCCGACATGGCGATGGAGGCGATCCACCCCAAGGCGTCCAAGGAAATGGAACTGCGCAACATCCGCATCCGGGTGAAAAACGCGTTCGATCCCGAGCATCCGGGCACGCTGATCAGCAAGGATTACGTTTCGCCCGAGCCGCGGGTGGAGATGATCTGCGGGCGCAACGACGTGGTGGCGATTGAAGTGTTCGACCCGGAAATGGTCGGGCAGAGCGGATATGACTATCAGTTGCTCCAGAGCTTCGACCGGTACCGGCTCAGCTATATCGCCAAAAACACCAACGCCAACACGATCACCCATTTCGTGGCGCAGAAGAGCAAGAACCTCAAGGTCTGTCTGGAAGACCTCCGCCAGCGTTTCCCCGGTGCTGAAATCAATACCCGGGAAGTGGCGATTGTGTCGGTGATCGGTTCGAATATGAAGATTCCGGGGTTCCTGTCGCGTGCGGCGGTGGCTCTGGCGGCCAATCATATCAACGTATTGGCTCTGGACCAGTGCATGCGCCAGGTCAACATCCAGTTTATGATTGAGCGCGAGCACTACCAGACGGCGCAGATTGCGCTGCACCGGGAATTCGTGGAAAAAGAATAAATTAAAAACACCGGGGAGTGTCATGAAAAAACGACAATGGATATTCGGCGGCATGCTGTTAATGGCCCTGCTGTTCGGCGGTTGCCAGTCGCCGGAATTCTACCAGGAACGCGCCGTCGACCGCGCCCGTGAATATCTGTTGAAGAAAAGCACGACCCTGACCCCGCTTCAACGCGAGTATGTCAAGTTCAATAAGCCGTTGATCATGTCGGAAACCCTGCTGGGCGACCCCGGGGAAGGAGTCAGCGCGGGCGGCGATGAAATCTCACCGCACTCCCGGGTGCATTTCAATATCGCCTGGGTGATTCCCGGCAAGAAAGAGATCCATATGGTGTTCGGCGTCAGCGAGCCTTCGATGGCGATGTGGTATCCGGAACGCCTGATTGTCAAGGAGTTCATCCAGCCCGACAAGAAGCGCGACGGCGCGATCAAGGCGGGTCGCCGGTTTGTGCTGAATACGCTGTTGGACCTGGAATTGGGAAATATCAACCGGGTTCGTTTTTCGGAGCCGGGATTTGTTCAGACGACCTACAAGCTTGAACTCAATTACAAAGCGCGCGGCATTACCGAGCTGGAAGCGGAAGCCCTGACGAAGCTTACCCAGTGCTCCCTGGTCTGGGACGGCATTGTCCCCGGCGAAAAGATTATTGCGGTCGGATTGGGGCAGCCCGATCTGGCCGGCTGGAAGCCGATGATCAGTTTATTCACCTCCGAGGCGGACCTGCGGCTCCATATCAAACCCGAGGAAAAGGCGCAAGAAACGCCGAAGTCGCAATCGGAGCCTGGGCTGGAATCTGAACTGGAACCGGGACAGGAAATCGACAAGGATGCCGACAAAAAACCGGAAGTGAAAAAAGCTCCGGCGCCGCCCAAGCCGGAAGTCGAACGCCTGCTGGAAGAACTTGTCGAAGAAAAAAAGGCTGATGATCAATGAAAAGCATGACCGGTTTTGGACGGGGAGCCGCGGCTACTGCCGACGGGCTGACCGGATTCGCCGTTGAAATATCCTCCGTCAATCGCAAACAACTGGAAATCCGGATAAACCTGCCCCGCGAGCTCAGTATGCTCGAACCGGCGGTGCGTTCCGCGGTCAACGCCCGGATCAGCCGCGGCAGTCTGGCCGTGCGGGTGGCGCTCGAGGGCGAGAGTACCGCGCTCGGCGTGCCGAAAGTGAACCGGGCGGCGTTGACCGGCCTGATCGAACAGTTTCGACGGGTTCAGGAGGCGACGGGGATTCCGGGGCAGATCGAGATTCAGCATCTGGCGCTGGTTCCCGGTGTGATCGAGGACGTGGCGCTGGACGCTTCGCAGCCGTGGATCGAAGAAGTGCTGCTCCGTGCGGTTGAGGCCGCGGTGGACAATCTGCTTGCCATGCGTTCGGCCGAAGGCAAATCGATTGAAGCGGACTTTGCCCGGCGGCTGGAGCTGCTGGAAAGCCTGGTGGACCGGATTGAACCGGTTGCGGCCGGGCTCCCGGCGTTCATGCGCGAAAAAATGCGTGAAAAACTGAAAAATGCAGGCCTTGAGGTTGAATATGATGACGAGCGACTGTTGAAAGAACTGGTCATTTATAGTGATAAATCGGATGTGACGGAAGAATTGACCCGCCTCCGGAGCCATTTTGGACAGTTCCGCAATTTTATCCGGGCGGAACAGGAGCAGGCGGGGCGCAGTCTGGATTTTCTGGTTCAGGAAATTTTTCGCGAGATCACCACACTGGGGAACAAGGCTTGTTGTTGTGAGGTCACGCCGCTGGTGGTCGAGTTCAAAAGCGAGCTCGAAAAAATCCGTGAACAGGTTCAGAATATCGAATAGCAGAAGGAGGACTAATCCATGACCACGGAAAGAAGAGATTCTGCATCATTACCGCGTTTGTCCGGCAAAAAACTCAGCATACTGGTCGAGCGCATTTGCAATACGTATCAGGATAAATTCGGCGTCAACAGCGCCGAAGGGGACAACCTGCCCCGCGCGCAGGAAATTGCCGAACTGGCGAAGAAATTCAGTGAAATTATTTTTCCCGGCTTTTATACCAAAGGCAGTTACTCGATGGGAGCCATGGCTTACCATACGGGGCATCTGCTGACGGAGCTTTATGAAATACTGCTGGACTTGACGATCCGGGCCTGCCGCTTCGAATGCGGGCAGGAAGACCGGAGCCATTGCTGCGTGGTCGAGCGCAGCGAACAGGTCGTGATCAGCCTGCTCGAGAGCATCCCGGAACTTCGGCAGAGCACGAAGCTGGATATCGAGGCGGCCTACGCGGGCGACCCGGCGGCAAGCTCGTTCAGCGAAGTGATTTTGAGTTATCCCGGCGTTCATGCGATCACGATCCAGCGTTTTGCGCACCTGCTGTATCATGCGGAAATTCCGCTGTTGCCGCGAATGCTGACCGAATATGTCCACGGCCAGACCGGGATCGACATCCACCCCGGGGCGCATCTCGGCCAGGGGATGTTCATCGACCACGGCACCGGCGTGGTGATCGGCGAAACCTGCCATATCGGCAGCAACGTCAAAATCTACCAGGGGGTTACCCTCGGCGCGCTGAGCTTCCCGAAAGATGCCTGCGGCATGATCATCAAAGGCAAGAAACGCCATCCCACGCTTGAGGACAACGTGACGATCTATGCCGGAGCCAGTGTGCTCGGCGACATTGTGATCGGGCATGATTCGATCATCGGCGGCAACGTCTGGCTGACCGAAAGCCTGCCGCCGAACACCCGGATCATCATTTCGCCCCCCGAGCAGAAAATCCGCACTCAGGGCAATTGAGGCGCCGCCGTGACACAGATTCAACGACAACTTCAGGAAGTCCGGGAGTCGGTGCACGGGGCGGCGCTGGCCGTTGGCCGCGACCCGGCGGCAGTCCGCCTGATTGCCGTCAGCAAAACGTTTCCGGTGGAAGACATCGCGGCGGCTTATGCGGCGGGCCAGCGGGCCTTCGGCGAAAATAAGATTCAGGAACTGGAGGCGAAAGCCCCGGTTCTGCCGCCGGATATCGAATGGCACATGATCGGGCATCTGCAGAGCAATAAAAGCGCGAAGGCGCTGGAATATGCGTCATGGATTCATTCGGTGAATTCGCTGAAACTGCTCCAGCGCCTTGACCGCCAGGCCGGTGAGCTGGGCAAGAGTCCGAATATTTTGATTGAAGTCAATATCGCGGGCGAAGCCAGCAAATCCGGCGCTTCCGTCGAGGAAGCCGGGGAAATGATTTGTTCCAATCCCGCTCATTTACGGATTGCGGGGCTGATGACCATGCCGCCGTTTGACGCGGACGAAGCGGAGCAGCGCCGGATTTTCGGCAAGCTCCGCGAACTGCGCGATTGCTGGGCGGAGCGATATGGGCTTGAACTGCCGGAGCTTTCGATGGGCATGAGCGGCGATTTTGCCGTTGCCATCGCGGAGGGCTCGACAATGGTTCGGATCGGAACCGCGATTTTCGGAAGGAGAGACTATGTTTGACCATCGTAAACGGAACATATTGGTGGTCGGCGCCGGCGGCGTCGGCGCGTATTTCGGCGGACGCCTTGCCCGGAGCGGCAAAGCGGATGTCTCCGTCGTCTGCCGTTCGGACTACGAGGCCGTCCGTGAACACGGCTACCGGGTCGAAAGCATCGCCGGGGATTTTGATTTCATGCCGTCGGCGGTTTACCGCTGCCCGGAAGAATGCACCGCCGAAATGGACCTGGTGATCGTGACGACGAAAGTCCTGCCCGGCACCGACACCCCGGCGCTGATTCGTCCCGTCGTCCGGAAGAATACCGCCATTCTGTTGATTCAGAACGGCCTGGGGATGGAGGAGGAAGTTGCGGCGGCGTACCCGGACAATCTGTTGCTGGGAGCGATCGCTTATATCGGCGTTTTCCGGTCAGGCGGCGGGCGGATCGTCCACAAGGGCGGCGGCACGCTGGCGATCGGGCAATATCCGACGGGCGACGCCCCGCTTCTCGACTGGCTGGTGCGCACCTGGAACGACGCCGGGGTCGGCACCCGGAAAAGCGCCGATATCATCCTGGACCGTTGGGCCAAACTGGTCTGGAACGCTCCCTACAATCCGGTTTCGGTGCTCGGCGGCTGCCTTGACACCGGCATGATCTGCGCCGACGCGCTGCTGGATGAACTGTGCGGCGACCTGATGCGCGAGGTCTGCGCGGCGGCGCGGGCCTGCGGCAAGGAACTGCCGTCCGGCATTGTCGAGAAAAATTTGAATTACACCCACAATTTTCCCGCTTACAAGACCAGTATGCTGCTGGATTTCGAGAACAAACGGCCGCTGGAAGTGGAAGCCATTCTTGGCGCCATCGTCGACCGGGCCCATGAAAAAGGCGCGGAAATTCCGCGCCTTCGTACGATTTATGCGTTGCTCCGGTCCGTCAACCGGCGCAATTTAGCGGATCACGGCCAGTAAACAGCTCCGTCCCGGAATTCGTTCCCGGATGACGCCGTTGTTCAGCGCCACCGGTGCATCATTCCAGAAATTGACCGCCGACACGGCTTCAATGCGGTGCTCGTTCAGATCGAACGCCATCTCCTGTTCTTCATCCTGCCAGTTCACCAACAGGACGCGATAACCGTCGTTGATTTTCTGGAGCCAGCGTGAAGGTTTGTCGTTCTCGAACAGGTCCAGCGGGATGGCGGTGTCGCCGGATTCGGCGGCGACTACCCGGCGGGCCAGTTCCACGCCGCGTTCGTTCAGGCGCGGCAGGTTGTCGGAGAGATTGACCGCCCCGCCCCCCATCAGTACGATACTCAGCAACAGTTCGGACTGGGGGGCTTTGATATCGACCATGACGAAATCGAACAGTTCTTTGCGGGGCGAATCGGGCTTGGCAAACACCAGGCACGGTTTGAGCCGGAGCAGGTCGGGGTCGTTGGCGGTATCGAGCGACCGAGCCAGGGCGAAGTCCGGGTCGTTCACCCACCAGCGCTTGTTGCTCCAGAAGCGGGCCGCCACCGAAATCACGTTGTGACAGATGCCGTTCCAGGTGGAATGGATGTCGCCGCCGACGCGGGCCGCGTTCACATAGCGGTTTCCGGCTTCGAAATGATAATTGCAGCCCAGGATGGAGGCGCGTCCTTCGACCGCTTCGGCGATCGGCTTGACAATCCGGCGGATGATGTCCGCGCGCGGCACGGAACGGTCGTGGAACTGGCGGGCTTTCAACGTGGAGCCGAGGAAGTCGAGTTTGAAATATTTGTAACCCATCGACGCGTAGCGGTCGAACAGATCGTAAAGGTGTTTCTGGACCTTGGGTACCGTCGGGTCCAGCGAAAAGCCGACCCGTTCCATGCAGGAATAGCACATGCACGGCTGGCCGCCCTCGCTCATGGCCAGCATGTCGTAGTCGAGCTGGGCAATCCGGCAGTGGGGTTCGACGATGGTGGGGGCGAACCACAGGCCCGGCTCGAAACCCATCCTGGCAAGTTCTTTGGCCAGATACGGCATGCCGTTCGGGAAGAGCGGGTTCGCCTCCCATTCGCCGTAACAGTACTGCCAGCCGTCATCGACGATAATGCGCTTGACGTGTTTGGAGAGGACGGGGTCGGCGGCGATGAATTCGGCGTTTTTCAACACTTCTTCTTCGGTAATGGTCCAGCGGTAATAATCCCAGCTGTTCCAGCCCGGCTTGATGAGTTCGGAGAAGTCTTTGCGGACTTCGGTGTTGCTCTCGGCCCAGGCGGTCATCATGGCGAACGGCTCGGCGGAGCAGAACAGTTCGACCGGGTCGGTATCGACCTGAATCATATCGTTGTGCAGGAGCGAGGAGGATACCGTCAGTTCTTCCACGCCGCCGCGGACCAGTCTGCCGTTGAAAACACTGGTCATTTTCTGCCGCACCGGCGTCGAAATCTGCAAATGCATGCCGCCGCGCGACAGCATCAGGATGTAACTGCTCTCAAAATCGGGACTCTCAAGCTGTTCGGCCGGGAATTTGACCGAATGGCAGCGGCCCATCGAAACACCCTGGCTGAGCAGATGGTCCAGCTCCAGTTCCGGGATGATCAGGGGCGCGGCTTTCAGGTCGCGGCAGGGGCGGGCCAGCTTGCCGCTCAATCGCACCGACAGGCCGTTGAGCGCGTCAAGATTTTGCGCACAGCGGAATTCCAGTGTCCATTCGCCGAGGGCATTGGTGCATTCCAGTACCAGGGCTTCGTGATTGCTGCTGCGTTCTTTCCAGTTGAGCTCGACTTTTTCGCCGTCGATCCACAGGGCGGAGCGGCAGTTGCCGATGCTGAAACCGGGCAGTTCCAAGGTATAGGAGGGACCGGCGAATTCGATTTTGACAGAGCCGTTTTTCAAGATGTTCATTTTCTGTTTCCCGAATTGAGGTTTTATTCTTTAAATATGGTTTGATTTTCCGGATAGATCATTCGGCCGCGGCATCCGCAGCTCTCGCCGATGTGCAGATGGGGCGGCAGCAACAGCGGTGTTTCGCCGGGCGCTTCGCCGCCGATACGGCGGAGCATCAGTTCGACCGTTTGGCGGCCGAGTTCGCGGACGGGTTGGACCACGGTGGTCAACCGGGGATACAGGCCGGCGGTGAACGTCAGCCCGTCGAAGCCGATGACCGCCGCCTGTTCCGGCACCCGGATATTCAGACGGTGCAGTTCGGCCAGAACCTGCCCCCCGAGGAAATCGTTCAGGGTGAAAAATGCGGTCACGCCCTGTTCGAGAAGCCGTTTTATGGCGGCGCTCGCGTTCTCCTGCTCCGGTTCCAGCTTCAGGTGCCAGCTTGGCTCGAATGTCACTCCGGCTTCGGCCAGGGCGTCGATCAGCCCCTGGCGGCGCAGGACGCCCGAATTGCCGCACCGTTCGACAAACGCGATTTTGCGGTGTCCGTGCCCGGTCAGATGGCGCCCGGCCAAGAGCCCGCCCAGGCGCAGGTCGGTGCAGAGGTCGTAGCTTTTCTGGTTGTGCGATACGGCGGCGTGAGGCACCCGGATTATCTCCCGTATCCGGGGCGTGACCGCGTTGAACAGGATAATTCCATCCACGCCGCGCGATTCGAATTCGGCGACAAGTTCCATCTCATGTCTGGTATCGTTGCCGTGTTCCCCCAGCAGTACATGATAGCCCTGTTCACGGAAACAGCACATGACCTCTTCGATGATCGCGGCATGCACCGGTACCGAAAAAACAGTCCCGATCACCCCGATCACCCGGGTGGATTTGCCCCGCAGTTGCAGTGCTGAATAATTCGGGCGGTATCCCATTTCATGCGCCAGGCGCAGGACTTCCTGCTTTTTGGCTTCGCTCAAGTGCGTTGTGTCGCGGTTGTTCAGGACCATCGAAACGGCGGGGCGCGACACCCCGGCGCGTTTGGCGATATCTTTCAGCGTGACTCTCATGATACACCATGTTACTCGTGTTACATATTCATAATATAACACCGCCGCCGTAGAAATCCAGAGGTTGAAATCAGATTCCGGAGAAATTCCGCATCAAGGCTCAAATCCGATCACGGTTTTGAATGCGATTGGCATTATGGTGTTTTTTTCCTGACGTTGAGACGCTGGCTGCTCTGAAAGGACTGATCATTGTCGCGATAGCTCTTCAAAGCCTCCACGGCGACCTGCGGATCGTAGTTTTTGCTGATCAGGAATGAATGGAGCGTGATGTAGTTTTCCTTCAGGGACGCTTTGTTCAGCGTGAACTGCAGGCATGCGCCGACCAGCAACAGGACGCTGGCGACCACGATGCAGAGGTCCAGCGAAACCAGAATCTTGGTAAGCCTGCGCCATTTGGTGTGCCAGACGGCGATCAGGATGACGACAAACAGGATGGGAAATATGAATAAAGGCATCAGCGGGCCCTCCTCTGTTGTTCCAGTGATTCCAGCTCCATCCGGTAATACCGTGCGACATTGCTGGCGTGCTGTCCCTGAAGTCTGCTCAATCTGCGGGCCAGGTCCTTTTCACGGCCTGCTTCGATCAGGCGGATGCTGGCGTTGATGGCGGCTTTGCGGTCGTTGACGAACTCAGCGTGCTTATAGAGATAACTCCCCAGGTGCAGGGCGAAGATGATCGCCAGTATCACGCTCAGAACGATGAGTCCGAACTGTTGGTCTTTCTTTTTCGGATTTTGGGTTTGAGTTTCCATGTGCTTGCTCTCCTTTAATCCAGGTAAATCCGACGCATTTTTTCGAGATCGACGCCGAGGCGTCCGGCCAGATAGGGTTCAATTCCGCCGAATTCGCGGTCGATGACCTCGAAGGCGGATTCCAGATAGTCGCGGCTGCTGTACAGCAACGGTGCAAGAATGGGATTGCCTTCGATTTCGGCGATGTATTTAGGGCGGATGTTGCCGCCGGAGGGGAGATAGTCCCCGATGACCGTTTCGCGGTCCACCCCGAGCGATGACAGGAACATGGCGGCGCCGAACCCGGCGCGGTCCTTGCCCGCCGAACAGTGAAAGAGCAGCGGCGCGGCGTCCGCGTCCGCCAGCACCTTGAAGAATGCGGTGTATTCGGCGTTGAAATCGCGCGCGAAACTTTTGTTGGCGTTGCGCAGCAGCAGTCCGGCGTCGCGCCCGTTGAACTCAAGCAGTTCGATCAGGTTGCCGACCCGGACCGGAAATTCGTGCACGTTGGCGATGCTTGCGGGCCGCCGGTCCGGTGCGTATTCCCATTCATCCACGTCGCGGAAATCGACAATGCTCCGGATGCCGAACCGGTTCAGGGCGTCCAGCCCCTCCGGCGTCAGCGTGCTCAGGTCGTCCGAACGGAAAACCAGCCCTCTTTTGACCGTCCTGCCGCCCGCAGCGGGATAACCGCCCAGGTCGCGGAAGTTGAACGTCCCTCCGATGGGAATCCGTTCACCGGTTTTTCGAGCCTTACCATCCATAATCATCCTCCGGTTGCAAGTGAAGCCGCGTTTCCGCGAAGGAGCTCCAGAATTTCGGAAATATTAAAGAAATTGACGATCCCGGTAAAAATCATCTGCATGGCCAGCGTGGAAATCACCAGGCCGGTCAGCTTGCCGAGAATTACCAGGTTGCGTCCGCCCAGGAATTTTTCCACCCGGTCCGAAAAATAGAGCATCAGCGATAAAATGAAAACGCCGGTCAGCACCCCGGCGCAGTCCACGATTTTGACGATAAACGTACTGCTGTCCGTTCCGAGCAGCAGCAGCGCCCCGATGGTGCCGGGGCCGATCGTTACCGGCACCGACAGCGGGACGACCGAAATATCGGTGTTGCCGGCTTCGGGCGCTTTGGATTTGCCGTTGATCAGCTCGATGGCGTTCAGGAGCAGGATCAGTCCCGCCCCCACCCGGAACGCATCCAGCGTGATTCCGAGAAACGAGAAAAAGAAATTCCCGAAAAAATAGACGAAAAGGCAAATAAATGCACTGGATATCGACGTGCGCACCGCGGTGCGGCGTTTTTCCGCGGCCTCCATGCTGGAGGTCATCGTCAGAAAAATCGATAACACAAAGAACGGCGTCAGCAGAAAAAAGAGCCTTGCCACAATCGCAAAATATTGGCTTAACATGTTATCATTCAAATACCCGCGAGGGTTCCTTTATAGCGGTCCAGCAGCGCCGTCAGCGGCAGGGATACGCCGCCCAGCACCAGATCCGTTTGTTCCGTGACGCTGCCGACCCGTGCGAACGGGACGCCTTTCAGCAGTTCCTCGACCCGGGCCGCGTTTTCCGGCTTGACGGTCATGATGAAACGGCTGTTGGATTCCGAGAAAAGCAGTTGACGGTGGTCCGGAGTTCCCCGGCGGGGAATCCGGTCGAGATCGATCTTCAGGCCGAGGCGTCCGCCCATCGCCACCTTGGCGAAACCGACGGCCAGGCCGCCGATCGCCGGCGTGTGGAGCGAATGCGCCAGTTCGGCTTCGGTCACGGCCGAAACCGCGCGGTAAACCGCCTGGGCGTATTCCGCGTCGACTTTCGGGACGTTGTTGCCGGTGGCGTCGAGCATGGCGAAATATTCGCTGCCGCCGAGTTCATCGGCGGTATCGCCGATGACATAGACCAGGTCGCCGGCGGATTTGGCGTCGAGCGTCACCGCTTTGGCGATGTTTTCCATGCGGGCGACGGCGCTGAACAGCAGGGATGGCGGAATCGAAATCTTCCGGCCGCCGCGGGTGCTGTCGTTTTTCATGCTGTCCTTGCCGGAGATGCACGGCACCAGAAACGCCTTGGTGTAATCGTAAAGCGCCTGATTGGCGCGGACCAGTTGGGCGAGCTTGTATTCGCCGTCCGGCGTTTTCGGGCTCTGGACCGGGTCCGGCCAGCAGAAGTTGTCCAGCCCGGCGATATGGCCGAGTTTGCCGCCCACGGCGATGATCCGGCGGATCGCCAGGTCGATGATCGAGGCGGTCATGTGATAAGTGTCGATGTCGCTGTAGCGCGGCAGGATGCCCGCGGACAGGATCACGCCTTCGCGGCTGAGCGGTTCGATCATGGTGACGGTGGCGTCGCTGACCACGTCGCGTTCTTTGCCGACGAATGGCTTGATGACGCTGAGCCCTTTGACTTCATGATCGTACTGGCGGGCTTTGTATTCGTCGGAACAGATGTTCAGGCGGGCGGCCAGTTCGAGGATGTCGGCTTTCAGGTCGCGTCCGGCGGCGTCGGGTTCGGCGTGGACCGGCGGCGCCCATTTGGCTTTCAACTGCATGCGCGGCAGGCCGTCGTGCATGAATTCGATATCGAGGTAAGCTACGGTTTTGCCGCCCCAGGTCATGTGGAACTTGCCGTTGTCGGTGAATTCACCGAGCACGGTGACTTCGACGCTGCGCTCGGCGGCGAGCTGTTTAAAGGCGGCGATATTTTCCGGCGGCACCGCGAAACTCATGCGTTCCTGCGCTTCGGACACCAGGATTTCCCACGGGTCGAGGCCGGAATATTTCAGCGGGGCTTTCTGCAGGTCCATCCGGCAGCCGTTGCAGAGCCCGGCCATTTCGCCGACGCTGGAGGAAAGGCCGCCCGCGCCGTTGTCGGTGATGAACCGGTAAAGGCCAAGCTCGCGCGCTTCGTAAATGAAATCGCTCATCTTCTTCTGGGTGATCGGGTCGCCGATCTGGACCGCCTGGGTCGGGCTGTCCTGGTGCAGTTCTTCGCTGGAGAACGTGGCCCCGTGGATGCCGTCCTTGCCGATGCGGCCGCCGCCCATGACGATCAGGTCGCCGGGCTTGATCGATTTGTCTTCGCCGCGGATGTCGCCGATCTGGACCGGCAGCGTCCCGACCGTGCCGCAGTAAACCAGCGGCTTGCCGAGGTAGCGTTCGTCGAAATATTCCCAGCCGAGGCCGTAGGGGATGCCGCTCTGGTTGCCGCCGTCGATGACGCCCTTGTGGACGCCGTCGCGCAGGCGGCGCGGGTGCAGCAGCCCTTCCGGCACGTCTTTGTCTTCGGTAAACGGCGAACCGAGGCAGTAGCCCCAGACGTTGATCAGCAGGTTGGCGCCCTGTCCGGTGCCCATCGGGTCACGGTTCACGCCGACGATCCCGGTCATGGCGCCGCCGTAGGGGTCGAGCGCGGACGGGCTGTTGTGGGTTTCGACTTTGTAGACCAGGTTGAGCTTGTCGTTGAATTTGATCACGCCGGCGTTGTCGTGGAACACGGAAACGAGCCAGTCGATTTTTTCGCCGATTTCAAACGTGCTTTTCTTGATGAACGATTTGTAGCAGGAAACGATGTGCTGGATGTTGCCGGAGCCGTCGTCGTAATCGATTTCGGCGTCGAAAATCTTGTGTTTGCAGTGTTCGGACCAGGTCTGCGCCAGCACTTCCATTTCGACGTCGGTGGGGTTGGCGTTCAGCCCGACCGCCTCGCGTCCTGCGGCGCTGCGGAAGTAATTCTGGATGACCTTCATTTCCGCCAGCGTCAGGGCCAAAATGCCCTTGCGGCTGATTTCCTGCAATTCGGCGTCGCTGACTTCAAGGTTGTATTCGCGGGTTACGGCCTGGTGGCTGGAGGTGATCACCGGCAGGAAGATCGGAATGCCGTTCCCGAGTTCCGCGCCGTCAAAGATACGGACGGTTTCGATCAGTTCGTTGGCAAGCAGGCGGTGGGCGATGTTTTCCACCGCGGCGCGGTCGATTCTGGCCGTAATCATGTATTCCACCGAACTGCACACGTGTTCGTCGTCGCGCAGTTTGCGGCCGACGATATCGCCGATGGCTTCGTGGGCGGTGCGCCCGACGTTGTCGGTCACGCCGGGGCGGAAACCGACCGACACGAGCCAGTCGCATCCTCCGGCGGGCGTTTCGCCCACGCTGCTGCTCTGGAGAATCGGATTGGCGAGTTCGCGGGCGACTTTGGCGGCGTCGGCGTCGGTGATGTCGGCGCTGACGGTATAGACGTCGCGGGTGCGGACCTGATCGACGTTGATCTTCAGAAAATCGGCAATCTGCTTCTTTATGCCTTCGCCGCGGGTGTCGCGCCAGCGCTGCAAGGGCGAAATTTCAATACGGTAGTTCATCCAAGTCTCCGATGTTAATCTATATTTGAATTAAATTATCCGGTGTTAATTTAACCCGTCAACCGGCAAATTTAAAGCCCGTATCCAGAATAATATTAAGAAAATGTAACGATTCCCGGAATCCCGGCTTTTCTCCGCCCTCCGGGTACCGGGGAACGCCTCGCCGCCGGGAATTCCGGAAATCACCCGGTTTCCGGTGAAAATTTGAAATTCAGGCTTTACTTTTTACAATTCCGGGCTTTATTATGATTATAATGGATATTTTCTGTCAAGTAAACAAAACTTCAAGGAGGCTATGATGATCAGCTACAGCAAAATCGCTCCGGACTGGTGGGATTACACCACTCTCGACCGTGAAATCCTTAACGACGCCGCCCGTCTTACCGCCAAAGATATCGAACAGATGTCGCGCCCCGGCTTTACGGTGAAATTCTACGACACCGTGCAGGACTTCTACCTGGCCGAGGCCCTCGAATACATCACGGCGTGGGCGCAGGCCACGGAAGAGCGTCCCACCGGGATCTGCGGCCCGATCGGTCCGACCGAACAGCTTCCGCTGGTTGCCCGCCTGGTCAACGAACTGAACCTGAACCTGCGTCACTGCCATTTCTGGGGCATGGACGAATGGGTGATCGACGGCAAGGAAGTCGAACGCGATTTCCCGCTCGGGTTCCACAAAGCGGACATGGATCTCTGTTTCAACCTGATCCGTCCTGAGCTCCGCATGTCCGAAAAGAACATGCACTTCCCCTGCATGGACGTCACCGAATACGTCAAGTCCTGGGATCAGGCCGAGTGCCTGGTGATGCAGGGCGGACAGGGGGAAACCAAGCACTGGGCGTTCAACGACCCGGTCAAGCGTGAAGGCAAATACAAAGACGTGCCGCCCACCCCGGAAGAATACCGCCGGCTCGGCACCCGTTATGTCAACCTGCACCCGATCACGCTGATGCAGAACGCCCGTACCTCCGGCGGCGGCACCGTGCAGAACGTGCCGTCCGAAGCCGTGACCGTCGGCCCGGTCGAAACCTGGAAGGCCAAAAAAGTGTCGATCTGGCATCCCGGACACCATGACAATCCGTTCGGGCTGCGCCTGTCCACCCTGATGATCAGCAAGAAGCTCGCCGACTCCCGCGTTCCGATGTCGCTTCTGGCGGACCATCCCTGCGTGCAGTTCAACTTCCTGCGCAGCGGCATAGGCGCCTGCGACGTGGAAATGCATTGATCGGAGACACCCCATGAAAAAAACAGCATTTGCCATCGCCTCCCATCCCGATGATATCGACTACATGATGGCGGGGACACTGGTCGCATTGAAAAATGCCGGCTATGAAATTCATTACATGAATATCGCCAACGGTTCATGCGGCACCAACCAGTATGATCGCGAAACGATTATCGCCATGCGCCGGGAAGAAGCGAAGAAGTCCTCCGGGATCATCGGCGCGGTCTTTCACGAAAGCCTGTGCGACGACCTGGAAGTCTTCTATACCAAGGACCTGCTGGAACGGCTGATCCCGGTCGTCCGCGAAGTGAACCCGGAAATCGTCCTGACCCACGGCCCCTATGACTACATGGAAGACCATGTCAACTCCGGCCGCCTGGCCGTGAGCGCGGCGTTCTGCCGCGGCATGGTCCCGGCTCCCTGCGTGCCGCCGGTACCGGCGGTGAACAGCAAGGTGACGGTGTATCATTCGATGCCGCACAGCATCACCGACGCTCTGCGCCGCCCGGTTGTTCCGGGCCTGTTCGTGAACGTCGGCGAAGCGATCGAGCTGAAAAAGCAGATGCTTGCCTGTCATATAAGCCAGGGCGCCTGGCTGGATTCCAGCCAGGGCAGCGCCTTTGTGGACGACATGGTCAAGCGCGGCCGCTATTTCGGCAAGATGTCCGGCAAATACGAATACGCCGAAGGATGGGTCCGGCACAGTCATATCGGCTTCTGTGACAGCGGAGACGATCCGCTGACCGCGGCGCTGGGCGGCAAGGCCATGATCAACGAAGCGTTCGAAAAGGCAAATAAGATCGATTTCTGGGATATGTGATTCCGGAAAGATAAATGTTCCCGGTAAAACGGAAACATTGATACAGGGAGGCGAAAACCTTATTCCGGTTTTCGGCCTCTTTTTTTTATTGCTTTGTAGAATATTCCGTCGAAACGTCTGTCCATAGGGAGGAATCTTCAAATCAGCGGACTTTGCCCTTGACGATATGCTGTTCCAGCAGGGCGGCGGCGGCCTGATAATCGCCCGTCAGCAGCGAATCGATCACGGCGATGCGCTCGGCTTTGAGTTCTTCCGGACGGGTTTTGTAATTGCGGTGGGTGCGGAAGGGGGCGGTCTGGCGGATCAGTTTTTCGAGAATCTGGCTCAGGTAGCGGTTGTCGCAGCAGCGGGCGATCAGGAAATGAAATTCCTCGTCCACCGCCAGCGAATTGTCCAGTGAATCATCGCTTTGCAGTTCCGCCTTCAACGCCTTCAATTCCTGTGCCGGAATGCGCCCGATCGCGCTCTCCAGCGCCAGCAGTTCGATCCGGGCGCGGCAACCGTACAGCTCGGCAATGGCGTCATTGTCCAGGCTCCGCACCTGATAGCCCCGTTTCGGCAGCGGCTCGATCAATTCCTCGCCTTCGAGACGGCGCAGGGCGTCGCGCACCGGCGTGCGGCTGATTCCGAATTCACGGGTCAATTCCTCCTCGACCAGACGGGTTCCGCCGGGATATTCCCCGGAAATAATTTTTGCCGCCAGGATGTGGTAGGCCTGTTCGGATAATGAAATTTTCTTTAACATCTGCTTGATTTTTTTAAATTATTGTATACAGTATACGGTATTTTAAGATTTTGCCTGTTCTTATAATAATACGAAAACCGAATTATACAAATTGAATTAAACGTGTCCCGCACAAGTTTTTCAATCGTAAATCACCGGTTCCGCCGTGTGCCCCGTTAAAGAACTTCGCGGCGGCACGTTGCCGCCCGCGGTCCAGCGCGCGGACAGCGCTGGTCGCCCAAGGGGCGCCCGGGCACGGCCCGGAGCGAACGGATGCTCTGCATCCTGGGTTAAAGAACTTCGCGGCGGCACGTTGCCGCCCGCCCAAAGGGCAAAACAAATGAAATAATTAAAAGGTTTGATGATGGAAAATATGATTTATATTGTGGCCCCGCTGGTCGGGTTCATCGGAATGATGGGCGGCGGATACTGGGGCGTGGGCTGCGGCTGGGTGGTGGTTCCCACGATGATGATTTTCGGGGTGGATACGCTCTCCGCGGTCGGAATCGGACTGCTTCAGATGGTGCCCTCGACCATTCTGACCGTAAGAAAGCAGTTTCCCGAGATCGGCTGGGCGAAAAAAGGGTACGGATGGTCGCTCGCCGTCCCCATCGGCGCCGGCGCGCTGCTGACTTCGCTGATCGGCAAAGAGGTCAACAGCGAAATCGTCGAATGGTGCGGCAGCCGCCCGATTCAATGGTTTCTGATCATATTCATCGGGCTGATCGCGGTCCAGACGATATCCAGCCGCCCGGTCAGCGATGACGGCGGTTCACCGTCCATCAGCCATCGCAAAAGCGGCATCGCTTTCGTCACCGGCCTGGCTACGGGACTGGTTTCGTCGATGCTCGGCGTCGGCGGCGGCATCCTGATCCGGCCGCTGCTGGTCTCCGGGTTCAAGGTGCCGGAATACTTCACCAGCCGCATCGTCCGGCTGCTGGTATTGGTGACGACTGCGACGGGAGGCTTGACGTATCTGTTCCGTGCCGGCGGGATCGATTATCATGTGCTGGGGCTCTCGGCGCTGGTGGCGGCGGGGGGCGTATTCGGGTTTCCGCTGGGGGCGAAAATGCACGGCATCGTTTGCAAGGCCGGATATGCCAAACACATTCATAAGAGCTTCGGTATCGTCACGATATCGGTTCCGGTAAGCACCATCCTCGACATGTACGGTTACGGCTGGCTCAGCCGGATCCTGATGCCAGCCACCGCGCTGGTGCTGGGGATTTATCTCTGGCGGTTTACCCGGCATGCGGCGAAGCATCCGGCGTGTCATTAACGCGCCGGGCCCACTTTTTCGCCTGGTTTCGGCGGCGGATGGTATAACCCGCCCAGCTTGTTCAGCATCGGAACGTTGTACGTATTGAAATAAGCGTAAATCAGGTAGGAAACGGCGGCTTCTTCGCCGTAAACCCGGTGGATGAGGAATTGTGTCAGGGGAAACCGGGGGCAATATTCATAGGAAACCGCCAGGAAATTACCGGCGATCGGATTTTGTACCTGCTGGTCCGCCCAGGAGGCGTTGACCGAAAACCCTTCGTGCGTATTGGGCCAGGGATTGGTCGCGCCGATGACAGCCACCGCCAGTCCCCAGATCAACGTTCCCAAAAACAGCCAGTGGCGCGCGTCTTTGCGCCAGTCCCGCAGGTACAGGACGATGTAATAGAACATCAGCGGGCAGAGCGGCAGCAGAAAACGGTTGCCGAAACACCAGCCGCCGGCATCGGAGGTCAGGAACAGGTACGCGACGAAAACAACGGCGGCGGCGGACAACAGAATGGTTTTGCCGCGCGGATGTTTCTCGTCCGCCAGTTTCCGGCAGGCCGGGAAAATGAACAGCAGGGCGGGCGTATACAGGAACATCCCCTTGTAACCGAATGTAACCTCCCAGAGATAACGCAGGTAATCGCGCCCTTCGACAGCGACTTTGTGGGTTTGCGAATAGAGCGGGATCGGTGACCCGTGGGCGATCAGGTTCAGGAGCGGGATCAGGGCGAGCCCGGCGAGGGCGACGGCGGAATAGACGGCGGCGGGCTTGAAGTGCGGTTTCGCTTTCTGCGGCAACAGGATCAGCAGAAAGGCGGCGATGCCGAAGACTCCGCCGATGGGGTATTCGAAATTAACCAGCAGTCCCGCCGCCACTCCCGCCAGCCCGGCGTGCCGCATGGACGGCGACTCCTCGTATCTGCCGAGTTCATAGGCCAGCCACAGCAGAACCAGCGCCGCCGGCAGATGGTTGTTGATGGTGACGCTGTAGGAAAGAATCAGAGTCGTCAGCACCACCGCCCAGCTCATACCCAGCCGCCAGGCGAAGGACGCATCCGGCAGCCGCTCCGAAACCATCCGGTAGAATAACAGAAAAATACCGACTGCGAACAGATAACCACCCAGAAAATAGATCAGGTATACCGCCGTCTGGACGGATGATTCGAATGTGACGCCGGTCTGCATGATCAACCAGTAAATTCCGGCTTGGGCCACGCTCAACAGGTACGGTTTGTCGCTGTAGGCGTGTCCGCCTTTGAGTATGAAGTCAACAGTGGGGAAGCGGCTGGTTTCGATGGCGAAGGTTCCTTTTTCCGCCAGACACTGAATGGTGTCGAGCCGGGTGGTTTCATTCCCGGCATGAGTCGGGAAATCCTTGACGATGATCAGCCCGAGGAACAGCAGGAGCCCCACGGACGCGGCAATGAATCGTTTTTCCAATTTGTTTGGCATAGAATTTGTTTAATGTTGATAATGAATGGTTACGGTGTTGTTATCCGGACGGTTGAGCAGGGCGCGGAACGCCGCCAGATCGACGATCATGCCGCCGCGGCGGTAGGGGTTGTTTTCGTAACCCTTGATTTCGAGCGGGACCGCGTTGACCAGAATCGCCGGTGTCGCCGCCCGTTCAAATTCAAATGTCACCGATTTGTCCTCGAACGACTGTTTCAGCCGGACGCGCCCCAACGATTCCGGCAGGACCGGGTCCACGATCAGGCTGTCGTAGTACCGGCGGATTCCCAGCATCCGCGAAATCAGGATATGGGCGAAAATGCCGGGGCCGTTCGAACAGATCCGCCAGCCGCCGCGATAGCCGATGCGCCCGTCGCGGAGTTTATCCAGCCCTTCCATGGCTTCGTAACGGTCGTTGAACGCCGCGTCGGAACTGGTGAAAAAAGCGTTGCTCTGGCGCGGCAGCGCGGTCGGAACCGTATCCTGAAGCTTGACCGGGTTGGCCTGGAGAAGCGCCAGCATCAGGTCGTCCGCCCGTCCCAGATGGGAAAGGGCTTCGGCGTAGCGCAGGTGCGCGTGAGTATTGTGAGTACCGACTTCGCGGCCGAAAAACGCGGCGGCGTCCGCATGTTTGAACATGTGAGCCGGACCGCCGTAGTAAGGCGTCGGCGTGTCGGTGAGGTGCATGCCGTCGGCGCACAACAGGTGTTCGCGGACGGCATGGAGCTGTTCTTCGGCCTGTTCGGGGGTGAGCAGACTGCCGATCACGCTGCGGTTGAACGGGAGCAGGCGGTATTTGATCCCGGACGTTTCATCGGACGGATGCAGGAACAGTTCGGGCTCGCCGCCGTCTTCCTTGAAATAGGCGAACCCGGCGATGGCGCCGTCTTTCAGCAGGTATTTGTTGAAGTCTTCCCGGATTCCGGCGGCGAGCTGTTTGAATTCGCGCGCCCGCTCTTTTTCACCGATTCGTTTCTGCACTTCGGCGTAACGGACGATGGCCTGATAGTGCAATGCCACGGTCCAGGAACTGACCAGCCGGTCGGAAAACTCGGCGCTGGCCGGGCGCAGGGCGTTGTTCCAGTCGCCGGAGCCGTAGCGGAGCAGTCTAGTGCCGGGCATGAACTGTCCGGCGATATGCTTCAACTGCATGTCCACGTGGCGGGAGAGCGGTTCGTGGTCGACGGTGAACGAACGGTCCGGGCGGGTGCAGGGGAGCATTTCGTTAAGAATTTTCAGGTCGTTGCTGGCTTCGATGTAGTCGCACAGGGCTTTCAGCGGCCAGATGATGATGTCGCCGTGGCTTTCCAATTGCTGCGAACGGTAATACTGGTCGAACATGAACCATTGCGGCCAGGCGCCGCTTTCCAGATATTGCTGTTCGAAAATCCGTACCAGAATGCGCCGCGCCACGTCGTACTGGCGCAGGGCGAGCAACATTTCGAAAGGCCCCTGGCAGATGTCGCGGATGCGCCAGTAGGCGATGAACGGCTGTTCCGGGCCGCGGGGCGTGGCGAACTGCACCATGGCGTTCTGCACGAACCACGGAAAGACTTCGACGATGCGCCCGAAATCGACGTTGTTTTCCGCTTCGATTTCGGTATGCCGGCGCAGGGCCTGCCAGAAATCGTCCGATTGCAGATGGGCGTCCATGTAGGAAATGTATTCGAACGGTTCGTCGGCGAGGTCCCGGTAGTCATTGCGCCCCGTGTAGGTGACGCCGAAATCCGCGCAGGGGACCGAACGGAACACCAGATAAGGATAATTGCGTGAAATTCCGTCGGCAAAGAGCATTTCGTCGAATCCGGCCGCCGCCACCGCTTCGGGGTTGCCCGCGCGGATGCGGAAAACCGTGTTCGGGTATGCTTTTCCGACCGGGGTGGAGGTATCCGGGCGGACGAGGAATTCCCCGCGTTCCGGGTCGCAGCTGGCGCGCTGTTCGTATTCGAACTCCCCGCCGCCGAACGCGACGTTGCTGAAGATCATGAATTCGCACGGCCCCCCCTCCGTGACCTTGATTTCGATGGAGAAATCGGAGTGGCGCAGGACGCTGTACAGGTAGACTTCGATGGTCCTGCCGGGCGCGCGGTAAATCCAGCGGCAGAAGTCCAGACCCATCTCAAAAGCCGACGGCAGGGCCAGGAGTTCCCAGCCCGAACCGTTTTTCACCAGAATGCGGGTGCCGCCGGAACGCTGGAAGTTCAACGCGCCGCGGGCGATGGTCAGGCATCGCTGATAGAGCGTGTTGCCGAACGCGTAATGCGCGTTGAAAACGCCGCACATCCACGCCGTCGTCGAGCCGATCTCCATGTCCGGGTAGATCGTCGGGCTGCTTTGGAGGATCATCCCGTGCGGGCGCTCCGTCAGGAGCTCCTTGTCGCGGAGAACCACGTGGTGGTTGACCTTGTAAAAGAACGACTGGATTTTGCCGCCCTGGCTCTGCCGGTGGCGTTTGGGGCCCGGGAAAAAACGGTCCAGTTCTTCGGCCCCAAGATCAAGTGACGGGAAAAAAGGACTGTCGGAAACATGATCTTTGAGGAGGGGAG
Source organism: Lentisphaeria bacterium UBA5247 (assembly GCA_002408885.1). GTDB lineage: Bacteria > Verrucomicrobiota > Lentisphaeria > Victivallales > Victivallaceae > UBA5239. The sequence goes on along the minus strand of DHTZ01000032.1, from coordinate 9,134 downwards.
CCGGAAATGACGGAAAAATGACGAAATCAGCCTTGCGGAAAAAATCGCGTACTTTATCCACATATGAAAGGTCTTTTTCGGAGGTCGCTTCCGGGTGGTCCATCTTCAACGCCGAGAAAAAGGTACAGCCCGCGCCATTGTCCGGCGCGATGTCGAACCGGCGCGATTTCAGGCCGTGCGCGGCGAATTCGTATTGACGGCGCACGTTCGGGAAATTCTCCTCGAGCAGGGCTTCGGGGCAGCCGGTCGCCCTGCTGCTGAGGCCGTAAAACTGGAAGCCGTCGGTCACAAACCCGGTGGCGCGGTCCAGGCAGCCGGACATCAGCCACGGGTGGCCGCCGCCGGCCTGCGAAGCGTTCTGACGGGTGCAGATCACATATTGCAGGCGGGGATCGTTGTATACCTGATGGTCGAGGAAATGGCAGACGGATGCCTCGTTGGTGCGGATCTTTTCCTGGGCGCTCAAGCCGATGTCCTGGAAATAGACCGCGTCGAACGCCGCATGGCGGGGGCCGATGTTGTGGACCCGGATCTGCCAGAGCCAGATATCCTGTTCGTTGCAGGCCAGGTGGAGTTCGTATTTCAGGTCGCGGAAGACGCCGGTCGCGGTGACGCCGCGGGCGCCGGTACGAAAGCTCGACAGGGAGTTTTTGCCCAGCAGAGGGGTGGAGAGAAGGACTCCGTTTTCGAATTTCCGCAGGTAAATATTGGCGGGGCTGCGGTCGAACACCGTACCGGTATAGAGGTTGACCATGAAATCGCCGTTGCGGATGTCGTATAGATCGCCTCCCGGCAGGAAGCGGAAAGAAAGCCCGGACGGGTATTTTACCGTATGGAGCGGCAGGTTTTTTTCGGCAACGCAAATAATTTTTTTCATATCGGCAGCTCCCGTTTATATTCTCGTTTTGTTACTTACTTTAAACTGAAAAGTGAACAATGCAAGCACGAAAGGGGCTGAAATCTGAAAATACGGAATTGTCGAGAAAAATCAGGCTCCGGCGTTAGTAGCGCTTTTATTTTCGGAAACTCGCGGTATATTGTCCGTTAATCATCATTATTTTTGGAGAGTGCATGAGCAAAAAAGTGAAGAATCCGGAAGATCATGTAAAAAGGCAATGGGCCTTTCTGCCGACGCTGGATATGTATATATTGTCGGAGTTCATCGTCTATTTCTGTATTCTGCTGATGGTGTTCATCACGCTGTTCATTATCGGCGACGTGTTCAACGACCTCGGGGACTTCCTGGACGGCAAAGTGCCGCTGGCGCGGGTTTTCCAGTATTTCGTGCTGAAGCTTCCCGGCAATATCCGCTTTGTCCTGCCGATCACCATGCTCCTGAGCTGCATGTGGACGATGGCGATGTTCGGCAAGCATATGGAAGTGACCGCCATGCGTGCTTCGGGTCTGTCGCTGGTCCGTTGCGGCCGTCCGATCTTTGTCGTGGGGCTGATCGTCACCGGCGTGAACTTCTGGTTCAACGAAACCCTGGTCCCCTACACGGAACGGGAAGCCCAGGTGCTCAAGGAATATTATACCAAATCCAAGGAATACGTCGAGGCCCAGCAGCGGATGCTGACCTATCGCAGCCCCGACCAGCGCCGGACCTGGCTGTTCAACTACTTCGACAACTACGGCATTCAGAAGGGCGTGACGATCAAATCGTTCCGGGCGCCGCCGGACAGCTCGCTGGAATGGGACATCATGGCGGACGAGGGGCGGTATGTTCCCGGCGACGGATGGACGTTCACCAACGTCACCTACACGCCGTACAGCCGGGACGGACTGATTCCCAAGCCGACCCGGAAGCTCTACTCCATCAAGCTCCCGGTTGCGGACGTGCCCGAGACCCCGAGCGACATCATGAACAAAACCAAAGACGAGGACGCGCTTCCCTCGTGGGTGATCTGGGATATCCTGCAGAAAACCAAAAACATGGCGGAACGCAGCCGGGCCATTTACGAAACCGTCTTCTGGTATCGCCTGGCTTTTCCGTGGTCGTGCTTCCTGGCGGCGTTTCTGGGAATTCCGCTGGCCACCAAGAACGAACGGTCGGGGATCATGCTGGCGGTCGTCATCGCGGTGGTGGTGATCGTGGTTTATTATGTGGTTTCGATGGGATTCCTGATGCTGGGCAAACAGGGGCTGTTGAATCCTTTTATCGCGGGAATGCTGCCGACGATCGGCTTTATTATTTTCGGCTGGTACAACGTACTCAGGGGCCGGGTGTGACAACGCAGGAGGCGGAAATGGATTTTGTTTTTAACGATGAACAGAAAAAGGCGATCCTCCGGTTTGTGCGCGAAACCATCACCGCGCAGTTCGAACGGACTCTGCGCCCCGCGCTGGACGATATGGGCGGCATGCTGAACCGGACCGGTGCCTGTTTCGTCACGCTGGAAACCGTGCCGGGGCATCAGCTCCGCGGTTGCATCGGCAACATCGTGGCGGTCGAACCTCTGAACAAAAACCTTGAACGCAACGCCCTGAACGCGGCGTTTCACGACCCCCGCTTCCCCGCGGTGGAAGATCACGAGCTCGATGAAATCGAAATTGACGTGTCGATTCTGACCCCGATGGCGCCGATCGCCTCGCCGGAGGATTTTATCGTCGGCGAGCATGGAATCGTGCTGGAATGCCTTGGCCGTCACGCGGTATTCCTGCCGCAGGTGGCTCCGGAACAAGGATGGAACCGGGTTCAGACGCTGTCGTGCCTCAGTCAGAAGGCAGGGCTTCCGGAGGACGCCTGGCGGCGGCCCGATGCGAAATTCGAAGTTTTCACCGCCATTGTTTTCGGCGAAAAGGATTATAAGTAATTGCGGCTCCGACTGGATAATCTGCAAATCCGGGTGACGGACCTGCCTTTCGACGCGCCTGCGGCGGAACCGTTGCTCAAGCCGTTCATCGCCGCGCATTGCGGTGTGTCCGAGGCGGAAGTGCTGAATTACGAAGTCGCGGCGAAAAGCATTGACGGCCGCCGCAAGCCCCCCTCCTTGATCTATTCCCTGCATGTCGAACTGGCCCGCAAGCCCTCGTGCCGTTTCGCGGGGGTTCCCGTGATGGAACCGTTCAAGGGCGTGGAAAATCCGCGCCGGATGCTGCATCCGATTGTGGTCGGAACCGGTCCCGCCGGATTGCTGGCCGCCTGGCAGCTGGCCGCCGCCGGGTGCCGCCCGCTGATCCTGGACCGCGGTTATGACGTCGAAACCCGGGCGGCGGATATCGTGCGTTTCCGGCTCGGGCGTGTCTTGAACAGCGAAAGCAACTATCTGCTGGGCGAAGGGGGCGCCGGGACGTTTTCGGACGGCAAACTTTACACCCGGACCCGGGACCCGAATATCCGTTTTATCCTGGAAGCCTTCGTCCGCCACGGGGCGCCGCCGGAAATCCTGTACCTTAAGCGCCCGCATATCGGTTCGGACCGGTTGCCGCTGATGATCGCCGGAATTCGCCGGGAGATCGAGTCGCTGGGCGGAACCTTCCGGTTCGGCTGCGGCGTCCGTTCGATTCTGGTCCGGGACGGCCGTTGCGCCGGAGTCGAAACGTTGAACGGGGAGCGGATCGATGCGCCCGCCGTTCTGGTGGGGCACGGGCTTGGAGGGCGCGGGCTGACGCTGGAATTGATCCGGCTGGGGCTGTCGATGCAGTTGAAAGGGTTTCAGGTCGGGTGCCGGATCGAGCATCCGCAGGAGATGATGGACCGCCATCAGTTCGGACTGCGCAGGCGCCCGGCGTTCCTGGGGGCGGCGGAATACAATTTCGTCAGTCATCCGCCGCAGGCAAAAGGCGTATCGACGTTCTGCATGTGTCCGGGCGGAGAAATCGTGCCGTCCACCGCGTTTCCGGGCCGCTTGTCGACCAACGGCATGAGTCCCTGCCGGCGCGACGGGCAATACGCCAATTCCTGTCTGATTACGACGCTGGAACCGGAAACATTTGCCTCGCCCTTGGACGCGTTTGAATTTCTGGCCGGCCTTGAACGGCGTGCTTTTAAACTTGGCGGCGGCGATTATACGGCTCCGGCCCAGAGCGGCGCCGGGTTTGTCCGGCAGGAGGCGGTGGTTCAGCAGAAAGGCGGCAGTTATTGCTTCGGGCATCGTGCCGCCCCCTTGCATCAGTTGCTGCCGAAGCAGGAGAGCGCGGCGCTGGCGGCGGCGCTGGTTCATTTCGAAAAAATCTGCCCCGGATTCATGAGCCGCGGCACTCTTGTCGGCGTGGAAACCTACGTTTCCAGCCCGGTCCGTTTTCTTCGGGACGAACATGGCGAATCGTCGTTGCCCGGTTTATTCCTGGCGGGAGAAGGGGCCGGAGCGGCGGGGGGGATCATGTCCGCCGCCGCGGATGGGTTGAAAGTGGCGGGCGGAATGCTTGGCGCATAACCGGAGTGGCGCTGTTTTTCAGGGAAAAATCCCCTTTTTTTGCGTCTAATTCCGGCCTCGGACTTGAATTTTTGCTATCATCTTGTATTGTATCCGCTTGCAGGTTATACCGGCGTGGCTGTTCCATTCGGGAGCGGCCCTTCCTGCTCATGGGGGCCCCGGGCGGGCGGCTGACACTCAGTCGCTTCCGGATTTTCCGGTCCCGTTAAATTGGCATAAGGAGTTGAACTCATGGGGTTTAATTTGTTAGACCTGTTATTACCGCGTGAAATGAAGTTTTTTGATTATCTTAATGAATTAAGTGATCATGTCCTGAACAGCAGCATTACGTTCCGCGACCTGGTGGTCCAGATCGAGACCCTGTCGGAGGAAGAGCTGAAAAAACGGATTCTCATCATCAAGGAATACGAATTGAAGGGCGATCAGGTAGAACGCACGATGATCGAAGAACTGGTTCGCTGTTTCATCACCCCCCTCGACCGCGAAGATCTCCATACGCTGGCGGTTGACCTTGACAAACCCCTCGACCTGCTGAAAGACCTGACCCGGAAGATTGAAGTCTACCAGATCCGCAAAATGCCGATCAATGTTTGTAAATTCGCCGACATTATCGTCGAAATCGCTACGATTCAAAAGGATATCGTCCGCGACCTGAGCACCAAGCAAAAGGTCCGCTACAAAGTCGAACAGATGCACAAGCTGGAAAATCAGGCGGACGAACTGTTCGACGTCAGCATGGCCGAACTGTTTCATGGCAAAGACCGGGAAAGCGTTCTGACCATCGGCATGGTCAAGCTCAAGGAAGTGTACGAAGGACTGGAAGAAACGGTTGACCGCCTTGACGACGTGGGCAAACTGGTCCGCGGAATCAAGATCAAACACGGTTAAGCCGATACGGGAGCCTGCTATGACTTTGCTGACGGTTTTATTGATCCTGGTGATCGGACTGGCGTTGCTGTTTGACTTCCTGAACGGATTTCACGACGCCGCCAACTCCATCGCCACCGTAGTGGTGACCCGTACCCTGACGCCGATCCAGGCCGTCGCCATGGCGGGCCTGGCGAACTTTGTCGGTTATTTTGCGTTCGGGCACGCCATCGCCAAGATGGTCAGTTCCGGGATTATTCACATGGACATGATTGCCGCGCCCGACGCCAAAATGGTGTTGCTGTTGGCGGCGCTGACCGGAGCGGTGCTCTGGAACATCATCACCTGGATTTTCGGGCTGCCCACTTCGAGCAGTCATGCGATTATCGGCGGGTTGATCGGCGCGGGCCTGGCGGCGGCGGGGCCGAGTATTGTCATTATCGGTCATCTCGGCATTGAAAACGGCAAACTGGTTTCGCACGGGATTCTTCCGGTGGTTGCGTTCATTGTCATCGCTCCGTTGTTGGGGATGATCGGAGCGATGATTTTTACCGTGATCACGTTGAATGTCTTCCGAAAAGTTCCTTATATGCGCGCCAACCGTATTTTCCGCTATCTGCAATTGGTTTCGGCGGCATGGTACAGCGTGGGGCACGGTACCAACGATGCCCAGAAGATGATGGGGGTGATCTCGCTGGCGCTGGTCTGCGGCGGTGTGAGCGAAAGTCTGGACGTGTCGGGCTGGGTGGCCTTCTGTTGCTATGCGGCGATCAGTATCGGTACCATGATGGGCGGCTGGCGAATTGTTAAAACAATGGGGACCGGCATTACCAAAATCCGGGCTACCGAAGGATTCTGCGCCGAATCGTCCGCGGCATTGGTGTTGATGGGAACCGCCCACCTGGGGATTCCGGTATCGACGACTCACGTGATTGCCGGTTCGATCATGGGCGTCGGCACGGTGGAAGGCGCCCGAGGCGTGCGCTGGGGAACGGCGCGGCGGATTGTTTTCGCCTGGTTCATGACCATTCCGCTGACCGCGATGTGTTCGGCGCTTGCCTATTTCCTGCTCGACAGGGTCTTCTGACGAATTACAGTTCCTGCAGAGCGATAATCAATTGCGCGATTTTCCGCCTCGGGGTCTTTCGAACCGCGAAGCCGTGTCAGATGGCGTTTCAGTGTAGCGATATAGCTGGAGGCTACGCAAATAAAAAGCACATCCTCTAAAAGCGAAAAACGGGGTAAGTGCCGACTGATTCGGACGCGCCGGAAGATAAATTGGCGGATGGGAAAAATAACGCAAGCTCAAAACATCCCGGCACTCGGGTTGTTTTTTAACTTCACGTAAGGTGAGTGATTCTGCGAAACTTGATTAGCTTTTTCGGCGGCAACCAAGTGCTGACGGCATAAAATTCCTGGAGGTTGTTTAATTAGGGCCTGCTGAACCGGAAGGGCTATGCCGCCTTTTGATATTCATATAACTTTTCCGGTATTTCAGCCCTGAAAACCGAAGTTGAAACCAGGAACAATAAAAGCCATCCCGGCTCCTGCATCCATCGGATGAGATTGGCGGTCAAGATCGTGATCGCGATGACGGTTTCGGAACAGTCCCGGCGTTTCGCCATCACCCGGTTCATCCCCAAACGGCGCTTGCATTGACCGAATTTTCCCTCAATCGCATTTCGGGCGGAATTATCCGCGAGCTCCTGCTTCAGTAGCTCTGGATTTCGCTCCTTCGGCGGTCTGCCCAGACGTGGGCCGGATAACCGGATCCCATGTTCCGTGCAGTACCTCAGGTTTTCCCGGTTGCGGAACAACTTGTCCGCCAAGACTGCTTCGGGATAATGTCCGGTACGCTCCCGATATCGTTCGCAGATTGTCTGCAAATCGCCGGCCTCGTTATATGCATCCCAGGAGAAACGCTCCAGTCGGGTATAGCCGTCAACCATGCCCGCGGTTAACTTCGCCCCGAATTCGGTTTCGCGTTCGGCTTTTCCCCGGACGATCGGACGGACATGCGGTTGTTGCAGATTCACGATCCGATGAGCCACCCGGCGGCTTCTCTGATTCAACATCTCCCGCTGCTGATCATGGACGGATTGAATCACTCCGATCTGTTTGCGTAGCGGCGCTGAAATATCCTCTGAATCAACAAGTAACGCGTGAATGAAGCCAAGATTTCGTTTCACCACGTTCAGCAGAAAACGTAGTGCCTTCCAACGCTTCGGCATGCCGCATTTCGGATGTTTGACGATTTCGAGATACCGTTTCCGGCAAACTTGCGGTTTGGTTCGAGGGCGCGGGGGCGAAGCGGCGAGATGTTCTCGAATCTTGTCGATGATTGCTTCCGAAAGTTCGCGGGCATCGTTAACCAAGTTCAAATCGGTCGGATATTTGATGTCCGCCGGAGCGCAAGTCGCATCCATCGGAATCGTTCCGGAATTCTCCGCATCACCCTCTTTCGAGGAAGGTGCTCCGTCATCGTCCGGAGGCGGGTCATCGTCCGGATCACGGTCCGCCCTGCCCAGTTCAATGATCTTCTCGTTAAAACGGTTGATGACTTCCGCAGGAAATCGTTTGCGAAAATGCGTCATCAAGGAAGCATTGAACGGCGGTTTCGTCTGAAAGCTTTTGAAACCGGGAAAGTATTGCAGATACATTTTCGCTCACCGCTTCGACCACTCCGCGATCACTCAGGCCAAGGAATTCTTTGACCAGCAGCGCTCCGATTGCAATTCGGACGTTCAGCGCAATTTCGCCCCGTCCGTGACTTTTGAAATGCCTCGCGTAATCGGCTTCCAGCTCTTCCCATGGCAGTCGCGCCGCCATTTTTACCCAACGGTTTTCAGGATTCAAACGGCCTTCAAAATACAGCGCAATCTCCGGAAATTCTTCAGCATTCCCAATCTTTCGGTACATTCTCCTTTTCTCCTGCACGGTTTTCAGGGGATTCTACAAGGAAAATATACACCCAGCGGGAGCGAAAGTACAGGCAACCATCTGATTATCAGAGTATTTTTTATTGTTCAATAAACCCTAGGTAGAAGTTAAATTATTTGAATTTTTAGATGGGTTTGCAATAATATAAGCTTAGCAATAACAAATTTTGGAGGGGTCAAAATGAAATTTAACCATGTGTATTTGGGTTTGGGGATGGCGGGACTGATCGCGTTGAGCGGGTGCAAATCGTTTGACGAGTATCAGGAGGACCGGGTGGCGTATGCGGTGAACATTTTGAACGGGCGCAGCACGACAATCCGGACCCGGAGCGGGCGTTGACGCTGAACGAATGCGTGGCGCTGGCGGTGAAGAACAACCTCGATCTGAAGATGATTGGAGCCTGACAAAACCCAACCCCCTCTTTGCCGGGACAATGATCCCCCCATCCAAATGCCCGGCAAAGGGGGATCTTCTTTTATACCATGACCTGTAATTTTTCCCTTGGTATACAACTAAAATGCTTGAAAATCAAAACCGATGTGATATATTATAAAGTAATCGAATAGATTCATGAATTTGGGGATGTTCCGGATTCGACTGAATAAGTTTGGTGTCAGCAGCATGCCGAGGATGATCGTGGGCCTCGTAAATCATCGATTAAAACAATAACTGCGAACGAAGAGTACGCACTTGCCGCTTAATTGACGGCATCGTCTTTACCCTGATGGGTGCTAAGGGCTAAAGGCGTCAATCAGTACCCTGGCGGAAGGATTTCGTTTGTCGGTCCTTCGGTAAGACTTTAGAGAAACTAGTCTGAAAGCAAGCCCGGTTCACTGGCCCGGCGGACGGACGAAAAACAAGAAAAGGTGAAATAAGCATGTAGACGTTGCCGCTTTGCTATTCAACACGGGGGTTCGACTCCCCCCATCTCCACCATTTTTATCTTGTTTA
>DHTZ01000067.1 GCA_002408885.1 Lentisphaeria bacterium UBA5247 | reverse complement strand
ACCGCATTGCTCAATAATATGCAGGTCGTTTTGTACGACTGCGACAATGAGAATGAATCGTTGAAAAACTCTTATCTCACCCCGGCGGAAAACTGCCGGATTGAAACAGTAAGAATGATGAGCGACGAAGTCGATATGGATTATCCGTTGGACTTCGTAGTCAATGACATCATTCGCACCGAGAGCGGTTCGAAAAATCAATCGAAAAATGTTTATATCGTCGATATGAAGGCGGGAACAACCCATTACACGTTGGAATGGCTGGAGGAATTTCCGTTTGACGATATCCGTGCGCAGGGAATCAAGATCTATATTGTCGGCTGTATTACCGCCGATTTCGACAGCGTGTACACATTGTCGCGCTGGATCGCCCGTTTCACAGAAGACATGCTGGAGCGGAAACTGCATTTCCTGATCGTAAAAAATCCCTTTCAGGGGAATAACTTCGACTGCTATGAGGAAGTTCTGGCCGACAGTATGGAGGGGGACACGGGTTCGAATCTGGTGATTGAATTGCCTGATTTCGGACGGCGTTATTCCAAAAGGCTGAAGGACCATCATACGACATTCGGACAGGTGGCGACAGGAAAAACGGTAATAAAACAGTTCGATCATATGGACAGGTACCGGGTCAAAAGTGGATTCCGGAAAGTAGTGAAGGCGTTTGAAACTGTCTGGGCGCCGCCAGCGGCAGCTCCTGAAGAATCGAAGCAGTGAGGCTGTTATGGAAAACTCCCCGTTGAATTTCTATGAAGAGGATCTGCTGCTGCGGCTGGTCGCGATGGGAGCCACGCCACCGGTCGATCTCAACGCGATGAATCCGGAAAAACTGGAAGACATCGTGGTCAAGCTGCCGACGGTGCATGTGTATCAGTTTGAACTGAACGACATGGAAACGGTCTGCTGCGATATTTCGTTGAAAGGCTTACAGAAGCAGGTGTTCCGGGCACTGGGCAAGCATGATATCAGGGAGAATCTTGATTATCAGGCCAGCCGGGAATACTCGCTGGAAGCCTGGATGCTTTACCTGCGGAATGATGTTTCAACGGTCAATCCGGACGAAGTCTGCGACATGTTCGGCAGGTGGGGGATTCAGTTGGAGCCGGAAAGGATCAGCAAGGGATTTTCTGCGGAATTCGGGGAGAATTTCGAATACAATACCCGGGCGCTGCAGGAGCGGCAGTTTGATTTGCTGTCGCGCCTGGCCGCGGCCGGTTTCATCGAGCCGGTTGATTTCGATGCGGTAACGACCAGCGAAGCGGACCGGATCATCAATGGTCTGCCGTCGTTGACGCAGGCGACACTGCTGTTCGAAACGGAAGACGGTTTTGTTCATGAGAGATTCGTCAATGTCGATGAATTTTACCTGAAAAACGTCTACATGGGCGTGGCGCATGAGTATAATTCTTCGCTCCAGATGGAAGATGCTCTGAATGATAATTTCGAGGAGGAGTTCAATGTCAGCGACATTCTGAAAGAAACCAATTATGAAAAAACACGGAAGGTCGTTGGAGCCGGTACATCAACCCTCGACAAACAGGTCCGGAAATATTTCGATGACCACCCGGATATGGAGGATAAACTGGTTCATAGATACATCGAAACAACTGGCGGGATGGCATGGCTGGACTATTTCAAGCAGGATGTTCAGTACGCGAGTCCAGGTGATACCGGCAAGGCATTCGGGCCATTGATACGGGCTTTCAAGAACTGGGAAATTGAGGTTAAAAAGGCAAAGCCGGAATTGGCGTTCCGAAACGATTTCAGCCTGAATATGGCCGAAGCACGGTTGAAGTTTCAGTCCAAGCTGATTCAGACGGTGGTGCGGGCGGGAATCGCCGCGCCCATGGCATTGAACGACTGGCGGAACCTGAATTCGGATGTGGCCGGAAAATTCATCGCCAAAATACCCATGCTGCCGGACCAGAATCATCCGGGTGACTGGGTGAAATTGTTTCAGAATGAAACTCCCAATGCGCTGGAATTGAATGATTTGAAAGTTCAGTTCGATTCCGCTGGAATCATGTACGATGAAGCCTTGATAAAGAGCTCATTTAAAAATTCGCCTCCGAAACCAAAACAACAGAAAGGAAACGAAAAAATGTTTGAACCCGCAGTAGAAGATTACAAGAAAATGATGGGACGGCTGAGAAGCAAAGGATTGCCGCACATGCCGCCGGAAGAATGGAAAAATCTGTCTTTGTCCAAGGCCCAGGAACTGGTCCGGACCTTCGACGAACAGCCCTCGGAAAAACAGCTCAATCTGATCCGGGATATGTTCGCCGAGGAAAGACTGGACCCCGGCAAAGTCGATATCAATGTCATTTCCAAGATGGAAGCGACGATGTTCATCGACCGCGCGCCCAAGCTGGAATTCTCAAAGGAGATGCCGGCCAATCCGATGACCGACGACACCAAAAAAGAGCTTCGCCGCCTGATCCAGCAGGAAAAAACTCCCCACATTCCGCTGGGCAAGTGGAATACGATGTCCGAGGAGGAAGGACGGCAGAAAATCGACAATGTCCGTGCCCGCACGCCCGCCTCGGAAAAGCAGATTGCGTTGATCAAAGCAGAAATTGATGCCGGCAGTATCACCGTCAAGGACCTGGCAAAATTCATCCATGCGCCGATGATCGGCAAAAATGAAATCAATGGCCTGAACATGCTGCAGGCTGGGAAAATTCTGGAAAACCGGCCCGCTTCCGTCGCCCAGAAGGAACAGCTCCAGAAGCTCATCGATTCAAAACGGATCGAACCGATGGATATGGCGGATCTCACCATGGGCGAAGCCAGCCGAAAACTCGACGAAGTGTTCAAGGGCCCCCGCGAAGAGCGCGATCCCAACGGCCCCGCCACCGAGAATCAGAAAACGGCCCTGAAGGAGCTTTCCGCAAATAAGGAAATTCCGGAAATCTCGCAGAAAGAGCTCGATGCGATGACGTTCGAGCAGGCCACCAAACGCCTGGAGGACGCCCCGGCGACAAAAGTCCAGAAACGGGCAATTTCCCAATTCGTCAACGAAGGCAAACTGGATTACATTCCGTCGGATGTCTACGCCAATTTGAAGCGTAGCGAAGCCTCGGTACTGGTCCAGGTCGGCAAAGGGGATCTGCCGAGAGACAAGCAGCCTGATTTTTCCGGACGGGAATATCCGGCGTCCGATTCGCAAATAAAAGTCCTTGAAGAACTTCGGGAAAAAGGCAAGATTCAGGAACTGCCGCAGAACCTGACCGGCAAACAGGCGGACGCCATGATCAAGGACGCCACCAATAACGATCCGGTCGGCACCAACCAGATCGGGATTCTCGAAAGCAAAATCGCCCAGGGATTTCTCCCGCAAATGAGCGACGACGAAAAGAAAAACCTGAATCGTGGACAGTTTCTCGACCTGATCGAAAAGGCCAAGGTCAAAGAGCGTGAAGCCGGGGGAAAAGGCCGGAAAGCCCCGGAGCAGTCAAAACCTAAGAGCCAGAACAAAGACAAATCGCCGGCCATGTCCCGGTAAAAACAAATCGAAATGCCCGGTTCCGGCCGGGCTTTTTCAGGAGCAATCAGCATGAGTGAAGAAAAAGAATTCAGTTTACGCGACGCCGCGGTGGCGGCGGTCATGGCGGCGGACGGTCCGCGAGGAAAAATCGTCGAACTGCTGACGAAATATCAGGAAGCCGGCCTAGAGGACGATATCGTTTATGCCATTATTTTCGAGCTTGAAATCGTCATGCGCATTCAGGAAAATATCAACTTCCAGAACCGGCAGATGAACGAGCTGATGCTGGCCCGACTGGAAAAACTATGCAATGCGAATCAGGAAAAAATGCTGGACATCATCAACCGCCAGCAGATGATCGGGCGGTCACAGTTCCGGCGCCTGATTGCACTGCATCGGGAACGCCTCCTGACCCGGCTGATCATGATCTGCGCCCTTGGTTGCATATCGATCTTTGCCGGGCTGGGCGTGTTTTACTTTTATATTTTGGTGGTGTGGTAGGCAATGGGAATACGAGGGTGCTACGCGCCCCCTCGCGCTCCCTGTGGCCGAACGTCGGCCTCGTTTGTTCTTATTATTCGGGGTGACACCCGAACAGATTCGGGTTTCCCCCTGCGACCCCACTTCCCAATCTTTGCCGATAAGGCAATAAAAGATCGGAAAAAGGTGTGCAGAGGAAAAAACAGATCTGTCTGGTTTTTCCTTGCGAAATAAAACATTTCCCAAGAACAATCGAGGCCGATGTTCGGCTGCGGGGTTCGGGGCTGCGCAAGCCCCGAGTCCCCTCTCTTAAAATAAGGAAAAACTATATGTCGCTATTAGACACTGAAATCATGAATTTTGAAGGAAATTCCTGGACCACGCGTGATGCTTCGACGGGGCTGATCTGCTTCGGCATGACTGGTAGCGGTAAGTCTTCGGGGCCGTTGCGGAGCATTGCGATCCGGTATTTGGAACTGGGCTATGGGGGAATTGTTTTTTGCGCCAAGCCGGATGAATGCGAAACATGGGAAGCTTATGCCAAAGAGACCGGGCGGGAGAAAGATATCATCAAATTGAGCGAAGAGACGTTCAGTTTTCTGGATTATGAATTCTCGCGTCCGGCAGAGGAAGGCGGCGGGCAGGTGGAAAACGTGGTCGCCATTTTTCTGGAAGCGGTCAAGATTTCCAAGGATAAGAAGGCAGGCAGCACCAATGATGAATACTGGGAAAACGCTATTAAGCAATTTCTTCGCAACACGATATCACTGTTGGTTATGGCGCGCGAACCGGTGACGCTGCCGAATATCAAGGCTGCTATTGATACGGCATTGCGTTCGAATGAAATCGCGGAAAATCTGAAGGAGTATTTTGCCGACTTCAAATACCTCTGCGGCATTGAATATGGCGATGAGATCCGGCATGCTCCGGGTAATGCCGGATTTGAGACGGCTATACGGAAATTTGAAGAGGAAATAGGCAAGACGGCTGGCGAGCGTAAAGAAGTTCAGCAGACGATTGACGCATCGCGGCAGTATTGCAATTCCCTGATGATGAAGGCCATTTTTTTCAGCAATCATCAGTCGCCGGATTATGAGTTGGCCTGCAATTACTTCCTGATTGAATTTCCGCAGTTGGACGAACGTACCCGCAGCAACACGATTTCATCGTTCACGGTGCTGGCTGACAGTATGCTCCGTGGCGAATTCCTACGCTGCTTCGGATCGGATACCAGCTCGCTGATCATGGAGGATATGTACCGGAAAGGCAAAATCCTGATCGTTGATCAAGACGTGAAGCGTCACGGCCTGGTCGGACAGATGACCGCCGCCATCATCAAGCTCTGCTTCGAGAAAATGATCGAGCGCCGCGAAGACATCACTGATTCGAATGCGCGACCGGTGTTCCTGTGGGGTGATGAGTGCCAGTTCTTCGCTCTGGATTACGACCAGAAGTTTCAGACTACCGCCCGTTCCAGCCGAACATTGACCGTCTATGCCACTCAGAATCTCGACAATTTGTACGACGGCTACGGCAAGGAAAAAGCCAACTCTCTGATCGGCAATCTCGGCACAAAAATCTTCTGCCAGAACGGCGACCATACTACCAATAAATGGGCCGCCGACTCCATCGGTCAAGAGGTGTTACGTCGCCACAGCCAGAACATCGGCGACAGCAAATCCGGTTCCATGAAAGGCGATTACAACAAATCCGACAACTTCACCGAAGGCTGGTCCGAGCAAAAAGATTACAAGGTCGATATCGTCAATTTTACCACACTCCAAACCGGCGGGCCGCGCGGTCAATGCAAGGTCGGTTACATCTTCTGGCAATCCGGCCGCATCTTGAAAAACGGTGATGTTTATGTTCGCGGCGCGATCAACCAGAAGTGCCGCAAAATGTGCGGCGCCCGTCTCGAACGCCATTGTCCGCCGATCCCGAAAATCGGCAGCAAAGACACCCCCAAAGGCCTCGGTATTTACTGGTACGATTACGCAAATCTGGCATTCTTCATCTTTTCATCGATAGTGACCGCCGCCGGTCTCTACCTGATCCTCGCGGAAAAAGACCACTTGCTGCTGGAAATCCCGGAAGTCGGCATCATCACCGTGGCAACAATCCTGCTCTGGTTTTCCGCATTTGCAATGGATACACTTTGGGCCATTCTCAAAACCATCATTGAATTGCTGTGGTTTAAACTCCGCAAAAAATGCCGTCCAAAAATCAAGATTATCAACCGCGTCCCGCTGGTCGTCTTCACCTGGCTCTACTTGCTGCTGATCCTGATCTTGGTAACACAACTCCAGCAACACATTTACGAAAACAGTCCGTTCCTGCACCTGTTCGGCTTCGGCATTCTCGCCAGCCTCGCGCACCGCTTCCTCAAAAGCGCCGGCGGCCGCTCCATCCCCGTCAATTAATCAAACTCGTCGGTGATTCCAAGATAATTCTTAACTTCCCCCACGGTCCGCATTTCAAAATATTCACGGAGGTCCTGCAAGGTCCAGTTATCGTATTTCAACTGAAAATAGCCGAATGTTCTTCGTAGCATATGACCGCCGAAGCGTTCGCTTGAAATACCGCTTGTTTCCGCTGTTTCCGCCAGAAAACGCCGTCCATACCCGGCGCTCCATGGAATCGGCGGTTTGTTTTTCTGACAGAATTCATTGTTCTGGAAAAGATAAACTTCATCCGGATACTTTTCGCGCATTTCCCGGATCAGATCCTTGCATTTATCAGGAAAGAGGATTTCCCGGTGCTTCTTCCTCTTGTATCTGGATTCCAATAATATATACATAAATTCCTTTGGGCGCCCCTTATCCTTCAGATGGACCGATTTCAACTGCAAATCATCGTATTTGATCGGAAGAATCTCGTCCATATCCAACCCCGTTCCGAGGGCCATCAGAAAAAACAGATATTGCTTATCCGTATAACGGTTTTCTCTCACGCCTTTTCGTATCTTACGTTCCCATTTCGCTGTAATTGAGGGATTTGTGATGATCTTTACATTCATAGTTGTTTCTCCAGTCCAAATAAATTTTCTGATACTTTTTTACACTGTTTACAGAGGTGCCGGGGTAACCGCTTTCGCTGATTCCTTCCGGCATCGGATGGTTCTCGATAAACTTCTGCCGCGCCTTCTTGCGGGCCGTCTTATCCAATAATCCCTGATCAATAAAAACACGGTAATATTCGTCATATTCCTTGCCCCATTCATACCAGAAATAATGATAGTTGTATTGTTTCTGTTCAAGCTGTTTCAGCAGGATTTCCGCTGCTTTCAGTACCTCATGCGCTGATGCCAGATGCATGGATTCTTCCCGATGGACATTCATCCAGGCCACCGATAAATCATACAGTGACGCGGCTAAATCACTTTCCGGAAACTCGGCCAGTTGCAAGGTTTTATTCAAAAAGCAGTATATCTTTTTCAACATCGGGTGTATATTGTCAGGCGGAACCGGAAACTTATTCATTTTTTCAATGAAACGGTCCGGTCCACCAATATCGCCGGACGTGTTTAAATGCCAATTCGCAACGGGCTGTTGAATTTTTTCATTCCTGAGAAATACGGAAAAATCAACCAGATAGCTGTCGATTTCCGGAAAGTCGCCGGACGGATGATAAAAATACAGCAGGTTATCCAGATAATAACCGGCCAGATTACAGGAGATTTTCGCCAGAATATTATTTCGGGATATTTGAGTTGATAACGGCGGAAAAACACTTAAAGCCCGCATCGAAAGCAATGCGGGCTTCTGCTGATAAATATCAGGATATACATCTTCCAGTCTGTTCATCGCAAAATACGTTCCATATAACCATATATAAGATAACGTATTTTGTAACTATTTCAAGGTTTTTCGGTGAACTTTATTTATTTTTGTGATCTTCGATCAACTTGATAATACTATTCTCATGGATCAGTACTTTTTTGGCCGCCAGACGCGAATATTGCAGTTTTCCGGTCTTCATCCAGGTATAAACCGTTTTCCGGTCGGCCCGCATGATTTCGCAGGTTTCTTTAATCGTTTTATACTTGCCCAGCTTCGGTTTCAGAAGTTCTTCCCATACCGGATTCGGCATATCTTTTATTTTCGCTTCCATATCCGGAAGTTTTTTGATCAATTCCAGATCTTCTTTGCTGATTATCCCACTTTTGACCAACGGTTTCAGTACATTTATGATTATGCTCATGTTCTTTTTCATATAACCTCCTTGTCGAGAAGGTGAATTATAACCGGAAAAACCACATAAGTCAATACTTTTGCCTCCCTCAAACCGTCAAGCTCCGCAGATTGACGGTTTTTATTCGGGAATCAGATATGTAGGGCTCGTTTCCAAGACAGGATTTTTTTCATCAGCGACAATCTGCAGCAATAACGTATGTACTTTATCGACAATTGGATCGGGAGCCGAATCGATGTATTCGGCAATCTGTTTCCTTAGTTGGTCATAGGTCAACGCATTGGACGCGCTGTAGGATGTCAGCAGGCCCCTCATTCGCGTCAAACCTTCGATGCGGGCCTTTTTGTCGGCATGCTTCTGGTAATGCTCCGTCATAGATTGGCTGAAATGCCCGACAATACTTTTGATCACCGGCAACGGAACCCCGCGAATTCCCGCATAGTAACAGAAGCAGTGCCGTAGCGAATGGAACCCCTTGATCGATTGCGCTTTCTTGCGTCCGGGAATTCTTTTTTGCGTTATGATTCCCAATGAATTGAGATAATTCTGAATCCGGTTGTTCAACGTATTCCGGTGGTGGTAATACAGCTCCGCCGCCTCCGGTATGATATATTCTCCCTGGCCGGTTTTCGGATACTGCTCCATCAAAAATTCATTCAATTCACGTTCAATCGGAATTTTCACCCAGGTTTTCGTCTTAATCGTCAGCCGGATAATTTCATGATGCAGAAAATCCGGGTTTTCCGCCAACGGACTAAACTGCTCGATCTCGGTCCAACGCAGTGTTGCCGCGTCGCTTAGACGCAATCCGGTGAATATACCAATCATAAACAACTGTCGGATCAGTTCCGGCGGATTCTTAAAAATCAAACGCAGCTCCTCATCCGTAAATATATCCCGTCCTTCCGGACTTAGCTTCAACGGATGAATCTGGTAAAATGGATTCTCCTCGATCGTATAGCCTAACTCCGAAAGCAGAAAACTGAACACCGCCTTGCAGGTCGAATGATACCGGTTCAGCGTCGTATTGCTCAGTGCCCCGCCATACTCATAGTCCTTGAATTTTTTCCGCATCGGACAATTCTTTTTCACATAAGAAATCTTGGTGTTCCAACGCCCGTTCCGGCGGATATGGGCAATGTATGCCTCCGCATGAACTTTATCGACTTCATCCAGTGTCATCAACCGATAATTATCCTTCACGAAACTGACAAAATCCTGCCAGTAACGCCGCGTCACCTTCAATGCGCCGCTCGAAGCCACCCGGGCATGCGGCTTGCTCAAATGCCGGTCAAACGCATTGTCCAGCGTAATCGTCAGCCTGGCCTTCAGCTTCTTCAACTTTGCCCGTTCCGACAGATATTCTTCCCGCGTCTCGATTTCAACGATCTTTTTCTTATTGGTCAGAAAAATCTTCGCCGCCTCTTCCGCCTCCGCTCGCGAACCAATGCTCTCGTTATTGACGGTTTTCAACGGCGTACATTTCCGCTTTCCGTCAATATCCGTATATTGCAGATAAAACTTATTCTGAACCTTGAATACCCGCCCCATGCCATTATTGCGCTTTTTCTTTTTCATATAACCTCCGGAGTTAAGCTTTTATCACAGATGCCCCTGCAAATCAACGATTTCAATCGAACCAAAATATAAAAACCGTCAATCTCCGGAGCTTGACGGTTTTTATTATTTCAAGGGAAAATTTGAACGGAAAAATTATTTTGCAATTTTTTGCAAATTTTCCAAAAGAGCGATCAGTGGAAGTATGTTTCCGAGCGTGGCCATGTGTGGAATCAGAAAAAGCGATATTTCAATAAAAACAATAATTGCAAAATCATATCACATTAGCAATAAACAATATACGAATAAATCACAAAATAACCTCAATAACGATGACCGCGATCACGACCAAGAGTTCAATGAGCGTGAAAGGCGTTCGAGGTTTTTTCATGAGAAATTCTCCTGTTTATATTCTTCAATGACTTTTTTGTTGCTTCTTTTGGAAAGCCGCTTTATTTTATTTAATCTACAGTATATTATATAGAAAATAAGCGATTTTGTCAATGGAACAAATGTAGCATTGATTCTTATAATGTTGCATTTTTGCAAACGGGTATGGAACATGGATGAAATGATTAAAATCGACGCCGGGGAAAAGGGACGTCTCGCCGATATGATCCGGCGGATCAGGGGCGGGGGCGTCCGGAGCATCACTCTCGCGGAGCGGACCCGGATTTTGAAATTGCAGAAATACATGCATCCGCTGTACCGCATCATGGCGGTGATGGACGGCGAATACACGTACCGGATCGCCCGGAACGATCAGGTCTGCCCGGCAACCCTGCTGCCGGGGCATCTGATGTTCTGTTCGCGTTACGCGCTGACGATGGGGCCCGAACGGGAAAACATCAAGCCGATGACCATGCTGACGTTGGTGTTCTTTCCGCAATACATCCGTTTCCTGATTTCGGTGGTGGAGGAATGCGGAGGGGAGAAAACGGCCAGGCACTACTGGTATCACACGGCGGCCCCCATGTCCCAGCCGGGCTGGCGGGTGCTGCAGGCGCTGAACGAACTGGTCCGGAAGGACAGCGATACCGCCTTAAGCGCTCAACTGATGATGTTCATGTACGACTACTGCCTCGCCCAGTTGCTGGACGACCGCGAGGAAGCCGGCAGCAAATCCCTGCTGACGTATCACCGGATCAAGAGCTGTATGGTGGAAAACATGCACCTGCCGATCAACCGCGAACAGGTCGCCCGGATGCTGGGATTGAATCCGTCGCATATTTCGAAACTGTTCAATCGCTACGACAAATTGAATTTCAATAGTTCCCTGAAGGCCATGCGGATGGAGCTGGCGCTGGAACTGGTCCGCGAGAACTATTTTTCCATCGATGAGATTACCGAACAGTGCGGTTTCGTCAACACCGGGTATTTCATCAAATCGTTCCGGGAGTTTTACGGCAAGACGCCCGGGGCATTCCGGACCGCCAGATAATCCGGCCGCCGGATGATTCGTCCGGCCGGAAAATGTACTTTCACCGCAAAAAACGCAGGATGAAATCCCCCCTGCTACGTTCTTGCGGTGAAAGTAACAGAATCTTATCGGGCCAGGTATTCCTGGAGCGACTTCGGCGACGAATCGCCGTGAAGCGCTTCCTTGATCCCCGCCGCGGTAGCCTTGGCGGCCGCGATCGTGGTCATATATGGAATCTTGTACTGGACGGAGAGCATCCGGATATAACTGTCGTCAATCTTGCTGAGGCGGCCCAGCGGCGTATTGATGATCAGCGACACTTCGCGGTTCTTGATCAGGTCCGCGATGTTCGGGCGCCCTTCGTTGATCTTGTGAATGGTCTTGTTCGGGATACCGTGTTTATCGAGGAACGCGGCGGTCCCTTCCGTGGCGAACAGCTTGAAGCCGAGTTCGGTCAGGGTCTGCACGATCGGCAGCAGGTATTGGCGCTCGCGCTCCGCCACCGACACCAGCACCGAACCTTCCAGCGGCAGCCGCAGCCCGGCGGCCTGCTGGGCCTTGAAATAAGCCATGCCGAAGCAGTCGGCCATGCCCATCACTTCACCGGTGGCGCGCATTTCGGGGCCGAGGATCGGGTCCACTTCCGGGAACATATTGAACGGGAATACCGCTTCTTTGACGCCGTAATAAGAGGGTTTGGACTTTTTCAGGACATCTTTGTATTCGGTCAGGCTGTGGCCGAGCATCAACTCGGTGGCGATGCGGGCCAGCGGGATGCCGGTGACCTTGGACACGACCGGCACGGTACGGGAGGCGCGCGGATTGGCTTCGATGATCCAGACCTGATCCTCGCAGACCGCGAACTGAACGTTCAGGATGCCTTTGACGCTGAAGTCGCGGGCGATGGCGGCGGCCTGTTCTTCGATGGTTTTAATATATTCGTCTTTAAGCGTAACCGGCGGGATCGAACAGGCGGAGTCGCCGGAGTGGATCCCGGCCAGCTCGATGTGCTCCATGACCGAGGCGACAAAGGTGTCTTTGCCGTCGGAAATGGCGTCGACTTCGCATTCGATCGCGTTGTCCAGGAAGCGGTCGATCAGCATCGGGTATTCGGGGCTGACCTGAATGGCTTCGATGGCGTAGCGTTTGAGCATCTCTTCGTCGTAAATCACCATCATGCCGCGTCCGCCGAGGACGAACGACGGCCGAACCATGACCGGATAGCCGATCGTGCGTCCGAGGTTCACCACCTCGTCCAGCGAACGGGCGGTGCCGCTCTCGGGCTGTTTGATGCCGAGCGCGATCATGCGTTCGCGGAAGTATTCGCGGTCTTCCGCCAGGCGGATGCCTTCCGGCTGGGTGCCGATGATTTTCACGCCGGCGTCTTTGAGCTCCTGCGCGATGTTCAGCGGAGTCTGGCCGCCGAACTGGACGATGACCCCTTCGGGTTTTTCCTTGGCGTAAATCGCCAGCACGTCTTCGGTGGTCAGCGGTTCGAAATAAAGCTTGTCGCTGGTGTCATAGTCGGTGGAAACGGTTTCCGGGTTGCAGTTGATGAGGACCGTTTCGTAACCCGAGTCGCGCAGCGCAAACGCCGCGTGGACGCAGGTATAGTCGAACTCGATGCCCTGTCCGATCCGGTTCGGGCCGCCGCCCAGCACCATGACCTTGCGGCGGTTGGAAACGGGGACTTCGTCCGGGGCGCCGGAGTAGGTGGAGTAATAATAATCGGCATTGTCCACGCCGCTGACCGGAACCCGGCAGAAAGTGGCGATACAACCCATTTCAAGGCGGCAGTCGCGAATCTCTTTTTCCGGCACGCCGAACAGCTTGGCGAGGTATTTGTCGGAAAACCCGAACTTCTTGGCCTGCACCAGCATCTGATCCGGCAGGCTCATCCAGGTGAAGTTGGAGAGTTCGATCTCAAAATCGGCCAGTTCTTTCATTTCGGCCAGGAAATATTCGGTGATGTAGGTCAGGGAGACGGCTTCGTCCACGGTCAGCCCTTTCTTGAACGCTTCGTAAAGATGGAAGAAGCGTTCACTGGAGGGAATGGCGACGAGGGGGCGGAGTTCTTCGAGCGTCAGCTTTTCGAATTTGCGGATCAGTCCGAGGCCGCTGCGGCCGATTTCAAGCGAACGGATCGCTTTCTGGTATGCTTCCTTGAAGGTTTTGCCGATGCTCATGACCTCGCCCACGGCTTTCATCTGGGTGCCGAGACGGTCTTTGGCCTGCGGGAATTTCTCAAACGCCCAGCGGGCGAATTTGACCACCACGTAATCGCCGTCCGGCGTGTATTTGTCCAGCGACCCGTCGCGCCAGTACGGAATTTCCTCGAGGGTGATGCCGACCGCGAGCTTGGTCGAAACCCGGGCGATCGGGAAGCCGGTGGCTTTGGACGCCAGCGCGCTCGAGCGCGAGGTGCGGGGGTTGATTTCGATCACGATGATGCGGTCGTCCTTGCGGTTGTGCGCGAACTGGACGTTGGTGCCGCCGGTGACGCCGATGGCGTCCACGATCCGGTAGCTGTAGTCCTGAAGGCGTTTCTGGACGCTTGCGGGCACGGTCAGCATGGGGGCCACGCAGAAGCTGTCGCCGGTATGGACACCCATCGGGTCCACGTTTTCGATGAAGCAGACGGTGATTTTATTGCCTTTTTCGTCGCGGACGACTTCGAGTTCGAGTTCTTCCCAGCCGATGACGCATTCTTCGACCAGCACCTGGCCGATCAGCGAGGCGGCGAGGCCGCGGGTCACGACTTCGCGCAATTCTTCGACGTTGTAAACGATCCCGCCGCCGGTGCCGCCCATGGTGTAGGCGGGGCGGAGCACGACCGGGTAGCCCAGGTCCTGCGCGATTTTTTCGGCTTCTTCGATGGAGTAGCTGGGTTCGGATTTGGCCATCGGCACGCCGAGCTGGTCCATGGTCTTTTTGAATTCGATGCGGTCTTCGCCGCGTTCGATGGCGTTCAGGTCGACGCCGATGACGCGGACGTTGTATTTTTCCAGGATGCCGGCTTTTTGAAGGGAGCAGGCGAGGTTCAGGGCGGTCTGTCCGCCGAGGTTCGGGAGCAAAGCGTCAGGTCTTTCGCGATCAATGATTTTTTCGATGCAGTCAACGGTCAGGGGTTCGATGTAGGTGTGGTCGGCCATGCCGGGGTCGGTCATGATGGTGGCGGGGTTGGAGTTGGCCAATACGACTTCATAACCTTCTTCGCGGAGCGCCTTGCACGCCTGGGTGCCGGAATAGTCGAACTCGCACGCCTGCCCGATGATGATGGGGCCGGAACCGATGATTAGAACCTTGTTGATATCCTGGAGCTTTGCCATGTGATCCTTCCTGACTTATTGAATTTCTCTAAACACAAATCAGCATATAATATACCACGCAACCCGGTGCAAGTCAAACCGGAGGAGCAAAAAATTCACTCCGAAAAAAGAACGCCGGAGCCGGCTGAAACAGTCGGCTCCGGCGGATTCCCGGTATGGTTTTCAGCGCGACGGCGGCGCCGGCAGCCGGAAAATGAGGAGAGCCGGTAATCATTGATGATATCCTTGTCCCAATCAGGGCGGATAAAAGAAAAAATGCAATTATTGCGGATCAGGAATTGACATTTGGCGGAATTGCGGTTATAATATGATTGTGCGAACAATCAAGAGGACTTGTTGAATGTCGGTAACCATGAAAGATATCGCCCTCATGGCGGGCGTTTCCCAGCAGGCGGTGTCCGCGGCGCTGAACGGCAACAGCCATAGCCGGGTGTCGGAACAGACGCGGCGGAAAATCCTGAAGCTGGCCGAAGAACTGAATTATGTGCCGAACGCCGCGGCGGCCGCGCTCTCCGGGCGCGACTCCAGGACTGTCGGCATCATGGCGGCGAACCTCGACGGCCTGAACGGCTGTCTGGTGGAGGAGCTGACGTGGCTGCTGGCGCGTTCCGGCTGCAATGCGGTGACTACGTTTTTCGCCGCCAGCATTTTCGACGCCTCGAAGGCGGTTGCCGCGCTCGCCTCGCGCGGCGTCCGGGGCATTATCGCGCTGGATGCGCAGTCGCGGGATAAACTGCTGAAGCTGCTGCCGGTACCGTCGGTGTTTTCATTCGGCGACGCCGCCGGCAAGTTCGACGTCCTGACGGACCACGGGCGAATCGCCGGGCTCGCGGTCGAGCATCTGGTCGAGGTTCATGGGCACCGGCGCCTGGGGTTTGTCACGCCTCTGGAGAACAGCAACAACACGAAGTACCACGGTTTTTGCGCCGCCCTCCGGGCGTGCGGGATCGAACCGGAACCCGCGTGGGAAATCATCCTGCGGCATATCGGCGGCAATGCGGAGAAATTATTTCAATATCTTAAGCAGCATGGCATCACGGCGATCTTCGCCTCCAACGACTACGTCGGCTGCAAAATCGTAAAGGCGGCCATGCAACACGGAGTCCGGGTGCCGGAAGACCTGGCGGTGATCGGCTGCGACGGATACAGTTTTACCGAGTTCAACGCCGTTTCGCTGACCACGGTCGTCCAGCCGGTCCGCGAACGGGCCAAGACCATCATCCGGCTGCTGGAACAACGCATCGAACGCAATGAGATGAAGCCGCCGCCCGCGGGAATCATGCTGGAACCGGTCCTGCATATCGGCGGCAGTTGCGGGTGCAAAGAACCGATCGTCAACGATCTTTACCAGTTGAATACGTTTTCATTGCTGGAACGCGATGAAAAAATGAATTTTTATAAAGCAGACAACGAAACAACATAGGAGACGTTTTATGAGGAAAGGAAAAGTTTTTACACTGATAGAGCTTCTGGTAGTAATAGCGATCATCGCTGTTCTTGCGGCGATGCTGCTCCCGGCGCTGAATTCGGCGCGGTCGAAAGCGCGGCGGGCACTCTGCCTGAACAATCTGAAACAAATCCATCTGTACGCCGTGAATTACGCTCATGATTATCAGGATTTCTATCCGTGCTGGGACAGTGAGGACGGCGGGGGGCGCACCTACGCCTGGCCGAGCTATCTTTTCCGTATGCTGACGACCCGTCCCAGCACACAATGGCTGGATACGCACTGGGGGTTGGGTTACGTGCCGGACAATACGACCCTGTTTTCCTGTCCGGAACGTGTCCAGCACCACCCGGACTTCGACTACTGGTACCGCCTGACCGATACGGGATACGGCGGCAAGCATTCCACCATCCCGGGCGGCAAAACGCTCCGGACCGGACAGGTTTTGAGAAACCCCGAAACCACCTGGCTGTTTGCCGACAGTACCAACGGCAACGGGCTGGATAACCTGCCGAGCCACAGCAATCAGGGAATGAATGTGTTTTTCATGGCCGGAAACGCCAAATGGGTCATGCCGAACATGAAATATCCTGAATACGCGGCGGGGGCCCGGCTGGAAGCAACCCTGCTGTTTACGAAAATCGATAACGCGGAATAGGGGACATTCTCATGACAAAACTGTTTTATATGATTCTTTGCCTGGCCGGGTTTGCGGCGAATGCGGCGGAACTGATGATCGAAGATTTCACCGGGCCGGGAAAAACCGTCTGGACGCCTTCGGTGAATTCATCCAACCGGATGACGATGAGCGGGGGGACCGGCAAGCTCGCTTTCGACGGCAGGCCGGTGGGGCGGATCGACGAATCCGGCGTCTGGTTTTCGGTCATGCCGAAATCGGATATCCGCCTGAACCCGTACCGTTATTTGTTGTTCCGGGCGCGCAGTACGGACGGCAAAAGCCGCCCTTTCGCGGTTTACATCAATCGCGAGCTGGAGCCGGGCAATACGGCGTCGTTCTACAACATCACCGAGTTGACCCCGGAATGGCGCGACTACAATTTAAAGCTCGAACGTGGCGACCGGGTTAATTTCGGCAAAGGGATTTTCGCGCTGGCCCGGGTGTCGCCGGGCGGCAGTTCGGATTTGTCGGAAGGCGGGCGGCTGGTGGATTTCACTTTTGCGTCAAGCGAACCGGTCCGGATGGAAATGGCGTCTCTCCGCCTGAGCGACCGCCCCGTGAACCCGGAACAGGCGGAGATCGACCGCATCGCGGGCGATATCGGACGGCATGAGCGATTCATGCCGTATGCGATCCCGGCCAAAGACGGAGGGCGGACGTTTGTGCTGGCGGAAAACGGCGCGACCAGGTATTCGGTCGCGGCGGCGGCGGACGCCGTATCGCAATTCGCCGCCTCCGAGCTGGTCCGGTACCTGAACGCCGCCACCGGGGCGGAATTCAATACCGGCGGCGGGGATGGGGAGCCCGTCATCCGTTTGCAGATTCGTGATCAAGAACCGGAGGACGGGTTTTCCGTGACCGTGGCGGAGGACGGCAATATCGACATCGCCGGGAACAACGGGCGGGGGCTGGTCTATGGGGTTTACGACTTTCTGGAGCGGGTGGCCGGATGCCGCTTTTTCGGGCCGTTCGATTATCTGGAGGCGGTGCCGCGGCATGACAAACTGACCGTGCCGGAATTCGCCCTGTCCGACGCTCCGCAGATGAATTACCGCTTCCCGCATTACTGCAACGACACCCGCGCGCCGGGCGCGCTGGAACACATTTACCGCATGGCCGACTATTGCGCGAAAAACCGTTACAACGTGGAGTTGCAGACGCTGAAAAATCCATACGGGGCATCCCCGGAGGAACAGCGCCGCAACGCGGAGCAATATCTCGCGGCGCGCGGCGGAATGATTCCGCTGCCGGAGCGCTGGGGGCACAATTTCCATATCTGGCTGCCCCCCGAACAGTATTTCGCCGGGCATCCCGAATACTATTGCTACGAGCGCGCGACCGGTAAATGGCGGGCGGAAAATGCCCAGCTCTGCACGACCAGCCCCGGCGTGGTCCGGGAGCTGGCGGAAATCGCCGGGAAACAGTTCAAGGAACGGCCCGGGCTGACTCATTTCGGCGTCATGCAGGAGGACGGTCACCGGCTCTGGTGCCAGTGCGACCGGTGCCTGGCGGTCAATCCGTCCGGCAGCAACCTGGGCAGCGCCACCGACAACAACCTTTATCTGGCCAATGCCGTAGCCGCGGCGATCGGCCCCGTCAAGCGGGTCATGACGTATGCCTACAGCAACACCGCGTCGCCGCCGAAAGCCGTGAAGCCGCTGCCGAACGTCGATATCCTCTACTGCCAGTACGGCGGCGCCGATCCGTCGCGTCTCCCCTGGGAGGACGCCGCCGCCGGGGAAATCCTGAAATGGGCCGAACTGTCCAATGGCAACATCCATATTTACAGCTACAATTACCTGACGCCGTTCTATACGTTTCCGAATGCCGCCTCGCATACCGCCGGGTTCCGGTTCTACAACCTGTTGGGGATACAGGGTTCGACGCAGGAAACGGGTGAATTCTGGAGCAGCGTGATGCCGTATCAGTATTATCTCTCCGCGCGCCTGGCGTGGAACCCGTGGTTCGATGAAAACGAGTTCCGCCGCGATTATTTCCACCGCCTGTACGGCCCCGCCGCCGCGCCGATGGAACAGCTTTACCGGTTGCTGGACCGGAACCTGAGCCTTCGGGAAAACCAGGTGCCGGTGAACCAATGGTACGCCTATACCGCCATCCCCGCCGCCGAGCTGGAACAGGCGCGGGCGTTGTTGCGGGAAGCCCGGCATCTGGCCGACGGCGACAGGCGCATCGAGGCTGCGATCCATGCGCAGGGCGAGGGCGTTGAGTATTTGAGCCGCGCGAGCGCGGCTTTGCTCGCCATCCGCCGATACCGGGAGGAGCCTTCCCGACAGAACCGTTCGGCGGCGGTGGTTGCGTTGGACGAACTGGAACGGCAGGCCGTTTCGATGGTGGAGGGGCGGCTGGGAGGCCCCGGCCATATTTCATACCTGCGGCAGGTGGTGGACGAGATCACCAAAACGTCCGCCGGGCGCAGCGAGCTCGAACGCAATTTCACCATCCTCAAAAACTTGAATGACGGCTGGAAATTCGCCCCGGACGCGAAAGCCGAAGGGGACGAATTGAAGTATTTCGCCGCCGATTTCGGCGATCATGGCTGGCAAGAGATCAAGGCCGGGGACAACTGGGAAAATCAGGGCTTTCCTGGGCTTGACGGCGTCGGCTGGTACCGCAGGCAACTGGAGATTCCGGCGGGCCATGAGCGGCTGATGCTCTATTTCGGCGCGGCCGACGAGCGGGCGTGGGTGTATCTGGACGGCAAATACATCGGCGGCCATCACGAGGGGGATATCGGCGTGCTCTGGGAGGAGCCTTTTGCCGTCGCCCTGCCGGACAACACCGGGCCGGGGATGCATCAGTTGACGGTCAAGGTGATCGACAGTACCGGGGCCGGGGGGCTCTGGGGGGATGTGTATCTGGTGAAGAAAAAGTGAGCGTTTTCAGCGGTTTTCCGGTTTGTATTCCGCTCGTTTTGAATGTATAATACGGTCACGCCATAACACGTCCTGTACGGTTTTCCCTCACCGTGAATCGGGAATTGCCGGAGCGGCGCGATCATCATTTTCAAGGGACCGATTATGAAAACCAGAGCCGCCTTTTTCTCCAATGTTCCGGGCAATATCGACTATGTTTACGGCAAGGGGCGCCGTGAAAAAATCAATGTTTTGTTTGACGTTTACCCCGAAATCATCACCGCCGAAAACTTCCCGCGCCACGCCGCGAACCTGAACGGTACGGAAGTCATTTTCTCCACCTGGGGCATGCCCGGCTTCGATGCGGACAAATTCAGCGCCATGCCGTCCCTGAAAGCCGTTTTCTACGGCGCGGGCGCCACCGATTATTTCGCCCGCCCGTTCCTGCACCGCGACATCATCGTCTGCAGCGCCTGGCAGGCAAACGCCATTCCGGTGGCGGAATTCACCGTGGCGCAGATCATCCTGGGGCTGAAAGGATACTTCCGCGACAGCCGTTCGTTCAAGAGCCCGGAGGACAGCCGCAAGAACAAGGATTTTTCCGGTGCTTTCGAGGAACGCGTGGCCCTGATCGGCGCCGGCGCCATCGCCCGCAAAACCGAAGAACTGCTGGCAAATTACAATGTGGAAGTGACGGTCATTCCATCCCGCCCCGAACGGCGGACCGTCAGCATCGAGGAAGCGTTCAAAACCGCGTTCGTCGTCAGCAACCACCTGCCGAACCGCGACGACAACCGGAAGGTTTTTACCAGAGAGCATTTCCTGTCGATGCGGCCCGGCGCGGTGTTCATCAACACCGGACGCGGCGCGCAGGTGGACGAGGCGGGGCTGATCGCCGCGTTCAAGGAACGCCCGGACCTCACCGCGCTGCTGGACGTGACGGACCCCGAGCCGCCGCCCGCCGGTTCCGAACTTTACACGATGCCGAATATCCACCTTTCGTCGCATATCGCCGGGTCGCTGAACAACGAAGTCATCCGGATGGCGGACTATATGATCGCCGACGCGGAGCGCTGGCTCAACGGCGAACCCCTGCAATACCGTGTCAGCGAAGACATGCTGCTGACCAGTTGAACGGTTCAGCCAAGCTGTTTCCGCCGCAGGACGACGGCGCCGATGACCGCGGTGAGCGGCGCCACCAGCACCAGGCCGAAACTGCCGATAATGGTTTTCACCACTTCGGACGAAACGTGCGGATTATTGATGAAATCGACAGGGCTGGTGCCCTGCGCGGCGAACGTCATCATCAGCGTCAGGTAGCCGCCCGAATACGCCAGCAGCAGCGTGGTGGTCATGGTGCCGACCACGCTCCGCCCGATCCGTAAACCGGACTGGAGCAGTTCGTGGCGCGACAGCTCCGGGCGTTTGAGAATGACCTCCTCCATGCCCGCCGCCACATCCATCGCCAGGTCCATCACCGCCCCGGATGACGACAGGAAAATCGCCCCGATATAGATGTCCGACAGGTTCAGGAACGGATAGCCGGAGAACAGCAGCGCCTGCGAATACGGCATGACCGCGCCGTTGATCTTGAACAGATGGGTGAAGATATACGCCAGCACCGAACTCGCCAGCACTCCCGCCAGCGAACCGCTGAACGCCGTGACGCCCTTGCGGTTCAGCCCCGCCACCAGGAAGATGATCACCGCGCACAGCAGCGCCACCGTCACGAACGTAATCAGCAGCGCGTTATGCCCGAGCAAACAAAGCGGAATCACCAGTTTCCAGATCACCATGCAGGAAAAGACGAACGAAAGCAGCGCGCAGAACCCGGTGAAGCGCCCGAACACGATCAACAGCACGGCGAACAGCAGAAACAGCACGATGGTGTAATTGATCCGGTAATGGTCCTGCGCGTTGAGGGTGTAAGTGGCGGGATCGGCATCGTCCAGCACGGCCACCAATACGGTGTCGCCGGGGGCGAACACTTTGTCGAGCTCCATCTGGGCGCGCAGATGGTTGGCGGCCTTGAACCGCTGGCCTTTCCATTTGCCGCTGAGGATTTCGACGTTCAGGTTTTGAGTGCCTTTCAGGAGCAGCCCGAGCTCCTGCATGTCGGAGTTGTCCACGTCAACGACCCGCGCGCGCTCCTTGCGGCCGGGCTGGGGATCGTCCTTCGGGAACAGGTCCAGCCGGTAAAGCCCGGCGCAGAGCAGGAGCAGGACGGCGACCATGACCGCGTCACGCCGGGGAATCTGCGCCTTGAACCGTTTCCACATCACTCAGCGGACCACCAGTTTCAGGCGGTTGCTGATGTCGGTATTGTCGAGCATGTTGGAAAAAAGCTGCGACTGGGGGCCGTGGGCGGTGGTGCTGACCGGCAAAGCGGTATGGGCGCCGGTGGTCCATGCGACCGAGGATTTGTTGTTCAGGGTGCGGATGGCGGTGTCGGCGAGGGGTACGGCGCCGGTGAATTTGCCGTCCTTGAAGAATTGGTCGAACATATTTTTCAGGTTGTTTTCTTCGATTTCGGTAAGGTTCAGGCCGCCTTTTTCCCGTTTGCCGTCGGCGGCGGGGAAGATCAGCCCGGTGGCTTCGGTGATCAGCGGTTTCAGACTGTCGAAATCGGGGTTCTGGACGGCGCGGAATTTGCGGATTATTTCATCGCGGGAACACTTCTGCGCGGCCAGGTTTTCGATGTAGGATTTGTATCCGGTTCCGGCGAAGCCCAGGGTCAGGCCGCCGGTTTCGTGGTCGCCGGTCACGACGATCAGCGTGTCGGCGGGATTTTTCTGCGCGAATTCATAGGCGACTTTGACGGCGTTGTCGAAATCGACGACTTCATGAAGCGTGGTGGCCGCGTCGTTGGCGTGGCACATCCAGTCGATTTTGCCGCCCTCGACCATGATGAAAAATCCTTTCGGATTGTCCAGCAGCTCGATTCCCTGCCGGGTGAAATCCGCCAGGCGCAGGCTGTCCCGGTCCATATCGATCGCGTACGGCAGGGCGGTTCCGGGCGCGCCGATGGAGATCACTTTGCCGCTTTCCGGTTTGAGCGCGGCGAAGCCTTCCTTGCCGTTGCTGACCGTATAACCGGCGGCTTTGGCGAGTTCCAGCACGTCGCCTTTGTAAAGTTTGTCTTTCTGGTCGTCGCTTTTGTCGATTCCGCCGCCGCCGAAATAGTCGAACCCGGAGTTCACCAGGTCCAGCCCGATCTGGTAATAGTTGCCCCGGCTGACGTTGTGCCCGTAAAAGGCGGCGGGGGTGGCGTGGTTCAGCGTCACCGACGTGATGATGCCGACCTTGCGGCCGTGGTCGCGGGCGACCTCCGCCGCGGATTCCAGGCGGCGCTTGCCGGAGGCGTCCATGCCGATCCGTCCGTTGTTGGTCTTTTCGCCGCAGGCGATGGCGGTGCCGCTGGCGGCCGAGTCGGTGATGAAGGAGTCTGCGGCCTGGGTGTTGGTCAGCCCCTGGCTCTTGAATTCATTGATCAGCAATCCGCGTTTTTCGGTGCGGCGGAGGTATTCTTCGGTCATCATCCGCTGCGGGATCGAGAGCCCGTCACCGATGAAAAGGAATACGTATTTAACCGGTTTCACTTCTTCCGCCCAGCCTGCCCCCAGCGACAGCGCCACCACGGCGGCCAACATCAAACGAACCATTCCGTTCTTCATAATGAACTCCTTGAAAATAGCGTCAGTTTCGATTGCCATGTCCCATAACAATACCTCCCTTTCGCCCGTTTTTCAAGCCGGACGGGGGAGGATTTGACGGAATATCGCGGAGTGCCATTCCGTTCTTCATAATGAACTCCTTGAAAATAGCGTCAGTTTCGATTGTCATGTCCCATAACAATACCTCCCTTTCGCCCGTTTTTCAAGCCGGACGGGGGAGGATTTGACGGAATATCGCGGAGTGCCGCGTCAGGGCGCGACCGGTTCGATGCGGTAATGGATCGTGGCGGTTTTTACCGGATTTTTCAGGGTGACGGCGATTCGCAGGGGCTTTTCTTTCCAGCGGAGGTTTTCTTCGATGATTTCCGAAGTGACCGCAAAGGGCTCTCCGCCGGCGTCCACCGTGACAAGGACGGATTTGCCGCGATAAGTGATTTTGAAACGGTCGGGGGCGACGGGTTCCTATTTACCGAATGTGATCAGGGCGGTTTCGAACGTAAACGGTTTCGCCGCCGTCATGGCGTCGGTGACGGTGAACTGTCCGCCGCCGCTTCGGGAGTACAGGAACACACGTTCCAGCGCCGACAACCTGAAATTTGTCAAGAGGCGGTTTGAAATGTATCGCTTTTTTCTTATTTTTCCGTTGTATGGGGCTTCGGGGTTGAGCGGGAGTGAACCTTGTTACAGCCGGTGGGTTCCGGGGCCGTATTCCCTGGCGTTGAATGTTCCCGTGCAGTTTCGGGGAACGGTCAAGAGATAGCCGCCGTTGCGGTATTCCAGTTCGATGGCTCCGTGTATGGTCGGTTGGCGCATGTTGAAGCTCGTCAACCCGCCCGGCTGCGGGCGGACCTGAAACGCCGTGAAGCCGGGAGCGGTCGGCTTGATGCCGCACAGTTCGCGCGTCACGATATTGGCCGGGGCGGCGCCCCAGGCGTGGTTCCAGTCCTGGTTCGGTTTCAGGGAATCGTCCCAGGCTTCCATGGTGATGGTGGCGCCTTTGTCCAGCATGTTGTGCCAACTCCGCAGGCCGGTGGCGGTCATCAGGTTCAACGCATGGTCCGCCATGTCCCATTTGTAACAGGTTTCCAGCAGGAATTGCGCGCCGTACACGCTGCACGCCATGCCGCGGGCTCTCAGGATCGCCGTCAGCGCCGGGATTTCATCCGGCCCGGCGATATCGAACAGCATGGCGAACATGGCTCCGTGCAGTGACACGTGGGAAGACTCGGGATTGTCCACGAAAACGCCGTTTTTCAGCATGGTTCGCCGGATGGCTTCCCGGACTTGAGCGGCTCGTCGCCGGTAGAAATCATCTCCGCTCAGTTCGTACATGACGGACAATGCCTGATGGTGGTAACAGTTCGGCACCAGATTGACCTGGCCGAATTCATAGTTGTCGCGTTCGCACTGAGGCCAGTCCACGATGTCGCGGATGTCGTTTTGCTCGCGGATCAGCAAATCGTCCCCGGCGTGATGGAGCAGCGTCCGTTCTTTCAGCGCCGGCCGCCAGCGCCCGGCGCTGGCGGCGTCGCCGGAATACAGCAGGTAATCCCGCACGACCAGGGGCATCAGCAGATGCCATTCGGTCGGCCAGGTGGGATGCTCCAGCAGGTAGTCGATGGTGTCGCGGGCGATCATGTAATTGGCGTCGCAGCAGAAATGCCCCAGTTGATTGATATAGGCGTCCCCCTCGTAAGGCTTGCGTTCGCGTTCGCCGTCGATGTAGATTCCGAAAACGCCGGTCGCCTTCATGGTGTATTTGCAGAAGTCCCAGATCCGGTTAAGCCCGGCATCGGAACATTCGAAATGAGCCGCTTCGTCGTTGAATTCGGGGAAAAACTCATGCCTCCGGAGCACGGCGCGCCCCTCGCCGCCGGAAATTTCGACGTAACGGAACGGGACGATTTCCCCTTCCGCCTCGGCGGGGACGGGGATTGAAACGGTATGGAGGTAGGGGGATTTATGCTGCGGCAATTCGAAGCGGAAACGGTATTTTCCCGCCGGGCAGTGTTTCCGCATGGAGCGGACAGTGCGGAAGCCGCCGGGTTCGCGGTTGATGGCACCGCCGGGCGCAAGGACTTCCCCCAGCACGATTTCAAGTTCTGTTTCCCGGACGAGGTTGGTTTCGAGTTCGAGGGTGGCGTAGGCGTCGAGCCCGAAATCGGTCAGGCTCGGGACGCCGGCGAGAAGAATGGGTTTTTCGGAAATGTGGATCATCTGGTTATCCTTGTATGGGTGAAGTTTCAGTTTGCGTTCAATTTCGCCAGCATCGCGTCGGCGTCGTCGCCGTAATAAAAAAGGTGCGACGAATGAAGCGGCGCATCAAAGGTGAAGGCGTCGCTCCGGCGGGCGACGATGCGGCGGGCGAATACGTCAAGCACATCGGTTTTCCGGGGAAGGCGGATGGACTTTTGCCCCGGGAAACGGGCGTGGAGCGCGAAAAGCGAGGCATTGGCTTCCACCGGATCGGAGCTCTCCGAATAAAGATGCACTCCGGCGCGCCTGGCCAGGGCGGTGAGGAAAGGCACGTCGAACTGGTAAACGCCGGAGAATACCGAAAGCGCCTCGCCGGTTTTGACCGCCGCGACGCCCGCCGTTCCGTTTTCATAAACGCCAATCACTTCCGCATTTCCGGTTACGTGGAACATCGGAGCGATCCGCACCGCCGCCGTTCCCATGAGACGTCCGTCCGTCAGCTTCACGATGGGCGCCGACGGCTGCGGCGATCGGGCGAAGTCGATTCCGGTGAGCCGCTTCATGTTTGCCGTACTGTTGACGCCGTCGAAGGTGTAGCCCGGCGCGTAGATCCAGAAGAGAACGCAGTTGCGTTTTCTCAATTCCTCCACCGCCTTCAGGAAGGCTTCGTCGTACTTGAAACAGTTGACGAAAACATAGAGTTTATAATTGCCGGGATGCTTTCCGATATCCTCCGCCAGCAGATAATCCGAGGGCGCCCCGAGCCTGGCGAAACGGACATAGTTCTCCTCGAAGCTTTCGTGCGTGAACGCGGCGCCGCCGCGCTTCGACTGCCGGACCGAGCCGTCGGGCTGATAGGCCTGAAACAGTTCTCCGGACAGGACGCCGGCGCTTTGCGGCAGCATCGGCATCGACTTGATGCTTTCCTCGCTGACCACCAGGGCGATTTCGGAATTCCGGGGGACTTGCCCGGCCAGGCAGTGCTCCCCGACTTTGCGGACGGTCGCAATGTCTTTCGCCATCGCCGGGAAATCAAATGAGGTTCCGGAAATGGCATAATAATAGGCGGGCTGGTTGCGGCAGAGGATGAACCCCATGTTGCGGCGCATGACCGCGATGGTCTTTTCTTCGTTCGGCACTTGGAAATAGCCCAGGCCGGGGGGATCGTTGTGGGTGCGGGTGTCGTCCTCGATCACCGGGATGATCTTGTTTGCCGCCAGTGTTTGAAACGGCTTCATATCGCCCAGCGTATCGCCGAGGTTGCGGACCCGGTAAGGATGGGGCGACATCAGGAAATCCACCGCGCCGGAGTCCAATACCTTCCGGAGCGCGTAATGCGCGCGCATCTGCGACCGTCCGCTTGCGTGCAGGGTCATGGTGTAGCCGTAGTAAGTGCCGACCACTTTCCTGCCGCCGAGGCGCTCCTTTGCCTTGGCGTTGAGCGCGATGAGCATATCGGCTACGGCGTTGGAATAAAAATCGTGATAAGCGATCGATTTCAACTGTTTCTGCGGGTCCCAGAGCAGTTCACTGTTGTCGAGCTGCTGCCGCTCCGCCAGCGTTGGAACGGAGAAATCGTTCAGCCGGGGATATTTTCCCCGGGCGAATTTTTCAAACGCCTGTTGCGCCGCGGGCGAAAAATCGACCATGCGGTTCGGAGCCGGGTCCCAGCCGAGCCATTCGATGGTGTGCCCGCCGTTGATCCGGTAGCCGATGATCCGGTTGGCGTAGGGGGCATTTTCCAGATAGTCGATCGCCTTCAGCATCATTTCCTCCATGTCGCGCAGCGCCTGCCGCGAGGCGAAGGAGTGATTGGTTCTCGTGACGCCGCCGTCGCGGGTGGCGTTTCCCTGGTCGTCGAGGCACATTTCGGCGGGATATTTCTCCCGCCAGTCTTTCGGCGGGTAGATGGAGAGGTCCCACATGAAATAAGCGTCTTTGTGCTGGCGGCGGTACTGTTCCGCCAGGCGGTCGAAGCTGGACGGGTCGAATGTCCCGCATTCCGGCCACCATTCGTAAGGCACGGAGTAAACCGTCACCAGATTGAGCGGCGCATCGCTGTGGCGCGGCAGCCGGTCGGGCCGTTTGTACGAAGTCACGCCTCCCCAGACCGGAAAAAACGGTTTGCCGTTGAGCATGAGGGTGGGGCCGTAAGCGGTTTTCGCCACGGTGGAAACGGGCGCTTTCTCATAGCCGGGGATGCTTTTTGTTCGGATGATTTCAATAGCCGTTTCCGGGAAGCCGCCGGCTTTGTGGAAAAGCCCGGTTTCAAGGCGGATGACCGCCTTTATGGCGTTCAGGTAAAGCGGCAGTTCGTAGAGGAAATCAATCTGCCACCGTCCGTTTTCCAACGTCCGGACAGCCTCCTGTCCGAGCGTGATATCTTCGCTCCAGAGCAGGGAATCGCCGTTTTTCAGCTGGACGGTTGCATGGAACGGAAGTTCCGGCGCCTGCCCTTCGAAATCGAATTGGAGCCGGGTCTTGGTTCCCGCTTCGAGCACGGCGGGGGAAGCCGACGCCCCTGTCAATTTCTGCGGTTTCGAGAAATCGCGGTAATCCAGTCTGTCGACCCACGGATTGGCGGGAGGGCCGGGCTGCCCGGCAACGGGTTCCCAGCCGGAATCGTCAAATCCGTTGTTGTTCCAGCCGGTCTTTTTTTCGGTCGAGGAGACGAATTTCTCGTCGGTGTCGATCCGTTCGAAGGACCCGT
Organism: Lentisphaeria bacterium UBA5247; assembly: GCA_002408885.1. Lineage (GTDB taxonomy): Bacteria > Verrucomicrobiota > Lentisphaeria > Victivallales > Victivallaceae > UBA5239. The sequence continues at coordinate 8,429 of DHTZ01000067.1, read as the reverse complement.
CGGGGTATTTGACGAAGAGTTCACCAAAGACGCCGCCCGGAGAACGGACATTCCGATAATGAAAGGCGAGGACGTTTTTTCCGGCCGCAAGAACATCGGACACTTCGGCGAAACAAGTCCGCTTCCAATTGTTGGCGTTCGCGACGGATACGCCGTTGACGAACGCTTCCGCGCCGTCGTCGGCGGTGTATGACAGCCATCCCTGAACCGGCTTCGCTTTCAGCGTAAAATTACGGCGCAGAAAGAAATTGTCGTGTTTGCCGCCGATGATCCGGTCCTTTGGCGATCGAATCATTTTTCCCTGAAAATAGGCTCCTTTGACGGTGGGTTCCGGGAAATTCGGGAATTCCGCCTTGACCGCGGGCCATTCCGGCGCGTCCAGTTTCCAGGCGGTCGCGGGGGACGGGGGGAGCGGAGCGGCGGCGGATGCGAAGCGGAGTTCGGAAATTTCGATTTTTCCTCCCGCGCTGTCGGTGGGGTCGAAGCGGAGTTGAGTAATCAGGCCGCCCTCGAACCAGCTTGCGGGATTGGCAAGGTTCTGCTCCGTCACGGTGACGGTATGCCATTGGCCGTCCGCCTTAAGCGGAGGGAGCGTCCATCGCTGGCGGTCGGAAAATCCCTCCTTGTCGTGCGCGTAATAGAGCTGGCCGCGCGCCGGTCCGGCGCCTTCCGCCCGGTAACGGTAGATGAACGTCCGGTATGGCGCGGGATCGAGCGCGATTCCGGAAAGAACCAGTTGAGGGTCCTTGCCGATTCCGGTCAACACCAGGGCGGAGGGGGTGGTTTCGCATTGGACGTTTTTCCGGGCTTTCCAGCCGGCAAATTGGTTGCCGCTGTTCCACACCGGCGCCTCGGCGGCGGCAACGGACAACGCGAATGCGAAAAGAAGGATCATGGGGTTTTTCATGAGGTGTTTCTCTTTGTTCTATTCTGTTGTAAAAAAGCCAGTCGTCAGATCGGCATACGGGAGTGCCGGATTACGAAAGGTCATCATTGAAACATGACCGTCCATCCAGGCGATATTGGCGCTTTTGCCTCCGATGTGGCATGGAGAGATGACGCCGGCCCTGGTGTCGTTGCGGCCGCAGGTCGAACTGCCGATGTAGCGGCTTGGCGACAAATTCCAGTTGGCCCTGTCTTTGGAATCGGCGAACATGACTTTTTGCGATGGATTCCGGTAACGCCTGGCGAACTGGCTGCGTTTGGGGTCCGCGCCATCCGGCCACAGCCAGTCGTTGAGGCCATAAGAGGAATACGAGTAAGGCTTGTTGGTGGTTCGGTTCGCCGGTACATTATAAAAGGATTCCAGGTCGGCCACCGTTTCCCATTTGGTCACGATGTCCCCGCCCCAGGCGGTGGCGGTGAGCGCTCTTCCGGTCGGGCAGAGGAATATTTTTCCGCCGGCATATCTGTTTTTAATCAGGGTCAGGGGCCATGGGAGGGGGCCGACGTCGTCTTCCGTCAAGAGAATCGGGAAAGCGTCTTCATGGTCCATGAGGTAATGCTGCATGGATAATGCAAGTTGTTTCAAGTTGGACATGCAGGCGCTTGTCCGGCCCCGTTCGCGGGCGTTTTGCAGCGCGGGCAGCAGCATTGCCGCGAGGATCGCGATGATGGCGATCACCACGAGGAGTTCAATCAACGTAAAATTTTTCCTCCGGTACATATTCGGTTTCCTTATAGTTGGAACATACACATCGATTATTATACTGCTTTTTCGGCGATTAAACCTTGATTTTTATGTCAAAATCCACTATTTTTATTGCAAATCAGTTGAAATATAAATTTTTAGAGGAGATTTTCCGATGGTGGAATTTTATTCGAGCGAACGATATCTGCTTCCGTATGACACGCCGGTGCGGCTGCTGCTGTACCGGCAGTATCGGAACAGGCCGCATTATCATGACTTCCACGAACTGGTGATCGTGGCCGACGGCAGCGGGGAGCATTGTGCGGACGGCAAGGTATACCGGATATCGGCGGGCGACGTGTTCGTCATCAAACCCGGCATGGTGCATCATTACCTGAACCCGGTAAACCTGACGTTGGCTAATATTCTGTTCGATGCCGCCCGCCTGACGGACCTGCTGCCGGATATCGCCGACATTCCGGGGTATTTCGCGCTGTTTGAGACGGAACCGGAATTCCGCCTCCGCAGTAATTTCAAAGGCAAGCATTCGCTGGACGCCGCCCAACTGGCGGACGTGCGCGATATCCTGAGCCGCATGGATGCGGAAAGTTCCCGCCGCACGCCCGGCCACCGCCTGGCGGTCCGGACGCTGTTCCAGCAACTGGTGCTGTACCTCGCCCGCAGTTACAGCGACGACGAACGGAAGCATTCCCGGCGCATGACCAAGCTCAGCCAGATGACGAAGTTCATCGAAGAACATTTCCGGCGCGATATTTCGCGCGATGCGATCATGGCCAAAGCCGGCGTTTCGGTCAGCGTCGGCAGCCGGATTTTTCAGGAATTCCTGCGCGAGACCCCGATCGGCTATCTGCTCCGCACCCGGATCAACCACGCATCGGAACTGCTGCGCCGGACCGACCTGCCGATCACCGAGGTCGCCTTGCAGAGCGGTTTCCGCGACAGCAATTATTTTTCGCTGCAATTCAGGAAAATCACCGGGCGGACTCCGCGGGAGTGCCGCCGGGAATTCAAGGATTCTTCAACGGTAAACATCGCGCAGTGAAGTGACGGTCAGGGCTTTGCGGACCTCTTTGGCGGTGGTTCGGACCCTGGGGGTAAACACGGCGCGATGCGGTTCGCCCGGCAGCAGCGTCAAACTGTTGTCGTCGAACGTGCCGGGGATTCCCGGTGTGTCGAGCATCACGAAAAACGCCGGTTTGTCGGTTCTCAACGCAACCTTGATTACGCCGTCTTTTTCCGTGACTTCGGTTTTGACGGCCGCCGGTTGCAGTTCGCAATGCTTGAACACGTCAAAGAAATAGGTGTTCCGGTGGCGGTGCGCCGATCCCACTTTGCCGGTGGCTTCGAGGGACAGTTCGATGAAACAGCGGTCCGGGTCAAGCCCGGCGAGTTCGGCGTCCTTGAACGTTTTCAGGCATTTGCTCTCGCCGGGGCGGAGCGCGGCCGCGCATTCGAAGCGCCGCAGTTCGCGGCCGTCGAAATCATAGACCGCCGCGACGGCGGCGACGCGCAGGCGTTCCGGGAGGTCGCTGACCGCGAACAGCCGGAGCGCGCCGTCCACCTTGGCAATTACCCCAAGCGCGGGCGCGTAAAAACGCTTTGCGTGATAATGCAACTGCTTCCATTTGCCGCCGTATTCGAGGCTGGACCAGGAGGCGACCGGCCAATTGTCGTTCAACTGCCAGTAGAGTGTCCCCATGCAGCGCGGCTTCAGCGTGCGCCAGTATTCCACGCCGGTTTTGATGGCGAGCGCCTGCTGGACCTGCGACAGATACAGGAAGCCCGCGAAAGACTCCGGCATCCGGAAATACTGCCCGAACATGGCGATGATCGGCGCGTTGCCCATTCTGCATTTCTGGTGGTGGTCCATGACCGGGGAAAAGACGTTGAACTGTTCCTCCGGGCAGTATTTCGCCACCGTTTCGAGCGACGGAAACGACTGGTAGCCGAATTCGGAGCAGAAGCGCGGCTTTACTGAATAATAGGCGTTGAAGTCTTTGGCGCCGTGCCAGACCTCCCAGTAATGCATGTCGCCGCAACTGTCGTCGTGCCAGCCGTCGTTGAAATTGTCGGGGCCGCCGCACGGCGAGCTGGGCCAGAATACCCGGGACGGGTCCAGTTTCTTCGCCATGCGGGCGAGTTCCCGGTTCAGGCGGTCGTAATGGATCAGGTACAGGGTGCGTTTGTCGGAGCCGCCGTACCAGCCGGTCGCCCCGATGACTTCGTTGTCGCCGCACCACAGGGCCAGACAGGCGTGGCTGCGCAGGCGCGGAATCTGGAACTCCAGTTCCTGCCGCACGGCGGCGATGAATTCCTCCGTGGACGGATACAGACTGCACGAGAACATCATGTCCTGCCAGACCAGCAGCCCCTTGCGGTCGCAAAGCCGATAAAATTCGTCGCTCTCGTATTGCCCGCCGCCCCAGACGCGGAGCATGTTCATATGGGCCCCCCGCGCCGATTCCAGCAGGTCCTCCAGCGCCTCCGGGGTCTGGCGCGACGGCAGGGCGTCCGCCGGAATCCAGTTGGCGCCCTTGCAGAAAATATCGACGCCGTTGATCCGGAAATACATCGAACGCCCATATTCGTCTTTTTCATGGACCAATTCGAGGGTCCGCAGTCCGATGTCCCGGGTTTCAGACTGTTCGCCGGTCTCCACGGTCAGGGGGTAGAGCGCCGCGCGGCCGTAACCGTTCGGCCACCAGAGTTCGGGATTTTTAACCTCAAAGACGGCGGTTACCCGGTTGCCGCCTTTTTTCAGGGCGGCCCGGACCGTCCGGGTTTCGCCGTTGAACAGGAACCGAACCTCTTTGCGGCCGTTTTCGAGCGCCGACAGTTCGGCGACCGCGGTCACGGTGACTTTGTTTTTCTCATGGCGCTGTTCCGCGTGGACGTGTTCAATCCGGGCCAGATTCACGCCGCGGAGCGCCAGCGGGCCGTAAACCCCACTCACCATCAGGGTGATCCCCCAGTCCCAGCCGCCGTGGCAATGCACCTTGCGCACCAGATTCAATCCGGCGGCCTGCGAACACCCGGTCATCGGGACCGGCATGGGGAGGGCGGCGGCGATTTTCGCCGTCTCCGGTTCCACCGGGCGGAACCGGATGCGGATGGAGTTTCTGCCCGGCCGGAGAAAGGGTTTCGCTTCGGGGCGGTAGCGGGTGAACATGTTGTCGCCGTCCATCACCTTTTTATTGTTCAGGTAAACAGTCCCGAACAAGTCCAGTTGTTCGATGTTCAGGAACACGCTGTCGCAGTTCAGCAGTTCCGCCGGCACGTCGAATTCGCGGCGGAATTCCCAGTCGCAATGGCGGACCCATTGCACGTCGGCTTCGTTCCTGCCGTAATACGGGTCCGGGATTTCCCCGGCGGCCAACAGCGCCGAATAGTTGTCGCCGGGCAAGACCGCCGGAACCGTTTTGTCCTGCCAGTTCCCGCATGTCAGTTCCCATGCGCCGCATAAATCCACTTGAGTCTGTTTCATCAATCCGTCTCCTGATTAGTAAAGAATATTCGCGGCGGCACGTTGCCGCACGCAGTCCAGCGCGCGGACAGCGCTGGTCGCCCGCAGGGCGAAACAAAGTAATTCCGCTCTGCGAGCGGGCAGCGTTTCGCCGCTGCACCGCGCCCGGGCACGGCCCGGTGCGGGGATGCTTCGCATCCTGACGTGAAATTTGTAAATTTCTATAAGATAATACCCTCCGGCGCGAAATCAATCTTCCCCCGCTCCCGGATCATGCAACAAAATACAGGATTATGCAAAAAATGCAACAGAACGCTTGCAAAACCAGATTTCAGGATTATACTTCCGCATGAATGAAAACAAAAAACAGACCGCGCGCCCGACCCTGCGCCGGATTGCGGAGGAAACCGGATACGCCGCTTCCACCGTATCCCGCGCGCTCGCCGGTTCGAGCCTGATTTCGGGGAATACCCGCCGGGACATCGTCGATTGCGCCCGCCGCCTCGGGTATCGGTTCGAACATTGTCGGCAGGTCGCGGTCATTACGCCGAATCCGGGCGGCGGGGCTTATTTCGGTTCTCTGGCGGGGTGTCTGGGAGAAGAGCTGGAACGGCACGATTTCATCCCGGTGACGATTTCGCTGAAACACTTGGAGTTGATCGAACAGTTTCCGTTCTGCGGCGCCGTTTCGCTGTTGAGCAACGACGGTTTCGAAACGTACTGGGGGGAGCGCCATATCGTGCCGCTGGTCTGCATCAACACCTCGGCGCGGCACCTGGACGGTATCTTCATGGTCGGTTCCAACGACGCGCAGGGGATGGAACTGGCGGTGAACCATCTTCTGGAGCTGGGGCACCGCCGGATCGGGCGGATCGGGGGCAGGCATTCCTTCGGCGATCCCAAAAACTGGAACAGCCACGCTCGTGACGCCGCGTTTGAACGGCTGATGAAGGCTCACCGGCTGCCCGCCGACCTGCGCGCCGTCGTGGACGGCGCGGGCATGATCGAAAGCGTGAAATCGCTTCTGGACCGGGGCGCGACGGCGATCATCAACCTGAACGAAGGCGACGAACTGCCGATCTACCACGCTCTCAGCCTCCTGAACCGGAAAATCCCGGATGAGGTTTCATTGATCAGTTGGTCCGAGGACAACGTCGCCCCTTATCTCGTTCCCTCCCTGACCAGTCTGCGGCAGGATTACGGCATGCTGGTGCAACACGCCTGTCGCCTGCTGCGCCAACAGCTTGACGGAACCGCCGCGGACGGTGACGTCCTGGTGGATTACCGCTTTGCCGTGGGCGGCAGTACCGCGCCGCCGGGATAGGCGGACGGGCTGATCGCGATGGCCGAGGGGATGTTCTCAAAATAAAACGACATATCCCCGGCAGCCCAGACCAGTACGCGCCAGATGCGCGGCGTCGCCTGCGGCGTCAGGGTGATGGTCTTTTTCTGCACCGGGTCCGCAGACTTGCGGTAGTCCAGCCAGGGCAAACGGTGTTGGCCGATATTCACGCCGTGCATGATGGCGACGTTGTTTCCCTGGTCGTCCACCAGTTGGGCGCCGAAGCTGCCGGCATGCACGCCGCGCGCATAAAACGTGAATTCCGAGGTGTTGGCGGGGATGGTGAAATAATACCCCTTCAGCCCGGCGGAACCGATGGTGGAGTTCTGATCCATCAGCGCAAAAGGTGTGTAGTCATTAGTGGCGGGAATGTCCCAGAGAGCGGTCAGGTCATCGTCGATTTCCAGCGCGACGACGTCGCCTTTTTTGCCGGGGACCGCGAATTTTTTCTCAAAAGCCTCCGCCGTGGGGTATTGCTCCGAGAGCAGGACTTTGCCGGAAGCGTCCTTGAACACCAGCGAACCCTCCGGTTTGCCTTGCGGGCGGGCGCCGTGCTTGATACGGCTGACGGTTATTTCGGGGTTGTCGCGGTGCAGTTGAATCCGGAACTCCTTGTGGTCCGGGGCACGGAGCTTGAAGCTCAGAAAATTGCCGGTAAACGCCTGTTCCATGACGGCGGTGGGATGGTAGAGATAGCGCTTGGCGGGATGCGCGTTGTTCCACCGGGAAAGCCCGTCGATCAGCCCGGCGACGGTCGCCACGTCCATCGACAGCGCCTTGCCTGCCGCGTTCATGCCCTTGAAGGTGGCGTTGTTCATTACCAGCGACGCGATTTCAAACATTTTTTCGTCGTTGGACAGATTGGCGGCATAGATGACCGCGGGCGCGATCAGCAGGTTCAGCCCGGGCGCGCCCGAATTGTACGGTTTGCCGTCCCACGATACGCCGTAGGGCCACGACATCTGGTACGAGCTCCAGGCGGTGACGAGCCATCCGGCCCCGGCGATGATCGATTTCGCCGCGCGCGGGTCCTGCGACACCCGGTGGTATTGGCCCAGCCCTTCCAGCAGGATGCCGACGAGGTATGGGCAGTTGCCGAACGTGTCTTTGTGGCCGCCGCCGTGGTCACTCGGCATGACGTGGGGCCAGGCGCCGCCTTTCTCGAAATTCTGTTCGTTCATGGCGACGTCGGCGATATGGCGCGCCGATTCCAGATACAGCGGGTCGCTGATCGCGTCGTACAGGCCCATGATGGCGGTCAGGCTCCATCCGGCAGAGCGTTCGTGGGTGCCGAGCTTGCGGAAATTGGGAGCCATGAAGTAACAGATGTGTTCGCCGAGCATCAGGGCCGACGACATCACCCGGGCGTTGCCGTTCAGCAGCCATTCCTTGACCATGCCGCGGGTCCAGGTGTGGCCGTTTTCCGCGCTGTAGCTCGCGTCGTAACGGTACGACCAGGTCCGCTGCTTCACACGCTGGTAGCTGACGCCGGTGTGTCCGATGGCGTGCTGGGCGTTGGCGCCCACGTAATACGGATCGGGATAAGCCTGCACGATATCGACGTCCGCCTGGTGCTGCGTGGCCAGCGACGCCAGTCGCGCCGCTTTGCGGTTGCCGGTGCGGAGGAAATGGACGAACGCGCCGTGGGCGAGGTCGTATTCGTTGTTGCCCCAGTTGCGGCCGCGTTCGCCGTACCAGTCGCCGTAGTTCAGAAAGCCGAATTCGCGCTGTTTTTCCTTGTACTTCAGGTGTTCGTCGATCACGGCCGTGACCTGTTTGTCGTAGTCGTCAAAGCTGTGGTCGCCGGCGGCGGATACCCCCTGCATCGTTCTGGTCCGGAAATACCAGTCTTGAGGGAGAACGGCGAGTACCGGCAGGTTGTTTTCGGCGTCCGCCACCGCGCTGTTCCTGCCGGAAAAGTCAAAGTAGAGCTTTTCGGTAAACGCCATGCCCCATTTCATGCGGTATTTGCC
>DHTZ01000014.1 GCA_002408885.1 Lentisphaeria bacterium UBA5247 | reverse complement strand
TAACGCATTACGCAGAACACATATTGCGATAAACGAAAGGAGGGAATCATGAAGAAGACATCCCGATGGCGGAAAATCAGCCGCTGGCTTGTCCTTGTTTCCCTCTGCCTGATTCTCCTGACGGGAATCGTCGCGGGTGTATTGTACCTGTTGATCATGGCCTCGGTCGGCAAACTGCCGGACGAGGCCTCTTACCGTGCCTACGAAGCATTGCCGAATTTCAAGGACGGGCAATTCGCCAATTACGAACCGATGCAGCATGTCATCTGGAAAAAACCGCGTACACGAATCATCACCCGTTTCATCACCGACGTGCCCAAAGCACCGGCGACGCCAATTCCGCTGGACAAGCTTGATCCTGAAAAAATCGGGCCGAAATCCGATTCCCTGCGGGTGTTCTGGCTCGGCCATTCGACCCTGATTTTCGATATCGACGGAACCCGGCTCATGACCGATCCGGTTTTCGGAAACGCCGGGCCCCTGCCCGGAATCGTCCGCCGCTTCCAGCCCAGCCCGCTCGAACGCGAAGACATTCCGAAGCTCGATCTCGACGCCATCCTGATTTCCCACGACCATTACGACCATCTGGAAAAGAAAACCATCCTGTCTTTGAGAAATAGTGACATCCGTTTCATTGTGCCTCTCGGCGTGGGGGCGCGTCTGCGCGGCTGGGGCATCGCCGCCGAACGCATCACCGAACTGAACTGGGGCCAAAGCGCCGAAGTCGGCAACCTGAAAATCACCTCGGTCACCGCCCGCCATTTCTCCGGCCGCTTCCTGGGCGACCGCAACCGTACGTTATGGACGGCCTACGTGCTGGCGGGGCCGGAACACAAGGTATTTTTCGCCGGGGATGGCGGTTACGGCAAGCATTTCCGGGAAATCGGCGCCGAATACGGGCCTTTCGACCTGACCTGTCTGGAAATCGGCGCATGGAACGAACGCTGGCCGAATTCCCACCTGTTCCCGGAAGAAACCATTCAAGCTCACCAGGACTTGCGCGCCAAATACCTGCTGCCGATCCACTGGGGGGCCTACGACCTGGCTTTTCATGAATGGAACGATCCCATCCGGCGCGCAACCGCGGCCGCCGCCGCGGAAAAAGTCGCCATTCAAACACCGCGCCAGGGGCAGGAACTGATCCCCGGCGAAACCAAAACTTCCGCCTGGTGGAATTCCATCGAATAAGGCAACAGCATGAAATGTTCAATTGTAATACCGTCGCTCAATGAACGGAAAAGTCGGAAATGGGTATTTTCAAAAATCAACTAAGCCAAACTCAAACATGAAAATAAATATGGCTATTTCTAAAACCTGCGGGACGACAGTGAGTACTTTACGGATATATATAGCCGCAGGAGTTTTTTTGCTTCTGGCCTTTTTTAATCCGCTTGCCGCCGCCCCCCGGACAACCATCCCGGCGTTTACTCCGGTCTTCGCCGAACCGGACCTCGAAGGAAAGGCGCTCCTGATCACCAACAGGCCGATAGAGGTGGAAATTCTGAACACAGAGCTGGTCCTGACGCAAAAGCACCCGCTGGCGCGGTACTGGCATTTCTCGCAAGTCCGACTGCCGGACGGTGCTACCGGTTACATGGAACCCCAGGTTTCCGTAGAATTCAACGATGCCGGGAAACCGATCATGAAATTTACCTTCCTCACTCCCTGGTGGCGGCTTTTGATGATCTGGGCCGTTGGAATCGGGCTGATCGTCACGCTGGTGAAATTATTTTACCATTTCACCAAGCGCCAAATCCTGCCCGAGCGAAATCTGCATTGCTGGCTGATCCTGCTGATCATGCTGATCCGCCAGGCTCTGTTGCTGGCATTGGTTCAGGGAGCCGGAAACATCATCGCCAGTCCGGCCGACGACCACGCTTATTTCGACAACGCGGTCAGCCTTATGCATTGGGATTTTTCCCGCCCGTGGCTAACCACGCTCGGGCACAGCCTTTTCTATATCCCCTTCATTCTGTTCACTGGCGCGAGGACTGTCGGAGACATCATGGTTCCGTTTTCCTATTTTTCCGGCCTGGTGCTGGGACCGCTGTCGCTGGCCGTGGGATACCTGATCGCCCACAGGCTGACCGGAAACCTCCGGGTCCCTTGCATCGCCATGATACTCTGGGCGATCCTGCCGTTCTTCTATCAATATAATCCCGATTTCAGTGCCAGTCCCAGGATTTTTGTTTCAGGCTTTCAACCCATGAATTTTCAATTCACCCTGCCTCATTATGAAACATTGATCGCCACCGGCTTCAACGCCATGAGCGACGTTTCATCGACTCTGTTGACCCTGGTTTCGATTTACCTGGCGTTGCGGCTGCCTTCGCGCATGTGGAGTTATGCCGCACTGGCGGCGGTGTACGCATTCGCCTGCCTGATACGGATCAACAACGTCTGTTTTATTCCAGTCCTTGCCTTCATCGTCCTGTATCGTTTCAGCGGGGAACTGTTCAGTTCATGGCGTTATTTTCTGACAGCCGGAGCGATCGGGTGCGTGGCATTCCTGCTGGTGTTTGCTCCGCAATTCGCCATCAATTGCCATTTCAGCGATCGGTTACTGGGATTCGGTTACATCACCCAGCCGGAGACCGTACAGGTGCCGCCATTGTTTTCTCTGGCCCATTTCCAAATGAACGCAGCTTACCTCGCGGGTTCCTCCCACCTGATTTGGGTATTGGGAATTTGCGGTCTCTGGTTTATGCGAGACCGCGCCCGGAGGACGATCCTCTCCCTGTGGATTTTCCCGGTCATTGCCTTTTTTCTGCTTTACCTCTATTCGGTAGCCGATCCGGTGCGCTTCATCCTGACAGCATTCCCGGCATTTTTCATTGCGATGGCCGGATGGGAATTCCGCGGAAATCTGCGCGCATGGGAATGGGGAGCGCTCGCTGTTACGGGCGCCGCCTGGATTCTGCTCGAACCGAACGCCACACTGGCGGACTGGCGGTTTTATCTTCAGGAGTTCCACATTTTTCACCATCCGCTCCTATTCAGACCATTCGAGTGGGTCGTCATGATCCTCCTGGCGGGGGGAATCGCCGCCCTGTACAAACATCCGCGCCTGATGCTTTTCCTGCTGGCGGTTTCCATACTGAACCTGTTCGGCCATGCCTATCTGCTGGTCCTGCTGCTGACAGCGGCATTCATCCGCAGCCTCGTCGACGCGGCGATCCTGCTGCCGCCACGTTTCAAGCGGTTCCCGGCTCACTTCCAGCGCATTAATTCCGGCCCGGCCGGCAAATGATGTCATAGTCCATCGTCCGGGTTTCGAATTGTCCGACGCCGCCGTCGTCCTGTAAATTTCTCCCCACACTGTAAACGCATTGCCCCTCCGTGTATTTCAGGGGTTCTCCTGTATACGGATCAAGCGGCACAGCACTCAGGAAATCCGGCGTCAGTTGAGTTAAATTTTGCGGATATCCGCCGTTGGCGCGCCGGTAAAGTTCAAGCGCCGCCACCGTTCGACCGATTCTCAATGAAGCCAATTCGTCGGCCAGACGGTGTGTATATTTCTCAAGCAACGAATATTCGGCGATCACTCCGGCGGCGGACGGACGGGCATAAGACTGCCGCCGCTCCTCGAGCACCGGGCGCAAACGGTAATATTCCGTGCCCGCATGTCGCAAATCATTGACACAAACCCCGATTACCGGTATGTAAATCACCGAATTAACGATCATTTTACGCAGCAGAAATTGGTAGCTCATCCGTCCGCTGATGATGTAGGCAAGCTCCACTCGCGCGCTCAATTCGTTGAATTCTGGCATGGTTTTTTCCTGAAACCCGGCCCACGCCTGATATTCCCGCAGTGCCTCGCCGGATATCCCGGCTATTCCCTGAGCCAAAACGTCCAACTGTTCGCGGTAAACAGTAAACAATCGAAAATCCTGATCGAACCATCGTTGGACACCTTGCGAACAGACCAGCCATTTCTCCGGCTGCGACACCATCTGAGGGTCCATCAACCGTTTCCACACCTGTTGATAAGCATTGTCCAACGGCTCGACATCCATCTCGCTCCACGTTCGGTTCATGCCAAAATGTTCGATTCGCACCAGCTCCTCCAACGACAGAGAGCCGATCCACTCCACGGCATGCGGTTGCGGCGGCAGGGGACGGGTCTCCAGCTCCTCCAGCATCAAGCCGAGTTCGCGTATTTTACACTCCCGGTATCCCCAGAGCGGCGCCAGCAGGAACACTGCCGCCAGCGGCAGCACCACCATCAACTGCCCCACCGGTGAAAATCCGAACAGCGTTCCTCCGCGCGGCAATGCGGAAATCCGTCCGACGACCAGAATCATGCTCAGCGGCAACAGTACCAACAGGACACTGACCGCCACGGTCCCCGGCCAGACCCACATGCACAGCACCGCCGCACCGTACAACAGAAAATGGATGATATTGAATATACCGCCGCGCAGACGGTGGAACATCACACCTCCCGCCGCGATATTCACATACGGAATCAATAACAGCAACGCCGCCCGGCAATGGAAAACGTCCGCCGCCACCGTCAGTACCACCGAGTAAAACAACAGGAAAACAATGCTCCATGCCGGGTTCCAGCCGTGAGCGGCGATTCCACCCAGCGCCGAAGCCAGCGCCAATACGACCAGGCAGCCGTACAGATATCGTTTGATTTTGCCGGGTTCATCCATGATTCCGCGCCACCGAATAAAGGATAATGGCAATGGCCATAAGCACCGCCGCCGCCGCGCGCCGTACCCACATCCGCGGGCTGATCCGGGCGTCAAGCCGGGCATGACCCAGCGCCACGGCGAGAATCCCGAACGCAATCGAAAACAGCCCCCGGCTGGACTGAATCACATTGCCGAACACCACCCCCAGCAAGCCGAAACAGACGAACAGCGCCGCCTGCGATAAATACCACGCCGCTCCAAACGGGATCGCGCGGATAAACTGCCGCCGCGACCAGCGGAACCGGCGCAACAGGGGAAGCGTCGCCAAAGCCAGAATACCATAACAAATCGCTACGACGCCGATTGCGTCGCGGATCATACTGCCGCCGGCGGGCATCCGGACCAGATGCGTTTCGACCATGTCCGTCAGCGAATAAAACACCAGCGTCAAAGCCAGCCAGAACATGCCCATCAGGGTAAAACGGCTGCCGCCGCTCCAGTTCATCCCGACCGCCGCCACCGCGCTCAACAACACCGCCAGCCATTGCAAACCACCCAGCCGGTTGTCCATGAATACGACGTAAATCACCGAAAGGACTATGATTTTCAACCCCAGCAGCGAGGCGATCCGGCTGGGCTCGATATTCCGGACCGTAATGAAAAACGATCCTTGCCCGATGCCGAAGCAAACGATCCAAAGCAGAATGAAACAGCCGAATTCCGGCAACATCCCCAGCAACTGCACCGGGAAAAAAAGAATGATGAACGGCACACTGATCACCCCCATCACGAGATGCGAGAACACCAGCAACCGAAACGGAGATTTATACCGTGCCAGAAAAGCAGCACTGAACAGATAGGACATCGACTGCAACAGCGCGCTTGAAATACCGGCGATAATGCCCAGGGCAATCATATTACTTCACCTCATCAGCGGCAGACCGGGGGGCTACCGGCGCCCGATCAGCGCGGCGATTGCCGGCCTGAACGGAGGACGCAGAATACCTTTTTCCGTAATAATACCCGCAATCAACCCGCAGGGCGTGACGTCGAATGCCGGATTATAGATATCGACCCCTTCCGGCGCCGTGCGCTTCCCCATGCCGCAACTGACTTCAGCGGGATCGCGCTGTTCGATCGGGATGCCGGAGCCGTCTTCCAATTCCGGGTCGATCGTCGAATACGGAGCCGCCACGTAAAACGGAATATTGTGGTAAGCGGCCAGAATCGCCACGCCGTAAGTTCCAATCTTGTTGGCAGTGTCGCCATTCATGGCGATGCGGTCCGCACCGACAATCACCAGTTGCACACGGCCTTCGCGCATCACCTGCGCCGCCATATTGTCGCAGATCGTAGTGACTTCGACCCCGGCCTGTTGCAGCTCCCAGGCGGTCAGGCGAGAGCCTTGAAGCAACGGGCGCGTTTCATCGGAATAAACCCGGACCCGGACGCCGTTTTCAAGCGCGGCGTATACGGGAGCCAGCGCCGTACCGTAATCGCCGGTCGCCAGCGCCCCGGCATTGCAGTGCGTCAGCACGCCGCATCCCGGAGACAACAACCCGGCGCCGTGGCGGCCGATGGCATGGCACATTTCAATATCTTCATTCAGGATATTCAGGGCGGTTTCCAGCAAGGCATCCTGCAAAATTTCAACCGGCTGTTCCTGTTCCAGCACTGACGTACAGCGGTTCAGCGCCCAAAACAAATTTACCGCTGTCGGCCTTGACGAAGCAAAATAATCGGCGGTTTTCCGAACCCGGCTTTTGAACTCCGCAACCGTGCCGTCTTCGAAACGCCGCGCCACCGCCGCCAGTCCGAGCGCCGCCGCGCAACCGATCGCCGGAGCACCGCGCACCACCAGACGCTTGATACTGTCGTAAATTACCGCCGGGTCGGCGGTTTCGATGTAAATTCGCTGTTCCGGCAGCAAGGTCTGGTCCAACAACCGCAGGCAACCGCGATCCCCGGCCAATTTCGTGGAATACGAACAGTGAATCCGTCTGTCCGCATCCACCCATCTTACTGAATCCATCATCCGGTACCGTCCACTTTTGTCACTTCTTTCACTTCTTCGAAATCGACGCCCGGTATGGCTTTTTCGCCGCCGACCACAAAAACAGTTCCCCGCTTTTCATCGCGACCGAGGCGCGGCGACTGCTTATCCCGTTTCTTGTAAACTTCGGTCTTTTCGATATGCCCTTTCAGGTCCATGATCATGTACTGGAACAGTTTCGGGTCCAGCGGCACGATCAGGTGCAGATTGCTCAGCCCATCCACGTCGCGTTCGATTTTTTCGGTCCCCACTTCCGTTCCGATCGGGCGTTGAACATAAATCCGCTGATCGTCTTCAATCCGGATGAAAAACATCCGCCGGGCTCCCTTGTTGACCGCAATCAACGTGTAATACATGGTCTTCACCGGTTTCTGCGAATCCAGCAAATCCGGTTCGCCCACCATTACGCGCCAGGATTCGATCCCGGTCGATATGTTAAAGGACACCTCGTTCGATTTATAAGCCTGAGGCATCTGCGGGTGCGACACCCAGAAATGCAGCCGGTAGGTCCCCGGCTCCGTCAACCGGTAATACCGGTTCAGCACCAGAAAGTGATCCAGACTGGTTTCCCCGGTGCCAAGGACCATCGGCGGAAACTCCGGTTCTTCATTGCCGCTCGGCTGAATCAGCGAGCCATTGTTCCGGGTCAGCTCAAAACGCAGTTTTCCACGCAGTTGTTTGCTGCCGCCGAAGACCAGCGGACGCCCGCTGTCGTTCCGCATCAACAATCGCATATAGATCGGCTCGTTGACCAGGTAATGATAACCGTCGGTCAATTGCATATCCAGCGCGACCTGCGCCAACAGGGCATGCGGAAGCGCACAGACGGCACAGAGGACAACAAAATATTTGATGTTTCTCATGATATCTCCTCCTTGGCTGAGAGATGTGAAATCAGTTGTCCGGCCACAACGGTCGAATCCAACCGGTGGCAGGCATTGGTTTGAAGAGGGCATTTCCGGGAAAGGCACTTAAGGCAATCCAGCCCGGCCTGAAAAATCCGGTGCTCCGCCCCATAGGGGCCGGTCAGCTCCGGATCGGTAGAACCAAAAAACGCAAAAACCGGCACTCCCGCGGCGGCGGCAATATGAATCGGGCCGCTGTCGTTGCTGATCACCACCCGGCAACGCCGCAACAATTCGATCAGTTCGCCGATGCTGGTTTCGCCGACCAGAGAGGAAGCCTTTACGCGTCCATCCAACCCGCCAATCAATTTTTCGGCGCATTCGTGATCGCCGGGAGAACCCAGCACCAGAAAATGGACCCGCGGCAGCCGTTCAGCCGTCCGCCGCATGACATCCGCAAACAATTCCGCGGGAAAACACTTACTTTCCCAGCGGGCGCCGGGCGTAACGCCAACCAGCACCGCATCCCCGGCAATCCCGAGAGCCGCCAGCCTGGCGTCCACCGCCTGTTTGAAACGCGGCACTTCGGCCAGAGAAAGAGGCGGCACCGCGGTTTCGCCTCCGCTCAACTGCCCGGATAAACTGCAATTCTTTTCCACGGCATGCTTTGCGGAAACAGGCGGTTGGAAACGGCGGCGGTAGAACCATCCGGCCGAAGGCTCTTTCGGATGAGCAAAGCCCGCCTGGCCCCCCTTTCCCCGGGTCAGCCAGCCGAAAAATGCACTCCGGAACAATCCCTGAAAATCAACCACCAGATCATAACGGGCCCGCCGTAAATCCCGGCACAGCCGAATAAAAGAACCGCCGAACGACGAAAAACGGGAGAGCTCCCGGCGCGGAAAAATAATCTTGCGCCGAATCGGCACCGGACAGAACTCCAGCGCCTCGGCGAAATCGGCGTTCACCATCCAGTCAAAAGCGGCGTCCGGATAACGCCGGTGAAGCAGTTCAACCGCGGGAAAAGCATGAAGAATATCTCCCAGGCTGCTGGGTTTGACGATCAGAATGTCCGAAATACGTTTCTTCATGCACAAGGGTCAATTTCCTGATTCCAGGCGCAGGGCCAGGCGTTCGGGAAGCCCGGCCGCCAGGATTTTTTCCTGCGTGGTTCTGATATCGTAAACCACCCGATGGCGGCTTACTTCGCGGGTATCCGTGTTGATGATTGCAAACGAGGCCCTGGGGTCGCGATTACGCGGCTGGCCCACGCTGCCGATGTTGAACAGATATTTATAACCGGTCTGCAGGCGGACCTCCAGAAAATCGGTGGTATTCGGATTGACGGGCACGGCGCTTTCGCCTTCATGGTGAAGCCACTCGGTGATCTCTTCGATCGGGCGCTCGGACATGCTCGAGATCGGCTTTTTGCAGAAAGCCACCGGCACGTGCGAATGCCCGCAGAACGAGATCTGCGTGAACTGATACGCGAAGTTGTCCGCCGCATGGTGCATGTCAAACACATACCCCCAGTTGTCCGGCGAGTCCAGCGTGGCGTGAACGATGGTGATATTGGTCCCGGGAACCGTGGCCCGCAACGGCAGGTTGGCAAGGAACGAGCGCTGTTCCATGGTCAGTTGCTCTTTGGTCCACAACACCGCTTTTTTGGCATGGGGATTGAAACCGTCCATGACTTCGTCGTTGTTCGACGCATATTCGTCGTGGTTTCCCTTGACCATACAGATCGGGTTCAGCTCGCGTATGATTTCAAGGCATTCCGACGGGTTGGCGTTGTATCCCACGATGTCGCCAAGGCAAACATATTTCTCCACTCCATGTTCACGGCATACCTCAAGGACGGCCCGCAGGGCCTCCAGGTTGCCGTGAATGTCACTTAAAATTGCAATTTTTGCCATTCGTCCGCTCTGTTCGTCTATAATTCCATAAAAATTAAAAATTAAACATGCAATGTTGACATAAGCCGGATTCTGTAACCTCCGCTGCTTGCGCAACGGCGGCCGGCAATCATCTGTCTATGCGGCCAGAACCCGGAACTCAAGCGCCGCGAGCAACGGCTCGTTCTCTATTTGGCCTTGCTACGGGAGGGGCTTGCCACGCGGCGCGGCTCTCACCAACGCCCGGTGGGCTCTTACCCCACCATTTCACCCTTACCGTCCGTTTCCGGGCGGCGGTATACTTTCTGTTGCGCTATCCTTCCCGCGGCATTTTTCCGCGGTATCCTTCTTTTCAAAAGGACTCCATGCTCTATGTAGTCCGGACTTTCCTCTCCATCCGAAAACGGAGCGACTGCCTGTCAACATTGCATAACCGGTAATATAGCCCTTACCCCTGATTAATCAAGACAATATATCAATTTTTTGTCGCGGACCGCTCCGCCGGAACATCAAACAAGCTTTCATGGGCGACCACTTTATCGTCGATCCCCGCCAGTTTCAGGGTCATCCGGTAGCCGCCGGCGCTGAACGGCGTATTCACCGTCAGCGGGTCGATAATCCGCACCGCCCGCAGGGAATCCGTGGTTTCGCCCGCGCCGATGATCATTTTGCCCGACGGCAGAAGTTCGTGTCCGTCCACACACAGATTCGCCACCAGCATCTGGCGCTTCTCAGCCCGCACCGTGATCCACGGCGTAATCTCCGCCACCTGCTGGTCCTCGAAGTCGAACATCGTCACGCGATATTCGACCCGGACAATTTCAAAACACGGTTTCTCAGCATCGGGCATGGGCATATCCGTTATTTCAGGGTGATCCGTTTCATATTTTTCTTACCGGCCTTCAACAGCACTTCCCCGACGGCGAACAATTCCGGCGGGATCGCATATTCGACATCCGCGATGCGTTCGTCGTTGACGTAAGCGCCGCCGCCAAGCACCAGCCGCCGGGCCTCGCCCTTGGACTTGCAAAGTCCGGACGCGGCCAGCAGATCAACCGCTTTCAACTCGCCGGACGCCGCCACATATTCGGGAATCGCCTCCAGCGCCGCCGAGCGGGTGTCGATGGCGGTGATATCGCTGGAGGTGGCAACCGTGCCGTCCGGATCGGCGAAACCGAATTTGGCGCCGGCGGTCAAATAGGCGCCGCGCGCTTCCCCGGCGCCGTGAGCAAGCTTGGTGGCTTCATAAGCCAGGATTTCCTTGGCGCGATTGATCCGGGCGGTGTCGCCCGCCAGGCGCCGGATTTCTTCGACCGGCAGGGTCGTAAAGAAGTTCATCAGGCGGCTGAGCTCGGAATCGTCGCAGTTCCGCCAGAACTGGTAATAGTCGAACACCGGCGTCCGGTTGACGTCCAGCCAGACGTTGTTGCCACCGGCGGTCTTGCCGAATTTCTGGCCGTTGGTGTCCAGCAACAGCGGAAACGTCATGCCGTACACTTCGACTTCGGGGCGGAGCTTGCGCATCAGTTCGGTGCCGGCGGTAATATTACCCCACTGGTCCTGTCCGCCGAACTGCATCCGGCAGTCGTAATCGCGGTTCAGGATATAGAAATCGTAGGCTTGCAGGACCTGATAATTGAATTCAAGAAACGTCAGCCCCGATTCAAGGCGCGAACGCACCGATTCCTTGGCCAGCATCTGGTTCAGATTGAACCGGGTGCCGATTTCACGCAGGAAATCGATGTATTTGATGTCTTTGAACCAGTCGTTGTTATCGACAAACGTCGCGTTGCCGTCCTCGACGTTGATAAACCGCCCCAGTTGCCGCCGCAGAGCGTCGGCATTGGCCGCCACAATATCTTTGGTCATGATCGGGCGAGCGGTGATCTTACCGGAGGGGTCGCCAATCTGGGCGGTGGCGCCGCCGACCAGCGCGATGGGAAAGTGCCCCGCCTGCTGGAGCAACCGCATTCCCATGATCGGCAGCAAATGGCCCACGTGCAAACTGTCGCCGGTGGGGTCAAAGCCGACATAGAAACGGATTTTCTCATGGAGCAATACGTGTTCGATTCCGGCGGTGTCGGTTTCCTGGTACATGAAACCGCGGTCTTTGAGTTCCTGATAAATATTCATGATATGTCTTTATTTTTCATGGTGCAATAATTGAAACGATTGAAACGGATAACAAAGCCCGCGGCTTAAATCCGGCAATAGGCCAATCCGCAAGCGAATCGGTCACGACTGCAATATCGCCAGAACCGCTCTTTGGCTGAGGTTGTTATTTTTATCATGTCCATAATAAGGGCTAATATAAATCCTCTTTCGGACGGAATCAAGACCGAAGCCCAAAAATTTGTCGAGCTTTCCCGTTTCCACTACTTCTTGAGCCGAAAGAAAAAGATTTGCCCGTTGTCGATGAGCTTTTCAAACGTTTCCGGATGCTCCTTGGCCCAACGCACCTCCTGCTCCCAATTCGTCATAAAGTCAGCGTGGGCGGAATAATCGACCACCAGATAGTCGATATCGCACGTTCTCAGGCGTTCGAGCCATACGGAATACGGCACCGGCTTGTCCCGCATTTCCCGGTAATCGTGGAAATCATGCGGATGGGTGGAATTCTCCTCATTGATCGGGACATACAAGACCCGATTCCCCGGCATATCCGCCAAATACATATAGTTATACCAGGAGCAGACCGACGCGATGTTGATGCCTCTCCGGGCGCTGTAATAATGTTCTTTGACAATCCTGGAAGACTCCGCCCCCACCGGTCCGGAAAAGATATACTTCATCTGGTCCATAGATTGAAGCCGCGCCTGAAAACAAAATGGTAAAAAACAGATAAACACCCCTCCGGCCAATCCCATACCGTATCGGAAAAAGCGATCTTTCCAAAAGCTCAACAGCAAAACAAATAGAGAAACCGCAATCCACATGACAAACATTTTTTTCGAAAACACGATCTGCGAAAGTAAAAAACACAGCAATGGAATTCCGGCAAAACCGATAATCCGGAAACGAAATGCCATCATCCGGGCAGTGACCGGCAAAATAAGCAACGAAGAACACATCAGCAACGGAATAATCTGCCGGGCCTGCGCCATTGCCGGATAAAAATGGAGCTGAATCATCCCCAATACAAGGCAAATCCCGGCCAGGACGGGAAAAACCCACTGCTTTTTCCGCTTCGGCCGCAGAAAAATAAATAATCCGATTACCAGAACTGGCAGCACCGAATAAAATATACCGGACGCCACGTTCATATCCCAGATATTGGCATTGACAAACTGACGCCACGTATCCACCTTCATGCCCCCTGCGGAACGCTCAAAATCAATCCCGGCGGGAAACAGCGGTATCCCAAACGGCATGATTTTCACCGGATAAAAGGGATTGCCGGTCTTCAACCAGTTCACCAAATAACACGGGCTCGCCGCCACACTGGCAGCCGCGGCCAAAACCAGCGCATACCGCCACAACTTTCTCCGCATCAGGACCATAAACAACAGCAACCCCATCACCAACAGCGGCGTCAACATCAACCCGGAATATTTAATGGCCGCGGAACACCCCAGCGCCAATCCGGCTACAACCGCCATTTTCCAGTCATTCCGCAGTGCTCCAATCAACATGCCGGACGTTCCGGCCAACAAAAACGAACCGTTCAACACATCGGTATATCCCAAGTTTGCATTTTCACTGATAATGCTGGTGGCGAACATGATGCATACCGCGCCCAATCCGGCGGAACGTCCGAAACCGAATGCCTTTCCGACCGCCAGAATCGCCATCGCCGCCATGCCCATGCTGAACAGTTGCAGAAAAATAGCAAACGAAGCATCCTTGACCGGAAACATCAGCCACCCATACAGCATTTCGCCATAAAACGGAAAGTATTCGTGGGGAAGGCCGGCAATTGTAACCGAATAAATGCGCTCCTCCAGAAGCCACATCGTCGGATAATAAAAATGATACAGAAAGGTATCCGTTCCACTGTGCAACCTGGATGACCAGAATACTCTTATCAGCCAAAGCCCGACAGCCAACGCGGCAAGTATCCGTTCTTCCAGCCTCAATGGAACAGCTTCCGGTATTTTCTTCTTTTTCCGCCCCATGAAACAGAGGACGCCCCCTAAAATCACTCCTCCAATAAGACAAGTCATTGCATTGAGCAATCCAACCATGCCGGCGATACCGAAAATGACGATGACTTCAAAGAAAAATATCAAAAACGTCAGGAGAAAAAGCTCCGCCCGGCCTCCACGGTTCAACTGCTGCGCCATATAAAATGCGCCGACCGCCGGCATGAAATTCATCAATACAAAGCCAATTATAAAAGAAATTTGATAAAAATAATTCTCCATATGTCCTGCTTGCTCTGAGGAACTCCTCTCCCTGTCGTTCTTCAGCATTTCATCCGATTCGCCCGGCAACGTGCCGCCCCGAAAGACTGTTGATTATAACTGAAAAACTTGTATTCAGCGTCAATATAGCATTCGGAATATCGTTTTGCCAATAACAATCTCTGATTTCATCAAATCGCAAATCATACGGCTATGCATCCGATTTCGGTTTGTTTTTTCCACAGACAATGTTATATTAACGCCACAAACGATTAATGTAAGAACAAGATTTTTTATGAATACGGCTGACATCATTACCAGGCTGGCCAACGGAGAAATCGACCTATTGACCGCGTTGTCACAGGCTTCGCAGGGAAACGGTTTTACCGATATCGGTGTGGCTCGGGTGGATTTTTCCCGCAAAGAACGCTGCGGCTTCCCCGAATTCATTTACGGGGCAGGCAAGACGGCGGATCAAATCTGCCGGATCATCCGGGAAATGTTGAGCAAAGACGAACCGATTCTCGTCACCCGGATCAAACCGGAAAGCGCCGCCGCCGTCTGTCACGAATTTCCACAGGCCGAATACGACCCCGAAGCCGCTACTTTAGTAATCCGTCCCCGGGAAACATCCCCCGCCAGGGGAAATGTCCTGATCGTTACCGCCGGAACGTCCGACCTGCCGGTGGCAAAGGAAGCCGCCGCCGTGCTTTCGCTGTGCGGCATCGGCGTTGAGCTGCTGAATGACGCCGGCGTGGCCGGACTCCACCGCCTCCTCGCGGAATCCGGGCGACTTAGAAGCGCCGACGCGGTGATCGTGGTCGCCGGCATGGAAGGCGCCCTCCCCAGTGTGGTGGGCGGCATGGTCAAATGCCCGGTAATCGCAGTTCCCACCAGCGTCGGCTACGGGGCGGCGCTGAACGGTTTTTCCGCTTTGCTGGGCATGCTGAACAGTTGCGCTTCCGGCGTTACCGTGGTCAATATCGACAACGGATTCGGCGCCGGCTGCGCGGCGGTCAGAATCATCAACGGCATGAGTTGATTCATTCGGCGCGAGGTGTGCGCCCCGGCTTTTTTCCGTTTTTTCTCGGTTACGGATTAGAGTTTTATGTCAAACCGGTATATATTCCCCTCTTAAATATAAATAATATCCTGAATCCGTAGGAGATAAATAAAAATGAGCACCAAACCGAAATATAAATATCCGGAACCGGTAAAAATCGGAACCCGCCAATGGCCTGACCGGATCATCACCAAACCGCCCGTCTGGGTTTCCGTAGACCTGCGCGACGGCAATCAGGCCCTCCCGGTCCCGATGGACCCCGATACCAAAATCCGGTTTTTCCGGATGCTCTGCGACATTGGCTTCAAGGAAATCGAAGTCAGTTTTCCCTCCGCCTCGCAGGATGATTTCGATCTGGTCCGTCGCCTGATCGAAGAAGACCTGATCCCGGACGACGTCCGCATTTCCGTCCTGACTCAGGCCCGCAAGCACCTGATCGACCGTACCGTCGAGTCGCTGAAAGGGGCGAAACAGGCGGTGGTCCACCTGTATGTGGCGACTTCGGACCTGCATGGAAAATTCGTGTTCAACCGCAACCGCGACGATGTCCTGAAAATGGCCGTGGAAGGCACTCAGATGGTTATGGACGCGTTGAAAGCCAACGGCTTCGGCAAAGAAGTCGGCTACGAATTTTCGCCCGAGGAATTCACCGATACTGACCTCGACTTCGCGCTGGATGTCTGCAAGGCGGTCAAGGAAACCTGGGGACCCTCGACCAAAAATAATTTCATCCTGAACCTCCCCGCCACGGTTGAACGCCGCCCCCCCTATCAATATGCCGATATGATCGAACTGTTCATCCGCAAATATCCGTACATGGCCGAAACCACCGTCAGCCTCCACGCCCACAACGACCAGGGCTGCGCCGTCGCCGCCACCGAAATGGCGCTGCTGGCCGGCGCCGAGCGCGTCGAAGGCACGATTTTCGGGCACGGTGAACGTACCGGCAATCTGGATATTTCGATTCTGGGGCTGAATTTACAGGCGCGCGGCATCAACACCGGGTTGAAATTCTCCAATATGCCGGAAATTGTCGAACTGGTCGAAAACGCTTCGGGCATCCCGGTGCATCCGCGCCATCCCTACGCCGGTTCGTTGGTTTTCACGGCATTTTCGGGTTCTCACCAGGACGCTATCCGCAAGGGGATGGAACACGATGTGCGGAGTCAGTCCAGCGATTTCTTCGGACAGGGCTGGCGGGTGCCGTACCTCCACATCGACCCGGCGGACGTCGGCCGCGAGTACGAAAAATTGATCCGCATCAACAGCCAGTCCGGTAAAGGCGGCATTGTCTTCGTCCTCGAAAATGAGTTCAACATTTTCCCGCCGAAGCAGATGCATCCCGATATCGGCCGGATCATCCAACAGGTGGCCGACGCCCACGGCGGAGAACTGAGCACGACAAAAATCAAAGACACGTTCATGGAAAACTTCGTCAATGTCCAAGGCCCGTTTTCTTTGAAAAAATATTCCCGCGATGATCTGGATGATTGCGGTTCCCGGGTCCACGCCAAGGTCGAAATCGAAGCCTACGGCAAAGATTATACGCTCGACGCCGAAGGGAACGGCCCCATTTCCGCGGTCGTGGCGGCAATTGCCAAGTGCCCCGAAGTCCCCGAATTCTCCCTGACCAACTATTCGGAGAAATCCCGCGGCGAAGGGGCGGAAGCCACCGCGCTGGCCTTTGTCGGGCTAAAATTCGGCGAACGGGTCATTTACGCGGCCGGCGAACATTCGAACATCAACCGGGCGGCTCTCGGAGCCCTGTTCAGCGCGTTGAACCGGGCGACAAAAGAGCTGAAATCTCATTGATTAAAGGCGGAGGAGGCGACCGATGAAAACATCGCGCTTGATTGGACTGATCATCATTGTCATTCTGGGCATTCACGTTGTCGCGATCGGGCTGTTTTATTTCAGGAACAGCAAAAGCGGCGGAGAAACGACCGCGTCTCCGGTCTCCGGAGAACTCCCGGCTGCCGAAGAAACAGCCGCTGCGCCTCCTCCTCTCCAGGAAACCGTCAAGAAACACGCCAATCCACTGTTCGGCACGCACTTCATCTATCGCTATGCCGTACAGGGCAACCTGCCCGCGGTTCCCGAAACCGCTGAAGTCAGAGCCGGCTTCCTGGTCAATCTGAATACCCGCCAGGTGCTCTGGACCAAAAATCCGCGCGAAGGCTATCCGATCGCATCCATGACCAAGATGATGACCCTGCTGCTGGCCGCCGAAGCAATGGCGAAAAACCCCGCCTTGAACCATGACACCCCGGTCAAAGTCACGCTGGCGTCCAGTAAAGTCGGCGGCAGCCAGGTCTGGCTGGACCCCCGCGAAACATTTCCATTCGGCGAGCTCCTGAAGGCAGTCGCCATCAAAAGCGCCAACGACGCGGCCTATCTGGTGGCGGAGTATGTGAATGAGGGCGATGTCGCCGGTTTCGTAGGCCGGATGAACCAGCGTGCGCGTGAACTGAGAATGCCGAGCACGGCTTTCGTCAACCCCTACGGGCTGAAAGCCGACGACGGCAAAAACTCCGTCAGCAGCGCCGAAGGCATGGCGATCCTGGCCGAGTACCTGCTCGAATATCCCGACATCATGGAATTGTGCTCGACCCGCCTGGCGACATTCCGCCCCGACGGTGCCCGCGGCCAGCTCCAGTTGACGAACACCAACCGCCTTCTCGGCCAGTGTCCCGGTGTGGACGGGCTGAAAACAGGCTACATCAAAGAATCAGGCTACTGCATCACCGTCACTTGCCTGCGCGGCGACAAGCGCATGGTGGCAGTGATCATCGGCGCACCCTCCATCAGCAAACGCAATACGGCTGTCCGTAAATTGCTGGACTGGGGATACCGGCGCGACGTCGAGTTGAATGATCCGCTGAACCATCTTTCTGGCGAGGCCAAAGATTTCGGCAAGCAGGTTTCCTCCGGAACCCTGCCGCCTCCGCCGCCGGTGCTTTCCGGAACTTCCCGCTGAACCGGCGTCCTCAAATATTACAATAGCGCTGGAATACCGTTCGGACAACGCTTCCGGGAGCGTAATTGGTGTTGCACGAGAATTGATATTCAAAGGATTCGACCACCTGAGCCAGTGTTTCATCAAGGCTGACATCAACACCGATGATGCCGGGAACGGCGTGTGAAGCCCTGGCCATCGGGTCGACAACGCACATCAGATAATCTTTGGTCTTCCAGTCATGCCGCTTCAACATCTTGGCGATCCCGTAGGCATTGCTCTCGCAGATGGTGATAAAGGCGGTTTTCTTGCGGATTTTATTGCGTTGAAGCAAGCCCTCCGTCACTTTCGCCGCCTGGTCTTCATGATATCCGCTGTTCACGGTAATGAAGTTTTCCATGGGAAATCCGTTATTTTCCAGCGAACACTTGAACCAGCCGCCGATCCGGTCGAACATAATATCGTTCAGATGATTGAATTCTTCGTCACTGAGCTTTTTGTTGGTGACCAGGCGCGGGTCGCCCCCCATGATAACGATACTGCTGACTTCGTTCTTCAAAAAATGGCTCAGCAGGCGCATCTGCACGAACGTGAAAAGCGGTTGAATATGGTTGTGCCTCACGCCGCCGCTCCCCAACACCTCAATGACCACATAAGGCTTGCCGGTTTTTTCCAACAGGGGGCGGAGGTTCTGGCGAATGCCCAGCGGATCGAACATGATATAACAGTCAAAGTCATCCGGCCTCAGGTCGATGTCGTCCACATATTGGAAACCCATCACGTGATTGCCGAGGTCGGTCAATTTTTTCTGCAGATAATAAAGAGATTGCATCGGCGAACCGGCGCCGCCGGGAACGGAGCTCGCATCCAGAACCGCGTAATCGGCGAGCATGCCGATGTTCTTGCCGCGCAGAATCGACAATCTTTCGAGCGGCTTCAAAGAGATGATCCGGGTTTTATTGCCGCGCCTGGCGGAAACATATCCTTTATGAGAGAGAATCTTCAACGCCCGCTGGGCAGTCATGCGGCTCACCTGATACAGCTTCGTCAATTCGTCAAGAGTAGGCAGCTCACTGTTCAGCGGGTATTCGCCACTCTCGATTTTGCGGATAATCTGTTCGGCAACCAGTGGAAATTTCAGTTTTTGAGACATGGCATCGTCCTGCGAAAGTTAGATTTCTTTTCAATGATATACTTATTAATATAACATCTTTTAATAAAAAATCCAATATTCTTCACAAACATCAACATTTATATAAAGATTTCTTACTTTACCGCGGCATACGGCAAACCTGTTGAAAGTATTTATGCTGAAAGCAGTAAGCATCCGACACAAAATTCCAGGCTCTGATAACGGACGACCGATTTTCGGATAAGATCGCGCCCGCCACAAGCGATTTTACAAATATTCTCGCATCCGGCACAAAAACAGATTGTATTTTTCTTGCAGACATGATAGATTACCGTTATGTAATGATGCTAAGGATATAAATTTTGATAAAGAGAATGACATTGTTCTTATTTATAATTACGGCATTCGTCTGTTGCTGGAGCTTTGTTCCGGCCACGGCGAACACCTTGCCGGTATCGATCGATCTGGACAGCACCATCCTGTCCGGCAGCAGGGCCACCCACGAAAAGGCCGTCCTGCGCAGCCGCATATC
Source organism: Lentisphaeria bacterium UBA5247 (assembly GCA_002408885.1). Taxonomy (GTDB): domain Bacteria; phylum Verrucomicrobiota; class Lentisphaeria; order Victivallales; family Victivallaceae; genus UBA5239. The sequence continues at coordinate 96,536 of DHTZ01000014.1, read as the reverse complement.
CCGTATCCTGTCGTCTTTCAAACGGCCTCTCTGCACGGCAGCCTCCAACCGCCTTCCCCCTCTGCCGGCCGATATTGAGAATTTCATGATTTCCCCGGTCTCGTTTCACAGCGTTGCCGATTGTCCGGCCGAACGTTATCATTTTCTCTTTTACAGGAAACTTCTTTTAAGCCATATCGTTGTCCGGGCCGGCCCGGAGGGCTGACGTCCATTCCGACTTCAATAGATTTCAACAAAGTTCAAATAAAACTTAAACAACAGAACAAGGATTATTATGCATTGGATTGATTGGATTATTGTGATCGTACCGCTCTTTGTAGTGGTATTGATAGCACTGAAAAGCCAGAAATACGTCAAAGGGGTAGCAGACTTCCTGACCGCCGGCCGCGTGGCCGGCCGCTACGTGGTGGCGGTGGCCAGCGGTGAAGCGGCAACGGGACTCATCAGTCTGGTCGCCATCTTCGAGATGTACTACACCTGCGGTTTCGCCGTCAGCTTCTGGAGCAGCATCGCAACGCCGATCGGCCTTGCCTTCGCCCTGACCGGTTACTGTACCTACCGTTTCCGCGAAACCCGCGCCATGACCATGGGGCAGTTCTTCGAAATGCGTTACAGCAAATCGTTCCGTATTTTCGCGGCCATACTGCAATCCGCATCCGGGGTCATCAACTACGCGATTTTCCCTGCCGTCAGCGCGCGCTTCCTGATCTACTTCCTTGACCTGCCGACTCACATCCAGTTCCTCGGGCTCGACTTCCCCACATTCGGGCTGATTATGTTCGCGTTCCTTTCACTGGCCGTGCTGATCATCACGCTCGGCGGACAGATCACCATCATGACCACCGACTGCGTGGCGGGTATCCTGAGCTACCCCATGTACGTGATTATCGTCGGATTCATCCTGATCAAATTCTCCTGGAGCCAGGAAATGGCCCCCACCCTGCTGGACCGCGCCCCCGGGATGAGCCTGCTCAACCCGTACGATGTGTACCTGCTGCGTGACTTCAACCTTTTCTATATCTTCGTGGGTATCTTCTCCTCGATCTTCAACCGCATGTCATGGTCGGGCCTTCAAGGCTACAACTGCTCCGCGGCTAACGCTCACGAACAGAAAATGGGCGGGCTCCTCGGAACCTGGCGCGCCGGTTTCTCCGTCATGATGTATATCCTGCTGGCGGTGGCGGCTTACACCTATCTGCACCACGCCCACTTCGCACCGAAGGCCAAAAACATCCACGTCCAGCTCACCAAGAAAACGCTTTCCGATATCGCCGCCGGCAATGAATTCGCCGACGCCCGCAAGGAGATCAACTCCATGCTCACCACCGGACAGCTGAATGAGTCCCTCAAAAACAGCCTTCCTGAAAACACCAAAATCAAACCCGAAAGCATCACTCCGGATGACTACAAGGGTATTTCACAGGCCGCGCTCGCGCAAGTCCGCAAAGGAACCGGACAGACCTTCAGTACGATCTACAACCAGATGCTGGTGCCGACCGCCATCCGCGAAATGCTGCCGATCGGCCTGACCGGGGTATTCTGCGCACTCATGATCTTCCTGCTGGTGACGACCGACACGTCCTACCTGCATTCCTGGGGCAGTATTATCGTACAGGACCTGGTTCTGCCTTTCCGCAAGACGCCGTTTACGCCCAAGCAGCAGTTAATGCTTCTGCGCCTGGTTATCGCCGGGGTCGCGGTATTTGCATTCCTATTCTCATTCTTCTTTGCACAGATCGACTATATTCTGATGTTCTTTGCAATCACCGGGGCCATCTGGCTCGGCGGCGCGGGCCCGATCATCGTGTTCGGTCTGTACTGGAAGCGCGGCACGACGCCGGGAGCGTTCGCCGCACTGGGATCGGGAGCATTCCTGGCCGTGGGCGGTATCATCATTCAGCAAACCTGGGTTGATCACGTCTACCCGGCATTGCTCCGGTGGGAACTCGTCGAGCCCCTCGGCAGAGTTCTGGAAACCGTTTCGAGCCCATTCAATCCTTATATCATCTGGAGTATGCGCGCCGATCGTTTCCCGATCAACTCTCAGGAAATCTACTTTATCGCCATGGTGACCGCCATTACGCTGTATGTGATTATTTCGCTGATCACCTGCCGTACGCCGTTCAACCTGGAACGCATCCTGCACCGCGGCAAATACCGTGTGGCCGGCGAAGCGGAAAAGGTCAAGATTCCGTTGACCTGGAAAACTTTCCCGAGCAAAGTCATCGGCATCGACTCCGCCTACACCCGCGGCGACAAGATTCTCGCCTGGTCGGTGTTCCTGTGGTCGTTCGGCAAAGTGTTCGTTCTCTTCTTTGTCTGCGTAGTCATCTGGAACGTCTTCTACAAGTGGCCGGATGAATGGTGGGTACATTACTTCTTCATCACCAACGTTCTCGTTGCCGGGATCGTCGGGGTTGTCAGTACAGTCTGGTTCTCAATCGGCGGTACGACAGACCTGCTGAAGATGTTCAGAGCCCTGGACAAACGCGCGCTGGACGAAACCAATGCGCTTGACGACGGACGAGTCATCGGACACATTTCCGCCGTAGACGCCAAGCGGATGGAAGAGCTCGACGACACCGAACCGAAAAAATAATCGTTCAATTCATTCACAGACTCAAGCCGGCGGCATTCGATGCCGCCGGCTTTTCTATTCCTTGTCCAGTTGCAGTAGAATAGAAAATCCATTCATTTCACCTCTTTCCCCCTCCGATCATCCGATATAGTATGCGAATTAGTTTGCGCGAGGTATTGTAAGTAGTTTGCGCAGATAGTCGCATGGTTGCGTGATAACGTCCGAAAAATTGCGCACATTTAAAATTCGAAACGCAGATTATCGAGCGTTATAAACGCAAAGAAAGTTCGGTGGAAGAAGCGTTGGTCGAGATGTATCTGGCTGGAGTTTCGGTACGCCGGGTGGAAGATAGATAATATTTCAATCCGCGCTACCCTACAGCTATACAACGATCATGGAACGCCAGGAGCAGAAAGATCCCGGTTCCGCCAAAGAATTCTGGCCCAAAGCCGCCGCCGCCGCCAAACTGCTGCGTTTCCTGGAACCCTGGATTCTCAGTATCGACTCACCGCCGGAAGTTAATATCGAGGTCAAAGCCGGAACCGTTGACGCCCGTGCCATGCGGTACAACGGAAAAACCTGCATCGCGGTAACAGCCAGCGGTCCAGGCAAAGCGGAAGCGGTCATCACCGTTGCCGGTGCCCACGACGGGCTGATCTCCCGATACGGCCATGGCAAAAATCTGGAAAGTGGAAAATACCTGTTCAAGGGCAACGATATCTGCTCCGACGTGTTAGTGGAGAACTGACGGAATGCAGGAGCTGGTCAGCGCATCCGGACGGAAAGCGAACTGCTGTACTGTTCCGCCCAGCGCTCGGCCAGCGGCTGCAGAACGAAGTCTTCCAGTTCATTATTGCGGTTCAACCGGACATTACAGAACGGACAGGACGAAAAGTTCTCGATATCGACCTGAGTGATATATTCGCGGCACTGCGGACAAACGAGGAACTTGCGCGGCGTCAATCCGTCACTGTTCGTAAATTCGTATTTCTTGGTGTTCAATGCCATAATAATTCCTCATTTTTTCGCTCGGTTCATATTATAGCACAACCTGATGGTTTTTGCAATAGCGCAATCTATTTTTAGGGAGGAGCCCACTTTTCCGATCCTCCCTATATTTTTGTAAATCCGTATATTCGAGCGTCAAAATCCCTCCTGTGGACAAAATGAGGCAGAATTATTTTTTCGTGAATTTTCCTCAAGCATCCCAAGAACTGCTTGACTTTGCCAAATTACCGTGATATACTAGCGTTAGAATGGAGACATATTTTATGGAGACGACTATATGAAAAAGATAAAACGGTTCAAGAAATTGAAACATAGCCGTTTCCGTTATTTTACGATGATTGAAATGCTTGCGGTGGCGGCGATTCTGGCGATTCTGGCCGGCCTGAGCTTCGGCGCTTACAGCGCCGTGCAGAAAGCCCGCGCGAACGCCAAGACCGAAGGGAACCTGAATACACTCCACGCCGCGCTTCAGGCGTTCAAGACCAAATACGGCTACTACCCCCAGACCGGTGATGACAAGTATGTGGCGGTAGTCGTCAGCAAAGGCCTGCCGACTACTAAGGAAGAATCCGTTTCATCAAGCCCTAAGCACATTTCAGGTAAACATCTAGTATTCGGTGCCGATTTCGTTAAAAACCTTTCTTCCGAAATCCTCAAAACTGCTCTTGCTGACGGAGAGATTAATAATCAGGAAGTATTGATCATTCCGGATGGCTACAAAGACCCGGTAAAAAATAAACCTACGAATATAGACAAACCAATATCATTGATTTACTATCGCTGCCCTGGAAGCGTCAATAAAGATTCTTACGACTTATTCTCCGCAGGAGCAGATCGCGCAGTGGAGCTCCCCTCCAGTGGAAGCGATTACAAGGAATCAGAAAAAGAGAACAAAGATAATATTTGGCCGCAGAATCACAAGAAGCAAAGCAATACCAAATGAGGGCTGACCGGATGCGGAACAGACGGAATAAACGCAGATCATATACGATGGTGGAAATCCTGCTGGTGCTGGCGATTTCCCTGATTGTCGTCGGACTGGGCAACGCCGCCGTTTCGGCGATGACGGGCAAGCGCGGCCTGAATGGCGCGGCCTCGATCATCAGCTCACAGGTAAACCTGGCACGCTCGACGGCGGTTTCCCAGAATCGTTACGTAGCGTTACTCACCCCCGAACCATTCGCCGTTAATGTAACCAGTAGTAATGAACTGGATTTCAAGCCTTTTTTCTGTAATCAAATGCGCTTATGCTTTGTCACACCGGCAAGCGGAAACTTTGAATTTGCCGGCTGGATCGAAGGCCATGACTGGCTCCAACTTCCGGCTCGAACCTGTGCACACCCTATCCAGAATCAGGATTATGCCACATTGAGCAGTCCCAGGCCAATATATAGCGTTGATCGGATTAACGCAATCCCTGTTTTCGATGGAGGAAGTAACCTCTCTAGTACAGGGATTGTTTTTGCGCCAACCGGGCGTCTTGCCAATTATGGAGATGTCATGATTCAAGCATACAACGCACTTCCCAATGCCAATAACGCAGGAAAACCGAACATGTCAGATTTAGGGATCAAACCCGCTGATGATATCCAAGGGACCGGTACCACCAAGCTGACAGGTACACAGTTGCCTTATCGCCGCTGGTGCATCAGCATCAATAAATTTACAGGAAGAACAAAGGTAACTTATGCGCAACCAGAAGGTAAATAAATATTTTTTCAACATGGTTGAAATTATCTTAGCGATCGGAGTCCTGGCGGTTGGATTCGCTGCCGTGCTTGGGCTCTTCCCGGTTGCGGTTAAAATGGTCAAAAGCACCCAGACGGAAAGCGTTGTTTCCAGTATGATTGGAGATCTATATTCTTACTACATGAGTTCCGCCACTACTCCCCTAATGGATCGAACAGATATGACCAAACAGCTGGAAGGTGAATACTGGTACCGAATATTATTTGCCGACTCCGGGCCAACCAACAGTAAGGTCAACACGTCCGCGCAGTATCAGAATACGATAACAAACAGGAGTCAATTCTTTCCGGAAGGAGACATCGAAAAGGTACGCGAAGCCGTACGGAAAGCGTTGAAAGACGGTGAATCGAACTTCCTCAACGGCAATCATTTTTTGAAAAAACTTAAAGAGAAAGTAGAAAATACAATCACTGACGGAGACGATGTCCAAGATAAATTAAGCGCAGACGCCGATCTCAAAATGTTGCCAAATTTAAATCTCTTTTGTCCGAAATTACCGTCGCAATCCGTAGTAGACCCCAAATTCGTCATGTTTTATATGATAAAGGGAGACGCGGATTTCTCCCGTATTGATACAAGTGCACAGGTACTGGTCTGGAAGACATACATGAAGACATGGGAGGATACCACCGCATCAAATTACAATGACGGGACCGTTTTGAATTTTGAAGTAAGCTGGCCAATCAATTTGCCATATGACGAACGGGAAATCCGTTATTATCAATTTCTTATAATCAACCCCAAAAAGATTTCCGGTTCAACCTAAAATACGGATTGCATGGATGAAAAATAATCGAACAAAAGTAAAATTGAACTATACGTTGCTGGAACTTATTTCCGCAATGGCGGTATTTTTAATTATCTGCCTGGTCGTATTAAGGTTTTTCAATGGAGCACAACAGCTTACCACGAGTTCCAACAGCTACAACGAGATGCATTCTGATGCACAAGCTTTTTTCAGCCTGCTGGGAGATGACTTGAAGAACATTGTTTATGATAATGAAATCAGCCCCAGGGGAATATATCCTTTTGCCTTCTCATTCTATCCCATTGCTGACAATCCACCATTTTCCAGACCAACCTACCGAGATAACATTGATAAACTATATGATGACGATTTCATTCCCGAAAGATATAAAAAAGAGATTGCGCTTGAAGAACGAAACTATGTTCCACTTCTCTGCTTTATGTCAACGTCCAGTTCTAAGCCGTCAAATTCAAAAATACCGTTAGCCGAAATCCGTTACTCTTTTCTTCCTGTCGGGACAGCAGCAACAAATAAAGCAGATACCCAATATCACGGCAATTCACCTACAACGCCCTACAAAGAAAATCTTTCCGGAGGTAAGATCATCCGTAGCGTGACCATTGATGATGGCAATAAAAAATACCCTGCCGACACGAATCGGCATCCGCATGATTCGGATTTTTTCCCGATTATCGACAAAGACGGAAAGCCCGTTCCTACCGCAGCAAATCGAATTTATCAAGTTTTCGGAGATCACAGTTCCAATCAATTCGAGGAAGTAGTCAGCAGGGTTTACCGGATGAATATTTCGTGCTACAAATTTGACCGTTTCAGCGGAAGTGCTCAATACCGCAAACTGCCCATGTTCAACGTCAACAAACCATCCCTTTCGAGTGAAACTCCATCCGCGACGGCCGATGTCCGCCTGGAAATTGTCTCGGAGACGGCCACCCTTGCCGATAAGTATCTTACCTGGCCTCCGCTGAAGCCTTCTACGACAAACAAACTGTACACGTATCCGGCGGATACAACTACCGCAATTGAATTGCTTCAACTGGGGCATCCTCTGCCGGATATGATCAAGGTTGATATTTATCTGTTGAGCCCCAAAGACTGGAATCTTTTTACGTCCTATTACGATTTTGAAAACAAAAAATTCACGGATAAGGCGGCTGCTGTTAAAATATTGGATAATAAATTGCGTAAATTCAGCAGAACTTTTTATATCAACATCAAAGGCCAGTAAGGAAATAACAAAATGCATAATCCGAAAGAACAAGGGATAGCCCTGCTTTACGTACTTTCCATCCTTGCCTTGCTGATTGCAATGGCGCTGGCATTTATGAATTCATCGATTTTCGACCAAAGGGCATCTACCCTGAATGCCGCCGGTATGTTGGCGGACCAACTGGCATTATCCACAATAGACCAGGTTGTCCGGGGTATCCAGGATAAGCCTTCAGGCATAGACTCCTACCGTTACAGTAAAAATTCAACCACTACATCCAGAGACGGGCTGAACTCATTTGAAACCATTGATTACTATGACGGAGCAACGCCGGTTTATATTTTCGAATGGGATTCGTCGACCCCAGACATGAAAGATGCTTCAGACAAGGTTCAATGGAATCTGCACAAGACTAAAATAAACGATTCTGTTGAACGAATAATCGGACGAACCGCTTTTATCCTGATCCCTCCCCTTTCCGGCGGCGGCCAGATCAATCCCGGTGATTTGATTCAGGAAGGGTTTAATGAAGCTGCCCGTCCGGAAAAACGAAGAGGAGTGTTGGCCCATGAAATGAACGCCATGGATATCAACGCCTCAAATATCTCTTTTACCCCAGCAACAGCCATATTTTTGAATTATTCTCCCTTGGGAGTTATGCCGAAAGGCGGCTGGCATTCACTTGATGAGTTTTTAAATGCAATGACCAACAAGGCAGTTATCTCCTCCAGTAACTTTAAAGATGCTAAAGAAGATATACAACGGCTTTTTTCATTTGAAACGCTGAAGAGTCCAGAACAATATATCATGAAGCATGACGATATTTCCACAACATACGACGATCTGAAAAATGATCAAGGCAATGTTCATCGCTTTTACTTGCCAGGTTTTGTTGAGCAAATCGATGGTACTGCCGTCGACCTGACTAATGGAAATATGAATCTTTGGGAAAAAACAGATTCCCGTTTCGTTGACCGTTATATTTTGATGGACCCCTCATTCTCCAATAAACCCGGCATAGACCTGCTTAAAATTGACGGTAATTATCGATGGAAGGACGATCAAGGTGCTATTCCAAAAGATGTTACCGATCCCGTTTTCGGCGCCGGCATTCCCTGGCTTGCCGCTTTCGGCTACGGAACGGACGGGGTAGAAAACGATATTTTCAAGGGGACTTTTGACAATGTCGCAGACCGCCGGAGGCAAATCGCCGCCAACTTGAAAGATTATTGCGATAGCGATAATTCCCCGACATCCGACATTGATCCGACGAGCTGGAACTTGACCACTAACGTTCCCAAATATACCGGAAATGAAAAAACACCGTACCTGAATGAATTTGAAACTACAACCGCATTCAAAATTAAAAGCTATGCCAATGCCGGAGATAATTTTGTCGAAGCAACTGCTGAAATCGATATCAAAGCGGAAATTATTAATATTTATCAAGGATTGGTTTCCTCCGGAGCAACAGTAGACCTGATCTATACAATATCCGATGCTAAAATAACAATCGGTTGGGATAACAATACGCCTGAGGTTCATAATTTTGCAATTACCTCTACACCGGTGACTGCTCCCCAATATCAAATCCAATTCGGCCCGTGGACCTCCGGAGTCGATACAGGTCATTTCTCGGACGGGAAAAACATCAGCACACTGGTAATCCCCCCTATAAAAGCGGAATGGGTGTCAGGAGTTTTGCCTGATACCGGAAAAGCAACCATCAGCTATACCGTCGTAATCGAAAAAGCATTGCTGGAATATAACAGTATCAAATCCGATTACGCCAATATCAACGCTACATTTACCTTGAGCCAGGAATTCACATTCACGGTCGGAGAGGAAATTGAGGATGCCATCCTGGATTCCGTCCAGACGGAAGACCCACGTCAAAACTTAAATATTGGCGACTGGAACAAGGAGATTGAAGGTAAATTAAAGGCAAAGGATGCCATTGATTCAAACATCGGTAAGATAAATGCCAAAAGCAATCCATCCGCTCCGACAATTGATGGTGCGGATTCAGACCCTGGATATGACTTGGAAACGGTTACAACTCCCGGCTACAGTTCAACCAGCAGCCTCTCGACAGCACATATACGCAATGCCCCCATGTTGTCGCCTTGGGAATTAGGCTTCATTCACCGCGGCAAAAAGTGGCAAACATTGAATCTGACAAAATATAATGAAGATAAAGCTGTCAATGCGATAAAAATAGATACATCCTACTTCCTGCCCGGTGGCGGATTGTACAGTGAAGGGGATGCTAATATTCTGGATCAGATAAAAATGACTCAATTTGCGAGCTCGCCATCAAAAATCAATCTGGCGGATACTCAGCCGGAATTGTTGGACGCACTCTTTTCCTTCACGGATATTGTTGGAAATAATTCCATATCAATAACTGATAAAAGCCAGGATGTCGCCGAAATACTCGGGACCGGAACAACACCTGCTTCACCATTCCTGAATGATGTGAAAAATTTTATTAATACAAATAAAGCTAAGTTCAAAACAAGGGCGAAATTAGCAGACAATACTCATTTACATATAGGCAATACAAAGGCGCAACAGGAAGAACTCATCGGCAAAGCAATCAACCTGACTGAAGCACATAAAGATTTACAGAATTTCCAACTTATAATACTGGCACAAGCCATAAAGAACGTAGGGACAGACGACGGGACTGCCATAGCTAGGATAAACAAAGCATATTATGATTCCAGTAACACCTTGCAAACTAAAGATATCACAGATGTTAAACTAGGACAAATGAATTCCGTAAAAAAAAGCGGAACAAACGATTCTCCGGATAATTTCCTCATTGCCGATGAAATTTTGGCGGAACGCAAATATATTGTAACCGGAGTAGTCAAAAGCAACGGCGAAGTCCAAATCACAAACATACGAACATTGAGATGATTAACACCATGAGAAAAATTTTCATTATTTTTTCTTTTTTATTGTTCCTGTGCGGTGCGGTATATTCGCAGAGTTCACCCAGTAAAAAAGTGTCGACAAAGGATTCTCCCACCGGTAGCGATTTCACCCGAGAAACGGTTGAAACCTTCTGCCGAAACCTGACGGCAGAACTTGAAGAAAATCAGAAAAATTACAAAAAACAATCATATCTCAGTTATTCCCTTCATCACAAAACGATAGAGCGCTGGTTAAATTATCAATTTCTGGAATTAGACTCGGAAATAAACCTGTCTTGGTTTAGAAAACTGGATGAATTTATTCAATTTTTCTATAACACCAAACGCAGTTATGACAAAAGCAGCGAAGCCGAAACCTCCGAAACCAAGACCCTCAGCAAAAAACGATTTGATGCCGGATTGGAAAACTTTAAGAAGTTTCTGGAGAAAGACCCGCCCAAGCCCCCGGCTCAGCGGCTTGAAATGCTCAAGCGTCAGAAACAGGAATACCTCCGAACCAAAAAAGCACAGGAACGCAAACAAAGCGGCAATACCAGAAAGCTCTTTGACGATAATTGAACACATGCCGGGAGGATCAGGCCTCAACTGCTCTGCAGGCGGTGGGAGAACCGGAGAAGAAATTCGACAGGATTTCTTCTCCTTTTTTGATTCAGACACTTTTGTTTTTATGTCCGGCAGCAACCCGGACTTGATTGATTCATCAAACCTATAACCGCGGCTCTACTCGCGCCGCACATTCGGAAACCTATGAAAATTGCAATCCTGGGTCGGGGCATCAGCGGCAAGTCCGCCGAAGCATTGGGCAACGCGTTGAATCTGGACATCTGTTTCTTTGAGGACGGAAATTTTTCTCTTTCCGAACTGAAAGAGTGCGCTTTCGCCGTCGTCAGCCCCGGCATTCCCCCACATTCTCCCCTGTACCGGGCCGCTGCCGAAGCCGGCATCGAATCCATCAGCGAACTCGAATTCGCCGCCCGCCATTTCTCCGGCAGGGTCCTCGCCATCACCGGCACCAACGGCAAAACCACCACCACCGAATTGACTGTCCACCTGCTCCGCGCCCTCGGCGTCGACGCTGTCAGCGCCGGAAATATCGGCAACGGCTGGAGCGAATTGACCGCCGAAGTGCTCCGGAAACAACGGAGCGTTCCGCTGGCAGTGCTCGAAGTCAGTTCGTTTCAACTGGAGCTTGTGCGCGACTTCGCGCCCGAAGCGGCGGTCATCCTGAACCTCGCCTCCGATCATCTCGACCGTTATCACGGAAAAATGGAAGAATATGCGGCGGTCAAAGAACGCGTCTTCGCCCATACTCCGCCCAAACAGCGTATCCTCGGCGAATCGCTTGTAAACTCGCCGCTGCGCCGCTTGATCAACGCTCCCGCCGAAGGCAACCGGATTACTTCGCCCGACGGCGACTTGCTGCTGTCCGGCGGGCGGGAGATCATCCGCATGAGCGAAACCCGCCTGCGCGGCGCCCACAACCGCGAAAACGCCATCGCCGCATTGGAACTGGTCCGCTGTTCACAGGGCGAGGAGGCATTGTTCGACGGGCGCTTGCGCGAGGCATTGAGTGCGTTCTTCCCCGGTTCGCACCGTCTGGAAACAGTCGCGGAGCGCAACGGAATCGTCTTCATCAACGATTCCAAAGCCACCAATCCCCACGCGGTCCTGGCGGCGCTGAACGCCGTCGGCAAAGACGGAGCGGTCCGATTGCTGCTGGGCGGGCTGGACAAAGGAATGGATTTCACCGAATTGCTCCCTGGAATCCGTTTTATCCGCAAAGCCTATCTGCTCGGCCAATGCCGCGAAAAAATTCATGCAGTATTGAAAGACGCCTGTGAATGTGAAAGTTTCAATTTTTTCGATGACGCGGTGAATGCCGCCGCACGGGAAGCCGTTTCCGGTGAAATCGTCCTGCTCTCCCCCGCCTGCGCCAGCATGGATATGTTTAAAAATTATCGGGAACGCGGCGACCGTTTCCGTCAACTGGTCTCACAGATGCCGTAAAAATCGGAGAGAATAAAAAAGAGGAGAAGGGAAATGAAGATTGCGTATCCAATCACCATGATCACCGTGTTTCTTTGTGGATGCGGTTCGCCGTCGTCTCCGCAATCACCAGAAGAAAAGCAGCCAGCCGGTCCTCCCGCAAACATTCAACCCGTCAAGAAACGCATTCCCACGACAAAACCTCATGAGATCACCTATAAAGGATTTAAAATCGCCCCGATGCCGGGTTCGCCCTGGCGTTCGCCCGCCGGACAGTCCGAACGCCGGGCGCTATGCGCCATCATCGATGAAAGCAACCTTATTCACAGCATCCTTGGGATGGTGACCTTGTCCCCGCCAATGTCAAAAGAAAATAAGGAAAGACTCACACTTCAGGAACTTCAACAATTCATGGAACGAAACTTCCGAAAAACCGACAACGAACGCATGAAAGACATCGTATACAATAGCTGGATTGCCGAACGGAACGGTCAAACAACCATCGAATTCAAGGGCAGCGGGCTCGACACCGGCGGCAAGTATTCCTCTGTCGAAACACCGATGAAATTATTCATGCGCGGATTTGCCACCATCACCGGAGACGGACGGATTCTTCATGTCGCGGTCAGCGAACGGACACCCGATCCGCAGGCAGAGCCGGATTTATACCATGCGAAACTATTTCTGGACGCCATCAGCTGGGAAAACGAATAAGCCGATGACCGGCATCGGTCATCGGCCTTTGTGCAACCGGTCAGTTCTTGAGCTTAAAACGGAACGGCGTGGCAGGAAGCCCATGCGTATTGAACAGCGTTCCCATCGGGAAATTGCTCCAACCGTAATAGATAATCTGCGGATTTTTCACCTCAGGATGAAAAAGCGCTACCGTATCGCGGTCCACAACCTCAGCCTGTGCCCGAAACAGATTGCCTTCTTCGCCGATCGCGAAACCGTCCGGATTGCCTCTGAATTCCAGTTTTGAACCGTAAACATTGAACTTTACCAGCAGTCGGTCGCCGGATTTGACGCTGGAACTCATTCGCGGGGAATACATCGGCCTGCGTTTATCGATCAGGGCGACAGCGATTGCGGCCGCACGCTCCGCGATAACGGTTTTATCGCGCGGATGGATATCGTCTTCATCGCCGGTATCGCAGGTCACCACCAGCGGTTCGCCACTCTGCATCTGCGCCTCGCGCAACAGCGCCCACTGGCTATGCGGCGAAACCAGCCGCCGTGCCTGATAGCCCGGAAGCTGAATCACCAGGAAATCCATATTCGGCTGTCCCCAACGGTAACGCCAGTCATGAATCAATCCCTGCAAAAGATTTTTGTATTCAGCGGCATGGCAGATCGCATTCGCCTCGCCCTGATACCAGAGCACTCCGCGGATGCCGAATGGAATCAACGGCGCAATCATGTTGTCGAACAACATATGCTGGGAATTCGCCTCTCCGGGGCCGCACATGGCAGGAGCTTTTACCACAGTGGAGCCGGTATTGTGCTCCATTATGCATTTCCATTCCACGGCCAGCGGGATTTTCACGCCGCCACCTTCCAGAAACATCACTCCCGCAGGGCCGATCATGCCGCCCGCCGTGGCGCATGGAAACAGCGAAGCGATCCGGACGGCAAGGACGTTACGTCCGTTTTTAACCAGAGAACCGGGGATTTTATAGACACGCTGACGGTTCCAATATTCCATATTGACTCCATCCCCGGTGCGGCCGACCTCCGTCCCGTTGAAATAGGTGATATCGCCCTTGTCCAGTGCGCCGAGAGAAAGCGTCAAATCTTTCCCGCCCGCGCCCCGGGGCAGAGTCACGGCCAGGCGCAGCCAGAAAACACCGCCGTGATTGTAACCCATCAAATTCCAACTGTCCGGCATTTCCGCCACCCGCCAGAGAGAATCGTCGAAATCCGGGCGGGCATATCCGTAACCCAATCCTTTGTTGGGAGGAATCCGCCCGGTCTGTTCCTGAAAAATCCGGTTCAGCAGCTCGCCTTTTTCCGGCAGGAGCCGCCCGGCAGGCAGGGAGTCATAATGCGATGGGCGGCAGGAGCTCCAATCATATTCGATGACTTCATCGCGCCAATGCGAATGGAGCAAAAGGGCTTCGCGACTCATCCAGCATTCCGCGCCGGTACCGCCGCAGGAGGCATCGATGATGCCGACTTTGCAATCGGTTTTCCGGGCTATTTTCTCGGCAAACAAATAACCGATGGCCGAAAAGCCGCCGGTTATTTCCGGATCAGCCGGGCGCCATTCCCCGGTGAAGCTGTTTCCGCTCACCGGGCGAGTACGAACCGGAACTTTCAGGTAGCGGATACTCGGGTTGGCCAAGCGCCCTTCCGCTTTCAATTTCTCAAAGGCAACAGTGTCTTTCAACGGGAATTCCATATTCGACTGCCCTGAAACCAGATAAACCTCGCCAATCCAGATGTCGTTGAAAACGGCTTTATCGCCGTTCCTGAGGTTTTCGATCACCAGTTCGCAGGGGCCTCCGGCCGACTGGGGCGGCAGCCTCAAAAGAAAGCGGCCGCAGTCATTGCTGACGGTCATGCCTGTCGCGTTTCCAAGAGTACAGCGGACCCGGGATTCAGGCTCGGTGTCGCCCCACACGGGAATCGCAATGCCCCGCTGAAACACCGCATGATCCCGAAACAACGGCGAAATCTTCAATGTCATTTTTTTCTCCTCAATACTATACGCTGAAATTTTATCCGCGGATGTCCTCTTTTCACCCGCAATAGATAATATTAATGCATTTCTTCAAATTATCAATCGCAAATAAAAGCGTTGAAAGTAATTTTTTCAAGTTCGCCATCCGGGAATATAGATAAGAAAATATTGAATTCCATTTTGAAAAAACACTTTCCCGGTGTATTGTATTATTTACCTGAAATTATATCAAAACCTTCAACCATAATTGAGAGGCGCGCAACAATGAGAGTTTACAATTTCAGTGCCGGTCCGGCCATGATTCCGGACGAAGTCATGCAGATTGCACAGTCGGAATTCACCGATTATAAGTCATCCGGCAGCGGTATCATGGAGCTCTCACACCGTGGCGCCCTGTTCACCGAAGTCATCAAACGTGCCGAAAGCAACATTCGCGAGCTGATGAATATCAGCGACGATTACGCCATATGCTTCGTCCAGGGCGGCGCCTGGATGCAGTTCGGCATGGTGCCGATGAACCTGCTGAACGGCGGTTCGGCCGATTACGTCGATACCGGCGTGTGGGCGTCCGCCGCCATTAAGGAAGCGGCTCGCTACGGCACCGTCAACGTCATCGCCTCCAGCAAAGAAACCAAATACGACCGGATTCCCGAAATCCGCCACTGGAAGCCCACCGAAGGCGCCAAATACCTCCACATCACCAGCAACAACACCATCTACGGCACCCAGTACCATGAGTTCCCGCCGGTGGTGAAAGGCGTGCCGATGGTGTCGGACATGTCCAGCGATATCATGTCGCGTGTCATCAACGTCAACGATTTCGGCCTGATCTACGCCGGACTGCAGAAGAACCTCGGGCCGAGCGGCATGGCCATGGTCATCGTCCGCAAGGACCTGGTCAAGGACGAAGAGCTTCCGAAATGGGTTCCGTCGATGCTCCGTTACAATACTTATATCGAAAAAGAAAACCTGTTCAACACTCCGCCCACGTTCGCCATCTACATGCTGGCGCTGGTCACCGACTGGCTCAAGAAGCAGGGCGGCCTGAAAGTCGTTGAAAACATCAACAACACCAAATCCGAAGCGATTTACGAAATCCTGAACCAGAGTTCATTCTACACCTCTCCGGTCCAGCCCAGCGCGCGCTCCAGGATGAACGTGGTCTTCCGTCTGCCGACCGAAGAACTCGAAGCCAAGTTCGTCAAAGAATCCAACGCCGCCGGTATGACCGGCCTGAAAGGACACCGCTCGGCCGGCGGTATCCGCGCCAGCATCTACAACGCCGTTCCGCTGAAGGGCGTCGAAAAGCTGGTTGATTTCATGATCGACTTCGAAAAGAAGAACAGTTGACCGGGCTTCACGCCTTCCTGCTGCTCATCCAGGCCGCCGAATCACCATTTCCGGCGGCCTTTTCTATTTGGCCCGGGCTTGGCCGGTATTATACGATCAACAGATTACATTTGTCATTTATTTTTGCTTTCGGCCGGGATAACCGTTTGAAATTGCGGATTATAGCGATACTTTAATCCCGGATTCCATGAAATGTTCAATTTAAAAAGGAACAGTCCCATGTTGAAATGTATTCTGTCAGCCCTCTGTGTGGCGGTGCTGCTGCCGGTCTGCGGCGCAGGACTGCCCGGCCAGGGGGAGGCGCTGGAGCTCGAAGTCGCGAATCAATTCAAATACCGGATGAGCCTGAACGAAAAAACCCCGCACTATTCCGCCTATGACCTGAATTATCCTTCACCGGACGCTGCCGGAACATTCGGCGATATTCGCGCCGTCTATTACCTTCCCGCCGATATTGCCGGCGGCGGCAGGGAGATGAAGCCCCGCCCGGCGGTGATCGTGCTTCACATTCTCGGTGGCAACGGCGCACTGTCCAACCTGTTCTGCGCCAGCCTCGCCTCCAACGGGATTCCGGCAATCATGTTTTACATGCCGATTTTTTCCGGGCGCTGCCCCGGCGGAAGCCGCAGAGCCATGCTGGAGCGCCCGGACGGCGGCGAATTGCTGGTGAAAGCCTTGGAATTGTCGCTGCTGGAAATTTCAAGAACGGTTGAGCTGCTCCGGAGCCGCCCGGAAGTCAATCCGGAAAAAATCAGCCTGCTCGGCACCAGCCTGGGAGGAATCATCGGCGCCGTGGCCCTGGCGCGTGAACCGCGTTTCGACCGGGCCGCCCTCCTGCTGGCAGGAGGCAACCTCGACAAGATCATCGGCCACTCGGATGAAACCGCGGAAATGCGCAAAGCCATAGACAACATGCCTGCCGCGACAAAAGAGAATCTTGCGTCCGGCTTCGCCGCCCTTGATCCGCTCCACGGCGCCGCCGCGCTCGTTCCCTTGGCCCGGGAAGGGCGGCTCCTGATGTACAACGCCGAAAACGACGAAGTCGTCCCTCCCGAATGCACGGCCGAATTCGCCGAAAAAGCCGGCATGAGCGGCAAGGTCCGGATCCTCCCCGGCGTCGGCCATTATACCGCGATCGTCGTCCTGCCGCAGCTGCTGGACGAACTCGCCGCTTTTTTCCGGGACGAAACCGTGCCGGAAACGGCATTTCCTCCCGAAAGCGACGACCAGGCCGTTATCCGCGAGGTGTTCCGTCGCCTCAGCTGGCTGGTCCGATTCAATCCTTCCCCCGGACACTGTTTCTACATCGACGCCGCCTTCTCTTACGAGGAGGACGGCCAAACCGTCGCCCGGGGGAACGTGACCGCCGCGCGCGGCGACGGCAATCAATACAAAATCACCCTCAGCGGCGATAAACTGCCGGTCAAATTCGATAAACTCCAGGTCGGCTGCGACGCCGCGCCGTGGATCATCAGTACCGACGGCTCGCTGTTCCGCGGCACTCTCGACCCGGAAGGCAAATCGCCCGCGGATTTTTTCGATTCACGGGCCCGGACATACCGCGACATGGCGGCGGGCATTTTCGACATGGCCGCCATGGGAATGCTCGCCCCCCTGAAAAAATTCTGCTCGCTGACGCTTTCCCGGGGCGATGACGGCAACCGTCAGGTCGAAGTCAACATCCAGAACCGGGATTTCATTCTCATCCTGTTGAAGCCCGGTACCGCCGATCCCGCCCGCCTCACGTATAAATCGCACCGGGACAGCGGCGAAATTGTCTTCAACACCTGGGCGCTGGACACCCCTGCCGATCCCCGGCTTTTCTCCCCCGGAGCCCCGAAAAACGGCAAAATTGTCGAAGTGTCGGAAAAGGACCTGAACCGCGTCCTTGCCGCCGTCGTCAACTTTTTAGTGGAAGGAGTCTATGAAAAATGATAAAAAAAGCCCTGATTTCAATTTTGTTCACGACTCTGGCAATAACCCTTGCCGCCCAATCGTTTTCCCCGGAAATCCTCGCCGCCACCGATGACGCCAAAGGACTCCTCTGCCGTTATCAACGCAAAAATATCCTGTTTGCCGCCGGTACTCCCGAAGAAATGGGAACCGCGCACGGGACGCTCCTTGCTCGGGAGGTCAAACAGGTTTACGAACGTATTCTGCTGGTGGCTGCCGGTTACCTGGTCAACCGGAACGACTGGTTTTTCACCCGCATAGAGGAGGTCATGAAGCGCAACGCTCCTTATCTTTCCCGCCGCTACCTCGATGAGTGCAACGCGCTGGCGCAGGCCGCCGGGATGCCCGGCGGCGCCGTACGGGAGATCAATTTTTTCCCGGAAATGTTTCATTGCAGCGGCGTGGCGGTGCGCGGCAAGGCGTCCGGCGGCGTGGTCGTCCATGCGCGAGTCCTCGACTACATGCGCGACATCCGGCTGCAGAAATCGGCTTTGCTGATCGTCTATATGCCGGACCGCGGCAACGCCTGGGTCAGCGTCAGTTATGCGGGCTTCGTCGGCACCGTGACCGCGATGAACGAGCACGGGTTGGCAATGGGCGAAATGGGCGGCGCGGGCTACGGCAAATGGGACGGGCTGCCGATGGCGTTCATGATACGCCGCGTCATGGAGGAGTGTTCCACAGTCGCCGAAGCGCTTGAACTGATGCGGAGCGTCCCGCTGACCTGCGATTACTATTACGTGCTTTCGGACAGGAACGGCGACATGGCCGCGGTTACCGCGATCGCCGGGCAGCCCCTCGGTGTAACCGGTCCCGGCGAACAGCATCCCGAACTGCCCCTGGTCCCCGAAGACACGGTTTTCATTTCCGGCGGCGAACGCGCCAAGGTGCTGGGCAAACGCCTGCAGGAAAATTTCGGCAGCATCGATGCGCGGAAAATGATCGAAATCATCAAACGCCCGGTGGCGATGAAGTCAAACCTTCACAATGCCGTTTTTCTGCCGCAGTCCGGCGACCTGTATTTCGCCGATGCCGGGGCGAAGACACCGGCCTGCGACGAGCCTTACGTCAGGGTAAACCTCAGGGAAATGATCGATTTTTACAGGACCAGGACCAGGACCGCCGGACCGCTTCACTGACCGAGCAGGTCTTTCAGCGACGCGGAAATAGATTTTTCCAGTTCGGGATCGTGGCGGAAACGTTCCAGCAGGGAACCGGCCTCGGCCGCCGCCTGTGTCCGGTTGTTGTAAGCCGTAATCCGGATATTTTCAATCGCCACATCCAGCACGACCCGCCGCAGTTCCTTCAACGGAGCGGCAGCCTGATTCAGCGCCGGATGCCCCATATTGCCGCCGTAAACCGCCAGCAGGGCTTCAAACCGGAGGCGGTTGTCCGCCAGTTTCTGGTTGATTTGCCGGATCAGCGCATAAAGCGTGTCGGCACTGAACTCATACCACGGACGGGAACGCACGGCGTTGCCCGACTGATAGAAAATCATGCCTCCGTCCACCATCACGACCTGCCCCTCGTTCGGAATCCGGATGCCGGTCAGTTTCGAGGTTTTACTGAAGAACAAAACATCCAGCGCTTCCAACGACGCCAGCGGCTCCCGGAACGCTTCCAGCCACGGCGCATACGCTTTATCCTGCTGCGCAAGCTGGTAATCGATCAGGGCCGAACCACGCGGATAGTCCCGTCCGCGGATAATACTGTACAGCGACACCAGGAACTGATCTTTCCAGAACTGCTCCCGGGAGATATTGAACGAACGGTTGGATTTCAACGCATTGTCCAATTCGGTTTTCAGCTTGGCACTCTGTTCCTTGAAAAGAGTTTCGTCGGCTTTCATTTTGGTCTGCATCAACTCGTTGCTCTTTTTCAACTGCAGGATTTCGTCGTTCAACGCGGCGTTCCATTGCTGTTCGCTGTCCAGGCGGCTTTTCAGGTCGCGTATCTCGTCTTCGCGCGATTTAAGCCGTCCATCGGTGGAACGGGATTTCAATTCCGTCAGGTAGTACCGGACTTTCCAGTACAGGACCGACATGCTTTCGTCGCGACGCCCCGGCATGTTTTCTAGAATATCCTGCCCCTCTTTTTCCAACAACATGACGTTTTGCGCATTGTTGTTCCGGACATTTTTCTCGAACAGCTCGACCCGCTCCCGCAACGGCAGCAGCAATGCCGTCTTGTCCTGTTCGGCACGGCTCAGATAATACTGATAGCCGTAACTGGCCACCATCAACAGGAAAAGGATGATCGAGATGATGATAAACGGCACAAAACTGTCCCGTTGCTTCTTGCCGGGTTTCTGTTCCCCGGCCTCGGCTTCGGGCTTGGCGGGCAACCGCTGAAGGTCGTAGTTCAGGCGGTTGATGGAAATCGTATGGACGTCGGGAATCATGGAACTGTCCGGCGCGGTGGTCTGCCGGATTTTCCAGATTTCGTCCAGCAATCCGTTCATGTCGGCGAAACGGTCCTCCGGCATTTTTTCCATCATCTGGCGGGCAAGATTGGAAACCCGAAGCGGTATGGCGCGGTTCAGCCGCCGCAACGGAATCGCTTCCTCGGTGAAATGCTGCGTGGCGACCGTCTCAAAATCATGCGCCTTGAACGGCAGTTCGCCCGAAAGCATCTCGTACAACGTGACGCCCAGGCTGTAAATATCGCTGCGGGTGTCGGGGCTGCCGCCGGACAGCTGTTCCGGGCTCATATAGGACGGACTGCCGGCGATATCGGAATTTTCGGAAAACTCGGATTGAATCACCGCCAGCCCCATATCGGTCAATTTCACGATTCCGTCGCTGGTGATCATGATGTTTTCGGGCTTCACGTCGCGGTGGACCATGTGCGCGTTTTCCCAGGCGTACCAGAGGGCTTCAGCCACCTGCTGGACAATATGGAGCGCTTCATCGATCTCGATAGAACCTTCGCGCAGGAGCCGGGCTTTCAGCGTTTCGCCATCCACCAGATTCATGGCCATGTAGTAAATGCCGTCTTCCTCGCCCACCGCATAAGCCTGAATCAGATTCACATGGTTCAGGCGGGCGGCGGCGCGGGCTTCGTGCATGAAGTCTTCGTATTTTTTCGGATCTGAATTTTCGTCGGCGGTCAGGATTTTCAGCGCCACGGTCCGCCCCAGCGACAGTTGAACGGCCTTGAAGACCTTGCCGCCCGACCCGCTGCCGATCCGCTCGCGGATTACGAAATCACCGATAATCCGGCTGTGCGAAAAACGCGAACGCGGCGTGAAGCATTTCCGCTTGCAACTGGGACAAACCAGTTGCGTGCCGAAACCCTGATCCGTTTCGATGAGCGACAGACAAAATGTACATTGAAAACGCATTGGCCAACTCCATAATCCTTAGAGTAATATAGCCGATGATTCGAATTATTCACGGACGAAGGATGATAATTTTCAAAACATTCTTTTTCCCCGTCCCGTTTTCAGGGAAAATTAGGCTGAAAAATTCCGTTTCATGACTTGTTAAAACCATGATCCGGTGTATGTTATTGGATTACAGAAAATATTAACCAATTCAGAGATATAGACATGAGCGAACTTGAACGTAGAGATTTCCCCATCAAGATTGAAGATATCATGCATACTGCCTATCTGCAGTATTCATTGAGTGTCAACGTCGGCCGGGCTATCCCGGACGTCCGCGACGGGCTCAAGCCCGTAACCCGCCGCATCCTCTATGCCATGCGCCAGATGGGACTGACCAAGTCCCACTCCTATACCAAAAGCGCCAAAGTCGTCGGCGAAGTGATTGGTAAATACCATCCGCACGGCGACAGCTCCGTTTACGACGCCATGGTCCGCCTGGCGCAGGATTTCGCCATGCGCGCGCCGCTGGTGGACGGTCAGGGGAACTTCGGCAGCATCGACGGCGACCCGCCGGCGGCCTACCGTTACACCGAGTGCCGTATGGAGCGCCTGGCCGAAGAACTTCTCCGCGACATCGAAAAAGACACCGTGGATATGACCCCCACGTTCGACGAATCCGAAATCGAACCTGCCGTCCTGCCCGCCCAATTCCCCCATCTGCTGGTCAACGGCAATACCGGGATCGGGGTCGGGATGGCTACCAATATCCCGCCGCACCGCCTCGGCGAAGTCATCAACGCCACGATCTGCCTGCTTGAAAAGCCCACGGCTACGGTCGAGGAACTCATGCAGCATCTGCCAGGGCCGGACTTCCCGACCGGAGCCATCATCCGCGGCAAAAACGAAATCCGCCGCCTGTACCAGACCGGCAAAGGCTCCATCCGCATCCGCTCCAAAGCCACCCTTGACGAAAAAGACGGGCGCGAACGGATCATCATCACCGAAATCCCCTACGCGGTCAACAAAGAAAACATGGTCAAACGTATCGTTGACCTGGTCCGCGACAAAAAGATTCCCGATATCAGCAACATCCGCGACGAATCCAGCCGCCGCGCCGGTATCCGCATCGTCATCGACATCAAGCGCAGCGCAATGGGCTCGGTCGTCCTGAACCAGCTTTACGCCATCGGCGGGCTCGAAACCACGTTCGGTTCGATCATGCTGGTGGTGGACCACAACCGCCCGCGCATCATGAACCTGCCGCAAGTGCTTCAGGCGTTCATCGACCACCGCATGGAAGTGGTGATCCGCCGTGCCCGGTTCGAACTGCGTAAAGCCGAAGCCCGCGCTCATATCCTCGAAGGCTTGCTGATCGCAGTAGCCAACATCGACGAAGTGGTCAAAATCATCCGCGAATCCCGTACCAAGGAAGAAGCGGGCAACCAGTTGATGGTTCGTTTCGAGCTTTCCAAGCTCCAGTCCAACGCCATCCTGGAAATGCGCCTGCACCAGTTGACCGGCCTCGCCATCGACGACCTGCAGCGCGAATACGACGAAGTCAAGAAATACATCGACTACCTTAACGACCTGCTCAACGACCGCGAAAAACGCATCCAGTTGATCAAACAGGAGCTCGAAGAAGTCCGCGACAAATATGATACCCCGCGCCGTTCCGAAATCACATTCGACGATACCGACCTGAACATTGCCGACCTGATCCCGCAGCACGACTGCGTGATCACCATTTCCAACACCGGCTACATCAAGCGCGTTTCCTCGACCGAATTCGAAACCCAGCACCGCGGCGGCAAAGGCAACCGCGGCATGGAAACCAAGGACGGCGACTTTGTCGAACACCTGTTCTATGCGAACAGCCACGACCTGATTTTCTTCTTTACCGACAAGGGTTTCATGTACTGGCTCAAGGTATACGAAATTCCGGAAGGTTCACGCGTTTCCAAGGGCAAGGCGATCGTCAATATGATCAAGATCGAAACCGGCGACCGCATCCGCGCCATGCTGACCCTGCATGAGAACGAACTGGATGATCCGACGCGTTATATCGTCATGTCCACCCGCAACGGCTATATCAAGAAGACCGCGCTGTCGGCCTTTAAGAACCTCCGCCGCACCGGACTGCGCGCCCTGGTCATCGAAGAAAACGACGACCTGATCGAAGCCTCTATCTGCGGCGCCGGCGATGAAATCATGATCTGTACCGCCAAGGGTATGGCTTGCCGTTTCGACCAGAAAGAAGTGCGCCCGATGGGCCGTACCGCCCGCGGCGTCACCGCCATCCGTTTCAAGATCAAAGGTGACTATGTGATCGGCATGGTTGTCGTCCGCGACATGAATCCCGAAGCCGCAGCAGAAATCGAAGAAGAATTACCGGAAACCGACGAAGCCGTCTCCGTCATCGAGCTCGACGAAGAACTTGAGCACGACAATGACGTCGAAGCCGAAGGCGACGAACTGGAGCCGAACGAAGGCCCCGAGCTCCTGGTTATTTCCGACGGCGGTATCGGCAAGCGCAGCTATGTAAAAAGTTACCGCAAGACCCGCCGCGGCGCCAAAGGCGTTGTAAACATCAAGCTCCGCGAGGGCGAACTGGTTATCGCCGTCCTGCAGAGCCATCCGGGCGAAAAAGCGATGCTGATCACCGAACGCGGCCAGATCGTCAAGATTCCGATTGATGAAATCCGCATTGTCGGCCGCGCCTCGATCGGCGTCAAAGTCATGAATATGAAATACGAGGGCGACCGCGTCACCAGCGCCGTCAAAATCACCGAGGACGACGAGCCGGAAACCGACGAAGTCGAAACCGTTGATATCGAAGCCGTCGAAGTGACCGCCGAAGGTACTGAAGGCATTGAAAACGCCGGAAGCGCCGAGAATGGTGAAGGCGCCGCGGAAACCTCGGAAACTCCGGGGGACTCCCTCACCGATGACCGCAGCGAATAAATGCATCCACTGCCGCGGCCGGGTTCTTGAACCCGGCCGCGTTCCCCTTTTCATGGGGGTTGTCAATATCACGCCGGATTCGTTCAGCGACGGCGGACAGTTTTTCAGCCCGGAACGCGCCGTCGAACACGCGCTCCGTCTGCTCGACGAAGGCACCGACATCCTTGACCTGGGCGGCGAATCCACCCGGCCCGGCAGTTCGCCGGTTCCCCCCGAGGAAGAGATCCGCCGCATCATCCCCGTCGTCAAGGAACTCCGCCGCCGCGTTCCCGGTTGCCTCATCAGCATCGACACCCGCCACAGCGCTACCGCCCGGGCGACATTGGAAGCCGGAGCCGACATCATCAACGACATCAGCGGGCTTCAGGACCCGGACATGGCCGCTACCGCCGCCGAATTCGACGCCGGGCTGGTTCTCATGCACATGCGCGGCACTCCGGCCGACATGCAATCCCCTGCGAACCTCTTTTACGGCGACGTCGTCCGGGAAGTTTGCGATTTTTTAGCCCGTCAAGTCCAAACGGCGCTTGACAATCGCGTGAAACTGGCGAATATTTTAATAGACCCCGGAATCGGCTTTTCGAAGGACCTGGCGGGCAACCGATTGCTGCTGACGCAGATCGGGCGCTTCCGGGAACTCGGTTTGCCGCTGTTGGTCGGTCCCTGCCGGAAGCGGTTTATCGGCGAAGTGCTGGGCATCGACAACCCGGCTGAACGTGTTTTCGGCACGGCCGGAGTCGCCGCATGGCTGGCCCATTGCGGCGTGGAAGTACTGCGGGTTCACGATGTCCGGAGCATCCGCGAAGCGGTGACCATGTTCCTGTGGTGCCGGGACGAACATTGATGATGACAAGGTGACGGTTGATGGAAGTATTCGAATACATAGCCAAAACGTTTCTGCAGATCGGCATGCTGGCGATCCTGTTTTACGCGGTTCTTTATTTTCTGCGCGGCACCCGCGGCTCGAACATGCTGGTCGGGATCATCATGGTGTTGCTGGTCATGTGGGTGCTGTCCACGCAGTTTTTCAAGCTTGAGGTCATTTCGTTCCTGCTGGACGGTATCTGGCCGCTCCTGGCGACCGCGGTCATCGTGATTTTCCAGCCGGAACTGCGACGGGCGTTCGCCCAGCTCGGCAGCGCGCCGTTCATATACCAGAATCGCAAGAAAGAGGCGATGGGAGAGGTCGCCTCGGCCGTTTTCAGCATGGCCCGGCGCAAATGCGGCGCTTTGATCGTGCTCGAACGGGAAACCGGCATGCGCCAGATTGTGGACGATGCCGTAAAGCTTGACATCAAACTCAATGCCCTGATCATCGAATCGATTTTTTATCCGAATTCGCCCCTGCACGACGGCGCCATCATCATCCGCAACGACCGGATCATCGCGGCCCACGCCATCCTGCCATTGTCGCGCAACACCAAACTGCCGCACGACATCGGCACGCGCCACCGCGCCGCGCTCGGCATGTCCGAGGAATCCGACGCCGTGATCATCGTGGTTTCCGAGGAAACCGGGCAGATCAGCCTGGCCTGCGACGGCATACTCCACAAAAATTTCAGCCCGGAAAAACTAATCCGCTTCCTGAACGCCCTGCTGATCGAACGTAACCCCGGCTCCGCCACCGATCTGAATATCACCAGCGACGACGTCATTTACGAAAACCACAAGGATGAAGTAGACAATGGCCATTAATTCCTCCGGCGGACGGGCGGGCGACTTCTCCAAACGCCTGTTCCGAATGATCAAAAGCGACCCCTGGCGCAAGCTGTTCGCCATCTGCTGCGCCATGCTCGTGTATTACGTTATTTCCAATAAGAGCATCAACAATACCAGAAGCATTGACGTGCCGGTCGAATTCGTCGCCCCGCAGGGCTATGTTTCCATGATGCCCCCGGACACCGAAGTACATGTGACATTCACCGGCAACAATTCCTTTCTGAACGATCCCGTCCAGATGAGCAAACTGCGGATGGTGATGGAAGTGCCGGAACTGGGCGCGGCGAATTTCCGCGAATACCGGGTCACCTGCAGCCGGGAACAACTGCGCGGATTGCCCGCCTTCGGCGTTCAGGTCAGCGAATTCCGTCCCACGGCGATTGCGGTGAAGCTGGACAAACTGACGAACAAAGATGTCCCGGTCATCGCCAACTACAATGTCGAAAACGAACTGCCGCCCGAATACGCGGTTTCGAACGTTTCAATCATTCCGCCGAAAGTCCGTATTTCCGGCCCGGCCTCCATCATCCGCGATGTCAAAAACATTTCCACCGAAAAAATCCCGCTGACCAACGTTACCGAGAGTTTCGAATACACCACCCGCCTCCGGTCGTCCGAATTCATCCAGCCTGACCGTGGCGAGGTCCGCGTGAAAATGGAAATCAGCAAAGCCTACGAATCCAGAGTCATGAAATCCGCGGCGGTACGCATCCTGAAAGTCCCCGGTGCTCAGGACAACGTCAAGCTGGAACTGATGACGCCCCATGTGGATGTGACGCTCCGCGGCCCGCGCACCCGCCTGGCCTCGCTGAAAAGCGCGTCAATCCGTCCTTACATCGACATTTCCCCGCTCAATGAAAACGGCGTCTACACCGTACAGGTCTACTGCTGGCAGGACGACAATTCGTTCTCCGTGGAAAAAATCTACCCCCCGCGAATCCAGATCAAACTGACCCGGACGGAAAGCAATTAATGCGTCCTCCTCCTCGCGACCGGGCAATAAAAAACCCGGCCATATCTGTGACCGGGTTCAATAACATCGGAACAAGAAACGAACTTACATCGTTTTGGCCGCTTCGGTGGCGGCTTTGACTTCCTGCTGTTCCTGTTTGCTCTTATTGAGTTCAACATCGGCTTTTTCAAGCTGCTGTTCTTCTTTTTTCTCGATGATTTTGCTGTCCAGCAAGTCCTGATTTTCAGACAACAGCTTTTCGATCTCGGGGATGGCCTTGTTCAGCTCCTGACGAAGCAGCTTGTTGTAAATGCCGATTTCTTCGCTGCTGCGCCCGTAAGCCCATCTCCAACTGGAATCCTCCACCTGGAACTGGCGCTCCCACACCACTTTGCCGGTCGAACGGTGGCTGATGGTGAGCTTTATATTGAGGATGCTGGTCAGGTGGGTAGCGGGAAACCCGACCACCCAGAGCGCAGGCGCGGCCACCGAAACGCCATAGGAGATCAGCTTGCCGTCGAACCGGGTGGCATAGACTTCGCCCGAAAGAATCAGGCCGCTTTTCAGCTCATCGACGGACTGCCCCGCATAATAAGCGTTGCTGAACAGGTGGGAAGTGTTGAAGCTGACTGCCGCCGCGCGGGTAAGCTCCGACAGGAGGTTGTACTGATAGTTGCCGATATTCATCATGGCGGAACCATTTTCGGGGCGGCTGTAGTCGGTCCAGCCGAACGGCATCAACGGACAGAGGCTCCAGAACATGGGGCCGGCTGAATTGTCGCCTTCGCGCAGGTCTTTGAATTCCGACACGGCCAGGCTGATCGGGAAGATCGGCGCGCTGTCCAGCACCACCATGTCTTTTTTGCCGTCGTTAAAAGAAGTCGCGAAAATTCCGGGAGATTTGCAACCGGTCACGGTTAAAGCGGTTATCGCCACCGCCGCCAACATCAACAAACTTTTCATCAAAGCCTCCTTGGTAAATCAATCGTAACGAAAAAATAGCCGTCTGCGGGTGAATATTCAAGCCCGGACCGCCGAATATTTGCAAGAAACTCCTATATAACCCCGTCCCCGGGGTGTTTTCATTTGAAAATCAGCCAGATTCCGAAATATTGGCAAAGCGCTCCCCCCAGGACAAACAGATGCCACCCCGCATGCGAAAACGCGCGTTTACGCGCATAAAAAATCACCCCGATGCTGTAAACCACTCCACCCGACAAAATCAGCCACAACGGCGCGCCCGCAAGCCCGCGCAGCAATTCCGGCAGGATCAACATCCCGGACCAGCCGGTCAGGAGGTACAACGCGATCGAAAGTTTCTGAAAACGCCCGGTGAAACATATTTTGAACACCACCCCCGCCAGCGCGAACAGCCAGATCAATGTCAGGATCACGCTTCCCACAGTACTGTTCACCGCGACCTCCAGCACCGGCGTGTATGTCCCGGCGATCAGCAGGTAGATTGCGGAATGATCGAACTTACGGCACCGCGCTTTCAAGGCGACATCGCGGACCGTATGGTACAGGGTCGAAGCGCCCAGCATGAAAATCAGCGTCAATCCGTAAATCGCCACCGCCGCCTGCGCGCCGCCGCCGGAAGCCCCGGCACGGCAGAACAGCAGGGCCGCCGCCGGTATCGCAACCAGCACGCCAATGCCGTGAGTAACGGCGTTGGCAAGTTCTTCTCCCCGGCTGTAACGGTGCGGTTGGGCGTCAGAGCTCAAAGGTCAGCACCTCCGCGGGTTCTTTCTCCGGCTCGGGAGGCGGGTACAGATAGACGTATTTTTCAACCGAAATGCCATTGCCGGAAAAAATCGAAGCCAGTTTTTCGGCGAAAGGAACCGGCGTATCCGTCTCGCGCAGGATAATCCGGTCGTAATTCTGTTTCAAATAACCGATCAAGGCATCGATATTGCTGAAACGCGGCCCGTTGGCAATATAAAAAGCCTCCGCCTTCCCGACAATGCAGACGACAGGAATCCCTTCTTCCTCGACAACCGCCTCCGGGGTCTGTTGACAGGCTCCAAGCATCAGCCCCATCAGCGACAGCAACAGGATCTGCAAATTTCTCATAAGTCCTCAATGATATGAAATTCGATTGATATGAAGCGGAATATAATCCGCCGCCGCATCCTTGTCAACACAGCATTCCACAAATCCGCCCCGAATCCATTTGTAATAAAACCCGCCGGTGCTATATTAAAACCGGTTCTCCATCATCAACGTAGAGAACATGAACCATTAACCGAAAAATGTGGAGATAATGTCATGAAAAAGTTAACTCTCATGCTGTTGGCGGCAGTGGGCGCGGCGGTTCTGATGACCGGCTGCGGCAAGGAAAAGGCGGAACCGGCCGGTTCAAGCGTCGGCACGATCGTTGACCAGAAAACCGACCAGGCCAACAAAGATTTCAAAAAGGCCGGCGACGATGCCGCCAAAGGAATCAAAAAGAGCACCGACCAGGTGGACAAAGACCTCAAGACCCTGGGCGATAAGCTGAAAAAGTAATCTCCGCCGCATTTTGCATATCAAGGCCCGGCATGTCGCCGGGCTTTGTTTTTTCTGGGAAACGCGGCCCTCGCCGCCGAACATTACCCCGATGTCACCCGGTACGGGGATTTTTTCCGGTTCGGCAATTTTAAATTCCCGAATGTGTGGTATATTACCCAAATGGAAATTCACTTGATAAACCTTTAAGGAGACGAAAAATGCAGGTACCCTTGCTTGATTTGCGCGATCAATATGCCCCGCTGAGAGATGAAATCATGAAGGAAATCGCTGAAATCTGCGACAGCCAGCGCTTTATCCTCGGCGACAAAGTCGTCAAACTGGAAAAAGAACTCTCGGAATATTGCGGTGTACCGCATACCTGCGGCGTCACCTCCGGCTCCGATGCCCTGTTGATTGCGCTGATGGTCGAAAATATCGGCGCGGGGGATGAAGTCATTACCTCTCCGTTCACCTTTTTCGCCACGGCCGGAGCCATCGCCCGTACCGGGGCTACGCCGGTATTCGTCGATATCGATGCGAAAACCTATAATATCGACCCGGAAAAAATCGAAGCCGCCGTTACCTCCAAAACCCGTGCCATCATCCCGGTCCACCTGTTCGGCCAGTGCTGCGACATGGACAAGATCAACGCCATCGCCCGCAAGCACAACCTGATTGTCATCGAAGACGCCGCGCAGTCGATCGGCGCCGAATACAAGGGCCGCAGCGCCGGAAGCATGAGCGATTACGGCTGTTTCTCCTTTTTTCCGAGCAAGAACCTGGGCTGTTTCGGAGACGGCGGAGCGGTCAGCACCAATACGGCCGAGCGTTTCGAACTCCTGAAAATTTTCCGCAACCACGGCCAGGGCTCCACCTACATCCATAAGTACGTGGGCGGCAACTTCCGCCTCGACGCCCTGCAGGCCGGAATCCTCTCCATCAAATTGCGCGAGCTGAACAAATGGCACGACGGACGCGCCCGCAACGCGGCGATCTACCGCGAACTCTTTGCCGCCTCCGGCATCACCGGCGTCACGCTGCCGGAAGTCGCCGACTATACCACGCGCCACATTTACAACCAGTTCAGCATCCGGATCAGCGGCGGACGCCGCGACGCGGTCCGCAAATTCCTGACCGAAAACAACGTCGGCTGTAACGTCTACTATCCGCTGTGCCTGCATCTGCAGGACTGTTTCGCCTATCTGGGCGGCAAGGCGGGCGACTGCCCGGTCAGCGAAGCGATTTCGCAGGAAATCCTGGCGCTGCCGATCTATCCGGAGCTCAAGAAAGAACAGCTCGAATACGTTGTCGCGACCATTGAAAAGGCCTTAAAACAAGCATGAGTAACAGAATTGCACAAAACGAACGTGAATCCGTTGCGGTAGGTTACTTGCGGGTACTGCGGTACTGCAAGCCTTACCGCGGCCGCCTGATTCTCGGCATTCTCGCCGGCCTGCTGGTGGGGGGCTCCCTGTTCGGGAGCCTGATGGTGGTCCCGCAGATCGCCGCCGTGGTCAAACACAGCCTCAGCACCCCCGCCGGTGAAACGGTGCAAAACACCGAACAGGCCGAAATCGTCATCGCCAACGACAAGGAATTGTCGAAACTGATGAATCAGGTCCGGAACTATTCGCGGAAACTCCATCTGCCCATCGAGGTCGAAAGCGCGGCCATCCAAGTCAAATGGCCGGTTGAGTTCACGTTTCCCGTGATCAGCCAGAACGGCAGCATCACCTGGCAATTCTTCAGCATTTTCATCTTCATCTTCCTGTTCTGGTGGCTGCTGAAAAATATCGCCACCTTCGTCAACCACTATTTCACCCGCTGGGTCGGCGCCCGGGTCATCATGGACATGCGCAACGAAATCTATACCAAGTTGCTCGACCAGTCGCTGAAATTCTACGGCAATCAGGACGTCGGACACCTGATCAGCCGCTGTTCCAACGACACCGCCGCCATCGAGCACTCGGTGTCGAACACCGTGGCGGACGCCACCCGCTGCCCGATCGAAATCCTCGCCTGCGCCACCGCCATCATCATGATGAGCTACCAGTACGGCAATTTCAAACTGATCCTGCTGTTGTTCATCGGCATGCCGCTGTGCATCCTGCCGATCATCATCATTTCGCGCAAAATCCGCAAAATTTACAAGAAATCCCTGTCAAAGATCGCCGAAGTCACCTCGCGCATGCACGAAACCTTTACCGGTATCCTGGTCATCAAGGCCTACAATACCGAAAAACAGGAAGAAACGGTCTTCGCCAAGGTCAACTTCAAGTATTTCAAGAATATCATCCGCGCCCTGCGCTGGCAGTTGATGATGCAGCCGCTGATGGAAATGGTGGCTGTTTCGGCCACACTGATCTTTTTCCTGATTTCCTACAGCCACGGCGCCACATTCACCGAACTGGTCGTGATCCTGGCCCCGGCGATCATGGCGTACCGCCCGATCAAAGACCTCTCGAAAGTCATCGCCAACCTGCAGCGAAGCATGGCGGCGGCGGACCGCTTCTTCGACATCATCGACACCGACACGGCGCTTGTGGAAAAAGAAAACCCGA
Source organism: Lentisphaeria bacterium UBA5247 (assembly GCA_002408885.1). Taxonomy (GTDB): domain Bacteria; phylum Verrucomicrobiota; class Lentisphaeria; order Victivallales; family Victivallaceae; genus UBA5239. The sequence continues at coordinate 64,300 of DHTZ01000014.1, read as the reverse complement.
CAGTTCTCAAGAGTTTCGAACAGGCCATCTCGTTCAACGGCGTCAGCTTCTCCTACGACAGCGACCGCAATATTCTGGACGGCGTCAATTTCGACATCCGCAAAGGCACCATGGTCGCCGTGGTCGGCGAAACCGGTTCCGGCAAAACCACCATCGCCAACCTGATCGCCCGTTTTTACGACGTGACCGGAGGCAAAATCACCATCGACGGTGTGGACGTCCGCGATTTCGACGTCAAATCACTGCGCCGCCACATCGGCATCGTAACGCAGGACCCGACGCTCTTTAACGCCACGATCGCCGACAACATCGCCTACGGCTGCCAGGATGTAACCCGCGAAGAAGTCATCGAAGCCGCCAAGCAGGCCAACGCCCACCAGTTCATCGTGGACGGACGCCATCCGCAGGGTTATGACACCGAAGTCGGCGAAAAAGGGTTCAAACTCAGCGGCGGCGAAAAACAGCGCGTCGCCATCGCCCGCGCCATCCTGAAAAATCCGCCGATCCTGATTCTGGACGAAGCCACCAGCGCCCTCGACACCGTTACCGAACGGCTGGTCCAGGACGCCCTCAACAAAGTCATGAACCACCGTACCGTATTTGCCATCGCCCACCGGCTGAGCACCATCCGCAACGCCGATCTGATCATCGTTCTCAAGCAGGGCCGCATCGTTGAATCCGGCAACCACGAAGAATTGCTGGCGCGCGGCGGCACTTACAGGAAACTTTATGAAACCCAGTTCGGCGCACAGTCCTGAGCACATCCACTTCATCGGTTGCGGAGGTGCGGGCATGGGGCCGCTGGCGTTGATCATGGCCGCCCGCGGCGCCCGGATCAGCGGTTCCGACCTTGTGGACAATAAATTCACGCAGATGCTGCGCCGCGCCGGTGCCGAAATCCACGCCGGGCACCACGCATCCAATCTGGTCGACACGGTAACCAAAGTCGTCTATTCCTCCGCCGTTTCCCGGGACAACCCCGAACTGGCGCTGGCGCTCGAGCGCGGGCTCCCCGCCCTGCGCCGCGGCGAAATGCTGGGTGAAGTGGCCGCCACCTACCGCCGCCCGGTCGCCATCAGCGGTTCCCACGGCAAAACGACCATCACCGCCATGCTCTCGCACATCATCCGCGGGGCCGGAATCGACTGCGGCTACCTGATCGGAGGCAAGTTGAACGCCGGCAATAGTTCCGCCGCCGGCGATGGTGATATCTTCATCACCGAGGTGGATGAAAGCGACGGCACCCATGTCTTCATCCATCCCTGGCTCGGCATCGTGCCGAACGTCGAGGACGACCACGCCTGGAGCGTAGGCGGCGAAGAACAACTGTTCGAAAATTTCCGCCGTTTCGGCAGTCAGTGCCGGAGCCTGATTTATCTGGAACAGCCGACCCCGCGGCGCTTGTTCGCGGAACACCCCCATGCAACGGCACTGAGCCCGGACACCCCCTCTTTCGACCCGGTCGAATTCGGTGGTTTTCTGGGGATGGACGCGGCGCTGGCGATCGCCGCCGCCGCCGAACTCGGCATCGCCGAGGAGGATGCCCGCCGGATTCTGCATAGTTTCCCGGGCGTGGCGCGGCGCATGACGCTGCATGCCGCTTCCCCGGAACGGACCGTTATCGAAGATTACGCCCACCATCCGGCCGAACTGAAATGCTCCCTTGAACTCCTGCGCCAGCGCTACCCGAAGCATCACCTGCGCGTGGTGTTCCAGCCACACCGTTATGCCCGGCTGGAAAAGTATATCGAAGAATTCGCGGTGCTCCTGCGTATTCCGGATTCCGTGTTCATCGCGCCCGTTTTCGCGGCGTGGGTCGAAACCGGCCGGATCGGCAGCGAACAACTGGCCGGAAAAATCGGACCGGAAGCCGCCGCCCTCACCGGAAGCTGGCCCGAACAGGCCGCGCGGGTGTGGGAAAACGTGCCATCCGGCGTACCGCTGCTGCTGGCAGTAATCGGCGCGGGCGATGTGGACCAGATTATCCCGGAGCTTATTTCGCTTTCAGCGAATAACGCTTGATCAGCCCGGCGTAGAAATACAACTGAACGCTGTCGGCTTTTTCCGGTGCGACAAATTCATAATGACTGAGCAAGTCGCCGCCCTCCGGTTTTGCCGTTTTGCGATTGAGGTTCCATACATAATGGTTCAGTTTCTTGCCGTCGGCATCGAAAAAATTAATCTGGCTGCGGAGCTGTGGATTGTCGGGCTTATTCCAGGTGACGTTCAGGATGTAATGTTTCCCCGGCGTGACCGGCAGCGATTCCATGCTGACTGCGCCGTTCGGCATGGTGTTGATCAGAAATGTGCCGTCGACCTGTTTCTCCACGCATCCGACACGCTCGAACCCGCTGACTCCGCAACTCCGATTCGCCGTTTTGAACGAAAAATCACCGTTGGCGGTAATTTCATCACCGGGCAGCGCCAAAAGCTCGATGTCGTCCAGCCAGACGGCGGCAACATCCTTTCCCGGCGTGACCGACAGCGTCACCCTGTTTTCGCCGGGGCGCAGGTAGAAGACATGTCCGTACGTATCCCAGGAGCCGCTGCCGATAAAACCGCGGAACGGATAATTCCCCCTCGGTTTCCCGGCGCCAGCCCCGCCGGTCTCGATTCTGAATACTGACAGCGTGGATAATTCCGGAAGAATTTCCTGTAGCGGATTGTTCTCGACTGTACCGCTACCGTCCACCCTGGCCCGGAAGCGGAGCCCGACTTTGCGCCAGCCGTCCCCCGGCACCGCGAAATCGCAAACGGCGGTTCTGGAACGCGCTTGTAATATCTGTTTTCCGGGACGGTCGGGATCGTCCGCCCGCTTCAGGCGCGACGATTCCTTGACGGCGGCGATATCGGTTTTTCCGATGACGGTTTCCGCGGCGGCCAGGCATACCGGCAGGCAACAGGAAATCAGGAGTGAATAGAATCGTTTCATACATTATTTCTCCAGGTAAATCTCTTTGAAAAATCTAGGCGCGCCGGGGACCAGCCCGTAGCTGGTATAACTGTATGTTCCGCCATCCCCGCCGGTGTAACGGCAGTGGATGACGCCGTAAATCCGGTTCAATAAATCGGCATCGAACTGAAATTTCAAGGCTATCAGTGGAATCGTCAACAGAGCGGAACGGTGTTTCTCATCCCCGCCGGTCTGGATTTTCATGCCCGAATTCCATTTGAGGTCCAGCCGCTCCGCATCGAACCAGCCGCCGCTCCAATCGAACCCGAACAGGTAATAACCTTTGCGGTCCAGCCCCGCCAGATGGAGGGTGATGAAATTGCCGGGGAGCCACCGGTCGGGCTCCGCCTGGCGGTTGGATGGAAAATCAGGGCCTTCGATTTTGACATAAAGATTCTTACCGTCGTGGAGCATCCGGGCGTCCATTTGGAAATCGGTGCCGATTTCCGAATGCTGCATCACGTCGAAATCCGTTATCGAAGTGGTTTCAAGCCACAGCGGCGATTCCATTTCGGGCGGAGCGGCAACTTTTTTCACGATCACGCGCTCTTCGGCATTGCAGCCGAGCTCGAAATTCGCCCTTGCCTGTTTGACCAGTTGCAGGCTGACGGGGTGTTTGGCGGCTTTTTCGGCTTCTTCGAGCAGCTTGCGGGCTTCGCTTTCTTTTCCGGCTTCGATGACGTAGCGCTTCATGTCGCCGCGCAGGGTGTTCTGGTAGTTGGCGCGGAACTGCGGCTTGGCGAGATAAAGCGTCCGGATCAGTTGGTAATATTTGCGCATGGCCGGGGCGGCTTCGCGATAGGTCCTGTTCAAGAATTGGTCGCGGAGCGTTTCCAGATCCACGTCCGGGTTCCACCACAGGCGGTTAATGGTCCATACCGTAACCGCGTCCGCGTCCCAGGTGACCGACGGGTCCGTGGCGAACCGCTTGTCCAGTTTGTCCACCGGGTGTTCCGAACAGAATTCGGTGACGCCGTTTTTCAGCGCCCAGATCGAATCCTTGCGCGCCACGTATTCGTCGGGACGCGGGAACCCGCCGTTGCATCCGTAATACTCGCGAAGGCGGATCTGTTTGCCGATCCGGGCGAACTCTTTGATCTGCGCGGCGGAATCCTTGCCCCAGGTTTTTCCGGGCTGGTAATCCTCGTATGCCACCCGCAGGTCACGGCTGATCGGCGAAAAACTCAGCAGGATATGGTCCGAAACCTTGATTTTCGGCGGGATATCCAGATAAATGTAGGTGTAGACCAGCGTATCGATGCCGTATTTCGCGTGGACCTTGTCGGCTATCGGATTGACGAAGGCATACCAGCGTGTCGAACGGTACGCCGGGTCGTCCGGGGAAATAACCGTACCGTCCGGCAGTTTGAAAGGCGCGGTGCATTCGGGGCATTCGCAGGTGTTCCAACTGTCGTCCACGCCCAGTTTCAGCAGGGACATCGGCATATTTTTGTCGATATAAGCGCACAATTCCTTGAAATAGACCTCCGGCAAGTCCCGGGCGCTCAGGCAAAGGCACCAGGATTTGGGCTGGCGCATACCCCGGAGAACCGGGAAATATTCGGGATTGGAGGCGAAATATTTTTCGTGAGAAATCACCCTTGAAAAAATATGGCCGCCGATTTCGCGCTTCATTCCCCATTCTTCGCTGAAATTACGGTCGTGGTTCAAAAATGTGTTGTTATTGCGGACTTGCCACAGGCAGTCTTCCGGCGATTGACCGGCGATCGTGAAGATCCAGCCGCGTTCGCGGGACGCCGGGCGGTCGGTAACATCGCCCGTTCCGGCGCTGAAGTCATCCGTCCGGGTGAAGACCGTAAAGCGCGGCCGGGCCCAGATCAGATCGCTGTTCACCTCGATGAAACGGAATACGCCGTTCAATGTCCCCTTGTCCGCCGCGCCGAAAATATAAACCCGGTTGCCTCGGGTGCGGAATGCGTAACCGTCGCTCCCGTCCAGCTGGGCAAGCGCGTCCTTGAATTCCCCGGCAAAGCTTTTTCCCAACAGGATTTTCGTGTTTTCCTGTTCCGTCATCCGGGCGGTGACCGGCAAGTCCGCGCCGGTGATCTCCTTGATCCAGTGCCGGAGCTCGGCCGCCGCGAATTTTTCCACCGCGGACGCCTCCGCCGGGATAACGATCTCCCCGGCCGCCTTGCCCGACCGGACCAGCGGCACTCCGGCCGAAACGGTCCATATGCACGCCGCCGCCCATACTGCAAGAATGATTTTCCGATACATCGTTTACCTCTCGAATTGTTCAAGTGTGATTTCGCCAAACGCGGATGTTTCATGAACGTAGCCGCCGCCCCAACTGGAACGCTCCTGGCGGATGTTCGGGCGTCCGGTTTTCCGGTTGACGGTGCCGTCCTCGAATTTCCGGCAGCGGTAAACCAGGCACATCAGTTTGTTGTTGACGGTGACATTGCAGCCGATGTCCGCCAGCGGAACGGTTACAATCGCCTGCCAGCGATCATTCAACCGCCGGGTAGCGCGCTTCCAGTTCGAACTCCAGGCACCGTCATACCCCTTGCCGTCGTAAACCGCCCGGTTGCCCACGTCGAGGGCGAAATGATAGTACACGCCGCTGTCGGAGGACCCCAGGAACAGTTCAAAATGATCGTTGCCAGGAAAGGATTCGCGCTCCCCCTGCCGAAGCTCCGCACCTTTCAGGGTCCCGGCGTCCTTGTTATGCGCGGTCAGGAGGAAATAAAGATTCTTGCGGTCGTGCGACATCCGTACCCCGCTCTGCATCGCAGGCTGTTTGACGCCGTCGGCGCGGCACAGCACAAACGGGTCCGCGGCGGCGGCCTGTTCCCAAGCCTTGTCGTCAAAGTTTTCCGACAGGTTCACCGGCAGAAACGGCACATTCAATCTCACGGTCTTATCGTTCTTCAGGAATTCCATCCAACCCTCGAACGCGGCAAGCTGGCGGCGGACCAGTTCACGCGAAACCGGATGCACCGCCAGTTTTTCCGCTTCCTGCAGCGCAGCGCGGCAGGCGTCTTCGATCCCCGCGTCCTTGATGTAGCGGCGCGCCATCCCCGGAGCTCCGTCGCTGTAAAGAGACGGAAACGTACTGGCGTACCAGCTTTTGCGGATCAATTCATAATAACGCGCCATCGGAACCGCCGCTTCGCGATAGGTCCGGCGCAGGTATTCTTCACGCAGTTTGTCCACGTCTTGAGCAGGATTCCACCACAGTCGGGTAATCACCCACATGGTCATGGCCGAAACATCCCATACCGCGCTGGAACCGTCCCGATCCACCGGCAATTCCGAATGAAATTCCCGGATGTTGTTTTCCAGGCAAAACAGCAGATCCGCTTTGACGACGTCCTCCAGCGGACGCGGAAACGCCCCGGCACAGCCGTAGTATTCCCGAAGCCAGGTCTTGTCGGTGGCTCCGCCCCAGTAAATCAGCCAGTCGCGAAATCTTTTGTTGTTATCCGCGTCGGAAATCGGGTATTTGTCGTTCTTGCAGAACGGACAATACATGACCCGGATATTCGGCTCCAGCTTGAACGGCGGCGGATTCACGGTAAACGTGTAGGCATAGGTCAGCAGGGTCACCTGCGGATGGCTCTTGCCGATTTCGCGGGCGACTTTGTTCAAAAATGTGTAATACTGAGCGGAACGAAACGCCGGATCGTCCAGCGTGACGGTTTTTCCGTTCTCCGTCTGAAAAGGCTTGACGCACAGCGGGCATTCGCACAACCCGTAACCGTCCACGGTGGAGATATTGACGCCGTCGCTGCCGGGTTTGGCGTCCAGTTCGGCCCGCAGGTTTTTCACGTATTCCGGGATCATGCCGTAAGCCAGGAAACAGAGCTGGCCGCGCGTGACCCGCTTGCCGTCGATGAACGGATAGTATTCGGGATGGCTTTCGAAATACTGGTCGTGCGGGATGAATTTTTTCAGCCCGTGCCCGCCCCCGGCGGGGGAATACGCGGTCCCCTTGCGGATGAAATCCGGGCTGTAATACCCCAGCCAGTTGCAGCGGTTACGCGATTCCCAGCCGGATTCGTGAATCTGGGATTTCATGGTCCAGCCCCAGCCGCGGAGGGTGGATTTTGGTATTTCAAGGTCGTCCCGGTACTCCGCGCTCAAGGTGTCGCGGACGGTGTAGACCGCTCCAAGCGCCCAATCCGGGCGCGGCCAGATAATGTCGGTATTCTTTTCAAGGAACGTGTATACGCCGTTCAGCGTGCCGCGTGGAATCGATCCGAAAATAAAGATATGGCGACCTTTGTTCCGTACGGCAAATCCGTCCGTGGCGCCAAGCGCCTTCAAATCGTTCTGGAAATCCCCGGCGAAGGCGCGCCCGATAAAAATCCTGCCCGTTTTCCGGTCCTCCGACGGCGCGTTCACCACCGGCAGCAGCGCCCCGGTAACAGCTCCAAGCCAATATTGCAGTTCAGCCGCGGCATAACGCTCGGGTTCGGGAGCGTCCGCCGCCACGACGATTTCCGCGACGGGCGCGCCCCGGCTCACCAGTGCAGCGGCATGGAGCTCCGGCATCGACAGCAAAGCCAGAACACATAAAAAAATCAAACGGGTCCGGTTTTTCATTGCATCATCCTTTTATTTAATCGTATTTGATCTGACGGAACATGATTCCGCGGTCTTTGTAGTCCGACGAATCCGGATGCGCTTCGGCGGCCACCTCGGCGGCGGTCACGGCCGCGACGTGCCCATCCATAAAACCGATATTGAGCGAACCGCCGTGCCGGCCGGCGAAGTCACCGTTGAATTCCCCCAGGTCGGCATAATTCAAATGCCCTTCCCGAACCGCAATGGCGCCCGCGCCCGGCAGATAGTGTTCCGTAACCGGCGCCTTGCCTTTGCGCCAATAATACTGGTACGCCCATTTTTTCGTTCCGTAGTCGGAATAGGCGGCTTTGGCGGACGGATTGCGGACGGCGTTCGTTTTGCACGGCAGATAGCCGATTCCGGCATCCGCGACGAAATTCGGGTCATGCCAGGCGTATTGCGCGGTCGCAGTCCAGTAGACGCCCGGCAGCGGCGGCGCCCCCGGACAAATGAAAAATTCGAGCCAGCCATCGTATTTCGAGCCGATCTTAAACGTGGCGAACGTCCGTCCGAGCTCCTGGCTGATCAGGTCGAACCAGTGAATTTCCTTCACCGGCGACACCGGAGACAAGACAAACTTGGCGGGAAACAGATAATCGTTATGATTGGCGGAATAAGAAACGGTCAGAGCACCGAATTGTTTGATATTCGCCCCGCAGTTCATGCGTTTCGCCGACTCCCTCGCCCTGGACAAAGCGGGGAGCAGCATCGCCGCCAGTATCGCAATAATCGCCACTACTACCAGAAGTTCGATAAGTGTAAAATTCCGTCGCATGAATGACTCCTTTTTTTCAGGTTTCCTGTTCTTGCCTGATACGCTCCAGAAAACGGCGGACCCCGTCCACCGCTTTTTCCGTGAAATCGGAATTCAGAAAAATCAGGCGATCTACGAATTCATCTTCCATCTGCACCATATCCTTGCTGTACACCGTACCAATGGCATAGGGCAGGACGGACGGCTTTTTCAACTGGCAATATTTGCGGTAGCCGGGGCGCAATGCCTCCAGCACCAGCAGCACGTCCGGGCGGTGCGCCGAAAACAGCTCCAGGCACTCCGTGTACCCGTCGATCAGGCAGCGCTTGACCATATCCGGGGAGGTTTCCGCCCCGGACGCTTTTACCGCTTCGTAAAATCCCGCCTCAAGCTCCAGCCCGACATTGTCGGCTTTGCCGAACAGCGCGGCGATTTTTTTCCCTTTAAAAGCCGAAAATTCCGCCGCCAGGACCGCGCGGACATTCGGCTTCACCTCAATCCGCACCTGCGGGTGCTCCGGCGAAATATCGTAGTTCCCCAGCACCAGATACGGGACATGAAAGTTCCGGACTTCCTTCAACAGTTTTTCATCGACAATGCCGTGAAGCAGGATCGCGTCGAACCGGGTGTCGCGTTTCAGGAAACTGCTGATCGAATCATTGGTCTGGTAGTTGGAACCGAGGATGACATCGCAGTTTTTTTCCAGGCAGATTTCATAGATTTTGTACATCAGGTGAGCGTTCCGCATCGGATTTTTTTCATTGACGTACAGGGCGATCCGGTAGAACATGCCGGGGCGCAGGGCGGGGTTGACAAACAGCCCGCGCTTGGGCTCCGCATAAAGATAATTCAGTTCGACCAGCTTGTGCAGCGCCGAATGGGCGACCTGCCGGCTGACACAGTATTCGTCCGCCAGCTCCCGGACGCTGGCAATCTTCCTGCCCGGACGGTACACGCCGTCATGAATCTTCTGAATGACTTCATTCATGACCGGTTTGTACAACGGTTCGAAACCGTTTTTGCTGTTGCCGTTTTCGCGGGACACCGACATCCTCCGGGTTCATTATTAATGACACTTACTAGTATACATTATGACAGATTGTTTGTCAATACCCATCCAGTCGATTTTTCTGATTTTCCCGGATTTTTTGGAAATTTAAAGAATGGAGGCAACCGACGCCGCAACCCCCGGTCCCCACTCCCGGAGCCGGAAATTGCGGCGCGGCGCTCCCAGCCTTACCGGGACTCCAGCTTCTCCCGGGTCGCCCACAAACCCGCCGACGGCGTGCTGATGAAGTAGACGACTTCGCCGTCCGGCATGGTATTGAAACCGTTTTTCATTTTCGCGGGATCGTAACGTTTCAGCGCTTCGTCCGGGTCGGCATAGCCGAAATTGACGCTCTCGACCTCGGCACGGCTCAGAAAACCGGGCGCGTAAGTGATCTTGAAGCGCCCTTCGGACGAACCGTGAATCAGGTGCGCCGTGCCGTGGGTCAGGTCCTGCAGGACCGGTTCGCTGCGCCAGAGCTTCATGACCCTTTCGGTGCCCGAATACCCGTACCGGCGGATCAATCGGTCAACGTCTTCCTGTTCGCCAAAACGTTTCAGGCCGGGAGCGATGATCAGCAATTCACCGCCGTCGGCCATCGCCATGCGGGTCCGGTAGATCGCCTTGTTGGCGACCCAGGTGCTGTAGAATTCATCGCCCTGCATGACCGCGACGACTTTTTTCAACGGCGGCACCACGGTGATGTTCTGTTCGCGGGAGAGCCGCGCCGCGTCCAGGTACGTGCCCAGATCGTCCCCGACAAAGACCCCGGTGTGCTCAAGAGCGCCCTCTTCATTGTACGCCATGACCACCTCGAAAAAGAAATCCGGCAGGTGCGGCAGGTACTCCTCCTGCGCCTTGTTGTAACACGCCCGCAACGGAGTGATCAACCTGCCGAGGTTGTTTTCGATCCCGCAACAGGCCGCCATCATATGCGAGGCGCAGATCATCGGCTTGCCGCCGAGCCCGATGAAATAATTTTTGTTATGGTTGGCAAAACCGAGCACTTCGTGCGGTACGATATGCCCGATGTTGATGATGAGGTCCCATTGTTCCTCCAGCAGCATCCGGTTCAGGGACACCGGGATTTCCCAGTCGGCTGCGCCACCGGAAACCTCGCGGACGAAATCGGAAAGCACCGCCCCGATGATTTTCGAACCGTCGCGCCAATCGTGCTTGTGAATTTTTTCTTCGGGGATGGAGCCGAACATCCAGCGATTCTGTTCCGGGGTATGCGGCACGTGCTGTCCGAGGGTGGGAATGACGTGCACGTCGGCTTCATGGGCGAAAATCCGATAGAATTTCTCGGTAATCCAACCGGCGCCGCTGTGCGCCCGGGTGATGTCAGGGGGCAGCAGCAGAACCCGCCCGGGATGGCGGCATATCCGGGCCTTCGCTTCGATTGCGGCTTTTTCGACCAACTCCAGCATCTCCGGCTTGGGAATACTGCGGATTTCACTGAACCACGGCATAGCGGCCTCCCTATCGAATTTTATTACTTTTCATGAAAACGTAATAATCTAGCACGACAGATGGCTTTATCAAGCCGCCCAGTCAGCCGATTTCCATAAAAATTGAATTTCAGCTCAAAATACAGATGAAATCAGATACCGGCGTGGGTGATACTGTCCCAGGAGTTGCCGTATTTGATGATATCGAAGCTCTCCGGATCGTCCGGAGAACGGACCATGATCAGGAATTCCACCCCTTCAAGGCTCCGGTAAAGCTTCTCCGCCAGCGCGGGGCCGCCGACAAACACCATGGTCGAGAACATATCGGCGTCCACCGCGTTGCGGCAGAGAGCCGTCACGGAAAGCATGTCCTCCACCGGCAGGCCGGTTTTCGGATTGACGATATGCGTATAATTTTTGCCGTTGAACGTCACGTAACGTTCATAGTTCCCGCTGGTGGAAACAGACTGGTCCTGAATCCGGACAACGCCGCACCCCTTGTCTTTATTCAGCGGATTCCGGACGCTGACGGTATAGAAACGCTTGTTCGGCGGCGGTGCGGGAAAACAATAAATATTGCCGCCGAGATTGATGATGCCGGATTTGACGCCGAGCCTGCGGACATTTTCAGCGGCCATATCCACCGCGTAACCTTTGGCGATGCCGCCGAGGTCGATCCCCACGCCCTTGACCTTGAACGCCACCGTGCGCGCCTTGTCGTCGAACACCACTTTGTCAAAACCGACCCGTTTCAGTGCTTCGTCGATTTCGCTCTGCGGCGGGACTTCACTGCGTTTCCGGTAAAATCCCCAGAGTTCCATCAGGGGACGGATCGTGGGATCAAACAGGCCGTCGGAAAGCTGATAGGCTTCGCGTGCCTTGACCAGCACCTGCCAGAGCACGTCGGAACACTTGAACGGCTTTTCATGGGCAGTCTGATTGAGTTGATAAAGTTCGCTCTCCGGAGCAAATGTATTGCAATGCTTCTCGATCAGCAGAAAGACCTCCTGCGTCAATGCCCCCGCCTTTTCCGCCAGTTCCCTGCGTTCGTAAAATTTGACCTGCGCCAACGTACTCATGCTGGGAAACGTCCATTCCACGGGTTCCGTCCCTGCTCCGCCGCCGATCGGCTGGCGGATGAAAACCGCCGCCAATGTGCCGGTGATCGCGACAGCGGCCAGGATCAGCCAATAATGCTTTTTCGTCATTTTAATTTGCTCGTTCATTATTTAACCTCGGGGGTGAAATTGCCGGTGTATGTTCAACAGTGTTTTCTGGTTCACGTGGGTATAAATCTGGGTGGTACTGATGTCGGCATGACCCAGCATTTCCTGGATCACCCTCAAATCGGCGTTGTTCTCCAGCAAATGGCTGGCAAACGAATGCCGGAGCGTGTGCGGGTGAATATTTTTGTGGATGCCGGCGATCTTCGCCGCCTCTTTGACGACGCGCCAGATCCACTCGCGGTCAAGCCGCCGCCCGCTTTTGGACAGAAACAGCGTGGTTTCCTTTTCGCTGCGCACCAGTTCGGGCCGGATGTTGGCGAGGTAACGGCGGAGCAGGTTTCCGGCGGCGCGGCCGAACGGCACAATCCGTTCCTTGTTGCCCTTGCCCACCACCCGGAGGATTTCCTCATCAAAATGAACCGAACCCACTTTCAGCGACGCCGCCTCCGACACCCGGAGTCCGCAGGAATAAAGCACCTCCAGAATGACTTTGTTCCGGAACACCAGCGGGTCCTTGCCCGCCGGATACGCCGCCAGCAGCCGGTCCACTTCCTGCGCGGAGAGAAAATCCGGCAGCACCATCCAGAGCTTGGGGGAATCCATGACTTCGGTGACGTTCCGTTCGACAAACCGTTCCTGAAACAGATAGCGGAACAGCACTTTGACCGCCACCAGGCGCCGCGCCAGCGTGGCGGGCTCCAGCCCTTCTTCTTTGCGGGCGGAGAGATAGTCGATGATATGGAAACGGTCGACGGCGTTGAAGTCGCCGATTCCGGATTTCTCCAGGAACGCGGCGAAATCGGTCAAATCGGCATGATAAGCGCTGACCGTATTCCGGCTCAAACCCCGTTCAACGGCCAGATACCCGCAAAAATGTTCCAGAATTCCCTGCATCATACCGTTAATATAACCGCATATTTCATAAAAACGAGCGGCGTATGAAATTTTATTGATTCTTCGGCGGCGTTTTTGATTTATAATAACCGGCGTACCGGAGACTTCTTTTTCCGAAACGGACTGGCAAAAAGGCGCTTGAGCGTGTAAATTTACTCAAACAGATACAAGGAGTAAACTCAATGAGCAACGTACTGATCATGCTGGCGCCGGGCTTCGAAGAAGCCGAAGCGATCATCACCGCCGATGTCCTGAAACGGATGGGCTTTGGCGTAACCCTCGCCGGAATCGACGATATGGACGTCGCCGGTTCGCACCAGATGACGGTCCGCGCCGACGCCCTGCTGAACGACCTGAACCCCGCCGATTATCGCGCCGCCATCCTGCCCGGCGGATTGCCCGGCGCCGCCAATCTGCGCGACAGCGCCGCCGTCAAACGCGCCGTTCTCGACATTTACGCCAACGGCGGCATCGCGGCGGCGATCTGCGCCGCACCGCTGGCGCTGGCGGCATTCGGACTGCTCGACGGCAAAACCGTGACCGGTTATCCCGGCATGGAAAAAGAATTCGGCAACGCCCGCTATACCGGACGTTTCACCGAAACCGACGGACGGATCATCACCGGCAAAGGCCCGGCGGCGGCGTTCAAGTTCGGCGCGGCGATCGGGGAAGCCCTCGGCAAATCATCCGCCGCCGTCATGGCCGGGATGCTGGTAAACGACGAGGGGGGCGAATGATTTTTCAAGTCACACACACCTCCGGCAAAGCCCGGCGCGGCGTTCTCCAGACCCCCCACGGCGTGGTACAGACGCCGATTTTCATGCCGGTCGGCACCCGCGGCTCGGTCAAGGCCATGACCCCGCTTGAAATGGAAGAACTCGGCGCGCAGATCATCCTGGGCAACACTTATCATCTGTTCCTGAAACCGGGCCTCGAAATCATGGAGCGCGCCGGCGGACTGCACGAATTCAGCAACTGGCACAAACCGATCCTGACCGACTGCGGCGGCTTTCAGGTGTTCAGCCTGGCAAAACTGCGGAAGATCGAAAAAAACGGCGTCTGGTTCTCGTCTCATATCGACGGCACCCGTTTCTTCCTGGGCCCCAAGGAATCGATTCATATCCAGAAAGTGCTCGGCGCAGACATTGTCATGGCGTTTGACGAATGCACCCCCTACCCATGCACCCATGCCGAAGCGGAAAAATCGCTCGCCCAGACCATCGAATGGGAAAAAGTTTCCCGCGACCAGCCGATGCTTCCCGGACACCTGATGTTCGGCATTGTGCAGGGCTCCATGTACCGCGACCTGCGCGAGCGCTCGGCTCAGGAACTGGTGAAGATCGGTTTCGAAGGGTATGCGATCGGCGGCCTCAGCGTCGGTGAACCCGAAGAAACCATGTTCGAATGCCTCGACTGGACCGTGCCGGAGCTCCCGGCCGGAAGCCCGCGTTACCTGATGGGCGTCGGTACTCCGAAGCAGCTGGTCGAAGGCGTGGCGCGCGGCATCGACATGTTCGACTGCGTGCTCCCCACCCGGATGGCTCGCCACGGCAGCGCCTACGTCGGCGACAAGGGCGAAACCATCCCGGTCAAAGCCGGCCGCTATGCGAAAGATTTCACGCCGGTGGACCCCGGCTGCGATTGCTATTGCTGCCGCAATTTCACCAAAGCCTATATCCGCCATCTGATGAACGTGCAGGAAATCACCGGTCTTCGCCTGTTGACCATTCACAACCTGCATTATTACCTGAACCTGATGAAACAGGTCCGCGAGAGCCTGGAAAATGGAACGTTTGAAGAACTGCGTGCGAGGTTTCGCTGACCGGGTCCGCTGGGCCAGGATTATCGAAACCGTCTGTGTCTTTCCCTGCCCGGGATGCCGTGAAGCATTGCCCGAACAGGGCTGGAACGGTTTTTGCACGGAATGCCTGTCCCGGCTCCACCGCATCGACGGCCCCCGCTGTCCCGGCTGCGGCGGGCCGCAGGACGGAATTCTGGCGTACTGCTCCAAATGCCTGCGGATCGGCGTCCGTCCATGGAAAGACGCTTACGCCGTGATCGAGCTGGACCCTTTCGGACTGGAATTGATTCACCGTTACAAATACAGCGGCCAGGTCGAACTGGCGCGGGCGTTCGCGGCACTCGGGGCGGAGACCATCCGCCGGAGCGGAACCGTTTTCGACGCCATCGTCCCGGTGCCGCTGCACTGGACGCGTTATCTCGGGCGCGGGTTCAACCAGGCGCATCTGTTCTGCCGCCTGCTGGGCGGAGAACTCGGCATCCCGGTGCGCGGATACCTGGTCCGCAGCCGCGCCACCCGCCGGCAGGCCAGGCTCAACCGCGAACAGCGCCTGAACAATCTGACCGATGCATTCGCCCTGCGCCGGGGTGCGAATCCGGACGGGCTCCGGCTCCTGCTGATCGACGATGTCCTGACTACCGGCGCGACTCTGACCGAAGCCTGCCGTCCGCTGGCCAAGGCGCAGGTAAGCATTATGGTAATCGGGCGCAGATGAATTTGATATTTTTTCATGGCGCGCTATATTTTATGAAAAGGGGAATCAACGTTCCTCCGGGGTAATCGCTTTCGAGTGAGCAACTTTACAAAAAACAGGATTGCAGAGTGATCAAACAGACACCGTTGCCGGGAACCAATCTGCTGCTTCACCGCGGCGATAGCGTGATTTTTCAACTGCATGTCGAAAATATACCGTCCGGAGAAGCCTTTCTGCGGACCAACCTCGGACGGGCGGACACCCGCCGTACCGAACAGATACGCCATACCGAACACGGGATACCGCCGCTCGGCCGCGCCTGGAACGATATCGCCATGCGCAAAGTCGCCGGAAATATTTTTGAAATCCGGCTGCCGTTGTTCGAAGTCGGTGTGTTCGAAGCCAAATGCTGGTTTCGCAACCCGGAAGTCGCCCGTCCGATCTGGGCAAGCGGTTCCGGCAATGTCACCATCAAAGTCGAACCCGCCGAAAACTATTGCGCCAACACCATCTATACAGTTTTCCCCCGGCAATTCAGCGCCGCCATGACCCCGAACCATCCCATCGAAAATGAAGAACTGGCCGAACAGCTCGACCGTCAGGGCTATACCGTCATCCCTCCGTCCGGCACGTTCCGCGACGTGATCCGCCAGCTTGACTTCATCATCGGCACCTTGCGCAGCCGGATCATTCAGCTTCTTCCGATCCACCCGATTCCGACCGCCTACGGCAAGATGGGCCGCTACGGCAGTCCGTTTGCCTCGCTGGACTATTTCTCGGTGGAACCGGCGCTGGCGGAATTCGACACCCACACCACGCCCCTCGAGCAGTTCCAGGAACTGGTGGATGCGGTCCATACGCGCGGTTCGCGGATTTTCCTCGACATCCCGGTGAACCATACCGGCTGGGCGTCGCGCCTGCACTGCGAACACCCGGAATGGTATGTCCGCAACCCGGACGGCACCTTCCAAAGCCCCGGCGCCTGGGGGGCGGTCTGGGAAGATTTGTCGAAGCTCAATTACCAGTTGCCCGAAGTCCACCGCCTGATGGCCGAAGTCTTCCTGTACTGGTGCCACCGCGGGGTGGACGGTTTCCGTTGCGACGCCGGTTACATGCTGCCTTATGACGCATGGCTCTATATCACCTCCAAAGTCCGCCATGAATATCCGAATACCGTTTTCCTGCTCGAAGGACTCGGGGGCCCCTGGGAAACCGTGGAAAAACTCCTCGGCGGCGCGGGATTGGACTGGGCGTACTCGGAACTTTTTCAGAACTACGACCGTGAGCAGATCACCAACTACCTTGAGAAATGGTGCTATCCGGTCAGCAACACCCTTGGCGCACAGGCCCATTTCGCTGAAACACATGACAATTTGCGCCTCGCCGCCAAGTCGCCCCTCTGGGCTAAAATGCGTACCGCGCTGTGCGCGCTGTTCTCGGTGGATGGTTCCTTCGGCATCACCAACGGCGTGGAGTGGTACGCCGCCGAACGGGTCAACGTGCACGGCTCCGCCTCCCTGAATTGGGGCGCCGGGGAGAATCAGACCGCGGAAATCCGGCGTTTGCAGACAATCCTGTCGATTCATCCGGCTTTCGCCGCCGGGGCCAAGCTGCAATTCATCCACGGCAAGGACGGCAATACGCTGGCCCTGCGCCGCGAGTCCGCCGAGGACGATTCTCTGGTGCTGGTCCTCATCAACCTCGACACCGAACGCGAACAGCCGGTTTCATGGGACGCCTCGCTTTTCCCGTCCGAAAACCTCTACGATCTGATGGGCGGTGAACAATTCAACCGTCCGGCGGCAGCATACGTGATGAAGCCCGGTGAAATCCGCTGTCTCACCCCGAAATCCGCCGAACTGGACGAACTGAACCGGCAGTTGAAGACGCCGTGGATTTTCCCCGGCAAAATTCTCCGCCAGAAACGCCGTGCCCTCGCGTCCGAACTCTATGTGCGCTACCACGGTTTCACGGATATGAAGGCGTTCAATATCGACCAACTGGCCCGCAAGCTCCAGCGAGACCCCTATCAGGCCTGCGTCGAACTCGAAGGTTCCGATTTCCCGTCCGTCACCGAATGGCATGACGGCGTGGACCAGCGGCGCATCGTCATGCTGCCGCCGCGCAACATCCTGATCATTTATTCAGACGTATTTTTCAAGGTAGACCTGATCAAAGGCAAGAAAACCATCGCCAGTACCGCCTGCCTGCCCGCGGACAATGGCAGGTTCTACGCCATGATCACCCATCTGCACAACAACAAAACCTATGCCGAAATGCTCGACCTCAAACTGACCGTTTTCCGCGGCGGAAAAGCCAAACATTCCTCGGGTACCATCATGCTGCTGCCCGACTCCGCCCATACCGAACGCTGTACCATGATCCCCCAGAGCGAACTGCGCAAGAACTCCTATTTCGGGCTCTGCACTTCGCGCCTTGGCGCCTACAGCCTGGTCTGCGGCGACTGGGGCGGTATCGCCGGCAAGTACAACGCCCTGCTGGCGGCCAATATCAACACCGATTTTCCGGTGGACAATACGGTCATGCTCACCCGCTGCCGCGCATGGCTGGTTTATCAAGGTTATTCCCGCGACATCGACCTGCCCTGCCAGACCCGCTTTTATGCGGAACAGAACAACACGGTCGGCTGGGAATTCAACATCGTGGCCGGACAGGGAAAAAGTGTGGAATTGAGCATTGTTCTGCGGATGTCCGAAGAAGGAGACGCCATTTCACTGATATTCGAACGCCCCCCCGCGGGGCAGGCGGCCGAACAGCTGGAAGACCACCTCCCGGTCCGGGTCATCCTGCGTCCCGATCTGGAATGCCGCTCCATCCATGAAGTCACCCGCGCTTATACGGGGCCCGAACAGGCTTTCGCTCGGGCGGTCAGCATCGACGGTTCCCAGGTCGTCTTCGAACCCGCGCCCGACCGCAAGCTGACCCTGACGCCCTCGGAAGGGCGCTTCACCCTCGAACCTGAGTGGAAATACATGGTTCCGCTGCCCAGGGAACAGGAACGCGGCCTCGATTCCCATACCGACCTGTTCAGCCCCGGCTACTTCGCCTTTGACCTGAAAGGCGGCGAACACCGGGTACTGTTCGCCGAAGTCAACAACGCCGAACGGGTCCGCCAGCCCTATGTCCGCAAAATGCCCGAACAACTCCCGCTGGAACTTTCGATGCGTTACGCCCTGCGCCATTTTGTCGTCCGGCGCGATCAGTGGCATACGGTCATCGCGGGTTATCCGTGGTTCCTGGACTGGGGGCGCGACACGCTGATCTGCCTGCGCGGGCTGATTCCGGCGGGCTTCACCCATGAAAGCGAGGAAATCATCCGCCAGTTCGCCCATTTTGAACTGGACGGTACGCTGCCGAACGTCATCCGCGGCAACGATGTTTCCAACCGCGACACCAGCGACGCGCCGTTGTGGCTCTTTGTGGCGGTGTCCGACTATATCCGCGCCGCCGGCAATGCCGACATTTTGGAAATGGACTGCGGCGGGCGCACCGTGCTGAACGTTCTGCGGTCGATCCTGATCCATTACCGCAGCGGCACCGCGAACGGCATCCGGATGGATGAAGAATCCGGACTGATTTTCAGCCCGTCGCATTTCACCTGGATGGACACCAACTATCCGGCGGGAACCCCGCGCGAAGGCTATCCGATCGAAATCCAGGCACTCTGGACGGCGGCCCTGAAACTGGTGGGCGAATACGATCCGGTCTGGCGCGAGCTGCGTGAAAAAGTGCTTGACTCCATCGAAAAATATTATATTCTCCCCGGACACGATTACCTGAGCGACTGCCTCCACGCGGCCCCCGGCCAAAGCGCGGCGCAGGCGGTTCCGGACGACGCCTGCCGTCCGAACCAGTTGTTCGCCATCACCCTCGACGCGCTGCGCCACCGCGAAGTTCAGGTAAAAATCCTGCGTTCGTGCGCCTGCCTGCTGGTGCCGGGCGCAATCCGTTCGCTGGCCGATGCGCCGGTAAAGTATCCGGTTCCCGTCAGCTACAACGGCAGACAGCTCAACGATCCGTACCGCCCCTATGCGGGACGCTACCTCGGCGACGAGGATACCCGGCGCAAACTGGCCTATCACAACGGCACCGCCTGGGGATGGGTCTTCCCCACCTATTGCGAAGCGATGTACAAGCTCGATCCGGCGTCACAGCCGCGGGCGGAGGCGCTGCTGCTTTCAAGCGCGGTGCACCTGTGCGGCGGCGCGCCCGGGCAACTACCGGAGATCATCGACGGCGATTCGCCGCATGAATGGCGCGGTTGCGTGGCGCAGGCGTGGAGCATGTCCGAACTTTACCGCGTTTACAGGATCATCCGCGAAAAGACAGAGCCGCAACCGCCTCTGGACTGAAACGCTGTAAGCAACCAACTGTGCTATAAACTCGCACAAACAGAGTCGATTCAGGAATGCGCCTTTAAGGGTCAGTACCAGAGTCGTTGTATTCATGCCGTATTTTGAACAATTGTTCTTCATCGGCTTGTTCCGGTTTTCGGTTTTTTTCCCGTATCAGCATGTAATCGTTGTGAACCATTATCCAGGCAGCGAGATACAGATAGCCGACTGCAAACGCCAATCCCGCCAGACTACCCCAAAAGCCCCCCATCGCCATGAACAGAAAAAGGGGAAACAGGGGAAAACCGTACATAAACATCAAATATCCTCCAAACCGATCCTCATCGACAGGAAAGCGCGGCGACAGAACGATCAAGGTAATCAGAAAAACAGCCATTAACATCCAAGTCTTTCCTCGCTGATACGGTAATTTTGCGCCAAGCCGCCAGCCGAACAGGAATGGAATGAATGGACCAAAAACCAAACACGCCACGATCAATATACAGTAGGTCATGTGGCTGAAGCTTTTAAAGCCCGGATTGAAAAAGAGCGCAGCCGTGCCGGCTGCAAGATTGGCCAACGTGTATACGCAAAGGGTTAATTTTTTCATAATTAGCCCTCCTGACTCTTATTTGTTATCCTTCAAAAGAATTCTTCAACTGTTGAGCAGGCGCAAGGCGTTGCGGATCAGGTTTTCGAGCGTGCAGTCCTTTTCCGGCATTTCGGCGGTCAACTCGTTGATCGCGCGGGTAATGCGGTCACGCTTGAAACCAAGCCCTTCCAGCGCGCGGATGGTATCCGCCACGGTGTCTTTGAGCGATGCCGGAACGTCGGGGGTGACGATGGGACCGGCGGCGATTTCCAATTTATTGATTTTGTCGCGCATTTCAAGGATCAGACGTTCCGCGGTTTTCTTGCCGACGCCGGGAATGGTTTTGATGATGTTCACATCATTGCTCATAATCGCGGCGCAGAATGCCGCCGGCGGCATGGAACTGAGGATCGCCAGCGCCAGCTTGGCGCCGACGCCGTTGACCGTCATCAACTGTTCGAAAAGATTTTTTTCCCCGGCGGTGGCAAACCCGTACAGGCAGATGGCGTCCTCGCGCACCTGGGTGTTGACCAGCAGGACGGCTTCATTGCCCGGCTGCGGCAACGCATCAAACGTGCTGAGTGGAATAAGGACCAGGTAGCCGACGCCGTTGACGTCGAGGATCACTTCGGAAAAAGAGGAGTCGATCAGAATTCCTTTCAGGCGGGCTATCATGCGCGGTCTCCTTCGGAAACAATGATGTCCATGGAGATATCGGCAGCCTTGACCGAATGCGTCAACGCCCCTACCGAGATATAATCGACGTCAAGCGCGGCAATCGACGGAATCCGTTCGAGCGTGATACCGCCGCTGGCTTCCAGCTTGACGCGTCCGGCGGCGATCTTGACGGCTTCGGCCATCTGTTCGTTGGTCATATTGTCGAGCATGACCCAGTCGGCGCCGCAGTCGCAGGCCAGCGCCACTTCTTCGAGCGTGTCGGCTTCGACCTCGACTTTTAATCCCGGATACTGGGCGCGGGCGCGGGAAACCGCCAGCGCGATGCCGTTTTTATCTTCAAGCCCGGCGAGCTCGCGGTGGTTGTCTTTGATCAGGATCATATCATAAAGGCCGATGCGGTGATTGGTGGCGCCACCGGCGGCGACGGCATATTTTTCCAGATTGCGCCAGCCGGGAATGGTCTTGCGGGTGTCGAGAATCCGGCATTTGCTGCCGGCTACAGCCCCGGCGTAACGGCGGGCAACGGTGGCGATGCCGCAAAGATGCTGGAGGAAATTCAACGCGGTCCGTTCACCGGTCAGCAACCGGCGGGCAGAACCCTCCACCTGCGCCATCACGGTTCCTTTCGGGCAGAATTCACCTTCCGCCACCAGCGTTTCCCAGCGGGCGCCGGGATCAAGGGTGCTGAAAACCCGCTCCGCCACCGGCAGTCCGGCGCAGACACAATCTTCTTTGCAGATAAAACGCGCCCGGGCATTGACCTCTTCGCCGATGACCGAGTTGGTGGTGGTGTCGCCGTGATGGCCGAGGTCTTCGTCAAGCGCAAGGTTGATCAGGGCGTCGACACGTTTGAAATTGATTTCGGGCAGATTCTTTTCGCTCATAATTTAGATTCCTTCAAACTCATCCGGCTGGTACATCCGGGATATGTTCCTGATAGCCGAGGCTCGGCCGTCGGCGGCGTTGTAAGTGACGATGGCGCAATCGAGGCGGACCGGGGTTTCCGCCACCGGCAGGCGGCGCGGCATGCCCGAACGGAATTTATCCACCACCGATTCGACGGTACGGCCCAGAACCGAATATTCCGATCCCACCATGCCGACGTCGGAAATAAAGGCGGTGCCGCCGGGCAGGATTTTCGCATCGTTGGTCTGGACATGGGTATGGGTGCCGAGCACGGCGGTGGCGCGGCCATCGAGGAAATGCGCCATGGCGGCTTTTTCGCTGGTGGCCTCGGCATGAAAATCCACGATCACGGTTTTGACGGTCGGCGGCAACTGGCCCAGGATTTCCTCGGCGGTTTCGAACGGGCAATAGGCGCTGTCTTTCATGAACACCTTGCCCATCAGGTTGATGACCGCGATTTCGCCGCCGGCGGGATTCCGGAAAATTTTCCATCCGCGCCCGGGCTGGCTCCGATGCAGGTTGGCGGGGCGGAGAACATTGGGAACGGTGGTGATTTCGTGTTCAAAATCTTTCTGGTCCCAGACATGGTCGCCGCTGGTGATGACATCGGCGCCGTCGCCGAGTTCGCGCAGACACTTGGCGGTCATGCCGGAACCGGCCGCGATGTTTTCCGCGTTGACAATGGTGAAACTGCAACTGAACTCGCGGCGCAAGTCGGGGATCATTTTGACGACGGCCTTGCGTCCTCCGCGCCCGACGACATCGCCGATAAAAAGTAAATTCATAAACTATCCTGCCGCTTTGGTTTATGTAACATAACTTGAAGACGGCAAAAATTCAAGCCGGGAGTGTAAATTTTCCGGTTTCACCCGGAGAGTTCTTTTTTGCCGGAATGTTTCCCGGTACGATACTTGCAAAAAACCTCAGCCATAGTATAGTAGTGGCACGAAATAAGCGTATACATTGCAAAGGCATTACTATCAATATATAAAGGATGACGGATACATGAAAAAAATCATTTTGTTGCTGACGGTGGTAATCATTCTGGGCGGCGGCTACTACTATTACGGAAAATACAAGGAAGCCCAGCGAAGCGGCAATGAACATCTGGTTTCCGGGAACGGCCGCATTGAAGCCACCGAAGTCAATATCGCCACCAAGCTGGCCGGACGCATTGAGGATATCCTCGTCAATGAAGGCGATTTCGTCAAGCAAGGACAGACGATGGCCGTCATGCAGACCAGCGTCCTGAGGGCCGAGCTGGCACAGGCGCAGGCCCGCCGCAACCAGGCGGTCACGGCGGAAGCCAGCGCCAAAGCGATGATAGACGTGCGCGCCAGCGAAAAAGAAGCGGCGAAAGCCGTCGTCCTCCAGCGCCAGAGCACCCGCGACGGCGCCCGCAAAAGCTTTAATCGCTCAAAAGCCCTGCGTCAGGTGGACGCCACTTCCGAACAGCAATTCGAAGATTTTGAAACCGCCCTCAACGCCGCCGAAGCCCAGTTGATTGCCGCCGAGGCCAGCGTGAAACAGGCCGACGCCGTCATCGAATCCGCCAAGGCCGAAGCCATTGGCGCCACCGCCTCCATTCAGGGGGCCGACGCCGACATCGCCCGCATCGAAGCCGATATCACGGACAGTACATTGCTGGCTCCCCGGGACGGACGTATCCAGTACCGCATTGCCCAGCCCGGCGAAGTGATGTCGGCGGGAGGACGGGTGTTGAACCTGGTGGATTTGAGCGACGTTTACATGACTTTTTTCCTGGCGGAAGAAATCGCGGGCAAAGTATCGATCGGGGCGGATGTGCGCATTGTGCTGGACGCCCTGCCGGCATATCCGATTCCGGCCAAGGTTTCCTATGTCGCCAGCGTCGCCCAGTTCACGCCGAAAACGGTGGAAACGCAGAGCGAGCGCCAGAAGCTGATGTTCCGCGTCAAGGCCCGCATCGCCCCCGAACTGCTCCGGGAATATCTGGAACTGGTCAAAACCGGGGTCCCCGGCATAGCATGGGTTAAGCTCGACCCGAAAATGGAATGGCCGGAATTCCTCGCGCTGAAGGGCAAGAAATGACGACACCCCAGACCGGAAACATCCAGTCCGGCGATCCGATTGTCCATGCCGCGGATATCAGCTTGCGGTATGGCAAGACGCTGGCGCTGAACAAGGTGTCCCTGGATATTCCGCCGCGCCGCATGGTCGGGCTTATCGGCCCCGACGGCGTGGGCAAGTCCAGCTTGCTGTCACTGGTCACGGGCGCGCACGCCATGCAGGACGGTACGCTGATCGTACTGGGGGGCGACATGCGGAGCAAAGCCCACCGGACGAAAGTCTGTCCGCGCATCGCCTATATGCCGCAGGGGCTTGGGAAAAACCTTTATTTCACCCTGACGGTGGAGGAGAACCTGCAATTTTTCGCCCGCCTGTTCGGCCACAACGCCTCCGAACGCCGCCGCCGCATCGACCGGCTGACCAAAAGTACCGGCCTTTTTCCGTTTCTGAACCGTCCCGCCGGCAAATTATCCGGCGGCATGAAACAGAAATTGGGGCTCTGCTGCGCCCTGATCCACGACCCCGACCTGTTGGTCCTCGATGAACCGACGACCGGGGTTGACCCGCTGGCACGCCGCCAGTTCTGGGAACTGATCGACAATGTCCGCGCCGAACAGCCTCAAATGGGCGTCGTCGTAGCCACCGCTTATATGGATGAAGCCCAGCGTTTCGACTGGCTGATTGCAATGGACGACGGCAAAATCCTGGACACCGGCACTCCCGCCCAACTGCTGGAAAAAACCGGGAGTTCCACACTGGAAGCCGCCTTTATCCGCCTCCTGCCCGAAGCCAAACGGGCCGGGCATAAGGATATCGTCGTCCCGCCGCTGACCCAGGAGGACGAAAACGACATCGCTATCGAGGCCAAAGGGCTGACCCGCCGTTTCGGCAGTTTTACCGCCGTGGACAATGTGAGTTTCCGGATTCGCCGCGGTGAGATCTTCGGTTTCCTCGGTTCCAACGGCTGCGGCAAGACGACCACCATGAAGATGCTGACCGGGCTGCTGCCCCCCTCCGACGGCGAAGCCTGGCTTTTCGGGAAATCGGTGGACGCCAACGATATCAAAGTCCGCCAGCAACTGGGTTATATGACTCAGGCGTTTTCCCTGTACACCGAATTAAACGTGCGCCAGAACCTGCAGCTCTACGCCCGCCTGTTCCGCATCCCCGAATCGGAAATCGGCACCCGCATCGACGAAATGCTGAAGCGGTTCGACCTGACCGGCGTCGCGGGCGAATACCCGGGCTCACTGCCGCTGGGGATCAAACAGCGCCTGTCACTGGCGGCGGCGGTCATTCACGGCCCCCAGATTCTCATTCTGGACGAGCCGACTTCAGGCGTAGACCCCGTGGCGCGCGATAGCTTCTGGGAACTGATCATCGAACTGTCGAGGCGCGACAAAGTGACGATCTTCATTACGACACACTTCATGAACGAAGCGGAACGCTGCGACCGGATTTCCATGATGCACGCCGGCAAATCATTGGCATGCGACACCCCCGCCGCGCTGGTCAAAGAACGCGGAACGGAAACACTGGAAGAAGCTTTCATCGACTATCTGGTCGAGGCGGACCCGCTCCCCCCTCCGGACCCCGTTCAGATAGCCCCGCCGCCACCGGCAACAGAGGAAAAACCGGCAAAATCATGGCATTTCCCCTCTATCTTCAACTTTCAACGCTGGTACAGTTGTTGCTGGCGGGAAAACCTTGAACTGCTCCGCGACCCGATCCGGGCAACCTTGGCATTGTTCGGCTCCATGCTGCTGATGCTGGTGATGGGATTCGGCATCAGCATGGACGTGGAGGATTTGACCTTTGCGGTGCTGGACCGCGACCAGACGGTCCTGAGCCAGAACTACGCGCTGAATATTTCAGGCTCGCGCTATTTCATCGAGAAACCGCCCCTGCTGGATTACGACGACCTGGACCTCCGGATGCGAAGCGGCGACATTTCGATGGCGGTGGAGCTCCCGCCCGGGTTCGGGCGGATGCTGGAACAGGGCCTTTCGCCCGACATCGGCATCTGGATCGACGGCGCCATGCCCATGCGCGCGGAAACCATTCAGGGCTACGTACAGGGGATGCACAGCAAATGGCTGATCGAGAAAGTATCGCAACGCACGGACTGGGGCGGAACCATCATGCCCGCCAATCTGGAAACACGTTTCCGCTACAACCCCGACGTAAAGAGCCTTCCCGCGATGGTTCCCGCGGTCATCCCCATCCTGCTGATGATGATCCCGGCCGTTCTGGCGGCGCTGGCGGTCGTCCGGGAAAAAGAGATGGGCTCGATCATCAATCTTTACGTGACACCGCTGAGCCGAGCGGAATTCCTGCTGGGCAAGCAGATGCCCTACGTGCTTTTTTCCTCGTTCAGCGTCCTGCTCCTGCTGGTGATGGCGGTGACGGTGTTTGACGTGCCGATCAAAGGAAGCGTACTGACGTTACTGCTGGCGCTGCTGCTCTACTGCATCGTTTCCACCGGCATCGGACTGCTGGCTTCTTCCGTGACGAACAGCCAGATCGCCGTGATGTTCCTGACCATGATCGGAACCATGCTCCCGGCCACGCAGTTCTGCGGGTTGATCAACCCGGTGACGACGCTGGAGGGCGTGGGGCGCTTCATCGGCAACATCTATCCGACGACCCATATGCTGCTGGTCAGCCGGGGCGTGTTCAACAAAGCGCTGCACTTCGCCGACCTCTACGGACCGATCATAAGCCTGGCCATCACGGTCCCGATCGTTCTCGGCCTCGGCATCATCCTGCAAAAGAAACAAGCATCGTGAAGTACGGAGACCAGTCGCCATGCTGCAAAAAATAAAAAATATCTTCTTCCTCGGCCTCAAGGAACTCTGGGGCCTCCTGCGGGACCCCCTGATGATGGGGCTGATCCTTTATACCTTTACCGTGGGAATCTATATCGCGGCCACCGCGGCGCCCGATTCCATTTCCAATGCGGCAATCGCCATTGTGGACGAGGATGATTCGCCGTTGTCGCGCCGTATCGGCGATGCCTTTTTCCCGCCCATGTTCCTCCGCCCCGAGCGGATTTCCCTGCCGGAGGTCGATCCGGCGATGGACCGCGGGGACTATACCTTCGTGCTGGTGATCCCTCCCGATTTCCAGCGCGACGTACTGGCCGAGCGCCAACCCGAAATCCAGGTAAACGTGGACGCCACCCGCATGTCGCAGGCATTCACCGGCAACGGTTACATTCAGCAGATCGTCATGGACGAAATGGCCTCCTTCGCCAACAGCAGCAACCTGACCTCCTACCTGCCCGCCAACATCGTCATCCGAAACCGCTTCAACCCCAACCTGACCCGTACCTGGTTCGGCGCGGTAGTGGAACTGATCAACAACGTCACCATGCTTGCCATCATCCTCACCGGCGCCGCCCTGATCCGCGAACGTGAACACGGTACCCTCGAACATCTGCTGGTGATGCCGGTCACTCCTTTTGAAATCATGGTGTCCAAAGTCTGGTCGATGGGGCTGGTGGTCATGATCGCGGTCGCGATATCATTGTCGTTCATCATCCGGGGATTGCTGCAAGTCCCGGTGGAGGGGTCGGTCATGCTATTTATGATGGGAACGGCATTGCACTTGTTCGCTTCGACTTCCATGGGAATTTTTCTGGCGTCCACCGCCCGCAACATGCCTCAATTCGGCATCCTCCTGCTGCTGGTGCTGCTGCCCATGCAGATGCTGTCCGGCGGCATGACCCCACGCGAAAGCATGCCCGAGGGGATACAATGGGTCATGCAACTGGCGCCCACGACGCATTTTGTGGAATTCAGCCAGGCGATCCTGTACCGCGGCGCCGGACTGAACGTGGTCTGGCTGCCGTTCCTGCTCCTGGCAGTGATCGGAACGGTGCTGTTCCTGATTTCCCTGTCCCGCTTCCGCCGCTCGGTGGCACAGATATCCTGATAAAAAATGCCCCCGGCGCTGTAAAACGCCGGAGGCATGATTCCATGCGGGTTATCCCCGGATTATTATATCTTCTTGTCCCGAAGTGCCTGTACGGCGTCGAAACCGGATATACCGATGTTGGTCATTTCATACGGATCGAGGATCAATTCGGCCTCGGCGGGCGAAATCAATTGCCGTTCGAGCAGTAATTCACGCACCGGACGCCCGGTTGCCAGCGACGTTTTGGCGACTTCCGCCGCCGCTTCGTAACCGACGTAGGGGGCGAACGCGGTGACCACGCCCGCGCTCTGTTCGACGTAAGAACGCATTTTTTCCTCGTTCGCGGTCAGCCCTTCCAGTAGAAACGTCCGGAACACCCGAAAGACGTTGCGCATGATCTGGATGCTTTCCAACAGGTTGCGGACGATGACCGGTTCCATGACGTTGAGTTCGAACTGCCCCGCTTCCGAAGCCATCGAAATGGTGAGGTCATTTCCGGCGACCTGAAACGCCACTTGGTTCAGCACTTCCGCCATCACCGGATTGACCTTGCCGGGCATAATCGAACTGCCGGACTGGCGCGGCGGCAACTGCAGTTCTCCCAGTCCACAACGTGGGCCCGACGCCATCATGCGCAAGTCATTGGCGATCTTGGACATGTTCAGCATACAGATTTTCAGGGCAGAGGAGACGGCAGTGTAACAATCGGTGTTCTGAGTACCGTCCACCAGGTCTTCCACGTGGGTGAGCTTGAGCCCGGAGATTTCCGTGAGCCGCGCCACGACCCGTTCCACATAATGAACGTCGGCGTTCAGGCCAGTCCCGACCGCGGTGGCGCCGAGGTTAACCGCCAGCAGGCCTTCGCGCTCCCGGGCGATGCGGCCGATGTCACGCCCTGCCACCTGTTTGTAAGCATTGAATTCCTGCCCGAGACGGATCGGCACCGCGTCCTGCAAATGGGTACGCCCCATTTTGATCAGGTGGTCGAAACGCCCGGCACAGTCGCCGAACGCGGCGTGGAGCCGGGACATTTCATCGAGCAGGGCGGCCAACTCGTTGGCGGCGGCGATGTGGATGGCGGTGGGGACCGCGTCGTTGGTGGACTGCCCCATGTTGACGTGATCCAGGGGGGAAATCGTTTTGTAGTCGCTTTTTTCCAGCCCGAGCAGTTCAAGGGCACGGTTGGCGATGACTTCGTTGGCGTTCATGTTGAACGACGTCCCGGCGCCGCCCTGAATGGGATCGACGATGAACTGGTCATGGAATTTGCCCTCGATAATTTCGTCTGAGGCGGCGGCGATGGCATCGGCCAGCCGTTTATCCAGTCGCGAAGCGTCACAGTTCGCCAAAGCGGCAGCTTTTTTGACCATGGCAATGGCGGCAATCAGCGGAGACGGCACCGGCAACCCGGTGATGGGAAAATTTTCCCGTCCACGCACGGAGTGAATGCCATAATAGGCGCTTCGCGGGACCTCCCGAGTGCCCAGCGAATCCTTTTCCACTCTTGCTGCGTTCGACGCAGACAACGACAAATCGACATCCGACATTTTAAACTCTCTTGTAAAAATATGTCCTGCCGTCACCGCGGTCAGCGAGTTGTTTGGCCATCCTACCCCGGATTGAACTGCTGACACCGTCATGCGGCGACAATCGCAATCCATACAATATAACATACTATCCGGCGCTTGCAAGCGCTAGTGGGACAGATGGCTCCGTCCCTGTCCGCGTCTTACATTTTCCAATACGCAGACGGAGGGATAAAAACCTGATATTGTTCCGGCGATTTATTATTGTTCCGACGACTAAATGACTTGCATGAGTCGAGCAAGGAATGTTCTCTTGATGCACTATAGTTAGTTTATACCAGAAAAGCGAACTCTCGAAAGCACAATATGCCGAAGCAACCGAGTTGGAGAATTATGGCGACGTTATAGATGACGATGTCGCCCGCATATTGCAGGTTTTGATTCTGGTGGCCAAGCCGCAAAGAGTTTTGGAGATTGGCACAAGCATTGGCTTCTCCACGGTCATGATGGCCAGAATGTTGAAACGTCATGAAGGAAAAATAGTAACAATTGAACTTGACGAAAAAGCGGCAGGACAAGCCAGAGCCAATTTCAAGCGTCAGGGCATAGACGCGCAAATCGAAATTATCGTCGGCAATGCGCGTGAAGTTGTCGCCAGTATGGATCAGAAATTTGACCTGATATTTGATCAAAGCATCAGTGTCGGTATTTTTTGTGAGGACGGAAATGCTTCCAAGGCTCTGTCTGAAATGGTGGATCGAAACCTCATCATTGGAATGATCTCCCCGAAATCCTACATCATCAAGGAAAAAACGGAAGGGGGTTCATCTATTATCCGCAAGTTCAATTTTGAGGATGAAATCGTCTTGACCGAAGAGTCCAGTGAAAAAGAACTGGCTGAAATCATGAGAAGCTAACCTCAAGAGAATTTCTTATTTATGAAAATCAGCAATAGAACTTGCAGTTTGCATAAAATATAATATATTAAGCTTTAAAAACGGAGCTTTTTACTATGATAGAACGCAAAATCCAAGCAGAATTGGCACTTTTGGCAAAGCAGTACAAGGTGGTGACCGTTACCGGGCCTCGGCAATCGGGTAAGCCTCCGCTATCCAGGTAATCTTTTGCCTGCCGCGCAGTGCAATAGGACCAAACTTCTTTCGCGCATTTGATTCGAACCGTTGACCTGCAATTCTTCCAGTCTCTTCCGCTCCGTTCTGCCCAATTCCAACTTGACGATTTTCATATTACCTCTCCGGTTGAAGATAATATAGCATTTATTTTCAATTAGTCAAATATTTATGATGCAACACTTATCGACTGAGAGATGAAAGATTAGGACGGCTCCGGCGGTTCCACACGGGGTCATGCCATTTTTGCGAAAAACGTAATATACCCGCATCGCCGGTTTTGCAATGAAGCATCGCGCCATTGTGCCGGGAAAACCATTTTTCCGCGAAATATACGGATTTCCGGTTTGCAGAAAGGCCGATTGTGCAATATTTTTATGAGATAACACCGTGTGCAATATTTTCAGCCATAAGGTCAGGATGCGGAGCATCCGTCCGCACCGGGCCGGGCCCGGGCGCGGTGCAGCGGCGAAACGCTGCCCGCTCACAGAGCGGAACCACTGTTTCGCCCTGCGGGCGACCAGCGCAGTCCGCGCGCTGGACCGCGTGCGGCAACGTGCCGCCGCGAAATTTATGGCTGAAAAATTTGGAGACGGCGCGAGATATAATTATTCAGGAGCATCATATGACCAAAGTACGCATGGAGCTGGGGGACCGTTCCTACGATATCGTCATCCGGCCCGGAGTGCTGGATTCGATGAAACCGCATATGCGCGAGGCGCGCAAATGCCTCGTCGTGGCCGACCGCAACGTCGCCGCGCGATACCTCGACAAAGTCACGGCGCGCCTGACCGAATCCGGCGCCGTCCCGTTCACCCATATCCTCGCCCCCGGCGAAAAACACAAAACCTTTGCCGCCGTCGAAGGCATCTGCCGGGCCGCCGCGCAGGCGGGGCTCGAACGCAAATCGCTGATCGTCGGGCTCGGCGGCGGCGTGACCGGCGACCTGGCGGGTTTCGCGGCGGCCATCTACATGCGCGGCATCGGTTTTCTGCAGATTCCGACCTCGCTGCTGGCAATGGTCGATTCCAGCGTCGGCGGCAAGACCGGCGCCGACCTGCCGGAAGGCAAAAACCTGATCGGCGCGTTTTACCAGCCCGAAATGGTCATCATCGACCCGAATGTCCTGAACACCCTGCCCGTCGGCGAAAAACGCAACGGGCTGGCCGAGATCATCAAATACGGCGTCATCATGGATTACACCTTTTTCGCCGACCTCGAAGCCAGCAAAGCCAACGTCACTCCCGACGTCATCGCCCACTGCTGCCGCCTGAAAGCCGAAGTCGTCAGCGCGGATGAAACAGAACAGGGCCGCCGCGCCATCCTGAATTACGGCCATACGTTCGGCCACGCGATCGAGCTCCTGTCCGGCTTCAAACTCAGCCACGGCGAAGGCGTCGCCATCGGCATGGGAATGGCCGCCGCCATGAGTACCCGCAACAACCTTTGGAACAAGGAAGAGGAGAAACGCCAGAACGACCTGCTGCTGACTGCCGGACTGCCCTTCCGGGTCGGCGGCTTCAAGCCCGAAGACATCCTGGCGGCCATGTATCACGACAAGAAAAAGGCCCACGGCAAACTGACGCTGGTTCTGCCGGTGGAAATCGGACGGGTGGAACTGTTCAAAGATTTCAGCGACGAGGAAATCCTCAAAGCCATCAGGAGCTGTTGTGACTGACCGCGACGCATACATCGTTTTGAACCTGCTGCCGGGCATCGGCTCCCAGCGGGTCCAGGCGCTGATCCGTGAATTCGGCTCGGCGGCGGCGATTCTGGAAAAAAGCCATGAAGAACTCAGCATGGTCCGCGGCATCCCCGCCGCCCTCGCCGCCAAGCTCGCCAACTGGCAGAGCGAAACCAATCTGCCGCTCGAACTCGAATTGACCGACCGCGGCGGCGCCCGCATCATCACCCGCGCCGATTACGACTATCCGGAAATCCTGCGCCACATCCCCGACCCGCCATTGTGCCTGTACGTCCGCGGCACCCTGCCGGAATTCGACGCCCGCACCGTCGCGGTGGTCGGTTCACGGCGTATGAGCCGCTACGGGCGCGCCATGGCCGCCCAGCTCTCCGAGGGGGCGGTCTACGCCGGTTGGAAAGTCATTTCCGGGCTGGCCTACGGCGTGGACGCGGTGGCGCACCAGTCCACCATCAACGCGGGCGGCATCACCGTGGCCGTGCTCGGCGGAGGGCTGGCCAAAGTCCATCCGCAGGACCATATCCCGCTGGCCCGTGCCATCATCGACCACGGCGGGGCGGTGATCACCGAATTCCCGATGACGTTTCCGGTCAGCCGCCAGTCGTTTCCGCGCCGCAACCGGATCGTTTCCGGGCTCAGCCGCGGCGTAATCGTGGTCGAAGCGGACATCGACAGCGGCGCGATGATCACGGCGACCATGGCCCTCGAACAGGGCCGCACCGTTTTCGCCGTCCCCGGACAGGTGGACAATCCCCAGGCGCGCGGCTGCCACAAACTGATCCGCGAAGGGGCCTGCCTGACCGAGAGCTTCAACGACGTGCTCAATGAATTCGAGTTCCTGCCCGGTTTTTCGCCCGGCGTGGCGGAGGAACCCGGCGTTTACAGCGCCGACGGCGGCGACGACACCGACAGCGGCGACTTGTTCAACCGTTTCGATCCGCACGAAAGCAGGGTTCTTGAATTTCTGCGCGGCGGCGAGAGACATTTCGACGACATCGCCGCCGAAACCGAACTCCCGACCGGCGAACTCCTGGCCGTGATGATGCGCCTCGAAGTCAAAATGGCCGTCCGTCAGGACATCGGCCGCATGTACAAGCTCAAATAACGGGTTGTTTGGTTTCGCGCCCCGCGGGCGGCAACATGCCGCCGCGAACGCAGAGCGGAATTACCATTAATAAAGTGTCATAATCTTTATCGAAGGAGTTGAAAATGGCTATGCGGATTTTCTCGCTGATGCTGCTGACATGCCTGGCCGGCTGCGGCCCGGATCTTCAAAAAACCCGGAGCCACTACGAATCCGGCATGTTGAAGAGTGAATCCAGTTATTATTTTCAAAACCATAACGGCTCCCACGAACAGATTCTGCACGGAAAACATACGACATGGTATCCGAATGGAAAGCCGCATACGGAATCTTTTTACGTCGACGGCAAATTAAACGGCACTGCAACCAACTGGTGGCCGAATGGAATTGTGAGAATCAGAAATCATTTCAACCAAAACGGCCTGGTGGACGGCGAGCAATCCGTCTACGACATACAGGGCCATCTGTTAAAATCTTACCGGATGACAAATGGCACCGGGACGGAGTATATTTTTCATGACAACGGAACACTCAAATATGAAATCAACTGGCAAAACGGCGTAAGACACGGATTCTTCAAACACTACGATAGATCGGGAAATTTAAAGGAAGCCAGGAACTTTAAAAACGGGTCTCCGGCCGATCCCGAATAGTACGGTTCAAATGCAGCCGCAAACACGGCTTCCGCTCCGCCCGGACAAGAAACGAAAACACTTTGGAACAATTTATTTTACTTTTTATTCGCAACACATATTGACTTTTATTCAGATGAACTGTATAATGTTTATAGGAAATGAAACAATATGAATCACTATTGCGATATGGCACAAAATCATTCATCAACATCCAGATTGACCAGTTACATCGAGGCAATGATCGCCGGCGGCACCTTCGCCGCCGGGGACCGCCTGCCCCCTCTGCGCGAGTTGGCTGAACAGTTCGGGCTGACCCCGAGCACCGCCCGCCGCGGCCTGAAGGAACTTTGCGAACAGGACATTCTGGAACTGCGCCACGGCTCCGGCACCTACGTCAAGGCGCAGGAGGCCCGGAATTCGGATGGGCGGACCGTGTCGGTCGTTCTTTTCAACAAAAATCCGCAGACCAGTTATTGCACCTACGCCATGCAGCGCTTTCAGCTCGCCGCGGCGGAATACAATTGGCGGCTCCGGATGTTTTTCTGCAATTACCACAACCTGAAACCACTCTATGACGAAAATCAGTTCCGGGAAAGCGACGCGCTGGTGCTGATGGGCTGTTATGATACGTTCGACCTCAGTTACCTGCCGGAAAACCTGCCGCTGATCGGGCTGGAAATGCACACTTCCCTGCATGGCAGGCTCTCCAGCGTGACCTTGGACCCGTTCGACGCCGCGGAGCTGGCCGCCGAACACTTCAAACAGCTCGGCATCAAACACGTAAAAGTGGTTGACGCCAGGATGCCGGTTCATGAAATCCGTACCGCCATGTTCTGCCGCCTGTGGGGCGACGACTGCGAGGTCATCACCAAACACACGGAACTGGAATTGGCGGATGACCACGGCTGTCTGTTCGTCAGCGGCTCGGGTTATGACGATTTCGCGCAGCGGTACAAGAACAGCCACGGACGGGACCTCGCCGAATCGTTCCGCGTGCTCAGCATCGACGGCAAGAACCTGATCCTGCCGGGCTATCAACCGGCAAACACCATCGCCGTCGACTGGTGCAAGGCCGGCGAAGCCGTGGCCGAAGAATGCGCCCGCCGCCTCGCGTCCCCCGGTTCATCCGCCCGCCGCATCTACCTGGCGCCGAAACTGCATTTATACAATCAAAACCTCCTTTCAACCAACGATAAACGAAATAAAGGAAAAAAATCATGACACGATCATCGAATTTTCCCGCCATCCGACATTTCACACTCATCGAGCTATTGGTCGTTATAGCAATTATAGCCATATTGGCGGCCATGCTCCTGCCCGCGTTGAACCGGGCGCGGTCCTCCGCCAGAAGCACCGCCTGCAAGAGCAACCTGAAGCAATTCGGACTCGGGCTCGCCTCGTACCAGCAGGAAAACAACGATTACAACTGCTGGGGATACGACGGGAGCGGGTTTCAGTACCACCTCTATCCATATATTTTCGGCAAAGCATATCCGAGCGGACACAGTGCGACAAACGAACTCATTGAACCGCTGTACCAGTGTCCCTCCGCCGGATACTTCCACCGTTATGGCCCCGGGCTGGTTTCTTCCTATGGCTTCAATTATTCCGGAGAGGTAACTTCGACCCCCGGTACAACGAATCCTCGGCTACCTGAGTGCCACCGAGAACAGTCCGCCCGCCAAGATCAACCGGCTCAAGATGCCGTCCGCGGTATTCGGCTTTGCCGACGGCAGGATGAATATCTATCCGGGCAACTGGAGCGCAAACCCCTGGCCCACCAACGCCAGCATATCCAACCCCGCCGAGGTGGTGGAACGGCGGCACGACGGCACGGTAAACGTCATGTACCTGGACGGACACGTCGGCGGGCGCAACGTACTGGTCCTCCCCAACGCCACCACCCCCGAAGGGAAATTGTTCTGGCACGGACGCAACAACTGATTTCAAGGAGACTGAAGCATGAAAAAATCGATTCTATTCGCCATCCTGCTGCCGTTGCTGGCATTCGGACAGGATTTTTACGGCGACATCCGCGGCGAAAGCGGCAAATTCGAAACCGTCACCGTCGACGGCAAACCGGCGCTCAAGCTTTCGGGCATCACCAAACGCCAGGACAGCACGGTCTATTTCATCGGCTCGATTTATTTCGCCCAGCCGCTGAACCTGACCGGCAAACAGGTCCGCTTCAAGGTGACGACGCCCGACCCGAAACCCGTCATCGCCCTCGCGGTGCGTTTCTACAATCAGGATGAGAAAGATCCCTGCTGGAGCTTCATGGGCTGGGGAAATGTTTTCTCCGGCCGGAATGAGATTTACCCGGAACTGTTCCCGCTCCAGAGCAAAATCCTGCCGTGGCAGTCCAACATGGTCAACGGCAAACCGCCCGCCCGCGTCCACCGGATTCGTTTCTGGCTCGGCTCGACCACTCCCGACACCGCGATCGAAGCCGTATTCAGCGACTTCGCCATTGACGAAGCCCCGGCTCCCCGCCCGGCGGTCGCGCCTTATGCCGACGCTCCGGCGTCCGTCCGCCACCCCGCCGGTTCCATCAAACAGGAGGATGTGGAGCGCGCCCGGCAGAATATCGCCCGCCACCCGTGGGCAGCCGAAGAACTGGAAAAATTGAAAAAGCAGGCGGACGAATGGATGCGCCCGCACCGGTCCGGGGCGGCATCCTCGCAGTCAACGGCCACGAACTGACCACAGACCTGACGGCCGTGCCGGACCTCGAATGGAGCGGAAACTATCTGAATGCCTCCGCCCATCATGACGGTATGTACCGGATGCAGTCGGCCGCCCTGAAATCGGGCAAGTTGGTCATCACTCTGAACTCCACCGAAATCGTCCGGCTGAAAAGCGACGATTCGTTTACCATCCAACCCTATCTGGAAAAGAACTATTAAGATGAGAAAGACCTTACGTTGTGCGGTAGTCGGGCTCGGCCGGATCGCCTGGGAATTCCACCTGCCGCAAATCTGCAAACAGGACGGTTTCGAACTGGCGGCCGTCGTGGACCCCAGCCGCGAACGGCGCGAAGAAGCCTGCCGGGAATTCCGCGCGCCGAAAGCGTTTGCCACGCTGGACGAACTGCTCGCCGCCGAAACGCCCGACCTGGCGGTAATCGCCTCGCCGTCCCTGTTCCACACGGAACAGACAATCGCGGCGCTCCGCCACGGCTGCGACGTATTCTGCGACAAACCGCTGGCGTTGAACCTGAAAGACGCCCGCGCCATGTTCGCGGCCGCCCGCGGCTGTGGCCGCAAACTGATGAGCTACCAGCAGCACCGTATCAGTTCGGAGGCCGAAACGATCCGTTCGATCATCGATTCCGGCAAGCTCGGCCGGATTTACCTGTTCGAACACCACGTCAGCAATTACGTCCGCCGCAACGACTGGCAGGCTTACCTGCGGAACGGCGGCGGCATGCTGCTGAATTACGGGTCGCACTACATCGACCAGCTCCTCTATCTGCTGAACGACACCGCGGCGGACGTGAAGAGCGAACTGCTCCGGATCGCTTCCGCCGGTGACGCCGAGGACGTGGTCCGCGCCCTGATCACGACCTCCCGCGGCACGCTGCTGGATATCAACATCAACCAGGCCGCGGCGCTGCCGCTGCCCGAATGGCGCATCTGCGGCACCCGCGGCGCCGCGCTGTACTCGTCCGCCTCCGGACAGGACTGGCGCCTGCGCTATTACCTGCCCGATGACCTGCCTCCCATCAGTGCCGACACCGGGCTGGCCGCCGCCAACCGCAGGTATCCCCGCGAAAATATTCCGTGGCACGATGAAACACTGTCCCCCGTCCCAGCCGACCGCAACGCTTATTACAGGCATTGCTACGACTATTTCGCCCTCGGCAAGCCGCCGCTGGTGAAACCGCCGGAAACACTGGAGCTGATCCGGGTGCTGGAAGAGTGCCGCCGCACCGCCTCCGCCGCGACGCCGAAACCGGAGCGGGAAAGCGCCTGCGCCCGGCAGATCGCCTGACGCATATTTTCCGGCGGACGTTTCCGGAACGCGGAAATGCTCCGGGAAAAAATTTTCGCAGAATATTCAATTTTTCCTGAATCAGGGTATTGCAAAACATCGGCCAACGCTGTATAATGTTATCGGTAACACGGAGTTGGATCATGAAACGCAATGCCAACATTTATGAAGTCGCAGAACTGGCGCAGGTCAGCGCCATGACGGTCACCCGCGCCTTCAGCGGCAAAGGATCAATCGCGGAAAAAACCCGCGCCAAAATCATGGAAGCCGCGGAAAAACTGAATTACCGCCCCAGCCTGTTCGCCCGCAAACTCAGCGGCGGCTCAACCAACAGCATCGGCATCCTGTGGTCGCTGGCCCCGCCTCATTCTTCGGTGCGGCAGGTGCGCGATATTTCGGTCCGCCTGTACAAACGGGGCTACGCCTGCCATGTGGCGGACAGCCTCAGCGACCCCAAAATCATCACCCAGTGCCTCGAAGAATTCATCGACCACCGGGTCGATGCGGTGGTCGTACAGGCCTCCTGTTCGGAGATCGCATCTCCCCCGTTCGTCAGCCTGCTGAAGCGGCTGCCCGCGTGCCTGGTGATCGTCAACGAGCCGACGCCGGAACTGCCTTTTGACCAACTGGTCATTAATGAACAGCAGGCCATCCGGGATGCGCTGCGGCATTTCGCCAAAGCAGGCAAACGCAACCCCGCTTATTTTTTCAGCAGCCTGTCCCGTAAAAAAGATGCATTCCTGCAGGAAATGGAAGCGCTCGGCATTGCCGGAGGTGAAAATAATTTACTCCATATCACCATGTCGGACAGCATGAACAACCGTTTCAACTGGGGCGCTTATGGCGAATACCTCGACAAAATCTACCCGGACCGGATTCCGTTCGACGCCTTTCTGGTTTCGACCGACGAATGCGCCGCCGCGCTGATCAGCCACCTGAAGCGGCGCGGTCTGAACGTGCCGGAGGACATCGCCGTCTGCGGCTTCAACAACAGCGAAATGTCCGAATATTTCGATCCGCCGATCGCCAGTGTCAGCCGGTCGGAAAATAAAGTGGCCGACCTCATCGAAGAGATGCTGATGAAGCGCCTGGCCAATCCGTCGCTGAAACAGCAATCGCACACCTTGGCAATGGAATTCATTCCCCGCGCATCAGCGGGAATTACCAAACGGAGGTAAATCACCATGAAGAATAGGAAGAAGCGAAATTTCACACTTATCGAGCTCCTGGTCGTTATAGCGATCATCGCGATCCTGGCGGCCATGCTTCTGCCGGCGCTGAACAAAGCGCGCGCCAAGGCATCGCAGACCACCTGCCTGTCCAACGGCAAACAGATGGGCATGTTTTTCCAGAGTTATGTAGCCGACTCGGCGCAGGGCTTCCTGCCGCTGGCGTATGATAACGCCATGAACGGACAGGCCAAATTCGATTATGGCACGGCGGGCGTGGCCAATACCTGGTATTATACGTTTGAAGAACGGTTCATCCACCTCGGTTATGCG
Organism: Lentisphaeria bacterium UBA5247; assembly: GCA_002408885.1. GTDB lineage: Bacteria > Verrucomicrobiota > Lentisphaeria > Victivallales > Victivallaceae > UBA5239. The sequence continues at coordinate 24,819 of DHTZ01000014.1, read as the reverse complement.
ACCGTGGACATGATGCGCAAATCCCAGCGCTGCCCGATGATCGAACGGAGAGGCGCCGGCAGCAGCAATATCCGGCTTTCGCAAAGGACCTTTTCGGTGTCGAACGGTGCGTCTTATGCGGACAACGGAGCGACGCTCCCGGCGGCAAACCGCGCCCGCGGCCCTTATTTTTACGATTCGAGCTTTTCGGATTGCCCTGCGCGGCCGCGAAACATGAGCGCCATCACCCGGAACGGAATATTGCTGGCCGAATATCCGATGGTCACCGCGTCCGGCCAGTACGGCAATTATTTCCCGGAACGCACCGGAACTTATTGCGAAAGGCTGAATATCAGGCGCGAAGTCGCTCTGGCCAACTCGAAAGCCTGGATCTCGCCGCATGACGGCGGCGGAAATTATGTTTATACCGACGGCAGCGGCCGTTTCATCAAAGACGACGGCGATACGCTGGAGGATTGGGCGGTCATGCCGCTGAAGTGAACCGAATCATCAAACAACAGAATAATGGAGAACGCATGAAAAAAATAATCTGCTCGATGATATTAACCCTGGCGGCGCTGTCCGTTGCCGCCGTACAGGTGGATGCCGGACGCAGCGTCATCAAACCGGCGGACCCCGGCAGTTCCATCCAACGCCTGGCGGCGGCGGAATTGCAGAAACACCTGGAGCTGGTGATCGGCGTCCGAATCCCGATCGACGGCAAGGCGGAGAGCGGCTATACGTTTCATATCGGAACGCTTCCGCCGGGCATGAAACCGCTGTCGAATGAACGGGAAGAAGCCTGCTGGCTGATTACCGACAAAGCCGCTTATTTCTACGGCGACGACTTCCAGCCGTACCAAGTCAAGGAGAATGCCGATATTGCGATGGTTTCCCAGCATCTCACCAGAAGCGGGACGCTGTTTGCGGTTTACGATTTTCTGGAACAGGTCCTCGGCATACACTGGGTAGCTCCGGGGGATGGCGGCATCGTATATTCCCGCCGCGAAGGCCTGCTGGACCTGCCGGAAGGAAAAGGCGGATGGACGCCGCAACTGGCCCAGCGCCAGATCCGCGCCGGCTATAACTGGAACTATTATAAGAACCGGCTGGAAAAAGCCACGCTCGAAATGTTCAAGATACCGGAAGCGGAATACCGGCGGCTGGAGGACGAAAACAAGCTCTGGCTGAAACGCATGCGCATGGGGCGGCACCTGATTTTGAACTACGGCCACGCATTTGTCGACTGGTGGAAGACATACGGCGCGACGCATCCCGAATATTTCGCACTGACCGAAAAAGGAACCCGGGAACCGCTGCAGCCCAACCAGGCGGACCGGATCAAAATGTGCGTGAGCAACCCGGAACTGCACCGTCAGGTCGTTCAGGACTGGCAAAAAAACCGGGACGCCGCGAAATTCAAACAACTGTTCGCGACCATCAATGTCTGCGAAAACGACAGCGCCGGTTTCTGCGTCTGCCCGGACTGCATGGCGCTGGACGCCCGCACCCCCGGCGAAAGCCTGACCGCCCACCTGACCGACCGCTACGTTTACCTGGCCAACAAAGTCACCGAACTGGCTCTCGAAAACAATCCCGATATTTATTCCGTGATGTACGCATACGCCTATTACCGTTTTCCGCCGCGCAAGATCAAGGTCCACCCCCGGGTAATCATCGGGGCGGTGCCGTTCATGCTGTCGCCGCGCGAAGAAAACGAAGCATTTTACCGGGATTGGCGCGCGGCGGGCGTGGAAAAGATTTTCCTGCGCCCGAATGACCAGCACCTCGCCACCGGGCTGCCGATGGGATTCGAAAAGGCGATGTTCGAAGCGTACAAACTCGGGATCGACAACGGCATCATCGGGACGGACTACGACTCCCTGCATAATTTCTGGCCGGTCTACGGCCTGGGCGACTATGCGCTGGCGAAAGGACATGTCGATCCGTCGAAGACGTTTGAATACTGGGAGGACGAATACTGCTCCGCCTATGGAAGCGCCGCGCCGCAGGTAAAAGAATATTTCGCTTATTGGCGGGATGCCATCTGCCGGAAAAAACTGCTGCCGGCCATGCCGAAAATCCTGGAACAGTTGAACGGCAACAACGTCTTCCGCACCGGCATTTTCCGGGACAATCTGCACGATTATTATACGCCGGAAGACTTTGACCGCACCGACCGCATCCTGGCCGATGGCGCCGCCAAAACCCTGACCGCACCGGAAAAAGCGCGGCTGGATCAGTTGACGCTGGCCAACCGCCATGCGCGACTGACCCATCAGGCGTTGCTGGGGGTATCGAAAAAGGACTATCGCGCTTCGAAAGAACTGCTGGAATTCCGCATCGCCAACCGGGACCGGTTGAACATGTACTGGCCCTATCTGTTCCATATCGAGAATACCTACAAGGATATCACCGGCGTTCAGAAAGCTTATGCGGAGATGGGCAAATAGCGCCCTTCAGCTTCAACTTCAAAAAAATTGCACAAAAATCAGGATGCGGGACAAAAAATGTTCCACATCCTTACTTTTATTCCGGGAAAAATCGACCTCGGCGGAAATTAGGGCGTTTTTTCCGTTTCGGGGATGGAAAAAGTGATTTCCACGGTTTATATTAGCTGGAAATTATATTGATACAAGGAGTTAATAATGCCACTCGCAGCAATTCGAAAGTGGATAGCGGTGTTGGTCATCTCGATATTTTCCGCCGCCGGTCTTCCGGCAGCCGAGATCGGCAAAATCGATATCGTTCAGGAAGGCGGCAGCAAGCTTTCCCCGGAACTGATCCAGTTCAACCTTCAGCTCAAGGCGGGCGGAGCTTTCGACGAAAACGTCCTCAACTCCGACATCAAGCGCCTCTATGAAACCGGCTACTTCGCCGACGTGCTCACCGAAACCACCGACGCCGGCGACGGCAAAATCAACATCACCATCAAGACCATCGCCCACCCGACCATCAAAAACGTTTACGTGCTGGGCAACGTCAAGTTCGACTCCTACAACCTGATGCGCAACGTCTCCCTGAACGGCGACCAGCCGCTCAACAACAACCAGCTCCGCGACAGCGCCCGCAAACTCCGCGAATTTTACCGGGAAAAAGGCTATAACGACGCACAGGTCGTGCCCGAAGTGAAAACCCTCGAGGACGGCCGCGTCGACGTCATCTTCCAGATCACCGAAAACCTGCGCCTGAAAGTGGACCATGTTACCTTCGAGGGCAACACCGTTTATTCCAACATGACCCTCCGCAACACCCTGGCCAACCGCTGGTCGCTCCTGAGCCGGCTGTTCGAAGTCGGACTGTTCGACCCCGCCGAGCTGAACAACGACAAGGCCCGGCTGCGCGAACTCTACCTCAACAAAGGTTTCCTGGACTTCAAGGTCGAAGACGTGACCGTGACGCCTCAGCCCGGCGACCCGGAATACGTCGACCTCCACTTCAAGCTCTACGAGGGCGAGCCCTACAAAGTAGGCGAAATCAAGGTTGAAGGCGACCATATTTTCGACTCCGAACAGCTCCTGGGCATGATCAGCCTGAAACAGGGGGATACCTTCGACAACCGCCTGGAACAGGAAAGCAACAAGGAAATCACCGGCCTTTACCAGACCCTGGGGCATGCGGACGTCTCCTGCTCCGCCGAACGCACCCCGAACTACGAAACCAAGACCGTCGACCTGAAATTCATCGTCTACGAGGGCCGCAAATACGAGGTCAACGAAATTCATATCGTCGGCAACAAACGGACCAAAACCCCGGTGATCCTGCGCGACCTCGTCATCCAGCCCGGCGACCCGCTGGACAACAACCGCATCGAAGCCAGCAAAGAACGCCTGATGGGCATGGGCTATTTTAAAAATGTCGAAGCCGTCTCCATCAACACCGACGACATCGGCAAAAAAGACGTCACTTTCGAAGTGGAAGAAAAAGAAACCTTCACCTTCAAGGTCGGCGCCGGTTACTCCTCCGAAGACAGCCTCGTCGGGATGGCCGAAATCAGCAACTCCAACTTTGACATCACCGACCCGAAAAACTGGTTCTACGGCGGCGGCCAGCGCTTCCGTATCCAGGGCATGTTCGGTATCGAGCGCATGGGCTTCAACGTCGACTTCGCCGAACCGTGGCTGTTCGGGATTCCCCTGCGGCTGGATACGTCCGGCTACTGGAACGAGTTCGACTACGAATACTGGCGCGAACAGCGCGGCGGCGGCAAATTCTCGCTGACCAAGAATATTTTTGACGACTTCACCTCGGTGGCGGTCGGATACAAGATCGAACACGTCCGGGTCTTCAAGGTTTCCGGCAGTGAATCGCAGGAAATGCGGGACCTCCAGGGCAACTGGCGCGTCAGCCAGCCCTCCCTCTCCATCACCCGCGACACCCGCGACAACCTGATGGAGCCGACCTCCGGTTATTACCTGAACGCCTTTTCGTCGGTCACGCCCCGCGTCCTCGGGTCCAGCGACAACTATTACCGGGTCGAGGCCAAAGGCAGCTATTATTATTCATTCTTCGACAAAGCCATCGTCGCCCACGTGGGCGGCAAAATCGGAACCGTGTCCGGCTTCAACCACAAGGACGATGTGCCGGTATTCGAACGCTACTTCCTCGGAGGCGGCGACTCGCTCCGCGGCTTCCCGTTCCGCGAAGTCAGCCCGACCGACTCCAACGGCCACGAAGTCGGGGGCAACTCCATGCTCCTGATGACTGCCGAAGTATCGCATCCGATCTGGGATTTCATCCGCGGCGCGGTGTTTGTCGACGCCGGTAACGTCTGGTCAAGCTCATACCGCTACAACCTCAACAAGTTCAACGTCGGCGCCGGTTACGGCCTGCGCATCAAGGTGCCGTATTTCAACGCCCCGATCAAACTGGACCTGGCCTACCCCATCCTGAACGACCAGGAGCACGTCAAGAGCACCCTGCGCTTCCACTTCAACATGGGGGTGGCGTTCTGATGTTCGGCGGCAAGGAACTTCAATATCCCGTGGACTGGCATTTCCGGATCATCACCGAAAATGCCGCCCACCCGGAAGTGGTCCGGCAGATCCGTCAGGTACTGGCAGACTTCAATATTCAGAATCCATTGAATATCGGCAATGAATCCGCCGCCGCCAAATACGTCAGCTACCAGGTCACGGTCAACCTCGCCAGCCGCAAATTCATGGAAGACATATCCGCCGCGTTCAGCGCCATTCCCGGCGTAAAAATGGTTCTGTAAACTTGACTTCCCCCGTTTTCAGGCTATCTTTCATCTATAACCAAGGTATGTTTATCGATGAGAAGTAATTCCTCCGGATTTTCCGCAAGCGAAGCTCCGCTTCCCCTGCGAAATAATATATTTCTCCAAAAAGTCCATTCGCCGCGGGTCGTACCCGCCGCGGGGAGCGCGAGGGGACGCGGAGCCCCCTTCGCTGTCGGCTTCGGCAAAACAGGACTGCTGCTTCTGATCTTTTTCATTCTTTCGGCGGCGCAGGGGCAGGTCCGGTACGAACACCTGACCGACCCGGAAACCGGCAAACGGATTCCCCATGCCGGGAATTTCTCCAATGACCCGGTCGTGATTCCGAGCCAGTACCGCCGGAGCATGACGGAAATGCGGGGAATCTGGGTGGCGACCATGAAGAACATCGATTTTCCGTCGCACGAGGCCATTGCGGATTTCAAAAAAGATTTTATCGTGCTGCTGGAAAACCTGCGCAACGCCCGTTTCAATACGCTGATTTTCCAAGTCCGCCCGCAGAACGACGCCTTTTATCCGTCGAAGCTGAACCCGTGGTCGCGCTTCCTGTCGGGGACGGAGGGCAAAGGGCTGGGCTTCGACCCGCTGCGCTTCATGATCGACGAAACCCACAAGCGGGGCATGCAGTTCCACGCCTGGCTGAACCCCTACCGCGTGACCAATGAAATTCCCCAGAGCAAAGAAGCCTACCTGAAGACGCTGTCCGCGCTGAATTTCGCCCGCCGCCGCCCGGACCTGGTCCTGGCGGCGCCCGCCGGCAAAAACCGCCTGCTGTTCCTGAACCCCGGCGAACCGGAAGTCGTCCGCTTCATTACCGATACGGTGCGGGAAATCATCACGAATTACGACGTTGACGCCATCCATTTCGACGATTATTTCTATCCGTACGGCGGAGTCGGCAACGCCGACGCGGCAACCTTTCAACGGAGCAACCCGTCCCTCCTGTCGCTGGACGACTGGCGGCGCGCCAACGTGGACAGCGCCATCAAAAGCGTTTCGGACGCCATCCGCACCCACAACCGCAAGACCGGCAAACAGGTGGAATTCGGCGTCAGCCCGTTCGGCATCTGGGCGAACAGCAAGCAGCATCCGCAGGGTTCTCTGACCGGCGGACTGCAATCCTACCTGACCCAGTTCGCCGACACCCGCAAATGGGTCCGACAGGGTTGGGTCGATTATATCGCGCCGCAGATTTACTGGTCGTTCGACCATAATACGGCGGCTTACGCCGTGCTGGCCGACTGGTGGGCCGCCTGCGTCCGCGGGACGCCGGTCAAGCTCTACATCGGGCACGCCGCGTACAAACAGGGCGACGGCGGCGGATGGCGCTACTATATGGAACTCCCCAACCAATTGCGCTACAACAATAAACACCCCGAAATCCGGGGTTCATGCTTTTTCTCCTATAACAGTGTTTTCGCGCCAAAGAACAACGCCATGCGCGCGGGCATCCGAACCATCACCACCGACTACTGGAGCGCTCCGGCCAAACACCCATGATCATCAATTCACGCATCACCATCCCGGCAGACGAACTGCATGAGGATTTTTTTCTTTCGTCCGGCCCCGGCGGGCAGAACGTCAACAAGGTATCGTCGGCGGTCCGCATCGGCTGGAACCCGGCGGAGTCCCGCGCCCTGCCCGAAGGCCTGCGCGAACGCCTGCTCGAACGGCTCGACGCCAAGCTCACCGCCGACGGCCTGCTGATCGTGGAAAGCCGTACCCACCGCAGTCAGTTGCTCAACCGCCAGGAAGCCCGCGAGCGACTGGCGGCGATCATCCGCGGGGCGCTGGTCGTGCCGCGCAAGCGACGCCCGACCAAACCGACCCGCGGTTCCATCGAAAAACGGCTCGACGGCAAGAAAAAACTGGCGGCGAAAAAATCATTCCGCCGCAAAAATATTTCGGAATAAAGGTTGAAAATTCGCCAAAACACGGCACTTTATGAATAATGGCCGCAACGGGTGAATTTTTTGATCGGCGCGCGGCAGCGTAAATGTTTAATCATAATAGATAGTCAAATAATAAGAGGTGAAATCATGTTAAGTTCGGCAAGCCTGAAATTTCTGGAAAAGCTGATGCTCTGTTCCGGTCCGTCCGGTTATGAAATCGAAACCGCCCGCGCCTACCGCGAATACCTGAGCAAATTTGCCGACGAAACCTATACCGACGTCATGGGCAGCACCTTCGGCGTGCTGAACCCGAAAGCGGAATTCCGGGTCATGCTGGCGGGGCATTATGATGAAATCGGATTTCAGGTGGTTTATATCTCCGAGGAAGGATTGCTTTATTTCCGCGCCAACGGCGGCATCGACAAACTGACCATTCCGGGACTGGAAGTCGAAGTGCTCACGGCAGCCGGGCGCCTCCGCGGAGTCATCGGCAAGAAGCCGATCCACCTCTGTTCGCCGAAAGAACGCGAAACCCCGCCGGAACTGAGCGACCTCTGGATCGACATCGGCGCGGCCGACCGCGAAGAAGCCGCCAAGCTGGTGAAAGTCGGCGACCCGGTGGCGTTTCCGAGCAATTTCAAGCGCTTCGGGGATTACCGGATCATGTCCAAGGGGATGGATGACAAAATCGGCGCGTTCGTCGTCGCCGAAACCCTGCGCGAACTCTCCAAACGCAAGGTAAAAGTCGGCGTCTACTGCGTCGGCACCGTGCAGGAGGAACTCGGACTGCGCGGCGCGATCACCAGCAGTTTCGCCGTGGCGCCGCAGGTCGGCTTCGCCGTCGACGTCGGCTTCACCACCGACATCCCGGACGTACAGAAAAAACTGCTGGGCGAAATCAAGCTCGGCGCGGGCCCCGAACTCACCAACAGCGCCGACAACAACATCGTCCTCGGCCGCCACATGCGCAAAATCGCCGACAAACGCAAGATCAAATATCAGGAAACCGTGGCGCACCGCGCCAGCGGCGGCACCGACACCGCCCAGATTCAGTTGTCGCGCGCCGGAGTAGCCACCGCGCTGATCAGTATTCCGAACCGCTACATGCACTCCCCGGTGGAAATCTGCGATTTGCGCGACGTGGGAGGCGCCATCGCGATCCTGACCGAAACCATCGCTTCTTTCACCGGCAAGGAAAGCTTCATCCCCGGCGTGGACTGAGATGGGCGCGTTTTATCTATTCAGCGGCGACGACGACATGGCGATGAAAACCGCCACGCGCGAGCTCATGGTCAGTCTCTGCGGCACCGAGCCGGAGCAATGCCCCGAGCTTGAAACCATTGCCGGGGACACCGAGGAAAGCCGGGACCGCAAGCCGGAGCATATCGTCGCCGAACTGCTTAACGCCCTGCGGACGCCGCCATTTCTGACGGCGGACAAGAAAATCTGGCTGAAGCATTTCAATTATTTCGATAAACTCCAGGAAGCCGGGGCAAAAACCCCGCTCGGCGCGGCGGCGGAGGAACTGACCGCGTTCTTGAAGCAGGGATTGCCGGAAGACATAACGCTGGTGGTGGACGGCTTGGGCATCGACCAGCGCAAGACCTTCTTCAAAACGTGCAAAGCCATCCCCGGCGCGAAAATCGAGTTTTTCAAAAAAACACGCCTGGAGGACAAGGATAAAAAAGGCTACACCGAAAGCCAGACGGAACGGATTCAGGCTATCTGCGCAAAACTCGGCAAAAAAATCGATTTCCGCTCCGTCGAATTCCTGTCCGCCGCCGCCGGCACCGACACCGGACGGCTGATCAATGAGATCGAAAAGGTGGCTTGTTACGTGGGCGACCGCGAAAACATCGCCATCGCGGATTGCCGCGCGGTATGCAGCCACACCCCGGAAGCGCTGGGCTACGAGTTCAGCAACGCGCTCCTCGACCGCAACACGGCCGGGGCGCTGGAGCTGATCGACACCCTGATCGAACAGATGAAGTCGCAGCGCGAAGGCGGCAGCGGCATGGAGCTGAACCTGCTGTCAAGCGCGGTGAGGGGCTTTCAGGAGCTGATCAAAACCCGTTGCGCGGCGGCGGAGCTCGGCGTGCAGAACAATGTCGGAAAAGGCTTTTTCGACTCCATCCGCAAGGAGGACTATCCGGGGAACTACCTGGCGGGGCTCCATCCGTTCCGCGCTTATATGCTGTGCAAAAAGGCGCTGTCGTTTTCGCCGCCGGAGCTGGCGGGAATCCTCGAGCAGATTCTGCTGGCGAACCGCGCGCTGGTCTCCGGCACCGGCGAACCGCGCATGGTACTCGAGCAACTGGTGTTGAAAATCTGCAACTCCGCCCAGAACTCCCGCCGTCGTTGAATTTGCCCGGCGGCCGGGCAGGTTCTTCGATTTTTTTTATTTTTTTTATGTTCTTCGCGCTTACCGGACTATACAAGCTCCGGTTTCGATGCTATAGTATGGGCTTGTTTGAATTTTCACCAAACGGGTTCTATGAAACAAATCAGAAATATCGCGATTATCGCACACGTCGACCACGGCAAGACCACCATGGTAGACAAAATCATGATGCAGTCCAAAATGTTCCGCGAAAATCAGGAAATGCACGAGTGCTTCCTGGACAACAACGACCTGGAGCGCGAACGCGGCATCACCATCCTCTCGAAAAACATCAGCATCCGCTATCAGGGCATCAAAATCAACGTCATCGACACCCCCGGACACAGCGACTTCGGCGGACAGGTCGAGCGCGTCCTGAACCTCGCCGACGGCGTGTTGCTGCTGGTGGACTCCGCCGAAGGCCCCATGCCGCAGACCCGCTTCGTCCTCGACAAAGCCTTGCAGTTGAAGCTGAAACCCATCGTCGTCGTCAACAAAATCGATAAGCCCGACGCCCGCCCGAAAGTGGTCCTGGGCAAAGTGTTCGACCTGTTCTGCGAACTGAACGCCGACGACAACCAGCTCGATTTCCCCGTTCTTTATGCCAGCGGACGCGACGGCTGGGCCGTCTGCGACCTCGAAAGCGACCCCCGCGATTCCATCATGCCCCTGATGGACGCGGTCATTCAGCATATTCCGGAGCCGCCCACCCTCGAAGGCCCCATTCAAATGCAGATCACCACGCTTGATTATTCCGATTATGTCGGGCGGATCGGCATCGGCCGGGTTCATCGCGGCACCATGTCGCTGAACCGCCCGCTGGTCATCATCAAGCGCAACGGCTCGGTACGGCCGGTTTCCGTGAAGCAGCTTTTTACGTTTGAAGGCCTGAGCCGCGAAGAAGCCGATTCGGTGCAATGCGGCGACCTCTGCGCCATCGTCGGCGTGGAAAATATCGACATCGGCGACACCATCGCCGACGCCGAGCATCCCGACGCCATGCCGCCGATCACGGTGGACGAGCCGACCCTTTCCATGACATTCCGCGTCAACGATTCACCGTTCTACGGACGCGAAGGCAAATATGTCAGCAGCCGCCATCTGCGCGAACGTCTGTTCAAAGAGATGGAAAAAGACGTCGCCCTGCGGGTCGAAGAAGGCCCCGCCGGCAGCGGCGAAAGTTTCAAAATCAGCGGACGCGGCGTTCTGCATCTCTCGATCCTGGTCGAAACCATGCGCCGCGAAGGCTACGAAATGGCCGTGGCGCCGCCGCAGGTCATCTGCAAAGAGATCAACGGCAAGACCCATGAACCGATTGAAATGCTCTCGGTTGACGTGCCGGACGAATACGCGGGCAAAATCATCGAACTTGCCGGTCAGCGCCAGGGCGAAATGGTCAACATGGAAGCCCGCGGCAACCGCCAGCTCATCGAATTCAAGATCCCGACCCGGGGCCTGATCGGGTTCCGCAGCCGGGCCTTGACGTTGAGCACGGGCGAAGCCATCGTGTCGCACCGTTTCATCGGTTACGAGCCCATGCGCGGCGACATCCCGCGCCGGTTGGCCGGGTCCATCGTCAGCGCCGGACAGGGCAAAGCGGTGGCTTACGCCATCGACGGGCTCCAGCAGCGCGGTTTCTTCTTTATCGAGCCGAACGACGAATGCTACGAAGGCATGATCATCGGCGAGCATTGCAAGGAAGGCGACATTGTGGTCAACATCCAGCGGGCCAAGCAGTTGACCAACATGCGCGCCTCCGGTTCCGACCGCAATATGAAAATCGCTCCGGCGCGCAAGCTGTCGCTTGAACAGGCGCTGGAATACATCGAAGAAGACGAACTGGTCGAAATCACGCCGAAAAGTATGCGCCTGCGTAAACTCTACCTGACCGAGCTTGAACGCAAACGCCGCAAAAGCTCCAAGGAATCCCTGAAAAACAGTTGATGCCGTAAAATACCTGCCCCCGCAGGGCGTAATTTCAATTTCGCCCTACGGGCGACCAGCGCATTCCGCGCGCTGGACCGCGTGCGGCAACGTGCCGCCGCGAAGTTCTTTACCGCACCGGGCTGTGCCCGGGCGCGGTGCAGCGGCGAAACGCTGCCCGCCAGCGTTTCATCGTTGTACGGATGCCGGATTATATCTTCAAACGGTAGCGCGTATAAAGGATTCCCTCCGGCTGAACGGCTTCATGCCAGGGAACTACTCCGCGCCGGGAACAATAGAACACCGTCAGGATTTCGCCCGGTTCGATTTCCAGGCTGGACGGATATCCCATGTCCGGCTTATCCTCCCATTCGTAAATCGTAAACGTATTTTCAATATCCCAGCTCGTGCCGTTGTCGTGCGACAACACGCCGCGGATACTGTACGGCTGCCAGCGATGCCCGTAGACACACAGGATATCGCCGTTGTGCAGTTTGATCATCTGCGCCGGATAACCTTTGATGCCGGTGGGCTCCGGCGTACTCCACGTCTGTCCGTAATCGTCGGAAACCGCCTGTCGTAAACAGTCGTTGCATTTGCGGAACAGCCCGATCAACCGGCCGTTGCCGACATCGAGAACATGGTTTTCGTTGAGCATCATGGATTCGTCGCCGATCTTCGCGGCCTCCGTCCAGGTTTCTCCGCCGTCGAATGACTTGTAAGCGCAGAGCCGGCGCTTCTCCATCAACCGGTCTTCGAACCCGATCGAAATCAGCGAACCGTCCGAAAGCAGGACCGGGGAGATATGCATCCCCGTCGGCATCCGCCGCGCCTGTTTCTCCCAGGTTTTGCCGTGGTCGGATGACCGGATGAACCATGACCCGATCAGCTCGTCCCGCATCCGCTCCGTCACGCGCGCCGTGCGTCCCTCCCACGGTTCCCCGGCAAACGCCGTGGAAGTGAACCAGCTCAAAATGATCGTGCCGTCCGGCATGGTCAGCAGGTTGGCGTCACGGTCATCCAGTTCACTGTCATAGACTTCCTGCGGAAGCGACCAACTGCGGCCGTTGTCCGCGGAACGCACAACGACTTCGCGCCCGAACGGGCAGACATGGAATTTCCGTTCCGACGCGGCAATCAGGATATCGCCGTTGGCGGCGCGGGTGATGCCCGGCCAGCCGTACATCTGGTCCGGCCTGGAAATCGCGATGCCGTTTTCGAGAATTTCGATCATTTTTTTTCACCTTTCTGTTTCGCTCCGGCTCATTCCGCCGGTTTTCTTTGCTATAATATTATACTCCCTTTTGACTTTTCTGTAAATTGGCTGTATATATGATTAATGCACCAGATGTTGCATTTTTTCGATTATGGAAAACAGTACGGACAAAACATTCTTTCTGGAGGCACTCCGGGACGGGTTGGCGCGGCATGGCGGCAGGCTCGCCGCTTCCGCCATGCCTCCGGTATTCTGCACGGACAGCCAAAAAGGACCGCAACCGTGGTTCCGGCTGGTCATCGGGTTGCGCGGGCCTTTCGAACCGGGCTATTACAACGGCGACTACCGGACCGCCCCCCTGAACGACGGCGGGCTGCTGACGGTGCCGCCGAACTGTTACCTCGCCCCCTCCGGCATACAGGGGGGCGAACACATCCAGATCATTTTCCGGGACCACTATATCCGCTACCTCCGCCACCGGAACAACATAAACTTCTGGTATCACACCAGATCGCCGGTCCGGGCCGAGGGTATGCAGATCATCCGGGGGCTGAACGCCCTGTCGCCGTCCGCGCGGTTCGACGCGGTCCGGCTGAACCTGGCGACGACGTTGATCCAATGGAGCATCCTCGAGCTTGAGGACGATATCCCGGCCGCCCACGGCAAGGCTTACCGCACGTACAGCAGGGCGCTGGAATTCATCCTTGAAAACCTGCCGGGAGAACTCTCCCGCCGAAGAACGGCGCGGGCGGCGGGGGTGACGGAGTCGCATCTTTCCCGGCTTTTCATGGAATTCCGGGGGATGGATTTCCTGAATACCGTCAAGCGGTTCCGGCTGGAACGCGCGGCACTGCTGTTGCGGCAGACCGCGTTAAGCATCAAAGAAGTTGCCGGTTTGTGCGGTTTTAAAAGCGACCGTCATTTCATCCGGGAATTCAAACGTTTTCACGGCGCCACGCCGGGCCGCTGCCGCGACGGCGGCGAACCGTCATGAACGGGATTTGAAGGTGATCCGCGGGTCGGCCAGCACATAGAGGATGTCCGCCAGCAGGATTCCCCCCAGCGTCAGCAGTCCGCCAAAGCAGAACAGCGCCATCTGCAACGGATAATCACGGCTGTTCAGCGCCAGCAGAGACAACGACCCCATGCCGTTGATATTGAAGACGTATTCGACGATGATGCTTCCCGCCACCAGCCCCGGCAGAAGCCCCGCGAACAGCGTGATCAGCGTGATCAGCGCATTGCGCAGAGCGTGTTTGAACAGAACGACGTGTTCCGCCACGCCCTTGGCCCTGGCGGTACGGATGTAGTCCTGATTCACCACTTCCAGCATACTGCTGCGCGCATAGCGCGACAGGCCGGTGAACCCGGCGTAGCTCAGGCAGCATACCGGCAGGACATAATGCCGGGTCGAATCCCAGAGAATTTCCCACGAACTCATGCCGGTATAAGGTCCGGCCGCCATTCCCTTCAGCGGGAGCAGCGGCCACAACCCGCCTTCGCACAAGGTCGCTTGAAGCAGCAGCGCCACCCAGATCACCGGCAGGGAATACAGAAAAAAGAGCACAATCGTGGTCAACCGGTCGAATGAACCGTCCGGAGAAACCGCGGCGTAAATACCGATCGGAATCGCCAGCAGATAGGTGATCAGCACCGCCCAGAAATTCAGTTTCAGCGTCACCGGGAGCCGCTCCAGAATCACCTGCGTGACCGGGCGCCCCGCATCGACCACCGCCGAATCGCCGAAATCCCCCCGCGTGACCACCGCCGCAAACCAATGGAACAGCCCCACGGCAATCGGTTTGTCCAGATACAGTTTTTCGCGCAGGGCGGTGTTCCGGGCCAGGGCGTTGTTTTCGGAGGACATGTTGTCGCCGCCGGTTTCGCCCATCAGGCTGCTCCGGGCGGGATCGCCGGGGGCCAAACGGAGCAGGACGTAACTCACGGTCATGATAACCGTGATGGTGAGCAGGGCCAGGGCAAACCGTTTGACCAGATAGTTCAGCACGTTAGAAAAGCCGGTTCGGGTCCGGAGTGAAAATGCTGAAGTTCCGGGCTGCGTTGCGCTGGATGCCGCGCGCGGTGACCGAGTCGAACGGCCCGCGGATCACGACCCATTCGTCCTCGTCGTCTTCCAGCGGCTGGGCGATCAGCGAGGTCAAATACTGGCCATCCAGAAGCATGGCAACTTCGCGCCCCTTGAAATTGATGGCCATCGAGTGCCAGCGGAGCGCCCCGGAACTGGAGAATTTCAGCCGGATATTGTAATAGTTTTCGTTATTCGGCAGCTTGATCAGCCGCGCATCCATGATGTCGCTGGAGTGGACGAACTGATTGATGTTGATATAGACTTTTTTGCCGTCCAGCGTATTGATCGGCTTTTCGATGTCGCTGGCGCGGGGATATTTGATGATTTCGTGAAAACTGATGACGTAGCGCGGTTCTTTTTTGCTGAAAATAGAAGAATTGGCTTTATCGCCTTTATTATCGAAATCCTCTTCGTTTTCATCGACTTTCAAGCTGTCGCAGCCGCAGAGAAACGCCAGGGCGGCCGCGCCGAAGATCAGCAGTAAATGCTTCATGATGTGTCACCTCAAAATTAATTCGTTGCATGCTCGGGTAATATAAACCGTCCCGGGCGATATTACAATTCTTTTTTACGTTTTAACCTTAACTGGCCGCAGGCGGCGTTGCTGTCCGCCCCCTTTTCGTGCCGCAGGGTAACGCTGGCGCCGCATTGTTCCAGCTTGTTGAAAAAATTCATGATCGCCTTTTTCGAGGGGCGCTTGAACTCCTCCGACACCGCGTTGTACGGGATCAGGTTCACCTTCGCGTGCTGTTTCTTGGCGATCGTCGCCAGTTTTTCGGCTTCCCGCTCGCTGTCGTTGACATCGGCCAGGAGCGTGTATTCGAGCGTGACCATCCGCCCGATTTTTTCCCGGTAATACGTACAGGCCTCCAGAATCTCCCGGATGCCGAACCGGAGATGCCCCGGTATGATCGCCGCCCGCGTATCGTCGTCCACCGCATGCAGCGACACCGCCAGCGTAAAAGGCCGTCCGAAATCCGCCAGGCGGCGAATCCCCGGCACATAGCCGCTGGTCGAAACCGTGATCCGGCGCGGCGACATGCCGACCATTTCCGGTTCGGTCATGATCTCGAGGGCGGCCGCCAACTGGTCGAAATTCAACAGCCCCTCGCCGATCCCCATAAAAACAACATTGTCCGGCAGCCGCTGCAACTGCCGCGCGCCGTGATACAGTTGCTCCACCATCTCCCCGGCCTCCAGATTCCGCACCAGCCCCTCCGCGCCGCTGGCGCAGAAACGGCACTGAACCGGACAGCCGACCTGGGTACTCAGGCAGAACGTCACGCGGTCCGGGGACGGGATCAGGACCATTTCCACGCATTCGCCGTCGTGGAGGCGGAGCAGCAATTTCTCGGTGCCGTCGGCGGAGGCGAACGTGGCGCTCACGGACGAGGAACAGGTCAGGGTGTTTTCCCCGAGGTATTCTTTCAGCGGACGCGGCAGATTCGTCATTTGAGCGGGGTCGGTGATCTGACGGCGGTAAATCCATTCGGCCAGCTGGCCCGCCCGGAACGGGGCCTCGCCGGCCTCGCGCACCAGGTCTTTCAAGTCATCGGGCTTCAGCCCGGCAAGAATCGGTTTAAGGGGTTTGGTCATCGGTCAGGGTTCCCTGGTAAAGGCAAAGCCGTTTGTTGCGGTATTCCATGCGCTCCGGCAGCAGGTTGCGCCAGCGCCGCTCGGGCATCTGCGGAAATTCGGTACTGATCAGGTAGACGGTTTTCCGGTCGACCGGAAGCTCGGTCAGCGACGATATCTTGCGGACATGCCCGCCCATATAATAGCACTCGTTGTACAAGTCGAGAATCCGCGACTTGTAAATGATTTCATCGGCGGACACTTCCTCGCGGTCAAGCGCCCGGCGCATTTCCTCGCCCATGATCCGCTTGGGGGCCTCCTGCGCGCGGTAAGGCGTCATCAGACTCCACGAAAACAGCGAAAAACAACTCGTCAGCAGCAAAATCCACACCCACAGCGGACGCTGGCGCCCGCCCACCACCAGATAAAACGAAATCAGGATCATCGCGGCGGCACAGGCCACACCGATCGCCCGATGCATCAGGTCGCCCCGGAAATCCACGCCGTATTCAAGCCGCAGGTACTGCAAGCCCCAGTTTTCCGGGATAAAATAAAACATCACGATGATCGCGGCGGGAATGATCAGCAGCCATGCCGGAACCATCATGATCCGGATCAGGCGGTCCCCGTAACGCCGGGTCATAATCCAGTAGTTAAGCCCGGTCAGGATCGACACCGGGGGGATCAGGATGATCAGGTCGCGCGGCTCCGCCAGCGGGTTCAGCCAGATGACGAACAACAGGGAAATGACAATCGTCCGCAGAAAACGGCTGAAAATCGGCGTCGAATCCAGCCGGAACAGCGCCACGCAGAACGGAGCCCAGGCCAGAATCGTCCACGGCATCGTCCGCAGGACCAGGTCCATCGGAAACTCAATCAGATGGTTGGTGTATTTGCCCAGCTGTTCCATGACCGGCAGCGAGGTGAACGGCAGTTTGTCCGACAGGATAATATACGGAATCCCCCACAGCAGGACGAAACAGAGCAGCAGTCCCAGCCCGATCCAGAATCCCGAGTAGTTGATTTTCCGCCAGATGCTCAACGGCCGCCGCATGAACACAAACGGCACCAGAAAATAAAACAGCGCCTGAAATCCGCCCGTATAAAACGCCAGCCCGCCGAAAAACATCGCCGCCATCCATGCGTGGTTCCAGTCCCCGCGCCCGAACCCAAGCTCAAACCAGATCAACCAGCCCGACAGCAGGAAAATCACCATCAGCGTCACCGGATACCCCTCCGGCACTTTGTCCAGCGTGATATTGCAACTGATCAGCATGGCCACGGCGGTCAGCGCGGCCGCCACCCCGCCCGCGCTCCGGGCGGCCCGCCAGACGATAAACGCCAGCACCGCCAGCGCCAGCACCGAAATGCCGCGCAAGGCCAGCTCCATCGGCATGCCGGGGATTTTGATCAACAGCGAGGCCAGCCAGGGGTAAAGCGGAAACGAATTGCTGATGACTTCGCCATGCACCACCGTAATCGGCAGCAGGTTGGGCATTTCCAGCGCCTGGGCGGCATAGTAGCCCTCCTGCCAGTACAGTTCCCTTTCGTGCAGCTGCAGGGGCGAATAGAGGATCAGGAACACGCCTGCAAGCAACAGGGCGCCCCAGATCGGATTGAGATTCTTCTCTTCACGCAGCATTTCAGTTCAGCTTCGACTTAAAAATCATCGTGATCCGGGTCGAACATCAGAATACCGAGCAGCAGGTCCGGAATCGCCGCCAGATGGACCTTCACGTCAAGGTCGATAAGCAGCGAAAAATTGACTCCGATGGCCCACGGATCGATGTCGCGGGATTTGTAACGCTCCTCCGACAGCGACGGGATCCGCATGGCGCGGTCAACCAATTCATAATCGCGCTGCCAGCCGATTCCATCGACGATCCCATAGTTGTCGCGGTCGAACCACAGCAGGCCGTAGCTGAAGCCGTTGTAGACGCCGCCGCCCCACTGGCGGTCAAAGCCGAGGCCGAAAAATCCGCTCTCGCCCGTTTCACCCTTGAACTGGAAAAATTCCGTCACCTGAACGCCCGCGCCGAGTTTCGGGCCCGCGCCGATCCGGAGGGTCAGGAGGTCCAGCACGTCGCAGACCCGGTTCGGGACATACATCAGCAGTCCCCAGCCGAATTGCCGGAAATTGTCGTTGAATCCGCCGTTCATCGAAGTATCATAAGCGCCCGCGGCGGTTTCGCGGGGCTTGGCGCTTTCCAGACGCATCACCGCGTTCTCCTGAGCATGGATGCTCCCCGCCATCGACGCCGTCAATATCAGTACAGCCAAAAAAATTTTCATAATTCCTGCCTTTCCAAAGGATTTACGATTCCAGATTAAACCTGAACGGTAATATAAACGCTCCTGCGGTATTCTTCAACATCCGCTATTGACAAATCGCGGCAAAAAATAGCAACTCCGCTCGAAATCCCGGAAACATCTCCGTCAGGAGCCTTTCCGGAAGGCCTTCGGCGAAACTCCGCAGCGTTTTTTGAACTCCGCCGAGAAATATAGCTGATTCGAATAGCCGGTCAGTTCCGCGACCTCCTTGATCGAATACCACGGGCACACCAGCAGCTCCCGCGCCCGGGCGATCCGCTGGCGCAACAGAAATTCGACCGGCGCGCACTCCATGTGCTGGACGAACATCCGGTGCAACGCGGCCCGGCTCATCCCGCTCTGTCCGCACAAGGTTTCCATCGTCAGCGGTTCGCCCAGATGCTCCTGCATATAACGGACCAGGTCGTTCAGAACGGCCGGAAATTTCCGGTTCGAATGCTCCTCCGCCAACTCCAGCAGCGCCTGATAACCCAACGCCGAAGCCTCCTGGACCCGCCCGGGGCCGCCGCCGCAGGCATCGCGCGCGCGATCAAATAAGGCGGCGAATCTTCCGGCGCGGGCGACCTTGACCACATCGGCGGAATCCAGTCCGAGCTGGCGCAGGATCGCGGACAGAGCATGGCCATTCATGATCATGGTCTTTTTGACGGCGGGGGCGTCGGTGCTCATTTCGTTGTCCGCGCCGAGGTGGACGAGAAACGCTTCGCCGGGAACAACGTCATACTGCCGTCCGTTCTGGGTGTAATGAAACACTCCGCCGCAGACAAATTCCACCGCAAACGTATTGGACCGGCTCCGCCTGCGCCAGCACCCGGCGACCCATTCGTCGTCGCCGGCGGCCAGCAGCCGGAGGGGAAACTCCGTCGGCGGCTCGGGGCTGACGTTGAATTTGTGCAGAGGATACGGCCCGACGTTGCAGCCGGTAATGGCGGACGCCTTTTCCTGAATATGTACGGCGTGCTTTTTCATCATTCCTTAAAATACCCCGCTTATCCGGAATTGTCAACCCGGCACGGACGGGCGGCAAACGCAAAAAAGCGCGATTTTTTCTCATTCCGGGTGACTAATTCCGATTCCGTATTATATTAAATAAAGAATTTTCGCGGCGGCACGTTGCCGCAGGGCAAAATAAAAGATTCCGCTCTGTGAGCGGGCAGCGTTTCGCCGCTGCATCCTGACTTGCGGTAATATTAAGGAATAAATTATGTTGAAGTTATCAGCGCTGTTCGGCAGGCACGCCGTCCTGCAAAGCGGAATTTCGATCCCCGTCTGGGGATGGACGGAACCCCAAACCATGATCGAATGCACCCTGGCCGGCGAAAAAGCCAGAGTCATGGCCTCCACGGACGGCAAATTCCTGCTCCGCCTGAAAGTCATGCCCGCCGGCGGCCCCCACGAACTGAACGTGCGGAACCTGAACAGCGGCGAAACCGTCACCGTCGGCGACATCATGATCGGCGAAGTCTGGCTCGCCTCCGGCCAGTCCAACATGGAAATGAACCTGGGCGCCACCGGCGACAATGAATCAATCCAAAACGCCGGAGTCCCGGAAATCCGCATGATCACGGTGCCGCACGCCACGCGAATCGGGGGCGTGGATAATTTCAAGGGAGAATGGGT
The DNA here is from genome assembly GCA_002408885.1 of Lentisphaeria bacterium UBA5247. Lineage (GTDB taxonomy): Bacteria > Verrucomicrobiota > Lentisphaeria > Victivallales > Victivallaceae > UBA5239. The sequence goes on along the minus strand of DHTZ01000014.1, from coordinate 4,575 downwards.
CCCGGCGACGCCCGAGACGGCCAAGACGTTCTCGGCGGCGGCGTTTCATTTCGCCCGGCGGCTCCACGCCGATCTCGGCGTCAGCGTCGGCATCATCCATTCCTCCTGGGGCGGCAGCATCGCCGAAGCCTGGAACAGCCGCGAATCGCTGATGACGAACCCCGCGATGGTTTCGCTGGTCCAATCTTACGAAAGCCGCCTTTTTAAAGACGAAATCTGGGAAAACGTCGATACCGGCGACCTCCACGACCCGGAATTCATGGTCATTCAGCATCTGGTCAAGGCGCTGGGCCTCGAAACGCCGGAAAACCTCGGCGTCAAAAACGGCTGGGCCGAACAAGATTTCAACGATTCCTCCTGGCGCACGATGGAACTCCCCCAGAGCTGGAGAAGCGCGGGCGAGGACTACAACGGCGTCATCTGGTTCCGCCGCACCGTCGATATCCCCGCCGAACCGGCAGGCAAAGAATGGCGGCTCGACCTCGGCGCCATCGACAAACAGGATATCACTTACGTGAACGGCGTGGAGGTCGGCGCCACCGGCAAGAAGTTCGAAACCGCCTGCTGGAACTGGCCGCGCGAATACACGATCCCGGCGGGAACGCTCAAACCGGGGCGCAACGTCATCGCCGTGCGGGCGTATTCGTTCCTTTACGACGGCGGCATGATCGGGCCGGCGGCGAACATGCGGATTTTCCCGGCGGAAGACGCAGCCAAAGCCATGCCGCTGGCCGGTGAATGGCGTTTTGAAGCCGAACTGAATATGGGCAATGTAACCGCAAGCCCGGTGCTGCTCCCGCTCGGCCCCGGCGTCAAAGACAGTCCCTATATGCTGTTCGAAAACAAAATCCGGCCGCTGCTGCCCTACGCCCTCCGCGGCGTCATCTGGTATCAGGGCGAGAGCAACGCCGGACGCTGGCCCACTTACCGCGGTCTGATGGAAAGCATGATCCACGACTGGCGGCGCGCCTGGGGACAGGGCAGTTTCCCGTTCTATCAGGTCCAGTTGGCCAACTTCCGCCCCCCCATGCCTTATCAGGAAAACAGTCAGTGGGCGTACATCCGCGAAGCCCAGAACAAGTCGGGGGCCCTCGGCGGCGGCGCCGCCGTGACCATCGACTGCGGCGAAGCCGCCGACATCCACCCGAAGGACAAAAAAACGGTGGGGGAACGCCTCGCCGCGCTGGCCTTGCATCATACCTACCGGAAACACGACGTCATCCCGTGCGGCCCCGTCTATCAGCGCATGACGATTGAGGGCAACGCCATCCGGCTTTATTTCAAACGCTGCGACGGGGGACTGTCCGGCACCGGCGGCTTTTTCATCGCCGACGCTTCCGGCGCGTTCAAACCCGCCCGGGTGACGGTCGAGGGCGACACCGTCCTGGTCAGCAACCCGGAAATCCTGTTCCCGGTCATGGTCCGCTACGCCTGGGCGGATAACCCGGAAGGCGCAAACCTGCGGAATGGCGCCGGTTTCCCGGCGTCGCCGTTCCGCACCGACGGTTGACACGGAGGCCCGCGTTATGTTGAAAACCATCCTCCGCCTGCTGCTTTTGGGAATCACGGTATGCCTGGCTTCCGGCTGCCATACCGTCCCCTACAGCGACCGTACCCGGTTCCTCGCCACCTCCGAGAGCGAAGAAGCCCGGATGGGGCTCGACGCCTGGAACGAAGTCCTGCAAAGTGAAAAAGTCTCCTCCGATCCGTTCCTGAACCATGCGTTGAAGCGGGTCGGCGGGGCGATTGCGGCGGTCTCCGGGCGGAGTGATTTCAACTGGGAATTCAAGGTGTTCGACTCGGAAACCGCCAATGCCTACTGTTTGCCGGGCGGCAAGGTCGGCGTTTACACCGCGCTCTACCGTTACACCGCCAACGACGCGGAACTGGCCACGGTGGTCAGCCACGAAATCGCCCATGCCATCTGCCGCCACGGCGGCGAACGGGTGTCGCAAAACCTGCTTCAGACGCTGGGCGCGGCATTGCTGAGCACCGCGACCGACTCGGAAGCGGTCATGGTCGCCTACGGCGCGGCCACGCAATACGGCGCGCTCCTGCCGTTCAGCCGCAAGCACGAATCCGAGGCGGATTACGTGGGACTGCTCCTGATGGCGAAAGCCGGGTACGACCCGCGGCAGTCGATTGCGTTCTGGCGCAAGTTTGGCGATCAGGAAAGCAGCAAGCTGATGGAGTACGTATCGACCCACCCGCACGGAACCACCCGCATCGAGGGGTTGCAGGAGAAGATGCCCGAGGCACTCAAACTCTATGAACAAAGCCCCCGCAAAGGGCTCGGCACCGTCTATTCGCAGAAGGACCTGTCCGCCGCCCTGCCGCGGTAAGCCATGAGCAAGCTGTCCTACATTCCGGCGGACTCCGCCATGACGCCGCAGGAAACCGGCGCCGCCTACGACCGGATCGCCGACTGGCTTGACGGCGCGGCTCCGCCGGAACACGGACGCCCCTATCTGGAAACCTTGATGGAACTCCTGCCGCCGGGTGGACACGTGCTCGAGCTCGGCTGCGGCGGCGGGCGCTGGAGCGAACCCCTGCTGGAAAACGGCTTTGCCGTCACCGGAGTCGATGTTTCCGCCCGCCTGCTCGAATCGGCCCGGAAACGCTGTCCGCGGGGCGAATGGGTCCTCGCCGACGCCTCCGAATTTGTCCCGAGCCACCCGTTCGACGGGATTTTGTGCTGGGATTCGCTGTTTCACCTGCCCCACGCCAAGCTCGCGCCCCTGTTGCGCCGCCTGCCCGCCATGCTCCGCCCCGGCGGAATACTGCTTTACACCGGCGGCGACGTGGACGGCGTCATCGAAGGCTCAATGCAGGGCGTCCGCTTCACCTACGCGGCGCTCTCCGAACCGGACACGCGGCGCCTCCTGACCGGCGGCGGCTTCGACATCCTGCGCTGCGGGCACGACCAGCCCGGCGAACACCACCTCGTCATCCTCGCCCGGCTGGCCGGACGCCGGCCTTAAGCCCTCCACGCGCTGCAACCGCTTCCACTCAAGCAGACAATCGCCACGGTATTGACGCCGATACATGAATTTAGAATAAAAAATCCCAACAGGCTATTGACACGGTCAGTTTTTCGTTGTATAATGTTAATAACTGACAAGGTCAGTTTAAAGGAAAGACGGAATGAAAGATAAAAACGTACAAATCCGCAACCACATTCTGGACCTGATCGAGAACGGCCAGGTAAAAACCGGTGAACGGCTCCCCGGCGCCCGCAAGATCGCCAAAGAGCTGAACAGCTCGTTCACCCACGTCCAGGCGGTGGTGGAGAGCCTGGTCCAGTGCGGCGTGCTGAATGCCGTATCGCGCAGCGGCACCTACGTGGCCGAGGACTGGCAAAAACGGACTTTACCGTATAATTTTTCGCTTTACAGCGGCGACCGCGTGGAAATCCTTTATCAATTGGCGGACGACATATCTTCGAAACTCGGTTTCCGCGCCTGCCGCCAGTTCCTGTATGGGTTTGCCGAACTGCGGGTCAGCCATTACCTGCTGAGCCATTATGACGAATATCTGGATTTGTCGGATATTTTCGAGGAACTGTTCGGAGACGGCGACGATTTTTTCATGAACGTCATGAAGGAATTTTACGTGAACGGCAAACTGTGCGGCATCCCGTTCATCTTCTCACCCCGGGTGATTCTCTATAACATCGATTTGTTCAAGCGCTTCAACTGTCCGCTGCCGCGTCCTCACTGGACCGCCGAGGAGTTCATGGAAACGGCGCTCCGCCTGCGGGAACAGATGCCTCCGGCCCATATTTTCAACTGGACGCCCCGCCTCCAGAACTTCGCCAGCTTGTTTCTCCGTTCCGGCGGCCGTTTTTTCGACCCCGCGCGTTGTACCTCCGAGTTCGGCACGGAAAAAGGCTTGAAGGGCTTTGATTTCCTGATCAAGCTCCGCGACCTGCTCGGCGGCGTGGAAGTCGGCGCCGACGATTACCTGAAAATGTTCGTCAACGGCGAAGCCGCCATGTTCCACACCGCCCGTCAGGGGCTGTACCAGATGCGCCTCCTGAACAGCAACGTCAACGCCTGCGCCGTGCACCTGCCGCATTTCCCCGGCGGCAACGACATCAACCTGCAGGCCGCCGACCTCCTCTGCATCAGCCGGAAATGCACCGACCGCAATATCGCGCGCAAGCTCGTGGCCGAAGCGCTGTCCGAACCAATCCAGGACCGGCTCGGCCAGGCCCAATACGGCATCCCGATCCGGAAATCCTCGGCGGCGAAGTCGCTGGACCTGAAATCCTGCTACGACTCCGTCTTCAGCGAGGAAATTCCCCGCATCTCGGCGGCTTACAATATTTTCGACCCCACGCTGTACCGTTTCCTGAACAGCGGCATCCGCCGGATCTGCCAGTTGCCCCACGACCGGATGGTGCACGAAGTCCGCAAGCTGGCCGAAGCCTCTGAACTGATGATAAAAATCTATGATTTCGAAAGAAATGAACAATTATAATGATAATGATAAAAAACCGGAGGTACCTCCCATGAAAACGAAAATTTTTACGCTCATCGAACTCCTGGTTGTGATCGCGATCATCGTTATTGA